>NZ_OZ244205.1:0-674166 GCF_965216895.1 Nisaea sp.
TAAGACATCTGCCTCCGTAAGGCTGTTCAGCCATCTGACAGTTCCCGGCTCCTTGGTAAGTATCGTTTGTGCACGGTAATCGGATAGCTTCGTGGCGCTATCGAATATGAGCTCTTTTTCACCTGCCAGGACTTTGCGAACAGGTCGAAATGCCCAGAACTTCTCGAGCGTGTGGTCAGTCACGTCAGGTGTTTCCGCAACATGAGCGCTTTGTCATTTCCGAAGGAAGGGCTGCCGCAGTCTGGCATTGGGGGCTCTCTCCTGAAATCAGTCCTCAGTTTTCCCGAGCCGAGTGACTCTTGATTCTTTGCCAATGCTCATCGCTTTCCCGACGATGCATCTGGAGCGTCATGACCATGGTTCGACGGTTCATATGCTCCGGGCACTTCACTTCACTCACCTCGTGGAACGAGTCTATCGACTTGCAGAACATGCTCCAGGAATTCGGCTCGTATCTCGAGGTGAAGAACACTTCCAGGTCTGGGTTTTCTTGGTTCAGGATTTCCTCTGGCACCCTATTCATCGAAGGGTCGAACCAATCCGGTATCTTCCCGTCGCGGAAGCGCAAAAACCTGGTTTCCCCGCCATATTCAGGGCGCCAGTCTTCGTAAGGAAAGTAGGCTAGGAGTGTCGCCAGTTTACGCGCGTCATCCGTATGAGGGCTATTGTATTCCCCCCGTTTTAAAGAGCTGAGTTGTAAATTGATATGTGTGCGCGACACCAGAAAATCTAGGAAAGTATCCCGATTTTCCAGGGCGCTCTGGACCTCTCTTCTGATTGCGGGGGAAATCTTGTTTTCTTTATTGTACTTGAGCAGTATCGGGTAAATCATGTTCCCGATGGAAATCTGGAATTTCTCACTCATGATTTCCGTAGTAAGGGAGCTCCAAATCTCTGATTTCCTGATGGCATCATCAAATTGCCTCTGACGGGAGTGTATGAAAGTCTTGTTGTCGTTCTTTTCTTTTTCTATTCGCCAGGATTCGTCTGGGGTTGGAAATTCATTCTGTAATGAATGATAGATTTCTGCAGACAAGACGTTTTTGAATACGCGTATCGAAAAGGGCGAATCTACTGAAATTGATCCTGGATCTTCAAATGAGAAACTGATCATTGTCTTCCCCGGGTTTGGTAGACGCTAATCAATAAGGCAAACACCGGTCCGATAATGCTCGATTAACTCAAAAACCAGTGTCAGGCGCATTCTATGCACGGTTTTGCCGCTTGTACCAGAAGGCTGAAGTTCTTTCTTGTTCCAGGTATTCGGGTAGAAAGACGCGCCAAGACCCCTCCGGGGGAGAAGATTCGGCGGTTTCGTTCACTGTCCCGATTGCAACTCAAGAATGCTCGAAAATCTATGGAATAGAGGCGAAGGAAGATGCGCCTGTCCGGCAAGGGCACAAGCGGAAGTGGTTGGGCCTGAACCCATCGCGCGATCAAGGAACAGTGTCCCGGGATCGGTCTCGAGCGTCGGTTCAGGCTTGAAGTAGCGGTCGGCAGGTTCAGTTAACCGGATCGCCCCATCCGCCGCCCGACGGCGTCTGCATGACGAAGAGATCGCCCGCATGGACCTCGTTGCGGTCATTGCCCGCATGTTCGACGCGGGAGCCCTCCGCCCGTTCGATCCATTCCCGGCCGACCTCGCCCGGTTCCGCGCCGGGACCGGCGAAGGGCGGGACGCGGCGGTGCGAGCAGAGCGTCGTTACGGTCATGTCCTCGAGAAAGCGAAGCTTGCGGGTGCAGCCGTCGCCACCGGTCCAGCGGCCCTTGCCGCCGGAGCCGCGGCGGATCGACCATTCCTCGAGCCGGACCGGGAAGCGGTGCTCCAGGACCTCGGGGTCGGTGCCGCGCGTGTTGGTCATGTGGGTCTGCACCGCCGAGCAACCGTCGAAGCCGGGGCCGGCGCCCGTACCGCCGCAGATCGTCTCGTAGTTCTGGATCTTCTCGTTGCCCCAGACGAAGTTGTTCATCGTCGCCTGGGAGCCGGCCATGGCGCCGAGCGCGCCCATCAGGGCGTTGCAGGCGAGCTGGCTGACTTCCGTGTTGCCGGCGATCACGGCCGAGGGATACTGCGCGTTCATCATCGAACCTTCCGGTGCGATGATCTTCAGCGGCTTGAAACAGCCTTCGTTGAGCGGAATCGGCGCGCCGACCAGCGTGCGGAAGACATAGAGCACCACCGCGTGGCAGACGGCGAGGGGAGCATTGTAGTTGAACGCGTTCCGGGCCGTGCCGGTGAAGTCGATCTCGGCGGAGCGGCTCGCATGGTCGACGCGGACGGCGACGCGGATGAATTCCCCGTTGTCGAGCTCATAGTCGAATGAACCGTCCTTCAGCGCGTCGATCACCCGGCGCACGCACTCCTCGGCATTGTCCTGCACGTGCCGCATATAGGCATGCACGGTCTCGAGACCGAATTGCCGGATCATCTTCGCGACCTCGCGGGCGCCGGTCTCGTTCGCCGCCACCTGGGCGGCGAGGTCGGCCATATTCTCGGTCACATTGCGGCAGGGATAGAGGCCGGAGGAGAGCAAGGCCCGCGTCTCCGCCTCCCGGAAGACGCCGCCGTCGACCATCTTGAAATTGTCGATCAGGACGCCTTCCTCCTCGATATGGCGGCTGTCCGGCGGGGCGGAGCCCGGCGTCTTGCCGCCGATATCGGCGTGGTGGCCGCGCGAGGCGACATAGAAGATCGGCCTGCCGCCCTCGAAGACGGGCGTGATGACGGTGACGTCGGGCAGATGCGTGCCGCCGTTGAAGGGCGCGTTCAGAACATAGACGTCGCCTTCCTTCATGTCCGGATTGAGCCGGATCACGGTGCGGATCGATTCCGACATGGAGCCGAGATGCACCGGCACATGCGGCGCGTTCGCCACCAGGCCGCCGTCGGGTGCGAAGAGCGCGCAGGAAAAGTCCAGCCGCTCCTTGATGTTCACGGAATAGGCGGTGTTGGCGAGGGTCGCCCCCATCTGCTCGGCGATCGACATGAAGAGGTTGTTGAAGACCTCCAGCATGACCGGATCCGCCGCCGATCCGACCGCCTCCCGGCGTTTCATCGGATAGGCGCGGGAGAGGATCAGGTGGCCCCATTCATTCAGCGCCGCGCGCCAGCCCGGCTCGATCACGTTGGTGCCCGTCGGCTCCTTGATGATCGCCGGGCCCTCGACGACCTGGCCGGGCTGCATGGTCTCGCGGTCGTAGAGCGGCGTCGTCTCGCCGCCGAAATGGCTGGCGACATGGTCCGCCGGGACGGGCTCGGCTTTGCCCCGCTGCAGCTTCGTGTCGGCGATCTCCGCCGCGCCGCCGACGGCTTCGACGGCGAGGGCCTCGAACACCAGTTCGCGCTCTCCCGCCGTGAAGCCGAAGCGGGCACGGTGCGCCTCGTCGAAGCCGGCCCTCAGCTCCGCCTCGTCGCCGAACGGCACTTCCAGGGCCTGGTGCGAGCCGCGGTAGCGGAGATGCGCCCGTTTCTCGACCCGGATCGCGTCGGGTGCGATGCCCTGTGATTCGACTTCGGCGATCGCCTCGGCAGCCGCTTCGGCCAGCACCTTTTCGGCATCCGCGACAGCGGTGATCCGGGCGTCGAACTGGCGTTCGCGCAGCGCCCGGATCTCGGCCAGCCCCATACCGTAGGCGGACAGTACGCCGGCGAAGGGATGCACGAAAACCGTCTCCATGCCGAGCGCGTCTGCTACGGCGCAGGCATGCTGGCCGCCGGCGCCGCCGAAGCATTGCAGGGTGTATTTCGTGACGTCGTAGCCGCGCTGCACGCTGATCTTCTTGATCGCGTTCGCCATGTTCTCGACCGCGATGCGCAGGAAGCCCTCGGCGAGGTCCTCCGGCGTTCGCTCCGCCTCGCCGGTTTCGGCGGCGATCCGCTTCGCGAGCTCTTCGAATTTCACCCGCACTGCGTCGGCGTCGAGCGGCTGGTCCGCCTCCGGGCCGAACACGGCGGGGAAATGCTGCGGCTGCAGCTTGCCGAGCATGACGTTGCAGTCGGTGACCGTCAGCGGGCCGCCGCGCCGGTAGCAGGCCGGCCCCGGGTCGGCGCCGGCGCTGTCCGGGCCGACCTGGAAGCGGCCGTCGCGGAAATGCAGGATCGAGCCGCCTCCGGCTGCGACCGTGTGGATGTTCATCATCGGCGCCCGCATGCGCACGCCCGCGACCTCGGTTTCGAAGGAGCGCTCGTAGGCCCCCGCATAGTGGCAGACGTCGGTCGAGGTGCCGCCCATATCGAAGCCGATCAGGCGGTCGTAGCCGGCAAGCTCGCCGGTCTTCACCATGCCGACGACGCCTCCGGCCGGACCGGAGAGGATCGCGTCCTTGCCGTTGAAGAGGGCGGCGTCGGTCAGGCCGCCGTTCGATTGCATGAACATCAGCCGTCCCTCGCCGCCGAGCGCGTCGGAGACCTGGTTCACATAGCGCCGCAGGATCGGCGAGAGATAGGCGTCGACCACCGTCGTGTCGCCGCGCGGGACCAGTTTCATAAGTGGCGAGATCTGGTGCGAGACGCTGATCTGGCCAAGACCTTCCTCGGCGGCGATGGCGGCGACACGGGCCTCGTGCACCGGATTGAGGTAGCTGTGCATGAAGGCGATCGCGGCGCTGTCGATTCCGTCCTCCTTGGCCTGGCGGAGGGCGGCGCGCGCGGCGTCCTCGTCGAGTTCGGTCAGGATGTTTCCCTCGGCATCCAGCCGTTCCGAGATTTCGGCGACCCGCTCATAGAGCAGCTCGGGCAGCTTGATATGGAGGTCGAAGAGCCGGGGCCGGGTCTGGTGCCCGAGGCGGAGCAGATCGCCGAATCCCTTGGTGATAAGCAGCAGCGTGCGGTCGCCCTTGCGCTCAAGCAGGGCGTTGGTCGCGACCGTCGTGCCCATCTTCACGGAGTCGATCGTGTTCGCCGGCACCGGGTCGTCCGGACCGAGGCCGAGCAGCTCGCGGATGCCTTGCACGGCCGCGTCGCGATAGCGCTCCGGGTTCTCCGACAGGAGCTTGTGCGTCTGCAATGTCCCGTCCGGCTTTTGCGCCACGATGTCGGTGAAGGTTCCGCCGCGGTCGACCCAGAATTGCCACATGACAAGAAGTCTCCGTTCGCGCCCTCGGCGCCTCTGTGATCAGGACCAGAAAAATCGCTTGGAGGATCAGTAGAACAGGCCCGGCCACCATAATGCGAGATCGGGGATGAGCAGGAGAAGTGCAATCATCGCGAACATAGTGATGACGATTGGTGCAGCACCGGCCATGACCGCCGAATGTCTGCCCCGCTCGGTCGCGCCCTGCACGACATGGAAGTCGAATCTGACCGGCGCGTGATCGGCCGGGCGACCCGCATCGGCATGGTCCTCGTTGGCGAGAGCCCGGGGCCGGTGATGAAATCCGCCATGTCGGGGCCGTCCGATGACGAAGAGGACCGAGTTCAGGAACGGCGCCGCCTGGGGGAACGAGTATGCCGTCAAACGACGTTCCGGCGCGTCCGAAGGAAGTCGAGGTTTCAGTCCCGCCGCCCTTCGACCGCGGCCGAGGAGGGGGCGGAATCCGGGTCGATCGCACGCAGCCGGTAGGCCGCCGATTTCGGTGCCCAATCGTCCCAGAGCCTGTTGAGCTCCGCGAGCGGGTCGGTGGAGAAATCGACCCTGAGATCGGCATCCATAAGTCCGTCGCTGCCCAGCACCTTGAGCGCGGCGGATTGCAGCGGTTCCTTCTCGCTGCCGGCTGCCTCCCCGGCCTTCATGCCGGTTTGCAGGCGCTCCTCGAGAGGGCCGGTCGCCGCTTCGAAGGCGCGCACCATTTCCGGCAGGACATCCGGCGTGCCGAGGAAATTGCCGAGTGCGAGACAGCCGGTCCCGATCTCCCCGCCGCAATGCGGGAGGCAGGAGGCGCCGGTGTGGTGCAGGGGCGTGCCCTTCAACGGCAGCACGCCGAGCTGGCGCCAGTGCGGGGCGGTCGCGGCATCGCGCATGGCGGCGAGCGTCTGCCCGGCGTCAGCGGTGCGGTGCCATGCCGCGAGACCGAAGGCGTGCAAGCGCGGGTCTGTCCGCGCCTGGGAGAAGACGACACAGCCGTCGGTGACCGCCCCGACCCTGGCGCCGACACAGACGGAGGAGGTCGCCACGGCAAAGCCGATGCGGCCGGTCTCGAGGCAGCGTCCTGCAAGGGAGAAGGTCATTCCGCTGCCTCTATCCCTGTCTGCGCGGTGATCGGTCCGTAATGCTCGATCCGGCGGTGCCGGGCGAAATCGAAGACGGAGCGCCGGATATAGGCGCCGAGATCGAGATCGCAATTGTGGGTGATGACCTCGTCCTCTTCGGAGACCGCGCGCACCGCGACCTCGCCGGTCGGCGCGACGATGGCGGAGCCGCCGATCATGGCGAAGCCGTCCTCGGCGCCGCATTTCGCCGCCGCCATGACCCAGGCCGCGTTCTGGTAGGCGGCGGATTCGATGCTGAGGCGGTGGTGGAATTCTCGCAGATGGGCAGGCTCGGGGTGATGGATGTTCCGTGTCGGCGTGTTGTAGCCGAGCATGAAGATCTCGGCGCCCTTCAGCGCCATGACCCGGAAGGTCTCCGGCCAGCGCCGGTCGTTGCAGATGCACATGCCGATGCGGCCCGACGGGGTCGCGAATGTGGGAAAGCCGAGATCCCCGACCTCGAAATAGCGCTTTTCCAGATGCTCGAACTCACGATCGCCGATGGGGTCCTTCGTCCCGGGCAGGTGAATCTTGCGGTATTTGCCGAGGATGCTGCCGTTCGGACCGACGAGCACCGAGGTGTTGAAGCGGCGGTACAGGCCGTTCTCTCGGACTTTTTCCGCATAGCCGAGATAGAAGCCGACGCCGAGTTCTCTCGCCGTGTCGAACAATGGCGCCATGGCCGGCGACGGCAGGCCTTCCTCGAAATAGACGTCGTATTCCTCCGCCGTATCGTAGATATAGCGCGGGAAGAAGGTGGTGAGTGCAAGCTCCGGAAAGGTCACCCATTTTGCACCGCGCCCATGGGCTTCGCGCAGCATCTCGATCAGGCGCGCGACAACATCCGCTTTGGTATCCTTCAAGTGAACCGGGCCCATCTGGGCGACGGCGAACACTTCCTTCCGGCTCATTAAGCCCACTCCCGTTGATCGTTGGCTCTTTAGAGCTAGACAGGCGAAATATCACCGTGAAATAAATTATGAGGCGGTGTGAATAAGTTTGAGTTATTGAAAAATGATAAATGCTCGGCAGCTAGAAGTGATCTGCACGGTGATCGAGGTCGGCACGACGGCGCGCGCCGCCGAACTGCTGAACGTCAGTCAACCCGCTGTCAGCAACATGATCCGCCATACAGAGGATCTGATCGGCTTTCCGCTCTTCGTGCGCGAGCGCGGACGGCTGACGCCGACCCGCGAAGCCCAGCATATCGCGCAGGAAGCGCAATACCTGTTCATGCAGCAGAAGCGGATCGACGATATCGTCAACGAGCTGCGCGGGGGCACGATCGGCCGGCTGAACCTTTTCGCCACGCCATCGCTCGGGCACGGGATCCTGCCGCGGGTGATTTCCGCCTTCGTGCGGAACAAGCCGAAGCTGAAACTCTCGGTCGAATTCGGCAGCATCGACGAGATCAACGAGCATCTGGTCAGCGGCCGGGCGGATCTCGGCTTCTCGATCACCCAGCCGCGCCATTCGGTGCTGACCGTGAGGCCGGTCGCGGAGGGGCAAATGATGTGCGTCTGCCCGGCGGATCACGAACTGGCCTATTCCGAACGGGTCAACGTCACCGACCTCAATCACGTGAAGCATATTTCCTACGCCGCCGGAACGCCGCTCGGCCAGTTGATCGACCCGGTCTTCTCGAAGCAGGGTTTGGAGCGGCGCTATTTCTGCGAGGTTCGCCACACGGCGACAGCGCTCGAGATGGCGCTCAACGGGCTGGGGGTTACCCTGGTCGACAGTTTCGCCCTGGTCGGACGCGATCTCACGACACTGGCGGTCCGCCCGACCAACCCCGTGCTGAATCTCAACCTCTACAGCATGACCTGCAACCTGTTCCCGACCTCCAATGTCGCGCTGCAGTTCCAGAGCTTCTTCGGCGAATACCTGAAGCGGCACGATTCGGCGCATACGGGCATCTGACGAATAATTTCAGATTATATTCTGTGGCTGATTATTAATTTCTGGCTTCTAGTGGCAGCATGATTTCCTGCGGGTCGAGTTTGGCCGGAACGGCTCCGGTCGCAACCAACGACAGGACGCCCGCACGCGATGAGCCAACCGATCCTTTCGATCCGCAATTCGGTCAAGCGCTACGGAAGCGTTCATGCGCTCGACCACGTTGATCTCGACGTGGCCGAGGGTGAGTTTCTGACCCTGCTCGGACCGTCCGGCTCCGGCAAGACGACGCTGCTGACGGCGATCGCCGGCTTCACCGACCTGACCGAGGGTTCGGTCTCCCTGCGCGGCCGGGACATCACGAAGGAACCGCCGGAGCACCGCGATTTCGGCATGGTGTTCCAGGGCTACGCGCTGTTCCCGACCATGACCGTCCGGCAGAATGTCGGTTTCCCGCTGAAGGTGCGCAAGCGGCCGGCGGCCGAGATCCGCGCCCGCGTCGACGAATGCCTCGACCTGGTACAGATGGGCGAATTTGCCGACCGCATGCCGAGCCAGCTTTCCGGCGGCCAGCAGCAGCGTGTCGCGCTGGCCCGCGCGCTCTCCTTCAAGCCGCAGGTGCTGCTGCTAGATGAACCGCTCTCCGCGCTCGACAAAAAGCTCCGCGCCGACCTGCAGTGGGAGCTGAAGGCGCTGCACGATCAGCTTGGCGTCACCTTTATCTATGTGACGCACGATCAGGACGAGGCGCTCTCCATGTCCGACCGGATCGTCATCCTGAAAGACGGGAAAATCCAGCAGTCCGGCGTTCCCGATGCGCTCTACAACCGGCCGCGTACCCGTTTCGTCGCCGATTTCCTGGGCAAGTCCAATTTTCTCAGGGTCTCGATCAAGGAACGTACCGGCGACCAGCTCGAGTGCATTGCCGGCGACGCGCATTTCCCGGTCGATGCTTCGAATCACGGTGTGGTCACAGGCGACAGCGCCGAGGTCGCGCTGCGCCCGGAACGCATCCGCCTCGGCGCCGCCGGCTCGGAATTCCTGACCGGGACCGTCAAGCAGGTGAGCTATCTCGGGGAACGCTGCCAGGTGCTGCTCTCCCACGGTGCGCTCGGCCAGATCCTGGTTTCCTGCCCGACCTGGAAGGCCGGAATCGATCCCGCGCCCGGACTTGAGGTCGGCTTTGGATGGGATCGGGATGCCTGCGTCATTCTCGAGGCCGACTGAAGCGGCCCCGCAAAAGCAAGAAGACTGCATATTCAGCAACAAGGAGCTCTCAATGACCGAAACAACCGACTTCGAAGCCAAGGCGGACATCGCGGAGATCGCGGTCGAACGCTACCGGCAGGGTCTGCTGACCCGGCGCGGCTTCATCGCCGCCATGGGCGCCCTCGGCATCCTTCCGGCGCTCGGCGCCAAGGCGATGGCCGACACCACGGAAATCATCGTCGTGAACTGGGGCGGCAAGGCAAAAGACATCCTCCAGGAAGTCATGTGCGACACCTACACCAAGGAAACCGGCATCAAGGTAACCGTTGACGGCTCCGGACCGTCCGCGGGCAAGATCCGGGCGATGGTCGAGAGCGGTGCCGTGGTCTGGGATCTCTGCGATAGTGGTGCCGGCTCGTCCATCATTCTCGAGCAGGCGGGCGTCACCCAGCCGATCGATTACGGCGTCGTCGACAAGACGAAGGTCATCGAGGGCGGGATCTACAACAACGGCGTCGCCAACTACGTCTATTCCTACGTGCTCGCCGCAAATCCGAAGCTGCTCGGCGGCAATGTTCCGCAGAGCTGGGAGGATGTCTGGAACGTCAAGGACTTCCCGGGCATGCGGACGTTCCGCAAGTCGGTCCGCGGGATGCTCGAGAGCGCGACCATGTCCATGGGCGTGGCGCCGCAGGATGTCTACGAGGCGCTCGGAACCGAAGACGGCATCAAGGCCGCGATCGATCGTTTCCGCCAGCTCCGGGAGAACATCATCGTCTGGGGCTCCGGCAGTGACAGCCAGAACCTGTTCCTGCAGGAAGAGGTCGCGATCGGCAACATCTGGTCGACCCGTGCGCACCTGCTCAAGGACCAGATGGACGAGGGGGCCTTCACCGTCTCCTTCAACGGCGGTGTCATGGCTCCGGGCATCTGGGTGGTGCCGAAGGGCAATCCGGCCGGGACCGACGAGGTGATGAAATTCATCGCTCACGCCCAGACGCCGGAACTGCAGGTGCAATGGCTCGAAGCGATCGGTTGCGGCCCGGCAAACCCGGCGGCTGCCGCACTGGTGCCGGAAGGGCTCCAGAAATGGAACCCGTCCAGCCCCGAGAATCTGGCGACTCAGATCATGTATAACGACGCATGGTACGCGAAGAACCAGATTGCCGCCGAAGAACTCTACGTGGACGCGCTGATCAACTGATCGGCCGTCAAGTGCGGGACGGCAGACCCCCTCGCTGCCGTCCCGCCCTTCCAGAACAGATTTCTCCCTCCGGAGCCGACATGCCCCGCCTGACCGACAAGGCCCGTTACTGGATGCTGGTGCTGCCCGCTCTGGCGATCATGATCATCTTTTATATCCTGCCGGTCCTCGGCATCTGGGAGATCTCCGTCACCGAACCCGATCTCGGTTTCGGGAACTATGTGAAGATGACGGAATCGAACGCGGTGAAGACCAGCTTCATCCTGACCTTCCGGGTGGCCGCGATCACCACCATCGGCTGCCTGTTGCTCGGCTATATCGTCGCCTACACCATTTCCAATTTCGCCAGCCGCGTGACCCCGCTGATGGTTGCGCTGGTGCTCCTGCCGTTCTGGGTCTCGGTGCTGATCCGTTCTTTCAGCTGGATCGTGCTGCTTGGCCGCTCCGGCCTTGTCAACGATACGCTGCGCGACGTCGGGCTGATCGCCAGCCCGCTCCGGCTGATGCATAATGAGGCCGGCGTGCTGATCGCGATGATCCACGTCATGCTGCCCTTCGCCGTCCTGCCGATGCTTGCCAATATGCGCGGCATCTCGCGCTCCTACACGGATGCGGCCCGCGGCCTCGGGGCCAGTGAATGGACAGCCTTCCGATCGGTCTATCTCCCGCAGACCCTGCCGGGCGTCTTCTCGGGCGCGCTGCTGGTCTTCGTGCTCTCGCTCGGCTTCTTCGTCACGCCGGCCCTGCTCGGCGGCGGCCGCGTGCTGATGATCTCGGAATACATCACCTACCAGATCCAGGAGTTCCTCGCCTGGGGGCTCGGCTCCGCGCTCTCCGTCGCGCTGCTGGTCGCGACCGCGTTGGTGCTGCTGGTGGCGGCGCGCTTCGTGAACCTTAAATCCGCCCTGCTGGAACGCCACTGATGAAGACCTCCGCTTTCCGAATCTTCTTCAATACCGGCGCCTGGCTCGTTCTCGCCTTCCTCGTCCTTCCGCTGCTCGTGGTCGTGCCGGTGTCGCTGACCGACACCAGCTATATCGGACTGCCGAAGGAGCATCTCTCGCTGCAGCACTACGAGGCCTATTTCACCTCGCCGGAGTGGCTGCACGCGACCTGGACCAGTATCTGGGTCGGACTTGCTGTCGCGGCGGCCGCGACAGCACTCGGCACCGCGTTCTCGATCGGCTGCTGGTTTCTTTCCGACCGCGCCGCGACCATCGCCCGCTGGGTGCTGATCACGCCGATCCTCGTGCCGCCGGTCGTGCAGTCGCTCGGTTTCTACCGCTTCTGGGTCAAGCTCGACCTGATCGATACCTATACCGGCGTCATCCTGGCGCACACGCTGCTCGCACTGCCCTATGTCTCGATCTCGGTCTTTGCCGCCCTCGCCAACCTCGACCGGCGCATTCCGCAGGCTGCCCGCAGCCTCGGCGCCTCGGTCTGGCAGACGGTCACGAATGTCGTGGTGCCGGCGGCCCGGCCGGGAATGATCACCGGCGCGATCTTCGCCTTCATCGTCAGCTTCGACGAGATCGTCGGCGTGCTGTTCCTGACCGTGCGGGCGGTCAACACGCTGCCGAAGGTGATCTGGGAAGGCATCCAGGAGAATATCGATCCGACCATTGCCGCCGTCTCGACTTTCCTCGTGATGATCACGCTCGCGGCAACCGCGATCGTGGTGCTGCGCAGAAAGATCGCATGAGCCGAATCCGGCGGATTTCGCGGTCCGGAAGAGCCGATGCGTGACAAGGCCGATGGCTTCGCCGAAAAACAACACGCACCGCCCGGTCCGATGACGGACAAGCCGGGCGCAGGGAGAGAAACATGACCTTTTCGATAATCGGGCGCTGCGAGCGCACGGGCGCCTACGGCGCGGCGATCACGACCTCCGACCTCGCCGTCGGTTCGCGCTGCGTGCGGTTGGCGCATGGGCGGGGCGCCATGCTCTCCCAGCACCGCACCGACAGCCGGCTCGGCGATCTCGGGATCGCCATGCTGGCTGACGGCGAGTCCGCGGACCGCGTCGTCGCGAAGGTCTGTTCTTCGACGGCCGACATCGAGTGGCGGCAGATCGGCGCCCTGGACAGCGAAGGACGCGCTGCCTTTTATCACGGTCGGCGGATGTACTCGATCTATGCTCATGCGGCGGGCCGCAATTGCCTTGCCCTGGGCAACATTCTCGACAATCCGGACGTGCCGCAGCGAATGGTGGAGGCCTTCACAGGGGACCCGGCCGCACCGCTTGCGGACAGATTGACCGCCGCGCTCGAGGCGGGACGGGATGCGGGCGGCGAGATTTTGGGGCCGCTGCGTTCTGCGGCCCTGAAGGTCTCGGGCGATTACAAGATCGACACCTACGATCTCAGAATCGATATTTCGGGGTCGGATGCGGTCGCCGACTTGCGCGCGCTCTACGAAGCCTACAAGGACCGAGAGGATACCATCCGCAACGTGGCGCTGCGGCCGGACACGATGCCGGTGATGCGGAGCCTGTTCGATGCCAGCATCGCGCGGATCGAGGAACTCGGTCTGCAGGACCGCTTTCCGACCGCGCGCAACCGGGACAGCTGGACATTGAGGGACTGAACGGAATGGTCGGGAATGCGGTCTACTGGAACGAAGCCGGCGCGCCGGAGCCGGAAACGTCCCGGGCAGACCTGCCGCGCGAGATCGACGTTGCGGTCGTCGGTGCCGGCTATACCGGGCTGGCGACGGCGCTTCATCTCGCCCGCGGCGGCCGTTCCGTCGCGTTGTTCGAAGCAGGACAGATCGGCCACGGATGTTCGTCGCGCAATGGCGGGATGGTCGGACCGAGTTTCCACAAGCTCGGCATGACCGGACTGACGGCCAAGTACGGCGAGACAAGAGCCTATGCGATCATGCAGGAGGGAATGAACGCCCTCGATCATTTCGAAGCCTTCGTGGCGGACGAGAAGCTCGATTGCGACCTGCAGATGCGCGGGCGGTTCCGCGGCGCCCGGACGGTGGCGGATTACGACGCGATGGCGCGGGAATGCGAGCGTCTGAACTCGGCGGTCGGGCTGCCGTTCGAGATGATCGCCGCTGACGATCAGCGAACCGAGATCGGTTCCGACTTCTACCGCGGTGGTGTCGTCTATCTGCGCGACGGGGGAATTCAACCACGCAAGCTGGCCGTCGCGCTGGCGGCGAAGGCGCGCGAGGCGGGTGTTCTGCTGTTTTCCGAAACCCCGGTGACCGGCATCCGTCGGGACGGCCGGGGATCGGAACTGCGCTGCGGCGGTTCGACCGTGCGGGCGCGCGATGTCGTGGTGGCGACCAATGCCTATGCGGACCGACGTACCGACGCCATGCACAGCCGCGTCGTGCAGATCGAGACCGGCGCGGTGGCGACGGAGGAGATCCCGGCGGCGCTCATGGCTGAGCTGTCGCCGAAAGGCCGGATGTTCGGCGAGTCCGGGCGCATCTTCATGTGGTACCGGCCGACCTCGGACGGCAGGCGCTTCATCTTTGGCGGTCGCATGGGGCGGCGTGGCTGCAGCGCCGAGGAGAGGGCGGCGGCGACGAAGAAAGCGATCGTTCGGGTCTTCCCGCAGCTCGCGGAGATCGCCATCAGCCATGCCTGGTCGGGCGAAGTCGCATATACCCCTGACCATGCGCCGCATCTCGGTTTCGAGGACGGCGTCTGGCTTGCGGGCGGTTATTGTGGTTCCGGTGTCACCCGTAGCCTCTATTTCGGTACCAAGCTGGCGCGCCGCATCCTGGGCGCGGCAGATTCCGGGACGGCGTTCGACGATCTGCCCTTCGAGAAGGTTCCGTTCAAGCCGTTTTCGCGCCTCGTGGCGGACCTCATGACCCGCTGGTGGGCCTGGCAGGACATGCGGGATCTGCGCCGGCGCGGCTGAGGCCGGATTAGGAGCTGTCGCCGGTAACCGACGGGATACCGACACGGTGCCATTTCTCGCGCAGGGTCAGGCGCGCGTCCAGAAGGGCGCGATTGCGGTCCACGGGCGCGCCGAGAAAGCTGACCGGATAGTCTTGCCGGCTGATCCCGAGTGCGTGATGCCATCCGGCGGACGGCACTGCCCGGACGTTCAACCCGGCGCGCTTCGCTTGCAGGCCGATGTCGAGTTCCTCGCAAAAGAAAGGCGCAAAGCGGGTGTCGAAGGCGAGCCCGGCATCATTGAAGCGATCGACATGAACCGCAAAGAGATGACCCGGCACGCTATCGACGACGACCGGTTCCGTAACGTCTTCCGGTGCGATCACACGGCAGACCCTGAAGTTGGCGGGATCGATGAATTCACCCGATACCCCGGTGATGACGGCACGGTCGTCCGCAAGAAGCCCGGCTTCCATCGCAGCGAGGCTGGAGAGGTCGTGGAACCGCAGATCGCTGTTCAGGATGAAGACGATCGGCCCGTCCGCCAGGGAAAGCCCCATCGTCCAGCCCCGTCCGACGCCGACATTCTGCGAGTTGAGGCAGGAGCGGGTGATACGGGGATGGTCTTTCAATGCGGCATGGGCTTCCGCGGAATTGAAGACGACGACCACTTCTCCGTCGAAATCCTCGAGATCCGCCAGAAGGGCGTTTACATCGTGCGGTCCGCCGGGCTCGTTCCGCAACACCGGGATGACGATCGAGCGCGCGACCCTCGCCCGAGGTGGAAAGCCCGGGCGGTGCGGGATCTTCCGGAAAACGCTGCGCGCTTCTTCCTGCTTCCCCTGGAAGAGCAGGCTCTCGGTCAGTTTTTCCAAGGCGAGGATGTTGCCGGGATCGAGAGCGATGGCGCGCCGGGCGGTGGCGACCGATCCGACCATGTCGCCGGCGACCTGCTTGGCGATCGATAGCTGCAGCCAGGCGTTCGAATGCTCGGGGTGTGCCCCGACGAGTTGTCCGGCCGTCGCAATGGCATCGGTCCGTCGTCCGCATCGGAGCTGGAGATCGACCAGCGCAAAGACGAGCTCGGGTATCTCGCCTTGTTCACGGCGCGCGTTCTGAAGCCGCTCGATCGCCGCTTCAGGATCGCCGCTGTCGCGTACTTCGCGTATCAGTGCTCGAACGGCAGAATTGTCTCCGCTCATCTCCGCCGTTCCTCTCCGCAATCAGCCAAGCCGTTTGTCTGGTTAAGCATAGCCGCAACAGACATCAAGCGCGGGAAATCCGCGGGCGGATGTCACGGATTCCAGATGCAATTCAGAATCTTTCTAAAATGTGCATCATCCCCCTTGCGTTCGGCAGCGAAAAAGGCATTTTAGAATGATTATAATTCGCGCTCACCCCCTGTGGGCCACGTTCTGACCAGATGGGAGGGTCTCCGATGAATGAGATGAAATCCTGCCCCGTGATGCACGGCGGCAATACCGAAGCGAAGATGACGCCGACCGAGTGGTGGCCGAAAGCGCTGAACCTGGACATCCTCCACCAGCACGACACCAAGTCCGACCCGATGGGCAAGGACTTCAACTATCGCGAAGAGCTGAAGAAGCTCGACGTTGCGGCGCTGAAGAAAGACATGCACGCGCTGATGACGGAGAGCCAGGAATGGTGGCCGGCCGACTGGGGTCACTATGGCGGCCTGATGATCCGTCTTGCCTGGCACTCCGCCGGCTCCTACCGCCTGGCCGACGGCCGGGGCGGCGGCGGTACAGGCAACATCCGCTTTGCGCCGCTGAATTCCTGGCCGGATAATGCGAGCCTCGACAAGGCGCGCCGCCTTCTCTGGCCGCTGAAGAAGAAATACGGCAACAAGGTCAGCTGGGCCGACCTCTATATCCTCGCCGGCACCATCGCCTACGAGTCGATGGGCCTGAAGACCTTCGGCTTCGGCTTTGGCCGCGAGGATATCTGGCATCCGGAAAAGGACGTCTACTGGGGCGCCGAAAAGGAATGGCTGGCGCCGAGCGACGAGCGTTATGGGAGCGTCGACAAGCCGGCGACCATGGAAAACCCTCTGGCTGCCGTGCAGATGGGCCTCATCTACGTCAATCCGGAAGGCGTCAACGGTCAGTCCGATCCGCTGAAGACCGCCGCCCAGGTGCGCGAAACCTTTGCCCGCATGGCGATGAACGACGAGGAGACCGTCGCACTCACCGTTGGGGGGCACACCGTCGGCAAGGCGCACGGTGCCGGTGATGCCGGTGCGCTCGGCGTCGAGCCGGAAGCGGCCGAACTGCATGAGCAGGGCCTCGGCTGGACCAACCCGGCCGGGACCGCGAAGGCCAACATGGCCATCACAAGCGGCATCGAGGGTGCCTGGACCGCGAACCCGACCAAGTGGGACAATGGCTATCTGCACCTGCTGCTGAACTACGAATGGCGGCTGACCAAGAGCCCGGCCGGCGCCAACCAGTGGGAGCCGATCGACATCAAGGACGAGGATATGCCGGTCGACGCGTCGGACCCGTCGGTGCGCAAGATGCCGATGATGACCGACGCCGACATGGCGATGAAGATGGACCCGGAGTACCGGAAGATCTGCGAGAAGTTTTACAATGACTTCGACTACTTCTCGGACCAGTTCGCCCGCGCCTGGTTCAAGCTGACCCACCGCGACATGGGCCCGAAGGCCCGCTACTTCGGTCCGGACGTTCCGTCCGAAGAGCTGGTCTGGATGGATCCGGTTCCGCAAGGCTCCAAGAACTACGATGTCGGTGCGGTCAAGGCGAAGATCGCCGCCAGCGGTCTTTCCATGGGCGAGATGGTCGCCACCGCGTGGGACAGCGCCCGGACCTATCGGGGCTCCGACATGCGCGGCGGCACCGACGGTGCCCGCATCCGCCTCGCGCCGCAGAAGGACTGGGACGGCAACGAGCCGAAGCGCCTCGAGAAGGTGCTCTCCACGCTCGAGCCGATCGCGAAGGACGCGGGCGCCAGCCTCGCCGACGTGATCGTCCTTGCCGGTAATGTCGGTGTCGAGCAGGCTGCCAAGGCTGCCGGTTTCGACGTGACGGTGCCGTTCACCCCGGGCCGCGGAGACGCGACCCAGGAACAGACCGATGCCGACTCCTTCGACTCGATGGAGCCGCTCGCGGACGGGTTCCGGAACTGGCAGAAGGCTGAATATGTGGTGAGCCCGGAAGAGATCATGCTCGACCGCGCGCAGCTCATGGGCCTGACCGGTCCGGAAATGACCTGCCTCATCGGTGGCATGCGGATGATGGGCACGAACCACGGTGGCACCAAGCACGGCGTGTTCACCGACAAGGAAGGCGCGCTGACGACCGACTTCTTCGTCAATCTCTGCGACATGGCCTACAAGTGGGTCCCGACGGGCAAGACCTACGAGATCCAGGACCGGAAGACCGGCGCGGTGAAGTGGACGGCGACCCGCATGGATCTCGTCTTCGGCTCCAACTCGATCCTCAGGGCCTATGCCGAGCTTTATGCCCAGGACGACAACAAGGAGAAGTTCGTGAAGGACTTCGTTGCCGCCTGGACAAAGGTGATGGACGCGGGCCGCTTCGACATCTGATCACGGTCTGACATCGACAGGGGACGGCCCGGCCATTTGGCCGGGCCGTTTCTATTTTGCCGTCGCGCTGTCGAACAGCAGGCTGCCTTCCCATATGCCCTGCCGGACCATCGCCGCGGTCTCGGCCTTCAGCGTGTCGGCGAAGATGCGGACCGCGTTGGTCTCCGGGCGGGCGAGGGAGCGTACCAGCACCATCTTCCGGGCCACCGTCGGCGCGCGGATCGCGATGGCGGCGAGGTCTCCGGCCTCGAGCTGCGCGTGCACTGCTGCGAGCGGCAGCACGGTGTAGCCGAGCCCCCGCGCAACCAGGTCCTTCAGGGTCTGCAGCGCGTCCGCCTCGACGATGACCCGGAGCGCGATGTCGTGTTCCCGTGCCGCCGCTTCCAGCAGCTTGCGGAGCCCGTGGCGCGGGCCTGGCAGGATCAGCGGCTTGCCTGTGAGCGACCGGAACTCGACCGGTTCGTCCGTCGCGGCTCCGGGCGGTCCGACCAGATAGAGCGTTTCCTCGATCAGCGGCTCTGCGCGGACATTGCGTACCGCTCCAGTGTCGTACATCACCGCGAGATCGGCCTCGCCTCGCTGGATCATGTCGAGCAGATAGCCGCTGAAGGCGGGGACGATGCGCAGCGTGACTTCGGGATAGTCGGTGAGGAAACGTTCCGCGAGATGCCCGGCAATGACCTCGCCGACGGTCGGCGGCACGCCGAGGCTGACGGTGCCCTTCACCGCGTTGGCGTCGGCGGAGATCGCGGCGCGGGTATCCTCGACCATGCGGAGGATCGCCGTCGCGCGGTCGGCCAGGAGCTCGCCGGAAGGCGTCGGCAACATGCCGCGCCCATGCCGGGTAAAGAGGGGGACCGAGAGCTCCTCCTCCAGCATCCGTATCTGCCGCCCGAGCGCCGGCTGGGCGATGTTGAGCCGTTCGGCCGCCCGGCTGAGACTGCCGGTCTCGGCGACGCTGAGGAAGGTGCGGAGCTGCTTCAGATCCATGATCTATATAATCATGGCATATCTGAATAAGAAATATGCTTCTCGTATTTTGCTCTGCAGAGCGCTACGCACTCGGAACCAATAATGATCGCGTCCGAGGAGGCGAGATGAGTGCTGTTCCGGCCGACGAGGCCCCGTCCTGGCAGGACCAGATCCTGCCGATCCTGAAAAGCTTCGATGTCCGCCACCTGGTCTACGTGCCCGATGCGGGACATGCCGCCGCGATCCGTGCCGCCGAGCTCGATAACGGCATTGTCTCGCTGGCGCTGACCACCGAGGAGGAGGGGATCGGCTACCTGCTCGGCGCTCATCTCGGCGGCGAACGGGGCGCTTTGCTGATGCAATCGAGCGGTGTCGGCAACTGCCTCAACACCCTCGCATTGCAGACGATGACGCGCTTCCCGCTGCTGATGCTGGTGACCATGCGGGGCGACTGGGCCGAGTTCAATCCGTGGCAGAACCCGATGGGACAGGCGACCGAGGCGGCGCTGAAGCTGATGGGCGTGCGCACCTGGCGCGCCGACAGGCCGGACGACGTGCCGCATCTGGTGCACGGCGCCGCCACCATGGCCTTCAACGGGGACGAGGCGACCGCCGTGCTCCTCGGGCAGAGCCTCATCGGCGAAAAGAAGTGGGTGAAATGATGGGCAAGCAACTCCTCGACCGCCGCGCCGCAACGGCGGCTCTCCTGCAGGATCGTGGCGATCTGCTCGTCGTCACCGGCCTTGGCTCGCCGAGTTACGATGCCATGGCCGCTGGCGACAACGACCTCAACTACTATCTCTGGGCCGCCATGGGCAGCGCCGCGACGGTCGGTTTCGGCCTCGCCATGACCCGGCGCGAGAAGCCGGTGCTGGTGCTGACCGGCGACGGCGAGATGCTGATGGGACTCGGCGCGCTCGCCACCATCGGCCAGAAGCTGCCGCCGAACCTCACCGTCGCTGTCCTCGATAACGGGCATTACGGCGAGACCGGCATGCAGAAGAGCCATACCGGCAACGGCCTCGAACTCGCGCGCTTCGCCGAGGCCGCCAACTTCCCCTGGTCCCGGGTAATAGAGGACATGGACGGCGTCACCGAGCTGCGCGACCGCATGCATGCCAAGAACGGTACCTCCTTCGCGGCGCTCAAGATCGCGGCCGACGAACTGCCGCGGGCACTGCCGCCGCGCGACGCCGTGCATGTGAGGAACCGCTTCCGGGCCGCGCTCGGCCATTCCACTATCTGAGAGGAGAAGACATGTCTCCCGCTGACGACTATCAGGACATTCGGGACGCGGTGCGCGCGCTCTGCGCCGAGTTCCCCCCCGAATACCACCGCGAGGTGGACGAGCAGCGCGGCTATCCCGAAGCATTCGTCGACGCGCTGACCAAGGCCGGCTGGCTCGCCGCCATGATCCCCGAAGAGTACGGCGGCTCCGGCCTCGGCCTTACCGAAGCCTCCATCATCATGGAGGAGATCAATCGGGCGGGTGGCAATTCCGGCGCCTGCCACGGCCAGATGTACAATATGGGCACGCTGCTCCGGCACGGCTCCGAGGCTCAGAAGCAGCTTTACCTGCCGAGGATCGCGAGCGGAGAACTTCGCCTGCAGTCCATGGGCGTCACCGAGCCGACCACCGGCACCGACACCACCAAGCTGAAGACCCGGGCGGAGCGCAAGGGCGACCGCTACGTGGTGAACGGGCAGAAGGTATGGATCTCCCGCATCCAGCATTCCGATCTGATGATCCTGCTCGCCCGCACCACGCCGCTCGAGGAGGTCAAGAAGAAGTCGGAAGGCATGTCGATCTTCATCGTCGACCTGCACCAGGCGATCGGCAACGGCATGACCGTGCGCCAGATTCCGAACATGGTGAACCACGAGACCAACGAGCTCTTTTTCGACAATCTGGAAATCCCGGCGGAGAACCTGATCGGCGAGGAGGGCAAGGGCTTCAAGTACATTCTCGACGGCCTCAATGCCGAGCGTACCCTGATCGCCGCCGAATGCATCGGCGACGGTTACTGGTTCGTCGACAAGGCGGCCGCCTATGCGAAGGATCGCGTCGTCTTCGGCCGCCCCATCGGACAGAATCAGGGCGTGCAGTTCCCGCTCGCCGAGGCGCATATCGAGATCGAGGCGGCCAACCTGATGCGCTACGAGGCCTGCCGCCTCTTCGACGCGCACCAGCCCTGCGGTGCGCAGGCGAACATGGCGAAATACCTCGCGGCCAAGGCCTCGTGGGAGGCCGGGAACGCCTGCCTGCAGACCCACGGCGGCTTCGGTTTCGCTTGCGAATACGATGTCGAGCGCAAGTTCCGCGAGACCCGGCTCTACCAGGTCGCCCCGATCTCGACGAACCTGATCCTGAGCTATGTCGCGGAGCATGTCCTCGACCTGCCGCGCTCCTTCTGAGGCCCCGTCATGACGCTTCCACTGAAAGGCCTCACCGTGCTGGCGCTGGAACAGGCCGTCGCGGCCCCGTTCTGCACCTCGCGGCTCGCCGATGCCGGCGCGCGGGTGATCAAGATCGAACGGCCGGAGGGCGATTTCGCCCGTGGTTATGACGATGTCGCCAAGGGTCAGAGCAGCTATTTCGTGTGGCTCAACCGCGGCAAGGAATCGATCGTGCTGAACCTCGCCTCGGACGAGGGCAAGGTGGCGTTCCGCGACCTCGTGGCCGAAGCTGATGTGCTGGTTCAGAACCTGAAGCCGGGCGCGCTCTCCCGGCTCGGCTTCCCGGTCGAGGAATTGCGGCTGACCTATCCGAAGCTGATCACGCTCTCGATCAGCGGCTATGGCGACGAAGGGCCACTCGCCGCGCGCAAGGCCTACGACCTGCTGATCCAGGCCGAGTCCGGGCTCTGCTCGATTACCGGCGGGCCGGAGGAGCCGGCACGGGTCGGCGTTTCCATCGTAGATATCGCGACCGGCCAGACCGCGCATGCCGCCGTGCTGGAGGCGCTCATCGCACGCTCGGTCTCGGGCGCGGGGGCGGATATCCGGATCTCCATGTTCGACGTGATGGCGGACTGGATGACGGTACCGCTGCTGAACCACGAGGGCGGGAAATCACCGAAGCGGCTCGGCCTGCGCCATCCCTCCATCGCACCTTACGGCGTCTTTCCGACGGCGGACGGCCCGTCCGTCCTGATCTCGATCCAGAGCGAGCGGGAATGGGCGGTGCTCTGCCGCGAGGTGCTGGAGGATGCGGGCGCGATCTCCGATCCGCGTTTCTCCAGCAACGTCGCCCGGGTGCGGAACCGGGCGGAAACCGACGCACTGGTGGCAGGCGTTTTCGGCAAGTTGCCGGTGGAGGAACTGGAAGCAAAGCTCGACGCGGCGGACATCGCCTTCGCGCGGATCAACGACACCGGTGCGCTCTCGTCCCATCCGCATCTCCGCCGCATCACGGTCAAGACGCCGAACGGCTCCATTGCCTATCCCGCGCCCGCTGCGATTTTTGTCGGCGCACCGCGGAGTTACGGTCCGGTACCGGCTGTGGGAGAGAAACCGGGGCTGTCCTGATCGTTCCGAACCGTTAAGCTGCCACCCGATCGATCACGGGGGGACGACATGAGCGAGAAACTGCGCGTGGGCTTTATCGGCGCCGGTCTGATGGGACACGGCATGGCGAAGAACCTGGTCGAGAAGGGGTATCCCCTTGCGGTCATGGGCAATCGGAACCGGCAGCCGATCGAGCATCTGGTCTCGCTCGGCGCGACGGAGGCGAAGACGCCCCGCGCTGTCGCCGAGGCCGCCGACATCGTCTTTCTCTGCCTGCCGAACTCTGCGGTCGTCGACAGTGTCGTCCTCGGCGCTGACGGGATTGCGGAGGCCGCGCGCGAGGGCCTGATCGTCGCCGACTCCACCACGGCCGATCCGACGGAGACAAGGCGCATCGGCGCCGCGCTGGCGGCGCTGGGCGCGACGATGCTGGACACGCCGCTCACCATGACACCGAAGGAGGCCGAGGCCGGGACGCTGAACGTGCTGGTCGGCGGGCCGGCGGAGGTGCTGGAGAGGGCCCGTCCCGCGATCGAATGCTTCGGAAAGAACATCTTCCATGTCGGCCCGCTCGGCGCGGCACACAGCCTGAAGCTGATCAACAATTTCATGTCCATGAGCATGGTCGCGCTGTTTTCGGAGGCGGTGGTGACGGCCCGCAAGGCCGGGGTCAGCGTCGAGGGCCTGCACGAACTGATCTCCGCCGGCGCGCTCAACAACGCGCTGTTCCAGAAGGTGATGGACTGGCCGCTGAAAGGCGATGCGAGCGGGCTGCAATTCGCCATCGAGAACGCGCTGAAGGATGTCTCCTACTACAACCGCGTCGCAGCCGATGCGGGATCGACAGCACCGATCGGCGCGACCGTGCAGCAGATCTATGCCCTCGCCAATGCGCAGGGCGAAGGCAAGACCCATGTGCCGAAACTGATGGACGTGCTGGGGCGGCTGAACGGGCTCTGACGCCATGTTGCATCGCCGCGGCTTGTTCTGCGCCGATCTCACCGGAACGGTCATTCCCCAGAACCAACCAGATGCGAGAGATGCCACAAGTCTCTGACCGGGAGCACTGACCCATGGATATGCCGCTTGCGGTCGATCTGGCGCGGATACAGTTCGCGTTTACGGTCTCGTTTCATATCGTTTTCCCGGCATTCTCGATCGGGCTGGCCTCCTACCTCGCGGTGCTCGAGGCGCTTTGGCTAAAGACCGGTCGGCAGGTCTATCTCGATACCTTTCAGTACTGGCTGAAGATCTTCGCTCTCGTCTTCGGAATGGGCGTCGTCTCCGGGATCGTGATGAGCTACGAATTCGGCGCTAACTGGAGTGTCTTCGCGGACAAGACGGGGCCTGTCCTCGGCCCGCTGATGGGCTATGAGGTGCTTTCCGCCTTCTTCCTCGAGGCGGGCTTTCTCGGCGTCATGCTGTTCGGTTTGAAAAAGGTCGGCAAGAGGCTGCATTTCCTCGCCACCCTGATGGTCGCCATGGGCACCGGATTTTCGGCGTTCTGGATTCTCAGCGTGAACAGCTGGATGCAGACCCCGGCGGGCTACGACATCAACGCGGCCGGCCAGTTTGTGCCTGTGGATTGGTGGGCAATCGTCTTCAACCCGTCCTTTCCGTTCCGTTTCGTCCATATGGTACTGGCGGCCTATCTTACGACCGCCCTCGTGGTCGGCGCGGTCGGCGCGTGGCATCTGCTGCGCGACAGCACGAACGGAAGCGCGCGGGTGATGTTTTCCATGGCGATGTGGATGGCGGTGATCGTGGCGCCGGTGCAGCTCGTCGCAGGCGATCTGCACGGTCGCAACACCCTGCAACACCAGCCAGCGAAGATCGCGGCGATGGAGGGGCATTTCGAGACAGAGAACGGGGCACCGCTGATCCTGTTCGGCTGGCCGGACATGGAGGCGGAGAAAACCCGCTTCGCCCTGGAGATCCCGAAGCTGGGCAGTTTGATCCTCACGCGGGATCCCGATGGCGAGGTGAGGGGACTGAAAGACTGGCCGCCCGGCGAACGTCCGAACGCGACCATCGTTTTCTGGTCCTTCCGGGTCATGGTGGGGCTCGGCCTGGCCATGGTCGGGCTCGGGCTCTGGGCGCTCTGGCTTCGGGCCCGGGGCCGCCTCTACGTGCCCGGATGGGCGCATCGGGCGGCCATCCTGATGGGGCCGTCGGGCTTCGTTGCCGTGCTGGCGGGCTGGATCACCACCGAGGTCGGCCGGCAGCCCTACACGGTCTATGGCCTGCTGCGCACGGTCGACTCGGCCTCGCCGCTCGACGCGCCGGCGGTCGCGACCTCGCTGGCGGTGTTTGCGGTGGTTTACTTCTTTGTCTTCGGCGCGGGTGTCTTCTACCTGTTCAGGCTCATGGCGAAGACGCCGGCGGTTCACGAGAGCGGCCCGCCCGAAACCGAACCGGCCAGAGCCGCCGGCATGGGACAAGGCAAGCGATCCGCGGGAGGGGAGGGCTGATCATGGAACTCGATCTTCCGCTCGTCTGGGCCATCCTGATCGCTGTCGCGGTGCTGGCCTATATCCTGCTCGACGGTTTCGATCTCGGTGTCGGTATCCTCTTTCCGTTCCTTGAGGACCGCGACCAGCGGGACACAGCGATGAACACCATCGCACCTGTCTGGGACGGCAACGAGACCTGGCTGGTGCTCGGAGGGGGCGGACTGTTCGCTGTCTTCCCGCTGGCCTATGCGGTGATCATGCCGGCGGTCTACGCGCCGCTCATCGCCATGCTGGTCGGACTGATCTTCCGCGGCGTTGCCTTCGAGTACCGCTGGAAGACCGAGCGCTGGAAGCGGGTCTGGGATCTGTCTTTCTCGTTGGGATCTCTTGCCGCCGCGCTCAGCCAGGGGATCATTCTCGGCGCGCTGCTCCAGGGCATTCCCGTCGAGGGCCGCGCCTATGCAGGGGGCTGGTGGGACTGGCTCACTCCGTTCAGCCTGCTCTGCGGCGTGGCGGTCGCGCTCGGCTACGCCCTGCTCGGCGCGACCTGGCTGATCATGAAGACGGAAGGCGGGCTGCAGGAGCGAGCCTTCCGGCTGGCGCGCCTGCCGGCGATCGGCACCGTGGCGATGATCGGCGTGGTCAGTCTCTGGACCCCGTTCCTCGACGCGGCCTACATGCTGCGCTGGTTTGCCCTGCCGCAGTTTCTCTGGCTGGCGCCGGTGCCCGTGCTGACCGGACTCGCCGCGCTGAGCCTCGGATACGGTCTCGCGAAACGGCGCGATTGCCGGCCCTTCTTCTCCTCACTCGCGCTCTTCGTGCTCTGCTTCGCGGGCCTCGGTGTCAGCGTCTTTCCTTATATGGTCCCGCCATCGATCACCATCCACGCCGCGGCGGCGCCGGACGAAAGCCTCTCGTTCCTGCTGGTCGGCACCGTCGTGCTGCTGCCCATTATTTTCGGCTACACGGTTTACGCGTATCGGGTGTTCCGGGGAAAGGTGCGCAGCGGTGAGGGCTATCATTGATGCCACCGGGGATAAGCAGGCTCGCATGGTTCGCCGGACTCTGGTGCGCCGGGGTGCTCGCCCTCGGCGCTGTAGCGCTGCTGATCCGCTGGGCGATCGGGATGTAGGAAAACCGTCGATTTCGACAGGATCCGGGGCCGTGACCTGAGTTTCGCGATTCCGGCGCTCCATCACGATGAATGGCGGGGGCGCTCGGGAACGAAGCGGTACAGGACCGATAAGGTCTTACCGGTAACCGCCGGGCCGGTTGGTCCCGCCATCAGTCCGGAGCTGCCGCAGCAGCCTCACCCGGACAGAAGGGCATGGAGGCCATAGTAAAGGATGAAGGCGTTGACGAAGGCCAGATAGTAGAGGCCGGTCATGAAATAGGCCTCCATCTGCGGAGACTTCGTGGAGAGCACCAGGATGTAACGCGCATCGGTCGGGCCGCGTACGATCAGCACGAACAGAATGGCATTGATCATCAGGTGGCCGATGGCATCGACCAGACCGAACTCGAATATGCCGAGAACCAGCAGGGTCTGGAAGCCGAAGGCGATCAGGCGGGTCGCCACCGAGGCGGCGCCCAGCAGGGTGAAGATGATCACGAACTCCACGAACCCGGCCAGAACCATGTAGGTCTCGGGATCGAT
Organism: Nisaea sp.; assembly: GCF_965216895.1. Taxonomy (GTDB): domain Bacteria; phylum Pseudomonadota; class Alphaproteobacteria; order Thalassobaculales; family Thalassobaculaceae; genus Nisaea. The sequence goes on from NZ_OZ244205.1 coordinate 26,543, forward strand.
TCCCATCAGTATCCCGGGATGTTTGGCCAGCAGCGGATAGGTCCATTCCGGGTAGGCGAATTTCTCGATCGACAGCCAGAGGAAGTTCACCCCGGTGGCCGCGAACAGGGTCACGAAGCCGGATTTCTTCCAGCCGGACGAGGTGCTGGCGGTCGCCATGAAGAAATAGGCGATGGCCGGGAAGATCAGATAGTCGATCAGATGGAACACGCCGTAATGGTGCAACGCCAGGGCATAGAGCAGCAGGATCCCCGCTCCGAGCAGCGGCGTGGTCCAACGGCTCAGCGCGCAGAGCGCAAGGGCGAGCTGGAACCAGGGCACCCAGCCTTCGTCGGCGCCCAGTTCCGGCGCAAGATAGAAGCGGATTCCGCCGAATACCGCCATGGCCCAGGCCGAGGCAAAGAACAGACCCGCTGCCCCGCGCATGATCAGGACCGAGAGCCCGTCGAAGACCTTCAGACGCTGGTCGAGCGCCTGCATGACGCCGCGACGCAGCGCGATGCGGTCGACCATGAAGAACAGGTACACAAGGGCGACCGAAATCAGGAAGAAAGTTATGAAGGTGGGGCTCAGTACGGCGTCGATGGACTTGGGCGGAGCCGAAAGATCGAAGGGTTCGAACCACTTGATATGCGCCGCTGCGGGCGAAGCGATCGGCATCGTTGCAAGCAGGAGAGCGGCGGTACGGCCGATCCTCATGGCGCACCGACCCGGTCCGCGCCGGAAACCCGGCCGGGCGGAACAATCGGCGATTCCGAAGTCGCGAGAGGCAGACAGATCAACAATCTCAATCCAAGAGGTAGGCGGCTAGCCCGATCTTGGCAGGAAGTCTGATCGCATTTCCAGTATTTTTAATCCGGCATTTCCCGCTTGGGCGGGGCGGATCGATTTTGGTGACGATGCCCCCGACGCGAGGTGGAATCCCGGCTTTAGCTGTCGACAGGTCTGAAAGGCAGGTGGCGGTGGGCGAACTGGCGACCCCGACAGGATTCGAACCTGTGACCTACAGATTAGGAATCTGTTGCTCTATCCTGCTGAGCTACGGGGCCGCTTGGGGAGGAAGTGATACAGGACCGGTAGGAACTTGCCAATGCCGGAGCGCGGGTTTCGGCCGCTCTTATTCCGCGGGCACCCGGCGATTGCTGTCGATCATGTTCTCAAGCGGGCCGGGGGTAACCAGGCAGCTGATATAGTGCACCTTTTCCCGGAACAGGTTGGAGAGCCATTCCTCGGCCACCTTGCGCGCGGCGGAGAGCCGGTGACCGCCATCGACCAGTACGAAGCTGTCGTCCAGATAGAAGATGTGGAGGGGGTCGGAGGACGCATAACCATGGTCGCGGATCGCGCGGACCAAGCGCCAGAAGCGGTCGTTCTGCCGGTCCGTGCCGCGATCGTCGTTGATCAGATGCAGCTTCTGGATCTGATCGAGCGTCAGATCCACCTCCGCGAAGCCCTGTTCGCGCAGCTGTTTCTTGATCGATTTCTTGACCTTGCCCTTGATGACCATGTTCGGCCGCCCGGTATTCTCACTGGAATCGTTACAACTCGAAGACATACACATAGGTTCGAACGAATTCGAATTCCAGCAAAATATGCGCACTGGTTGCGCTTTTGCTTTCTCGGTGCCGCGCCGGACGGGACGGCATGATCGATCTATGTTTCTGAAAAACTACCATAAAGGCAGTTAACAAAGATCTAAGAGCGGCGAAGAATCATCCGGAAGATGAAGGCGACGAAACCGCCTCCGCCGACCATCTTGCCGAGAGTCACGGAGAGGATAGAGCCGCCGATTCGGGCCGGCGCAGCCCCTGCAACGCCGGAAAACGTAGCGATCGGCAGAAAATCAGGTTCGCTGGCCGTGTGCTCCGGGTCGATTCCGTGACGGCACGGACGGGAACCGGGATACGGAAAATCTTCCCGGCGCGGACCGCGCCGCGCCGCAGCGCCGGACCGCGAGACAAACCACGTGGTTGCAGGACAGGTCGCGCCGGAACATTTTTTCGAATGAAAGTTCGAATCCGCCAATCGCGGTGCGCGCCGCGGTTCCCGGTGCCCTCCCCGGCCGGCTCCGGCACGCCGCCGGAGAGATGAGAACAGGGTCCTCGCGCGGTGATATGACCGATCTCAGCCGAGACATCCGGGCATCCTTTCGGCCGTTGAAAAGCGGGATGCCGGTCTGCGGGTCGAGCGCCGCCCGGCCTTGTGGGGCGCTCGCGGATCGGAGAGACTGCGGCCCGAACCGTGCAAGGGAGGACAGATGATGGCGGAGCGAGGCGGAATTGGCGAAAAGGAACATGCGGTTGCCCGCCATCTGCTGGCGGAACATGCATCCCGGACACCCTATCATACCCTGACCGGCGACCTGGCCCTTGCGGACATGGCCGAGGCTTACCGGACACAGCAGGCGTTCATTTCCCAACGCCGCGAGGCGGCGGGCTCCGGAATCGCCGGCTACAAGATCGCGCTGACCTCGAAGGCGATGCAGGATTTCGTCGGCGTCGATCACCCGCTGCTCGGCGCCATTTTCGACGACACGGTGCATGCCTCCCCGGCGGAGATTTCCCTCGCCGATTTCCAGCGCGTCGGCATCGAGTTCGAACTGGCGCTGCGACTGGGGCGCGATGTGCCCGCGGCCCCGGCCGCCTATGATGCGGCAGGCATCGCCCCCTTCGTCGATGCGGTCATCCCCGCCTTCGAGCTGGTCGAGGACCGCAACGCGGTCTACGCGGATTTCGATGCGCTCTCCCTTGTCGCGGACAACGCCTGGAGCGCCGGCGTCGTGCTGGGCGGTCCGGTCGGCGACTGGCGCGGCCTGGACCTGGCATCGACTCCGACGCGACTCGAGGCGAACGGCGAGATCGAGACGGCGACCACCGGTGCGGCCCTCGGCAGTCCGTTGAACGCCCTGGCCTGGGCGGCGAACGAGCTCGGCGCCCAGGGCCGGCCGCTCTCGGCCGGTATGATCGTCATGACCGGCTCGACCATGAAGACGCGGTTCCCGGCCTCCGGCGAGGCGTTCCGCTACGAGATCGAAAGCGTGGGTGCGGTCGGGCTCTCGATCCTGCCATGAACACTCCTCCGGAACCGGGGCGCCGCCGGCTGCTGGCGGGGATGCTGCTGACGGCGGCGCTCGGCGGATGTTCCGGCCTTGGCCCGCATCGTGCGGACCGTCCCTTCCGGCCGGGCCCCGTGCGGCCGCTGGCCCACTGGCAGGCGCATAGTCCCGGCTCGCGGCGCCTGGTCGATCACAGTCTCTGGGACCGTTTCCTGCGCACCTACAGGCGGCTGCGTTCCGACCGGGTGCCGCTGCTGCCCTATGGCGAGGTGGCGAGCGCCGAGCTGGAACTGCTCGACGAATATCTCTCGCAGCTCGCGGCGATCCCGGTGCACAGTCTCGACCGTCCGGAGCAGTACGCCTTCTGGCTGAACCTCCACAATGCGCTGGTGGTCCGTCTGATCGAACGAGCCTATCTGGTGCTCTCCATTCGCGACATCGATTTCGGCGATGGCACACCGTGGAACCGGCCGATCGTGGAGGTCGAGGGCCGGCGTCTCAGCCTTGGCGATATCCGGGACCGCATCCTGCGCGCCTTCTGGCGGGACGGACGGCTGCATTACGGTCTCTGCTACGGCGCCGTCGGCTCCCCGGGGCTGCTCGGCGAGGCCTTCACCGGAGCCAATGTGGACAGGCTGCTCGACGAGCAGGCGCTTGAATTCGTCAATCATCCGCGCGGCGTCTGGGTCGATGGCAATCGGGCCGTGCTGTCCAGTCTATACGACTGGTACGCCGAGGATTTCGGCGGCTCGCGCGGTCCGATTCTGGCGCATCTGAGGCTTTATGCCCTGCCGGGGCTCCGGCCGCTGCTGCACGATGACCTCGTTATCGACCATGCGTTCGACTGGTCGCTGAACGATGCGACCGGCAGTCTCGGGAAGATTTGAGAGAAGCCTTCCCGTGTCGGAACATTCCCGCGGGGCCCGCGTCGGTCGGTTGCGGGGCTGGAAGAACATATTCTCAGGCGGGATTTGATCTCGGCGCTGCAATGCGGTTGAGTGGTGGTCGTTCCACTGGGGCGAAAATCTGTCTCGCGCTCGCTCACGACGCGCTACTGTCTTTCAACGGCTTCACCGCCGCAGCACAACCGGTCTGGCAAGGAGACGCATGCAATGAAACAAGTCCTTCTCCCGTTCGGGTCTGACAATGCCGACGTGACGCCGGTCTCCGCGGCGGCGCAATTTGCGAACCGGTTCGACGGCAAGGTCACCGCCCTGTTCTATCCCCGGCTTCCGGATCCGGTGATTGTCGATCCGATGAGCGGTGGCGTCGTTTCCTATGAAGGCATCGACGAGGAAGTCGCCGCGCAGCGCGAGCAGGCGGAAGGGCAGTTCGCGGCCCTGAAAGACGGTCTCGCTTCGGATCTGGCATCTCTGCTCTCGGTCGATATGCAGCGCCTGTCGAACTGGCGCCAGATCGGCGAGGAGTCCCGGGTCTTCGACCTCACCGTGGTGGCGCGGACGAGCAAGAGCCCGCATTGGCAGACCCTCTTCGAGATGGCGCTCTTCGAGGGCGGCCGGCCGGTGATGCTGGTGCCCGAAGGCTGGACCAAGCCGTTCGGCGATACGGTGGTCATCGCCTGGAACCGCAGCACGGAGACGGCGCGTCTGATCGGCCAGAGCCTCGGCGCCCTCAAGGCGGCGAAGTCCGTGCATATCGTCGAGCTGGAAGGCTGGTACACGGCCGGGCCGGACGGGAAGGCGCTGCAGGCTTATTTTGCCGGACACGGGATCGAGGCCGCACATCACAAGGCCGACGCGCCGAACGGGCCGGGTGCGAAGATGGTCGAGCTGTCGCGCGACCTCGGAGCCGACCTGATGCTGAAGGGGGCCTATACGCAGAGCCGCCTGACGCAGCTGATTTTCGGTGGTGCCACCCGTCAGGTGCTCGAGCAGTCGGACATCCCCGTCATCTTCGCGCACTGACCTGCAGGGAAGCGGCCCGCCAGGCCCGGACTATGATGCATCGCTCCGATTTGTTATGATTCGCCAGATGCATGGGTTGATCTGAGAGAGGGTTCCCACCATGGGCATTCGGGTCCGTGAGGATTACCGGGGCATTACCGGGCCGGAGAAGGCCGCCATCCTCCTGATGTCGCTCGGCGAGGACCAGGCAGGCAAGATTTTCGCTCTGCTGGACGACGAGGAGATCAAGGAAGTCTCCCAGGTCATGGCCGGGCTCGGCACGGTCAGCTCCAACATCGTCGAGCGGCTGTTCGTGGAGTTCGCCGAGCAGGTCTCCTCCACAGGCTCCCTCGTCGGCTCGATGGATTCGACCGAGCGGCTGCTGACCAAGGTGCTCGGCGGCGACCGCGTCAACGAGATCATGGAGGAAATCCGCGGTCCGGCCGGCCGCACCATGTGGGACAAGCTCGCCAACGTGAACGAACAGGTTCTCGCGAATTATCTGAAGAACGAATACCCGCAGACCGTCGCGGTCATCCTCGGCAAGATCGGCCAGGCCCATGCCGGCAAGGTGCTCTCGATCCTGCCCGAAAACTTCGCCATGGAAGTGGTCATGCGGATGCTGCGCATGGAGGCGGTGAACAAGGAGATCGAGAAGGACGTGGAGCGCGTGCTGCGCACCGAGTTCATGTCGAACCTCGCCCGCACCAACCGGCGCGACGCGCACGAGATGATGGCGGAGATCTTCAACAACCTGGACCGGGCGACGGAGAGCCGTTTTCTCTCGGCGCTGGAGGAACGCAACAAGGACAGCGCGGAAAAGATCCGCAGCCTGATGTTCACCTTCGAGGACCTGGCGCGGATCGATCCGGCGGGAGTGCAGACGCTGCTCCGCGCAGTGGACAAGGACAAGCTGACGATCGCGCTGAAGGGCGCGTCGGAGGAACTGAAGGACCTGTTTTTCTCGAACATGTCGGAGCGCGCGGCGAAGCTGCTGCGCGAGGACATGCAGTCGCTCGGCCCCATGCGGCTGAAGGATGTCGAGGAGGCTCAGACGGCGATGGTCACGGCGGCAAAAGATCTGGCCGACCGCGGCGAACTCGTGATCGGCGGCTCCGGCGGCGACGACCAGCTCGTCTACTGAACCGGTATCGGGTGCCAGGGGTGTCATGGGATTCGATTTCGACCATTTCCGCGAACGTCTTCTCGCCCGGCGCGCGGAAATCCAGAGCGTGATGGACGTGGCGTCCGGTTCCGCCAAACCTGTGGAACTGGACCAGACACGGGTGGGCCGTCTTTCGCGGATGGACGCCTTGCAGGGACAGGCTATGGCTAAGGAAACCGAACGCCGCCGCGCTCTCGAATTGCGGCGCATCAGCACCGCCCTCGAGCGTATCGAGGAGGAGGAGTTCGGCTATTGCGTTTCCTGCGGCGAGGAAATCCCCCTGAAGCGGCTGGAACTCGACCCGGCGGTCACGACCTGCGTCGCCTGCGCCGGAAAATGAAGGCGCTTGCCGCCGCGCGGCGCGCTTGGCACTCTCCGGCACCATGAACGAGCTCAGCCAAAAGTCCGATGACGGATTTCTCCGGGATATCTGGTATTTCGCCCTGCCCGGGGCGGCTCTGAAACCGGGGCAGATGGTGGCGAAAACCCTGCTGGGAGAGCCCGTGGTGATCGCCCGCCAGGCCGATGGAAAAGCCTACGCGCTGCGCGATATCTGTCCGCACAGGGGCATTCCGCTCTCCGACGGTCGCATGGTCGGAAACGAGGTCGAGTGCTGCTACCACGGCTGGCGCTTCAATTGCGAGGGCACCTGCACGCTCATTCCCTCGATCACCACCGAGCAGGATTTCGATCCGGCGCGGATCCGGGTCCGGAGCTATCCGCTGGTGGAGAAACATGGCGGACTCTGGGTCTTCATGGCCCGGGCCGACGCCAGGGCCCGGCCTGCCGACCTGCCGGATCCGGGACTGCCGGGCATCCCGGACTTCGCGGAGACGCCGAATATCCAGGTCAGCATGGATTTTCCGTGTCATATCGACCATGCGGTGATCGGCCTGATGGATCCGGCGCACGGCCCCTATGTGCACAAGAGCATTCTCTGGCGCGACGAGAAGAGCATGCATGACAAGGCGAAGGAGTTCGGTCCCTCCGAATTCGGCTTCGCCATGAAGCGCCATACGCCCTCGAAGAATGCGGCGGCCTACAAGATCCTCGGCGGCGAGATCACCACGGAGATCCGCTTCCGGCTGCCGGGCGTCCGGGTCGAGCACATCATCGCCGGACGCTATCAGCTCTGCAATCTGACCTGCGTGACGCCGCTCGGCCCGATGCAGACCGAGGTGCATCACATGGTCTACTGGACCGCGCCCTGGCTCTCGCCGCTGAAGCCGGTGCTCGTTCCGCTGGTGAAGCGTTTCCTCGGGCAGGACCGCGATGTCGTCGTCAAGCAGCAACGCGGGCTCGCCTTCAATCCGCAGCTCATGCTGATCAACGATTCCGACATCCAGGCGAAATGGTATTTCCGCCTGAAGAAGTCCTTCGAGGCCTGGCGCAAGGAAGGCGGCGCCTTCGAAAACCCGGTCCGCGACACGGTGCTGCGCTGGCGGAGTTGACCTCGGCTCCGCGTCGGCGCAGCATTGCCGTTCCTTTCTCTCTCCCGGACGGAAATCATGGCGAAGATCGAGACCGTCGAGGCGTTGCGCGCACTCTATAAACCCGTACACGAACGCGCGCGGCAGAAGGAAATCCCGGCGCTGGACAAACATTGCCGTCGCTTCATCGAGCTTTCCCCTTTCCTGCTCCTGGCGACCCACAATGCCGAGGGCGTGGTCGATATCTCGCCGCGCGGAGACGGTCCGGGCTTCGTCTCGATGCTTGACGACAAGACCCTTCTGATTCCGGACCGGCCGGGGAACAATAGGCTCGATTCCCTGCGGAACATCCTCGAGAATCCGACGGTTTCCGCAATCTTCCTGGTGCCGGGCATGGACGAGACCCTGCGCATCCGGGGCCGGGCCGAGGTCCGCGACGATGACGACCTGCGCGCCGGCTTCGAGGTGCGCGGCAGACTGCCGGCAACCGTCATCAGGATCGCGATCGACACCGCTTTCCTGCATTGCGCCAAGGCGCTCATGCGCTCCCGGCTCTGGCACCCGTCGGCGCAGATCGAGCGCTCCGAACTGCCGAGCCTCGGCCAGATGATCAAGGACCAGGTCGGCATCGACATGTCGGCCGAAAGCCAGGAACAGATGGTCGCGCGCTACAAGGAAACTCTTTATTGAGGCCATCGACGCAAGCCGGGAGAAGCCGTCCGGCGGCGCGCTCCCGCTGCTGTCCGTAACCGGAGAATATCTCGCGTTATTGGCGCTATAACGTTGAGATTACGGCGGTACGGTCTCCTTGGTCGCACAACAGCGAACCTTGAGGAGGCTGGGAATGTCTTTCCTGACGAAATCAATACCGCTATCGGCCTGTGCGTTGCTTGCTGCGGGATGCGCCGCGACGCCGGACGCCATCATCAACTATCCGCTCGCCACCAGCGACGGCACCGTCACCGTCACGCGGAATGTCAGCTGTACGGTCCGCAACGAACTCATCGTGCAAACGACGGTGGCTGCGAACATGATCCACTACGCGGACCCGGTAGATCGCGGAAGTGTCCGCCTCGGCGATCTCGACGGGGCCTTTTCGAACACGTCGCTGGACTTCGAGATGCATCCGGACGGGCGCCTCAAAGGGGTGAACACCTCAAGTACGGGCCAAGGTCAAACGGTCCTGAATGCCGCGCTTAAACTGGCCGGAACGGTCTTGCCCTTGGCCGGAGTAGCGGGTGTCATGCCGCTTGCGGAAATTGAAGCGCCGGATGCCTCGCCCGAAGAACGGACCCGCCTTGCCCTCGCGAAGAAGATCTGCGACTACATCAACGACGGCGAGATGAAGGACGGGAAACCGGTGCGCAGCAAGTCGGTTTCTTTGACGTTCGATGCCACGATGAACGGTGACCGGGTCGCACTGGACAGCATGCTCGCCTTCAGGCCGAGGCCGAGCAGCGAATTTGCGTGGAAGGAGCTCCAGCCTGCGCTGGGCAATATTTCTGGGCGAGTCACCGTTCGTCAGTCCGACTTCGTACCGGTGACGCTGGGCCCCGATATCGCGGCCGGCGCCTATCTGAAGATGCGTGAGCCCGCGATGGCGGATATCGAGATCAATATGGGGCCGGGGGTGCTCGTCAGCGAGGACTGGACCGGGACGGTCATGCTCGCCCAGTTCGGCCCCGAATACGAAATTCCGATCCCGAAATCCGCTCTTTTCGGCAAACAGACCTTCGAGCTCGCCGTTTCCGAAGCGGGGCGTGTCACCAAGATCGGATACGGCAAGGACACCGGAGCGGCCGAAGCGCTCGGCGTGGCGCAAACCGCGGTCGACATGTTCAAAGACGAGAGCGCGGCGTCGGAGGCGAAGAAGCTGAATGACGAAGCCGATGTGATCAAGGCACAACAGCGGCTCACGAAATGCCAGGCCGATCCCGCCACCTGTGAATAGCAGCCGGGACTGACCTGACCTCGGGCAAGTGCGACTATTGCGCTTGCCCGGGGGGCTGAGCGTCTCAGACCGTCCCCTCCAGCGCTTCCTTCTCCTTCTGAAACAGCCGTGCCAGTTCGTCCATCATCGCGCGGACCCGGGGCAGGGTGCGCAGATCTCGATGGACCAGCATCCACTGGTCGGCGATGACGTCCTCCAGAACCGGCGTCGCGCGGACCAGAGACGGATCCGCATCGCCGACAAAGCAGGGCAGCACGGTCACGCCGGCGCCGGACGAGACCGCGTAATGCAGACTGTTGCCATTGTTCGTGCGTATGGCCGGCGAACGGTTGCCGAGCAGGCGGCTGATCCATGCCTGGCCCGGCATGTAGTGGTGCTCCTCATCGAAGCCGATCCACGGCAGGTAGGCGAGGGAGCCGTTCAGAGCGTCTCTTTCGGGACTGCCGATCTGCCCGACCAGCTGCGGCGTGCCGTAGACCGCATAGCGGAAGCGGCCGATCCGCCGTGTCACCAGGTCTGCGGCGTCCGGCACCACTTCGCGAATGGAGATGTCCGCTTCCCGGCGCGACAGGTTCGCCATCAGGTGGGTGACGTGGAACTCGATCTCGATCTCCGGCAGGCGGTCGCGCAGTTCGACGAGATGCCGGGTCAGGAACTGCATCATGTGCTCGCCGACCGAGACCCGCACCGTGCCGCGCGCCGTGTCGGTAAGGCCGAGGCTGCGGCGCTCGATGGCCTGTGCGGCATCGTCCATCGCCTCGACATCGGCGAGCAGCTGTTCCGCCGCCGGCGTAAGCACGTAGCCGTCCGGCAGACGGTCGAACAGCCTGGCGCCGATAGCGTCCTCCAGAGACTTCACGCGGCGCGCGACGGTCGGATGACTGACATTCAATGCCTTCGCCGCTGCCGTGAGGCTGCGTTCGCGTGCGAGGGTCAGAAAGACCCGGTAATCGTCCCAGTCGGTCAACATGAGCGCACCCTACTGCGAGTGGATCGCAATTTTGCAGTACAAATTTGTTCATTGCGATGCAAAATTTATCCAACGCTGGAATATTATCATTCGGATAATCTGATCGCGGTTGGAATCCGGACGCTGGCTCCCGCGCGTCCGGACTGTCGCAAGGGGACCCAGCGATGCATTTCGAGACCCGGCTCTGGCAATTCACCGAAGGCGTCCGTGGGCGCATTTCCTGGGCAATACTGGTCGGCCTGCTCGGGGTCACCCTCGGCGTGGCGCGGCTCGGTCTGCTTGGCTGGCTCATCGGACAGGTCTTTGCCGGGAAGTCGCTGACGGAGCTCTGGCCCGCGATCGCCGGGATCGCGGCCGTCATGGTCGCCCGCGGCTGGGTCGAGCAGTGGCGCAACATGGTGGCGCACGAGACTGCGGCCAAGGTGCAGATCAGCCTCCGACGCAAGGTTTACGACAAGCTTGCGAGCCTCGGCCCGGCCTATGTCGGGCGGGAGCGGTCCGGCACGATCTCGCTGGCGCTGACCGACGCGGTGGACCGGCTCGAGGTCTATTTCGGCCAGTACCTGCCGCAGCTCGCGGTCTCGTTGCTGACTCCGCTGCTGATCTTTGCCTTCGTTGCCTGGATCGACCTGCCGGTGGCGGCGGTGATGCTGGCATTCGCCCTGGTCGCGGTCTTTGCCCCCTCGCTCTGGCACAGTTCGAACGAGAAAAGCGCCCGGCGGCGGCAGCAGGCCTATGCCTCCTTCGCCGCGGAGTTCCTGGATTCCCTCCAGGGCCTCGCCACCCTCAAGGCGTTCGGCCAGAGCAAGGCGCGGGGCGACGTGCTGGAGGTGAAGGCTCGCGAGGTCTTCCGCAGTACGATGTGGGTGCTGAGCGGCAATGTTCTGGCGCGCGGCATCACCGACAGCGCGATCGCCTGCGGCGCTGCGGCGGCGCTCGCGCTCGGCGCCTTCCGGGTGACCGAGGGCCAGCTCGAACTGACATCGCTGCTCGTCATTCTGATGCTCGGGGTCGAGGTCTTCCGGCCGATGCGCGAACTGCGCAATGTGCTGCACGAAGGCATGGTCGGGCTCTCCGCCGCAAAGGGCATCTACCGCGTGCTCGACGGCGAACCGGACGTGGAGGATGCGCTGTCTCCCGCCGGCGGCAAACTGGAACCCTCCATCGCCTTCGAACAGGTCGGTTTCCGCTATCCGGGCAACCAGCGCACCGTGCATGACGGGCTGGACTTCGCCGTGCAGCCTGGCGAGCGCATCGGACTCGTGGGCCCGAGCGGCTGCGGCAAGAGTTCCGTCGTCCGGCTCCTGCTGCGCTTTTTCGATCCGGTCGAGGGCCGCATCCTCCTCGGCGGAAAGCCGCTCAACGAGCTTTCCTTCGAGCAGATCCGTTCGATGATCTCCGTCGTCAACCAGGACACTTTCCTCTTTCACGGCACGGTCGAGGAGAATATCCGCATGGGTGATCCGGCGGCGGATCACGCGTCTGTCGTCGCGGCGGCCCGGGCGGCGAACATCCACGCGTTCATCGAGGGGCTGCCCGACGGTTACGGCACGGTGATCGGGGAGCGCGGAATCAAGCTTTCCGGCGGCCAGCGCCAGCGCGTGGCGATTGCCCGGGCGCTGCTGCGCGATACCCCGATCCTCGTGCTCGACGAGGCGCTGTCGGCGGTGGATGCCGAGAACGAGGCGGTGATCCAGGGCGCGCTGAACCGGCTGATGAAGGGGCGGACCACGCTCGTTCTCGCGCACCGGCTTTCCAGCGTGATCGATTGCGACCGGATCCTCGTGCTCGACCAAGGCAAGGTGGCCGAGGAGGGGACCCATTCCGTACTGATGAAGGCAGGCGGCATCTATGCGGGGCTGATGGCGGAGCAGGCGCGCGAAGCCGCCGCCGCGAAGACGGGCGAGCCGGCAGCGGTGCAGGAAGAGGCGCCGGAACCGGCCGGCGAGACCCTCTCCGACATTCCCGGCGGCGCGGTGCAGGCGCCGACCGAGGGCATCATCAAGGCCGAAGGGCTGTCCTGGTTCGAGGTCGTCGTCGAGCTGATGAAAGTGATCATGCCCTGGAAGGGGCGGCTCCTTTTCACTTTCCTTTTTGGCGTGCTCCGGGTGGTGGGCTTCATCGGCGTCGGCGTGCTGAGTGCACTCGTCGTGCTGGCACTGAAGAACGGGGAAGACTTCACGCCCTTTCTCTGGGCGCTCGCGGCGGTGGCGCCGCTCTCCGGCGTGCTGCACTGGCTCGAGAGCTGGCTCGCCCACGATATGGCTTTCCGACTCCTGGCCGAGATGCGGGTCGAGGCCTATCGCAAGCTCGATGCGCTGGCGCCCGCCTATCTCGTCCGCCGCCGCACCGGCGACCTGATGACGCTGGTCACCCACGATATCGAACTGGTCGAGTATTTCTTCGCCCACACCGTGGCGCCGGCTTTCGTCGCCATTCTTGTGCCGGGCTGCGTACTGCTCTGGCTCGGAGCGGAGAGCCCGGCCCTGGCCCTTGCTCTCATTCCCTTCCTGCTCGCGGTCGGGATCAGCCCGTTCCTGATGCGCCGCCGGGTCGACAGGCTCGGCTCGGAAGCGCGCGAGGCTTCGGGCGAGCTCGGCGCCTTTGCGGTGGACAGCGTGCAGGGCCTTGGCGAGATCGTCGCCTTCCAGCAGGAGGCGGAGCGCGGCGACAAGCTGGACGAGCTGGGCCAGCGCCATATCAACCTGCGTCTGCCCTTCTTTCGCCAGCTCACGGCGCAGCAGAGCCTGCTGGAAACTTTCACCGGTCTTGGCGGTCTCGCCATCGTCGTCACCGGGGCGGCGCTCGCCGCCGCCGGCGCGATCGATCCGGGCGTACTGCCTTTGCTGACCATCCTCGCCATGGCCGCCTTCCTGCCGGTCTCGGAGATTGCGCAGATCGGCCGCCAGCTCGCCGATACGCTCGGCTCCACCCGCCGGGTCTACGGGCTCTGGAACGAGCCGGTACCGGTGACGGACGGACCGGGGGTGGCGGCCAAGGAGGGGCCGGTTTCGCTCGCTCTCGAAAAGGTGGATTTCCGCTATCCGGGGCAGACCCGGCGGGCGATCCGCGATTTCAGCCTCGAGATTCCGGCCGGCAAGACGGTGGCGCTGGTCGGCACCTCCGGCGCCGGAAAGACCACGCTGGCGCAGATGCTGATGCGGTTCTGGGACCCGGACGCGGGCCGGGTGATGATGAACGGGACGGATCTCCGAGACTACAGGCTCGACGAACTGCGCAGCCGGATCGCGCTGGTCGCCCAGGACACCTATCTGTTCAACGATACGCTCCGCGCCAACATCCTGCTGGCGAAACCGGGCGCATGCGAGGAGGAGCTCAAGGACGCGGTGCGCCACGCCTCTTTGGAGGATCTGGTGGCAATTCTGCCCGACGGGCTCGATACCCAGGTCGGCGAGCGCGGCACCAGCCTTTCCGGCGGTCAGCGCCAGCGCGTCGCCATCGCCCGGGCGTTTCTCAAGGACGCGCCGGTGCTGATTCTCGACGAGGCGACCTCGCATCTCGATGCGGTGAACGAGCGCGCTGTGCGCATGGCCCTCGACCGGCTGCAGTCAGACCGCACCACGGTGGTCATCGCGCACCGCCTTTCCACCGTCCGTGACGCCGATCTGATCGCGGTGCTGAGCGAGGGCGCGCTGATGGAGACGGGCACGCACGAGGAGCTGGTAGCCAAGGGCGGACTCTATGCGAAGCTGGTCTCCCACCAGCTCGCATCCGCCGTGGCTGCGGAGTAGGTCAAACCTGCCGAAATGGGTCGTCATCCCCGCGTTCGCGGGGGATGACGACTGTCTTGGGAGGATTGAGGTTAAGTGCCGAAAGGGCTGAGGCTACTCGAGCGTTTCCAGCAGTCGCACCCACATCTTGGCGCGGGGTTCCAGCGAGGAGAAATAGATCTTCTCTTCCAGCGTATGGGCGCCCGCGCCGTCGGCGCCGAGGCCGTCCAGGGTGGGGACGCCGAGGGCAGCGGTGAAGTTGCCGTCGCTGCCGCCGCCGGTGGTGGTGGTGGCCTCGAGCGCGAGCCCGACCTCCGCAGCGCATTTTCGCGCATGCTCGAAGAGCTTCAGGCTTTCCTCGGTGGCCTCGAAGGGCGGGCGGTTCATGCCGCCGGCGACCTCGACACTGACGTCCGGATTCTGGGCCTCGAGCGCCAGGATCCGCGCCGTCATCTCTTCACCGTCTTCCTTTGTCAGCACCCGAAGATCGATCTCGGCGACCACGTCGCGCGCGACCACGTTCACAGCCGTGCCGCCGCTGACCAGGCCGACATTGGTGGTGACGCCGCGTTCGTAGTCGACCATGGCGTCGATCGCCTTGATCTGGTTGGCGAGCTCGCTGATCGCGCTGCGGCCGTCCTCGTGCTTGGCGCCGGCATGTGCGGGGCGGCCGGTGATCTTCAACGTGAAGCGGCCGACGCCCTTGCGCGAGACCACGACCTTGCCGCCGTCGCGGGCAGGTTCGGTGACCAGCACGTATTTGGCCTTGCGGGCCTCTTCCTCGATGATCTCCTGGGAGATCGGGCTGCCGACCTCCTCCTCGGAGACATATAGGAAGGTCACGGGCAGCTTCGTCGTGCGCCCGAGACGCTGCAGGTGACGGTAGGCGTAGTAGGGCAGGTAGGCCCCCGCCTTCATGTCGTAGATGCCGGGGCCATAGACTTCGTCGCCCTCGCGGCGGATCTTCAACGCGCCCTCCTTCACGCCGATCGGATGCACCGTGTCGATGTGGCTGAGCACGAGGATGCCCTTTTCGCCGGAGGCGTTCTCGGTGCGTGCGCGAACGATATCGCCGAAGCCATCGCGGCCCGGCGTCCGTTCGATCGCGAGGCCCAGCCCCTGATAGAGGCCCTGAACCTTGTCCACGACTTTGTTCACGGCCGCCGCGTCGGTGGTCGGGCTTTCCGCTTCGACCCAGTCGAGGATGCCGTCCAGGATTTCTTCGGGTTCGACTTTCGGAGTGTTGGATTGGGCGCTGGAGTCCGGGCTCATTGGGGCGCGGCCTTTCGTTTGGATGTTATTTTTGTGCTGCGTCCTCCGGCGGAAGACGCCGGAAGCTGACGGGGCTTGAGAAGCCTCTTATAGCTTGGCGATCCTGCTCCATCCATTGCGAATTCAGAATGTGCGCCGCCGCCGGATCGGCGGCAATCGTCTCGCTCAGAACGATCTCACCCGGCCGTGCCTTGCCTTGAAGGCGGGCCGCCATGTTCACCGTGCCGCCGAAATAGTCGAGCCGCCCATTGAGCGTGACGGCGATGCAGGGACCGGCATGAAGTCCGAGTTTGAGGCCGATCGGGCTGCCCTGGTGCCGTTGGTTGAAGTCTCGCACGTGAGCGCGGATCTCCAGTGCTGCAGCCAGCGCGCTTTCCGGCTCGGTGAAGGCGGCCATTACCGCGTCGCCGATGGTCTTCACCACGCCGCCGTCATGCTCGCGGACGATACGGGAGAGAAAGTCGAAATGCTCGCGAACCAGGCCGTAGGCCGGGGCGTCGCCGATCCGTTCGTAGAGCGCAGTGGAGCCGGAAAGGTCGGTGAACATCAGTGCGATATGGGCGATGCCGACCTCGTCGCCGCCGCGCAGCACGTCTTCGGCGAAGAGATGGCGGAAGGCCTGCATCGTGGTGACCCGGTGCGCGGTCAGCGCGTCTTCGGCCCAGTCCCGCGCCTCGACGATGACCACGCGCGGGCGCTCGCAGCGGTTTCTCAGCGTCACGATGCCCGGCGCCGCGGTCTCCGCTTCCGCCGCGATCCCCTTCTCGTCGATCGCGATGGCAGGGAAACCCCCGCCGGAAAAATCGAGAATGCGCTCCGGGCCCGGCTCCAGCGTCCGGATCCGGTAGGACCCGGGTGCGAGCTCCGTCTCCACGTCTTCGCTGCCGCCGGGAGCGATGCGGACCTGCAGGCGGACATGCGGCGTCGACATCGGACCGAAGAGGCAGAACTCGCCATGCACCACCTTGCGGATGCTGGCCGCGGGCTGGAAGGTCAACTCCACATTGCGGGCGAAGTCGCGGTCGTAGCTGACGTTGCAGGACGCGCAGTGCGCTCCCTGGGGCAACTCGTCGAGACTGGTCTCGGAGAGCTTGGCGCCCTTGCAGCGCGGGCAGAGCAGGTCCCAGCGGCTTTCCAGCAGCCCGTCTTTTACCGCCTCGAGACAGAGCTCGATGACGTGGCGTTCCTCTTCCTGCCACATGCGGGCAAGTTTCAGAGGGCGGATGCTCATCAAATCGACTTCCTGCGCCGAGAGCAGCCAGTCGGCGAGCGTTTGACCGAGCCCGTGCCCGTAGCGCGACGCATCGACGCGGCCGAGTGCCGTTTCCAGTCTCCGGCTGTGGGTCTCGTCGAGCATCAGCGGTTCGGTCGGGTAGGGCGTGTCCGCCTGCTCCTTCGCCCAGGCTTCCACCTGCTCGGCGACGCGATGGAAGTCGCGCTCGGTCGCGGCGAAGACGCCCTTGCGTGCGATCAGGCCGCCGAGCAGTCCGGCCGGTTCGACATCGATCCGGTAGCGGACGGTACAGCCGCTTTCCCCGTCCTCGAAACGGACGAGGACATTGAGCTGTTTCAACGGACCTTTCAGGAACAGTCGGCGATGGCGGAACCAGCGCCCGGCGGCCCATTCCTGGGGGATGTCTTCCCAGTGCAGGGTGAAGGGGCCGAGTTTCGCCGTGGCGAAGAAGCGGACACTGCCGTCCGGCTGCAACTCCTCCCGGATCTGGTGTTTCGGCAGGCCGATGGACTCGTTGTAGCGCCTGGTGTCGGCGAGCGCTTCCCATACAAGCTCGCGCGGTGCCTCGAAGTGCCGCACGAACTCCCGGGAGAGCGGGGCGCTCATCCGTCCCGGCCGTCTTCCTGCTGGGCCAGGAATTCCTCGCCGAGCGGCACATAGAAGGCGGCGGCGAATCCTGCGAGCTCGCGGGCCGGGACATTGAATGGCGGCTTAACGCCGCCGCGGAAATGGGTCCGCACCAGATGCTGCCAGGTCTCGATCCTGGGTTTGCCTTCGCGGTCGCAGACATGGTCGAACCAGCGCTTGCCGACGGCGACATGGGTGATTTCGTCGTCGAAGATCACCTGCAGGATCTCGGCGCTCGCGTCGTCGCCGACCTCGCGCATTTTCTTGATCATCGCCGGCGTCACGTCGAGGCCGCGCGCCTCGAGCACCAGCGGTACGATGGAGAGACGGGCGAGCAGATCGGACGCTGTCTCGGTCGCCGCCTGCCAGAGACCGTCATGTGCATTCAGGGCACCGTAGTACGAGCCGAGTTCCTCGAGCCGGTCGGAGAGCATCAGAAAATGCTTCGACTCGTCGTCGGCGACCTTCATCCAGTCGATGTAGAAGCCTTCCGGCAGATCGTGATCGGTGTAACGCGCGATCATGTCCCAGGAGAGATCGACCGCGTTCAGTTCGATATGGGCGAGAGCATGCAGCAGGGCGACGCGGCCCCCGGGCGCCTCGGTGATCTTGCGCTTCGGCACTTCCCGCGGCGGCCGCAGCGCAGGGTTTTCCGGGCGCCCGGGGCGCTCCGGCGGTGTCGCAGAGCCGATCCCTTCGAAGCGGCCGTCCCGCCATGCGGCGACGGCCGCGCGGCCGAGGGTTGCCTTCTCGCGCGTATCGGCGGTCTCGAGGACGGCAACCGCGGCGTCGGCCAAAGTCTTGAGGTTCTTCACGTCGGACATGCGGACCCGTTCATTTTGTGCTCGGTGTCTATCAGGTTGTACGCGCTCCGGGGCGGTTCGGTCCACTTTTGGTGCCGTTGCGGCGAATGCATGGCAGGGCCTATAACCGGACGAGACCTCAGGAGGGACAACATGACGACGGACAGCCTCTTTGCCGCGCGCGGGAGCAAGGCGGAAATCGAGGAAGGCGACGCTTTCCAGCCGGAATTCGATGCGGAGGGGCTGATCCCCTGCATCACCCAGCATGCCGAGACCGGCGAGGTCCTGATGTTCGCCTTCATGAACCGCGAGTCGCTCGCACGCACGCTGGAACTGGGAGAGGCGGTCTACTGGAGCCGCTCGCGGAACGAGATCTGGCACAAGGGCGCGACCAGCGGCCATGTGCAGAAGGTCGTTGAACTGCGTACCGACTGCGATCAGGACGTGGTGCTGCTCCGCGTGCTTTCGGGGCCGGCCTGTCATGTCGGCTATGACAGCTGCTTTTACCGGGCGGCGACGGTCGAGGACGGAAAGGCGGTGCTGACGGTGGTGAAGGACGGCAAGGCCTACGACCCCGAAGCGGTCTACGGCCGGAAGGACTGAGCCCATGGCCGAGATCGAGATCGTGCTGCCGGCGATCGCGGACGAGGACGGGGTGATCGAAACGGAAGCCGGACGTTTCCGAATTGCCGGCCAGTCGATCCCCGAGAAGCGGGTCATGGCCGATCCGGCGCTCCTGCGCGACCTCGTGAAGGCGGCGCGCGCGGCGGCGGCGCGGGCCCATGTGCCGTACTCGCATTTTCATGTCGGCGCGGCCGTGATCATGGCGGACGATCCGGAGGACCGTATCGTCACCGGCGCGAATATCGAGAACGCCTCTTTCGGCGCGACCGTCTGCGGCGAGCGCAACGCGCTGCATGCGGCTGCAGCCTTGGGTTTCCGGAAGATCCGCTTTCTCGCCCTTTCGACGGCGGACAGCCTTGACGGCCCGCTGCAGGAGCGTTCGCCCTGCGGGATCTGCCGCCAGGTGATGCGGGAATTCATCGAGCGGGACGAGGCCGGCGGCGCGGCCCTTATCCTCGTTGATACGGGTGATGCCGATTTCACCGCCGACATCCTCGATATCGACCGGCTGCTGCCCTTCGGGTTCCGATTCTAGACCGCGTCCGGGCGTCACCATGGTGCAGGCTGACATCCAGAGGCCTTAGAACCCGTTACCGGGTCATCCGGGGAGGGTTGAGATGTGGGTTTACTGGAACAGTCCGAGGATCGTCTGCGGGCGCTGGTTGGCGAGGCCGAGCGTCTGCACCGCAAGCTGTTCCTGGACCTGCAGGGCCGTGAGGCGGGCGCTCTCCCGGGCCATGTTCGCATCGACGATATTTCCAAGCCCCTCATCGACGGCGTCGCGTGTGCTTTCCAGGAAGGTCGTCTGCAGGTTCAGAGCCCGCGCGTCGGCGCCCAGCTCGCCGAGAGCCGTGCCGATATCCGTCATCGCGGTTTCCCAGACGGTCAGGGCGTCCAGCGCGTTTGCAGGCGTGCTGATATCCTCGTTGGCGAGCCGCGCATAACTGACGTCGATGCGCTGGCCGCGCAGGGTCAGGGTGCCGCCGTCGATATTGGAGAGCACGTTGATGTTGTTCACCGTGCCGACCACGAGATTGAACGGGATCGCCACCTCGATCAGGATATTCTCGCCGTTGAAGGTGGAGTTCTCGAGGATTTGCCGCATCTGCGCGAGCATGTCCGTGTAGTCGTTCTGCAGGATCTGCTGCTGTTGCGCCGTGTTTCCCTCGTTGGCACCTTCGGTGATCTTCTTGCGGATGTCGATCATGAGGTTGGAGACGGCGGTGGCGCCGGCGATGCCGACCTGGGAAATACCCTTGGCATTGTTCAGTCCCTGGATGACGGCATCGAATCCGCGAAGATCGGTGCGGATCCCTTGAGCGATGGCGAAGTTCGAGGCGTCCTCCACCGCGCCGGTCACGCGCAGTCCGGTCGAGACATGGTTCTGTACCGTGTCCTTCGCGCTCTGGATGCCGGTCAGGTTTCTGAGGGCGGTCATCGCCGGCGGATTTGTGTGTATGGAGAGCATGACAAATCTCCAGAAGCAAGATTTGTGCCTGTTCTTGGAGGCTGTCTTCGGTTGCATCGCGGAGCCAAATTTGCCTGAATGGCGCGCATTCGGACTTGACCGCGATTGAGATCCGAAATGTCGGGCAATGCCTCGTTTCTGGACGGCGGACGCACCTGCGGCGTGATCCGCTGCCGTCCTGAAGGCGCGCCACTTTTCGTCAATTGCAGTCACTGTTTCTGGTGTCAGAGGGAGGCCGGTTCGGGTTTCGCTCTGAGTGCCATGATTGAAGCGGACAGGGCGACGCTGGTGAAAGGGCGCCGGTGATGATCCCGACGCCATCGCCCAGCGGCAACGGCCAGAAAATCTGGCGATGCGAGCGCTGTCACGCCGCGCTCTGGAACAATTTTTCCGGGGCCGGGGGGCAAGGTGAATTTCGTCCGCGTCGGGACCCTCGACGATCCGGACGCGCATATCTTCACCACGATAAAGCTCTCCCGGGTCCGGATTCCGGAGACGGTGCCGGACTTCCCGGATTTCTACAATCCGGCCGACGTCTGGCAGAAAGAATCGCTGGCGCGCATGCAGGCGCTGCGCGGCCGGTTTTGAGGAGGCAGGAATGACGGATCGGAAGCCGGTCGTGCTCGCTCCGCATCGGGGACGCGGCTACGAGATGGGCCGGATCAGCGCGCTGTTCAAAGCCGATGGCGCTGAAACCGGCAGCCGCTACTCGATATCCGAATGGTGGCTGGAGGCGAACACGACCGGGCCGGGTGCTCATGTTCACGAAGAGGGGGACGACGTGTTTTTCGTGCTGGAGGGCACCATGAGCTTCCTCGTCGGCGATGCCTGGCAGGAAGCCACGGCCGGGTCGTTCGTTCTGGTCCCGGCGGGCATGCGGCACGATTTCGAAAACCGCAGCAATGCCCGCGCGGGACTGTTGAATTTCTCGATCCCGGGCGGGTTCGAGCCGCACATGCCGTCGATAGTCGACTGGTTCCGTGAGAACCCACCGGGAGATGCTCGTCCGCCCGAGGTCTGAGGGTCAGAGCGCTTTCGCTGCCGCTAGAACGTCGTCCGCGTGGCCCGGGACCTTCACCTTGCGCCAGACATTGCGGATCTTTCCGTCTCCGTCGATCAGGAATGTGGTGCGTTCGATGCCCATGTACTTCTTGCCGTACATGTTCTTCTCGACCCAGACGCCATAGCGCTCGCAGACATCGCTCTCGGCGTCCGAGGCGAGGGTGAAGGGGAGGTCGTATTTCGCCTTGAACTTGTCGTGCTTGGTGACCGGGTCCTTGGAGACACCGATGATTTCGGCATCGATGCCGGAGAAGTCCGGCATGGAATCGCGAAAGGCACAGGCCTCCTTCGTGCAACCGGGCGTGTCGTCCTTCGGGTAGAAGTAGAGGACCACTTTCCGGCCCTTCAAGGCGCCGAGCGAGACCTCGCCGCCGCCGTCCGTCGCCATGCTGAAATCAGGTGCCTTGTCGCCGACATCGACCATGAATCATCTCCGGAAATTGGATTGTCTTGAGGACGCGAGGCAATCTGGCACGCCGGCCGGCTCCGTCAAGTGCCGCCGGATTTCAAGGGCTGAAGATCAGCATCACATAGGCGCAGAAAAGGACCAGATGAACCGCGCCCTGAAGCACGCTGGTCCGAATCCCGCCAAAGGTCAGGTTGCTCATCATCAGTGTCAGAATGAGGATGACCATCGAAGCATCGTCGAGCCCAAGCACGATGGTCTCGCCAAACACGAGACCGATGGCCAGTACCGCGGGAACCGTCAGGCCGATGGTGGACAGCGCGGACCCCAACAGGAGATTGATGGACCGCTGCAGACGGTTGGAGCGCGCGGCCCGCAAGGCCGCCATACCTTCGGGCACGAGGACCAGCACGGCAATGATGACGCCGCCGATCGCCGGCGGAGCGGATACCTCGACAATTCCGTAGTCGACGATTTCGGCCATGCGCTTCGAGAGCAGAATTATGGGCAGCAGCGTCAAGAGCAGGAAAACGGCGTGCATCGCGGTCATGCGCAAGCCGCCGGGACGGTGCCCGAACACCGGCTCCGCACCGTCCTCGAGCACCCGATCGCGCTCCTCCGGTTCGATGAAGAATGTCCGGTGACGCATGGTCTGGATGCCGAGAAACACGCCATACAGCAGTACGGTAATCAGCGCAAAGAAGCCTGCCTGGAAGCTATCGAAGGTGGGTTCCGTGGTCGAGGTCGTGAAATTCGGGAGTATGAGCGCAAAAACCGCCAAAGGAACGAGCACGGCGATAAAGGCCCTGGCGCCGAGCAGGTTGTAATCCTGTTGTCCGTGACGCAGTCCGCCAAGCAGGAGAGCGGCACCGCAGAGTCCGTTGAGAACGATCATCAGGACGGCGAACATGGTGTCGCGGGCGAGGGTCGGAGAGGCCTCGCCGGTTACCATGACCGCCGTGATCAGCGCCACTTCGATTCCGACAACCGCCAGGGTCAGGATCAATGTCCCGTAAGGCTCGCCGAGAGCTTCGGCCAACCGGTCCGCGTGCCGGACCACGCCGAACGCCCCGATCAGGATCGTCGCGAACAGCCAGGCGAAGATCATTGCCGCAAGCATGTGGCTGTCGAGATCCGGAAGCAGCCGGTCGGCGCCATATTCGAATGCCGCCAAAGTGGCGGCACCAACGAGAAACGGGCTCCCGTAACCGGACGCCAGACGAAGTCGTGCAAACATTGTTGAGGTGGCGGTCGCAGCCAAGATCTGGCTCCAGAGGATCGGAGGAAGCTTTGGTTAACCTAAGTAATCGCTTTTGCGCGGGCCTCCAAGTGTTCCCGCGCCGTGTCAGGCATCACTCCGTGCCTGCTCCAGAATCAGATCAATGAAGGGCGCCGCGAATTTTTCCAGCTTGGCCTGCCCGACGCCGTGGACGGCGGCGAAGCTGTCCCTGCAGGTCGGCCGCTTGGCCGCCATGTCGGCGAGGCTGCGGTCGGTGAAGACGACATAGGCCGGGACATTGCCTTCGCGGGCGATCTCTGAGCGGAGCTGTTTCAGGGCCTTGAAGAGGCGAAGTTCCGGCCCGCTCATCGACTCTGTCGGCGCGGAGGCGGAGCGCGCGGTCTTCGCGTTGCGCTCGCGCCGGAGGCTGTCCTGACGATAGCGGAATTCCGCCTCTCCGGCGAGCAGCGCCTTGCCCTTGTTGTTGACCGACAGGCCGCCGAAACCCTGGATGTCGAGATCGAGGAAGCCGCCCGCGACCAGTTGCCGGATCAGGGACTGCCAGTCCTTCGCCCCGTGCGCGGTGCCGGCGCCGTAGGTCGAGACCTTTTCGTGCCCGAATTTGCGGATGCGTTCCGTATTGCCGCCGCGCAGCACGTCGACGATGTGCACGGTGCCGAAGCGCTCCCCGGTCTCCTGGATGGTCCGCAGAGCCAGTCTGGCATCCTCGGTTCCGTCAGCGGTCTCCGCCGGGTCGAGACAGGCGTCGCAATTTCCGCAGGGCGCCGACTCCTCGCCGAAATAGCGCAACAGCGACTGGCGCCGGCATTCCGCAGCCTCGCAATAGGCGATCAGGGCATCGAGCCGCTTGTGTTCGCGCCGCCGCCGGTCGCCTTCGCCATGCTCCTGGTCGATGAACATTCGGCGCATGCGAATATCATCGAGCCCGTAGAGCATGAGCGCATGGGCGGGGGCCCCGTCGCGGCCGGCGCGCCCGAATTCCTGATAATAGGCCTCGACGCTGCCGGGCATGTCGGTGTGCAGGACAAAGCGGACGTCGGGCTTGTCGATCCCCATACCGAAGGCGATGGTCGCGACCATGATCACCGCGCTCTCGGACATGAAGATGTCCTGGTTGCGGTCGCGCTCTTCCTTGTCCAGGCCGGCATGGTAGGCGAGGGCGTTATAGCCCTTGTCGCGCAGAAAGGCGGCGACCTCTTCGGTCTTCTTGCGAGAGAGGCAATACACCACGCCGCTCTCGCCGGCATGTGTTTCGATGAAGTCCAGAACCTGCTTCTTCCAGTCGGCGCGCAGCGCGACGTCGAGGCGGATGTTCGGCCGGTCGAAGCCATGGACGAAGATTTCCGCCTTCCCGCCAAAGAGCTTTTCGGCGATGTCGAGCCGGGTGATCTGGTCCGCTGTGGCCGTGAAGGCGGCGATCGGGACCCTCGGAAAGACGCTCTGCAGGCGGGCGAGATCGTCATATTCCGGGCGAAAGGAGGCGCCCCACTGCGAAATGCAATGTGCCTCGTCAACCACGAGAAGTGAAAGCGGCAGTTTCGAAATCGCGGCCAGCATGCGGTCCGTCATCAGCCGCTCGGGCGAGAGATAGAGCAGGTCCAAATCGCCGGCCGCAACCTTGTGCCATACCGCGACGTTGGAAGTCCGGTCCTTGGCCGAGTTGATTGTGTCAGCCCGAACCCCGGCGAGCTTGAGGGCCGCCACCTGGTCCTGCATCAGCGCGACAAGGGGCGAGACGACGATCGTAAGCCCGCCGCGGACCAATGCCGGAAGCTGGAAACAAAGCGATTTGCCCGACCCGGTCGGCATCACCGCGAGGGCATTGTTGCCGGCGAGGATCGCGTCGACCACCGGCTCCTGTCCGGGCCGGAACCCGTCGAATCCGAAGACATCTTTCAGAATGCGGTATTTTTCGCTTTCCGGGTCCGGACGGACGGCGTGCATCATTGGAGTGTAGGTCCAAGTCTGGTGGGGTTCGGCCTGGTGGAGGTCAAGATCTGGTGTTCTAGGTACAGGAGGCACTGTCATCCCGCAACCATCCCTCCGCTCACTCCGGCGAAACCGCATCGGCCGGCGGCAGAGCGCCGGCGGGATCTTCGACCAGGGTCCTGAAGGCTTCGCGCACCTGCATTCCCCGTTTCTCGATGATTCTGTCGAGATCCTCGAAATTCTTGACGCCGGCAGAATTGGCGAGCCGTGCTTTCAGAGCGGCCGGCGCAGTCTCCGGATCGAAACTCTCGTCCACGGTCAATCGGAGGATCCACTGGATCGCGCGCCAGAGCCGGGTGGTTCCGGCGAGCATGTCGGCCAGACCGGAGTCGAGGATTTTGACCTCGCTCAGCCGGTCGAACACGTCGGCCGTATTGCCGGTCAGAAGTTGCGGATGCTCCCGGCAATGTTTGAGCAGGAGATATTGCGCCATGAATTCGAGGTCTACCAGTCCGCCCCGCCAATGCTTGATCTTCCAATGGGAGGCGCTGGAATGTTCCCGCGCGATCCGCTCGCGCATGTCCGCGACATCGCGGAGCAGCTTGTCCTGATTGCGCTCCTCGGTTAGCAGATCCGCGAACAGCGTGTCGAGCTTCGCGCCCAGTTCCGGCGAAGCGGAGACGACCCGGGCCCGGGTCAGCGCCATCCGCTCCCAGGTCCATGCTTCGCCGCGGTGATATCTTTCGAAGGCCTCGAGGCTCGGCACCATGGTGCCCTTGTTGCCGCTAGGGCGCAGTCGCAAATCGACCTCGAACAGTCCGCCCTCCGCCGTCTGCGCGGTCAGCGCCGCGAGCAGGCGCTGGCCGAGGCGGGTGAAATAGGTACTGGCGGCAAGCGGCTTCTCGCCGTCCGATTCCGTGTCGAACGGGGCATCGTAGAGAAACACGAGATCGAGGTCGGAACCGGCCGAGATCTCCCGTGCTCCCAGTTTGCCGTAGGCGATGACGGCGAGCGCCGGGAAATGGCAGCCCGGGACGCGTCCGTGCCGGATCGCGAATTCCGCTTCAACCCGAGGCAGGAGGGCACGGATTCCCGCATCGACGATGTCGGACAGGCATTCGGCCGCGCGTGTCGCCGGGACACGTCCCTGCAGGACCTGAACGCCGACGAGGAAGCGTTGGTCGTTGATCCAGCGCCGCGCTATGTCGAGCACGTCCTCATAGAAGCGGGCGCCTGCGAGATCGCGTTCGAGTTCGGCCTCCAGGCTTTTCCGATCGCCGAGTTTGTCCGAGGGGTCGTGAGTCAGCACGCCCTCGAAGAGCGACGGGCGGAGGCCGAGCTGGCGCGCCAGGGACGGTGCCATGCCCATGATATCCGCCAGCATTTCGAGCAGCGGCGGATTGGCCTGAAAGAGGGAGAACAGCTGCACGCCCGCCGGCAGTCCCTCTAGAAACCGGTCGAAACGGCGAAACGCGGTGTCCGGCTCCGGTGCCTGTCCGAAGGAGGTCAGCAGTGCGGGGACGATCTCTGTCAGGATCTGGCGCGAGCGCTCGCTTCTGGTTGCCCGGTAGCGTCCGTGGTGCCAGGTGCGGATCCGGGTGGCGACGAATTCCGGATCCTCGAAGCCGAGGGATTCGAGGGTCTTCAGGGTCTCGGGGTCACTCTCGACCCCGGTAAAGACCAGGCTGCCCGCGTCCTCGACGTCGGAGGAGAGCGGTGCACTTTCCTCGAACAGGTTCCGGTAATGGTGCGCCACGGTGGAGAGTTGATGAATGAGCTCGCGCCGGAAGCGGTCGACTTCCTCGATGCCGAGGAATCCCGAGATCCGGGTAAGCCCGTCCGTTGTCTCCGGGAGCGAATGGGTCTGCGCGTCGTTGACCATCTGCAGGCGGTGCTCGACCGTGCGCAGGAAGCGGTAGGCATCCATCATCGCCTTGGCGACGTCCGCCTTGACGCGGCCGAGATCGACCAGCGCCTGTATCGCGTCGCCGGTCTTCTTGCCGCGCAACCGCGCGTCGCGGCCACCCCAGATCAGCTGCTGGGTCTGAACGAAAAACTCGATCTCTCGGATCCCGCCGCGGCCGAGTTTCACGTTGTGGCCTTCGACCTTGATCTTGCTGCCGCCCTTGTGCGCGGCGATCTGCCGCTTGATCGAATGAATGTCCTCGATCGCGGCAAAATCGAGATGCTTGCGCCAGACGAAGGGGCGGATCAGGGAGAGAAACATCTCCGCCGCTTGTCTGTCGCAGCCGATCGGGCGCGCCTTGATCATGGCCGCGCGTTCCCAGTTCTGGCCGAGGCTCTCGTAGTAGATCTCTGCGGCAGCGACCGAAACCGCGAGCGGCGTGGCGCTGGCATCCGGACGCAGGCGCAGGTCGGTGCGGAAGACGTATCCGTCCGGGGTCCGCTCCTCGAGGATGCGGACCACCAGCCGGGTCATGGTAACGAAATGCTTCTGCAGTTCCTCGATCCCGGCATAGGCCGGAAGTTCATTGTCGTAGAAAACGATCAGGTCGATATCGCTGGAATAGTTGAGTTCCTTCGCGCCGAGCTTGCCCATGCCGAGACAGATCAGCCCGGAGCCGTCGAGGATGTCACCCGGCCCGTCCGCGTCGAGCGGCAGTCTGCCGGCGCGCGCCTCGATCCCGAGCGCATGGCGCCAGGCCGCGGTGATGGCAATGTCGGCCAGCTCGCTCAGCGCTCCCGTTACCCGCTCGAGCGGCCAGGCACGGGTGATGTCCGCGATCGCCGTCGTAAGGGAATAGTGCCGCTTGAGGACCCGCAACGCCGCCATCAGGCTGACGGTATCCATGGCGAGCGGTTCCAGCGCCGCCGCCCGTTCCTGCAGCCGCCGCTCCATCGCGTCCGGCCCGTTTTCCAGAAGATCGGCGGCAAACTCGATATCCCGAATCATCAGGCGGGTCAGGTAGGGACTGTTGGCGAACAGCCCTTGCAACAGAGGCGCACCGTTCCGATGTCCGGCAAGTGCCGCGACACGCGCGGCGAGGTCGGTGTCGCCCGTCAGGTCTGGTTGCTCGCGCCATCTTTCAAGCCCGATACGGGCCGCGTCGCTGTCCGTGACCGTCGGAAAATACGTGATCTGGTCCAGAAACACCGGCGCCCCCGCTCGAGATTTGACCATCCGAGGGTGCGCACCGGAATTGCCGGCGTCAACACGGACGAACCGGGCCGTTCCGATGATATGCCGGAGCCGCCTCTTTGGCGTCGCGCCGCCGGGCGCCCTATGTTAAGCGGAATGATCCGGAGCCAAGAGTACCCCGCGTGCTGAGAAGAACCACCAAGATCGCCCTGGAAGTCGTGGCCGCGGTTTTCACGGGCCTCATCGTCCTCTCGGCCCTGGTATTCTGGCGTGCAAGCACGCAGCCGATTCCGCTGGAATTCCTGAAGGACCGGGTCGCCGCAGCACTTTCTCCGGCGGATCTCGGCACGGCGACGATCGGCGAACTCAGGATGGAATGGCGCGGCTGGAGCCGGCTCTTCGAAGTCAGGGTCACCAGCCTCAAATTCGAGAACGAGGCGGGCGGCGTGATCCTCTTTGCCCCTTCTGCCGATATCGCGCTTTCCGGCCCGCGTCTCCTGCTCGGCGAAATCGCGCCTGTGCAGATCGCGGTCGATCAGCCGGTTCTCAATCTGGAGCGGCGCTCCGACGGCACCTATCAGCTCTATGGCGCTCCTCCCGGGGACGAGGGAGCCATCGCGGGCGATCTCTTTTCCATTCTACAGCGGCCGACCGGAGACGGGGCTGCGGGGCTTGCCGGTCTTGAACGGCTGGAACGGCTCCTGCTCCGGCGTGCTACCGTGCGGATGACGGACCGCGCCGGCAGGCTAGACAATCTCCGCCTCTCCGGGCTCGATGGTGTGTTTGCGCGAGAACGTGACGGCTGGCGGGTGGAAGCCCGTGCAGACCTCACGCTCGGTGACGAAACCGTGGAGATTAGGGGCGACGGAAACTACTTTTTCCGCAGCCGGGAACTCGACGGCTCGGTTCTGTTTCAGGGACTGACGCCGGACCTTGTGCTCTCGCATCTGCCGCATTCACCGGTGGATCTCAGCGTATCAAGTCGCCTCAGCGGCAGCATCGCCTTCTCGCTGGCGGATTTCCGCTCGCTGCTCAATGTCGACGTCATCGCTACCGCCGCGAAGGGGCAAGTGGCGTTCGGATCCGTTCTGCCGGCGCCGATTCCATACGACAGCTTGCGTTTCCAAATCGGTTACGACGCGCAGGACGACGCCGTGATGTTGCGCAATTTCGTTCTCGAACGGGGTGACATGACCGCGATGCTGAGCGGTTCCCTGCGCGATCTCGCGGCCCCCAAGCTGGAACTCAGGACCAAGGTCACAGGGATGCCGGTGAATGAGGTCGAGGGGCTCTGGCCGGCGGATCTCTTCGAGTTGGCCCGCAATTGGACAACCAGGAACCTGCGATCGGGAACCATCACCGAAATGGTTGCGACCCTCGAAGGGCAACTGGACATCAGCGAGAAAACCCGCCTGCGTGACGTGTCGCTCCAGGGCTTCATGAATTTCGACGGGGTGACCGTGCACTACCTTCGTCCGCTGCCGCCCGCCCTCGGGGTGGGCGGCCGTGGAACCTTCACGGAGAAGCGCATAGACGTCGAAGTGACGAAGGGGCATCTCGACGACGTTCAGCTGCGGCGAGCAGATGTCTCGTTGACAGGAATCCATACGGTCAGCGACGACTTCGCCAGCATCGAGGCTGAAATCGACGGCCCGATCTCGGATATTCTCCGCGTTCTCGATACCGAGCCGTTCGGTTATGCGCGGGCGCTTGGCCTGGAGCCGGAGGAAGTCGGCGGAACGGGGGCGGGCATCATGCGCTTCGAGATGCCACTGCTCCGGGAAATGACCTTCGAGATCGTCGATCTCCAGGCCATGGGGCAGTTCACCGGTGTCTCGCTCCCGACCCGGACGACCCGGCTGCCGTTCGAGAACGGGACTTTGTCCCTGGATCTCGACAAGACCGGCATGTTGCTCGACGGCACTGGCGATCTTTCCGGCCAACCGGCCCAGATCGCCTTTCTGCAATCCTTCGAGGAGGCATCCGAGATACACCGGCGCACCCACGTCATTGTGCGCCCCGACGTGGAAAAGATTGCGCAACTCGGTCTCGACATGCGGCGTTTCGCCGGCGGGGAGGTCGAACTTGATGCGACCATCGAGGAACCGCGCATCGGCGACACGCGGGTCGATCTGGTCATGGGGCTGCAGGAAACCGAGTTCAGGGTCAGCGAACTCGGTTGGGCGAAACCGGCGGGAGCGGCCGGGACATTCAGGGCCAAACTCAGGGCCCGAGACGACGCGGTCGTCGCAATCGACCAGTTCAGCGCCGCGACGGCGGACCTGGCCGCTTCCGGATCGGTGGAGTTCTCCGACACGACACGTCGGCCTTCCCGCTTCATGATCGACCGGCTTCAGCTCGGCAAGACGGATCTCTCCGGTGTCATCGCGGCCGACGGGGAGGGCGGCTACACGGCAAATGTGCAGGGGCCCTTTGCCGATCTGCGCAAGCTGGTCGAGGAATTCGACGAGAAGGAGGCGCCATCCAAGGTCCCTCTGGTTGTAAACGCCCGGATCGATCAGGTCCTGATCGGCAAGCTGGACCCGATGCAAGATGTGACCCTGCTGGTCGAAGATGACGGAAAGGGACGGGTTTCTCTGGCGGCCAACGGCGTGATCGGTACCGAGCCCGCCGATTTTCTCTACTCCACGGCGACGGGGATACCGCATTTCGAGCTGACGACGCAGAACGCGGGGAACGTGATGAAGGCTTTCGAGGGCTTCGACTCGATCTCCGGCGGCAAGCTTGTGGCCTCCGGCGAGATGGAAGAGCGCGACGGCGACCAAGGCTGGAACGTCTCGCTCACGGTACTCGATTTCGATCTGGTCGACGCACCCGTGATGGCGCAGTTGCTGAGCGCGGTCTCGATCACCGGGCTGCCGGCGGTGGTGCAGGGGCGCGGTGTGCATTTCGACCGGCTGGACCTGAACATGCACGTCAACGACGAGAAGCTTTCACTCGACCGCCTGCTGGCCCAGGGCGCTTCGCTCGGCATATCGGCCTCCGGCGAGATCGACCGGGTTATCGACGAGAGCGACCTGACGGGAATGGTGGTTCCCGCCTATGTGCTGAACCAGATTCTGGGATCGATCCCAATTCTCGGCACGCTCCTCACCGGCGGCGAGGGCGAGGGCTTCCTTGCGTCCGAGTTCACCGTGAAGGGACCGCTGCAGCGCCCCGAGGTCACGGTGAACCCGCTGACGGCGCTGACACCGGGGATTTTCCGGAATCTGTTCCGGCTGGAGGACGCGCGTCCGAAAGATCCGGAGCCGGCCGAGTCGCCGAGTCAGGACCGCAGCCCCTGAGCCTGCCCGGAGGCGACGACCTCGATCAGACTTCCAGCAACACGTGCTTCTTCTTGCCCGAAGAGAGCTTGATCACGCCGTCGGCGATGTCCCGGGTGCCGAGCTTCAGTGTCTCTTCGGACACCTGCACGTCGTTCACGCGCGCCCCTCCGCCCTTGATCAGCCGGCGGGCTTCCCCGTTGGTCGCGGCAAGGCCGGCGATCCGGAGCGCATCAACGATCCAGAGACCATCGGCGAGCTGGGCGCCCTCGACGGAAACGCGCGGCAGTCCGTCACCGAGGCTGCCCTGCTCGAAGGTCTTGCGGGCGGTCTCGGCGGCAGCTCCGGCATCGTCCTTGCCGTGCAGCAGCGTGGTCGCCTCGTTGGCGAGGATCTTCTTCGCATCGTTCAGCTCCGCGCCCTCCAGCTTTTCCAGCCGGGCGATCTCATCCAGCGGGAGCTCGGTGAAGAGGCGCAGGAACTTGCCCACATCGGCATCCTCGGTATTGCGCCAGAACTGCCAGTAATCGTAGGGCGAGAGGCGTTCCTTGTTGAGCCAGATCGCCCCCTTTTCGGTCTTCCCCATCTTCTGCCCGGAGGCCGTGGTGAGGAGCGGCGTCGTCAGGCCGAAGACAGTCTGCTGATCGACCCTGCGAGCCAGTTCGACGCCATTGACGATGTTGCCCCACTGGTCCGAGCCGCCCATCTGCAGCTGGCAGCCGTAACGCCGCCGCAGCTCGAGGAAGTCGTAGCCCTGCAGGATCATGTAATTGAACTCGAGGAAACTCAGCGACTGCTCGCGGTCGAGGCGCAGCTTCACGCTGTCGAAGCTGAGCATCCTGTTGACCGAGAAATGCTGGCCGATCTTGCGCAGGAACGGGATGTATTCAAGCCCGTCCAGCCATTCCGCGTTGTCGCACATGATCGCATCGCTCGCCTCGTCCCCGAAGGTGAGGAAGCGCTGGAACACCTTCTTGATGCCGTTCTTGTTGTGCTCGATATCCTCGTCGGACAACAGCTTGCGCGCCTCGTCCTTGAAGGAGGGATCGCCGATCTTGCTGGTGCCGCCGCCCATCAGGACGATCGGACGATGCCCTGATTTCTGCAGGTGCCGCAGCATCATGATCTGGATCAGGCTGCCGACATGCAGGCTGTCCGCCGTGCAGTCGAAGCCGATATAGGCGGTCACGACCTTGTTGCCGAGCAGTTCGTCCAGCGCCTCGGCATCGGTGCACTGATGCACGAACCCGCGCTCGGTCATGGTTTGCATGAAGCCCGACTTGAACTGGCTCATGGTCGTGTTCCCGGTGAAGATGTGTCAGAATCCAAGGCGCGTGGACTTAGCACATGGCCCCCGGCGCCTCAACCGGAACCGCCGCTGAGGGACGCACGGACGGACAGTTTTCGGGCGGAGCGGGTTTCAGGTGGAAGCGCGGAAGAGCTACAAGGCCATCGGATTGATGAGCGGGACTTCGATGGACGGCGTCGACGCGGCGCTGATCGAGAGCGACGGCGAGGGCTCCGTACACCGTTGCGGGTTCTTCAGTCTGCCCTACACGGAAGAGTTTCGCGGCCGCCTGAAAGCCGTGCTTGGCACTTCGGGCCCGCATCCGGATCTCGCCCGGGATTTGACGGAACGGCACGCGGATGCAGTCGCCGGTCTTCTGGAGCGCGAGGGCTGTCCCGCCGGCCAGATCGACGTGATCGGATTTCACGGCCAGACCATCCTGCACGAGCCGCATGTCCGCCGGACAGTGCAGATCGGGACGCCGGATCTTCTGGCCCGGATCACGGGACGGCCTGTCGTGTTCGACCTGCGGCTGGCGGATGTCGCCGCCGGTGGGGAGGGGGCGCCGCTGGTTCCGGTCTATCACCGGGCACTCACGCGCGCCCTGGGGACCACTGTCGCCGTGCTGAATCTGGGCGGGGTCGGCAATGTGACCTGGATCGACGGTAGTGACGGCGCCGGACCGGAGACGATGCTGGCCTTCGACACAGGCCCGGCGAATGCTCCGGTGGATGATTTCGTTCGCCAGCGCCTTGGCGCGCAGTGCGACCTGGATGGCGCGCTCGCGGCAACCGGCGCGGTCGATGAGGACCGGTTGTCGGCGCTCCTCGAAGATCCCTATTTCATGCGGCGCCCGCCCAAGTCGCTCGATCGCGACCATTTCGGCGCTCGTGCCGCGAAAGCCGTCGAAGATCTTGCCGATGCGGATGGCGCCGCCTTGCTGACCGCTTTCTCGGCGGCCTCGGTCGCGCTGGCGCAGCGGTGGTTTCCGCATCCGCCCGGGCAATGGATCGTCTGTGGCGGCGGTCGGCGCAATGCCACGCTCATGCGGGAACTGGCAAACCGGCTCGACGCCCCGATCGTTTCCGCGGACAGCCTCGGCTGGAACGGTGACGCGGTGGAGGCCGAGGCGTTCGCCTATCTGGCGATCCGCAGCCTGCTCGGCCGCCCGCTGACCTTCCCCGGGACGACGGGGGCTCCCGTGCCGCAGACCGGCGGCACGCTGCACCGGCCCGACTGAACCCTCCGGCTACTTCGCTTCGACCAGCTGTTCCGTCTCCGGCAGCGACTTGTTGAGATAGTCGGTGACGATCTTGTTCACCTCGTCGAGATGCTTGCCGAAATAGTGGTCGGCATTCTTCACCAGAACATGATCGATGGTGATGCCCTTCTGGGTGGAGAGCTTGTCGACCAGCTTCTTGACCGAGTCCGGCGGTACCACTTCGTCGGAATCGCCATGCAGCATCAGCCCGGACGAGGGGCAGGGGGCGAGGAAGCTGAAATCGAACATGTTGGCCGGCGGCGCGATGGAGATGAAGCCGGTGATCTCCGGACGGCGCATCAGCAGCTGCATGCCGATCCAGGCGCCGAAGGAAAAACCGCCGATCCAGCAATAGGGAGCGTTCGGATTGTAGGTCTGCAGCCAATCGAGGGCCGAGGCGGCATCGCTGAGCTCACCCTCGCCGCGGTCGAAGACACCCTGGCTGCGCCCGACGCCGCGAAAGTTGAAGCGCAGCGTCGAGAAGCCACGGTTCACGAAATTCTGGAACAGGGAATAGACGACCTTGTTGTTCATGGTGCCGCCATGCTGCGGATGCGGATGCAGCAGCAGGGCTATGGGGGCGTTCTCTTTCTTGCTGTGGACATATCGTCCTTCGAGCCGCCCCTCGGGACCATTCATGATTACTTCAGGCATTCGATCCGTTCCTCAACACCGGCGGGCCGGTTTTTCCAAATCCGAGATGGGCTTAGGTGTCGCCATAATATTCTTTTCGCGACCCGGAAATCAGCCGCCGCTATCCCGGTTTACTTTCATTAGGCGATGGCTGTAATCTCAATCTGACAGTCGGAGTCTGGCTTTAGCTCAGTCCGGCAGTTGAATTCAAGTGTAGCATTGCTGCCCTGAAACGGAAGCATGGCGCAATGCCGCGAGCGGTCAGCCGGTTCGACTGGCCGCGGGTACTGAACGGATGGGACCCCGTTCTGCTGAAAGTGATCGCCGATGTTGGGGGCTCGGCGATGGGTAACGTGTTCGGCACGGGGGTCTAACAAGGTGAAATTCAGTACTAAGGGGCGATATGCCGTGATGGCGGTTTGCGATCTTGCGCGACACGACGATGGCCGGCCGGTCTCGTTGGCAGAGATCGCATCGCGACAGAAAATTTCAGTCTCCTATCTCGAACAGATGTTTGCACAGCTCCGCAAGGCGCGTTTTGTCCGCAGTGTCAGAGGCCCGGGCGGCGGCTATCTGCTTGCCCTCGAACCGGACCAGATCAAGGTCTCCGAAGTGATGACGGCGATCGAGCAGCCGGTGCGCGGCAACAGTGACGATGACGGAATGTTCGCGACGCGGGGATGCGAAGACGACCCGACGAAGCCGCTCTGGGAGGAGGTCGGGCGTCAGGTTCTGGGATATCTCGAAAAGGTCACGGTCGAGGATATCGTCTCGGGACGGATACCGCATTAAATCCGGAGATTCTTGACGGGGTTGTCTCGTCTGCCTATCTCGGCTGTGCGCTTCACCGGGATCCGGATTCTTATGCCTGCTGCAATTTATGCCGATTACAATGCGACCGCGCCGCTCAGGGACGTTGCCATCGAGGCGATGACCGGGGCGATGCGGTCCGTCGGCAATCCCTCCTCTGTGCACGGGCAAGGCCGGGCGGCGCGCGCTGCGATCGAGAAAGCCCGCGCCCAGGTCGCCGCTCTGATTGGTGCTGCGCCTGACGCCGTGGTGTTCACGAGCGGCGGCACGGAGGCCTCGGCGCTGGCCCTGAGGGGGTCGGGGCGCCGTCATGTCGTGACCAGTGCCGTCGAACATGAAGCGGTCCTGGCGGCGGTTCCGGACGCGGTCCGGCTTCCCGTCGACCCGGACGGCATTCTCGATCTCGATGCCCTCCAGTCTGCGCTTGAGACGCGAGGACCGGAGACGGTCGTCTCGGTGCAGTGGGCCAACAACGAGACCGGTGCCCTGCAGCCGATGGCAGAGATCGTCGGCGTCGCGCGGAAGTTTGGCGCCCTCGTGCATAGCGATGCGGTTCAGGCGGCGGGCAAGGTGGCGCTCGACGTGACGTCCGTCGGTGCCGATCTGCTCTCGCTTTCCGCGCACAAGATCGGTGGGCCCGCCGGAGTGGGCGCGCTCTACGTCCGCGAGGGTCTGGATCTCGTGGCGCAGCAGTCTGGCGGCGGCCAGGAAAAGGGACGTCGCTCGGGAACCGAGAACAAGATCGGGATCATCGGGTTCGGCGCGGCAGCGGAGGCCGCGTGCGAGACGCTGGCCGATTGGGACCGGGTTGCCGGATTGCGCGACCGTTTCGAGGCTGCTGTCCGCGCCGCCGGTCCGGGCGCGCGAATATTTTCCGCCGCAGTGCCGCGGCTTCCGAACACGAGCTGCGTCTCGCTCTCGGGCATGCGCGGCGAGACCCAGGTGATCGCCCTCGACCTCGCCGGTATCGCGGTCAGTTCGGGCGCCGCCTGCTCCTCCGGAAAGGTCCGCCGCAGCCATGTGCTAGACGCCATGGATCCGGGGTCGCCCGATGCGGAGTCCGCGATCCGGGTTTCCCTCGGCTGGGACAGCACGGATGAGGATATCGACAGGCTTGTCGGCGCGTGGTGCGATTTGTACAACCGGGCGTCAGCCGACGCGCAGCGATCCGCCTGAAAGCCGAAACCCAACGGAGAGAAATTTGCCCCGCATGACATTCATCGGCCGCGACGGCACCCCCCAGGACGTCGACGCGCCGCTCGGTTACACGCTGCTGCAGATTGCGCGCGAGAACGATGTGGATATCGAAGGAGCCTGTGAGGGTTGCCTCGCTTGCGCCACGTGCCACGTGCATGTCGCGGCGGAGTGGTACGACAAGCTGCCGGCGCCAAGCGACGACGAGGAGGATATGCTGGATCTCGCCTTCAATCTTTCCGACACTTCCCGCCTCGGTTGCCAGATCCGGATTACCGAGGAGCTCGACGGGCTTGTCGTCACGCTGCCGCCGGACGGCTCGGCATGAGCGCTGCGCTCGTCCCGGGAGGAAGCTATCTCGACCGCCTGATCCGCTCCGCGCCCGCGGAATGGGCGGCCTATACCGAACATCCCTTCGTTGCCGGCATGGCGGACGGCACGCTTCCGGAAGCGGCGTTCCGGCATTATCTCGGCCAGGACTATCTCTTCCTGATCCATTTCGCCCGCGCCTACGGGCTTGCCGTCTACAAGTCCGACCGGCTGGAGGACATGCGAGCGGCCTCCGCTGTGATCAGCGGCATTCTCGACGTGGAGATGGACCTGCACGTCAAGTATTGCGCCGGCTGGGGGCTTGCCGAGGCGGAGATGGCGGCCCTGCCGGAAGATCCTGCATGCATGGCCTATACCCGCTTCGTGCTGGAGCGCGGGATGGCCGGAGACGTCCTGGACCTGCATGTCGCGTTGGCGCCCTGCGTCGTCGGTTACGGCCTTATCGGCGCGCGGCTGGCAGCCGACCCGGCAACGAAGCGTGACGGGAATCCCTACCTCCCCTGGATCGAGATGTATGCCGGCGAGGAGTACCAGGACGTCGCCCGCGGCGCCGCGGCGCATCTGGAGGAACTGGCGGCCAGGCGCGGCGGCGAGGCGCGTCTTGCGGACCTCGCGAAGACATTCGCGGCGGCGACCGTGCTGGAGCGCGATTTCTGGCAGATGGGACTGAGTGCGGCCGACGCGTGACCCTGGAAGCTGGCATGCGCCGAGTTTGCTTGTCTCCGCCGCTGCTTTTCCTATATTGCGGCCATTATGACCGCCACGAAGCTCAACTCGCTCGGAATTGCCAAGGCCCCGGAGGACACGCGCGTCGTCGTCGCGATGTCCGGCGGTGTCGACAGTTCCGTGACCGCGGCACTGATGGCCGAGCAGGGCTATGACGTCGTCGGCATTACCCTGCAGCTCTACGATCACGGCGCAGCGCTTGCCAAGAAGGGCGCCTGTTGCGCCGGGCTGGACATCCATGACGCCCGCAATGTGGCCGACAAGCTTGGTTTTCCGCATTACGTGCTCGATTACGAGAGCCGGTTTCGCCAGGAAGTGATCGACGATTTCGCCGACAGCTATCTGCGCGGCGAGACGCCGATCCCTTGCGTGCGCT
Organism: Nisaea sp.; assembly: GCF_965216895.1. GTDB lineage: Bacteria > Pseudomonadota > Alphaproteobacteria > Thalassobaculales > Thalassobaculaceae > Nisaea. The sequence continues at coordinate 64,416 of NZ_OZ244205.1, forward strand.
GCAATCAGACTGTCAAGTTCCGCGACCTGCTGGCGACCGCGAAGGATCTGCAGGCGGATGTGCTCTGCACCGGCCATTACGTGCGCCGGGAAGTGGGGCCTGCCGGCGCGGAACTGCACCGCGCGATCGACCCGCAGAAGGACCAGAGCTACTTCCTTTTCGCGACCACGCGCGAACAGCTCGACTTCCTCCGTTTCCCGCTTGGCGGGATGGAGAAGGAGGAGACGCGGGAGCACGCCCGGCGTTTCGGCCTCGCCATCGCGGACAAGCCGGACAGCCAGGACATCTGCTTCGTGCCGAACGGCCGCTATGCCGAGCTGGTCGAGAAACTGCGCCCCGGCGCGGCGGAACCGGGCGAGATCGTGCATCTCGACGGCACCGTCCTCGGCCGGCACGAGGGCATCATCCATTATACGATCGGGCAACGCAAAGGCCTCGGCATCGGCGGACGCCGGGACGAGGACGGCAATCCGGACACCGAGCCGCTCTACGTGGTGAGGCTCGATCCGGCCGGCAAGCGGGTCATCGTCGGGCCGCGGGACGCGCTGGGACGGGACACTGTTTTTGTGAGCGATGTGAACTGGCTCGGCGAGAGCCTGCCGGGCGATGAGGGTGTCGCCGTCGAGGTGAAGCTGCGCTCGGCCTCCGCGCCGACCCCGGCCCGCCTCTATACCGATGCGAAGGGCGGCGGGCGTCTCGTGCTGGCGACACCGCAGCACGGCATTGCACGTGGCCAGGCGGCCGTCTTCTATGCGCCGGGTAACTCGAGCCGGGTCTATGGCGGCGGCTGGATCACCGGTACGGAAGAGCGCGCCGAAGCGGCCTGACCCGCCTCAGCCGAGATATTTCAACAGGGCGAAGCCGCCGACCAGCAGCAGGAAGCCCGCGGTCGTCCAGAGTCCGAGATTTTTCTCGATGGTGTTCTGCACCGCGGGACCGAAGCGCCAGCAGATTGCGGCGACCAGATAGAAGCGAAGGCCCCGCGCCAGGACCGAGGCGACGACGAAGATCAGCAGGTCGAGATGGGTGACACCGCTCGCGATGGTGATGACCTTGTAGGGGAAGGGCGTGATGCCGGCGCCGAACACGATCCAGGCACCCCACTCGTTGTATTGCGCGGTGAAGGACGCGAATTTCTCCGCATAGCCGTAGAACTCCAGCAGCGGCAGTCCCACCGTGTCGTAGAGCAGTGCGCCGATCGCATAGCCGGCAAGACCGCCGAGCACAGAGGCGATGGTGCAGATCCCCGCCGCCTTCCAGGCGTTGTTTCTGTCCGCCAGAACCATCGGGATCAGCATGGTGTCGGGCGGGATCGGGAATACCGAGCTTTCGATGAAGGAAATCAGCGCCAGCCAGTAATTCGCCCGCCGGTGGGCGGCCGCCCGCATCAGGCGGTCATAGGTCGCTTGCAGCATGTTGTCCCGTCAAATGGCGCGGCCGTATCGGGGCCTGTCGGGACGGATGTATCAGGCGAGGACAGCGGCATGCAAGATCGCCGCTCGGCGGTTGCCCGCTTAACCGCTGAAATTGGCGCGCACCCCTTTGCCTGCCGCACGCCGGGACCCCGGCACGGTGTGCTCGGTTATTGATTTCAAGAAGTTGAAAACGCATCCGCCAAGATGCGGTAATTGTGCCGCATCATTCCCATGCAGGTTCTGACCGGGCCTTCGTGGGCGGAGAGCGTCGGAGAAAAGAGCGCCACCTATGATTGCCCCGGTTACTCGTGCGGTACGGTCGAGCAGCCGACCGTCAGCGAAGTTGCCTGCAATCGGGCGGGGCGCGAACCAGGATGCTTCCTTCTGCTGCAAAGGGAGGGAGTGTCCTGCACGGTCATCGGGCCTCTTCGCCTTGGGGAATGGGGGCGGTGTCCGACTTGGCGCTGATAGTTTGCAAGGCATCGAAGAAGGTCGCGACAGTCGCTTTCGGCAGGCCGCGCGTAATGAAGATGATCTTGCTGCGGTGGTCTTCCGTCGGCCAGGTGTCGAGCCAGACCGGTTCGTGGAAGATATGCTGAACGCCGTGAATAATGACCGGCGTTCCCGGTTTCTCGAGGATATTCAGGATTCCTTTGACGCGGAGAAGGTCCGAGCCCTTGTAGGAGATCAGGAGGTCGAGGGCGACTGTGAAGGCGGCGGCGCTGATGGGCCTGTCCAGCTCCAGGCTGAAGGCTTCGATGTCCGCGCCATGACGGTTGATATCGTGATGATGTTCGCCATGGTGATGCCCATGATCGTGATCGTGATGATGCGGATGGTTATGACCATCCGAGTAGGCCTCTGAATTGAGCCATTTCTGAACGTCGAGGCTCTTCGAGTGGGGATCGTAAAGCGACGTATTGAAGAGTTCCCTCAGGTCGAATGCGGGATCGTTCCGGTCGAGGATTCCGGCGCCGGGGTTGAGCTTGTGCAGTCGGGCCCTCAGAGCCATGAGATCCGAGCGGGATGTCGGATCACACGCCATGTCCGTCTTGGTCAGGATGAGACGGTCCGCCACGGCGACCTGCTTGACGCTTTCTTCGTGGTTCTCGAACGTCATTTCGGCCGTGACGATATCCACCGCCGTGACCACGCCGCCAAGCATATAGCGCCGTCCGAGCCGTGGGTCGGTCATCAGGGTATGAATAACCGGCGCAGGGTCGGCCAAACCGGTCGTTTCGATGATCAGGCGGTCGAACGCCGGGATTTGTCCTTCGCCCTGGCGCCGATGCAGGCTGAGAAGCGTCTCCCGGACATCGCCGCGGATGGTGCAGCAAAGACACCCGGAGGTCATTTCGACGGTCTGTTCAAGGGAATGTTCGACCAGGAACCCGTCAAGGCCGACCTCTCCGAACTCGTTAACGACGACGGCCGTATCGCTGAACCTGGGATCGCGCAGGACCTGCGTCAGCAGAGTTGACTTGCCGCTTCCCAGAAAGCCGGTGAGCAGGGTTACGGGAATTGGCGATCCGGTCATTGCAGGGCCTTACCTTTCGCGCCTTCGTTGCACTCGATGCAGCAGCCCTTGAGTTCGACACTTCCCGTCCGGACGTCGAAACCGATGTCGTTGGCTATTTCCCTGAGCCGTGATTCGATGGCTGGATCCGAAAACTCGGAGACCGCACCGCATTGCTCGCAGATGGCAAAGACACCGGGGCTGGCGTGCTTGGGGCAGGTGCAGATTATATAGGCGTTGAGGGACTCGATCCGGTGAACGATGCCGCGCGCGATGAGCCGATCGAGCGCACGGTAAACGGTAGGCGGTCCGGACACGCCGTCGCTCTGCAACCGATCCAGAATCTGATAGGCGGTCAGCGGACCGTTGGCGCGATTAAGCACGCGGAGCGTGAGGAGTTCATTGGAGCCGCGTTTTTTTGCAGTGTTTTGTGCGAGACTCATGGGGCTCCAAGACTGGTAAGCGGATCACGGATGGTTTCATTATTCAATAATGTAATGTTATATCATTACATGCACAAACAGAAACCGAGCATGAGAGCTCGAACGCTGGTTGGCCGAGGATTTCGCTGTTGCCTGAGGCGGGATCGCGCACCGCTTCTTCTTGCCGGCGAGACAGGGAAGGGCAGGTTCTTGGCGAAGAGACTCTGCGCTGTCCTGCTATTTGGGCGGCCGCTACGGCGCCGACGCAAGTGAATCAATATCGTCCCAAGAGACGCGCGCACGGCAGTTGCTTGGCGATTGACCGCCCAAGCTGTTTGGCTATTATGCGCGCTCCTCGCCGAGGCGGGGCCCCTGTGGCGGAATCGGTAGACGCGGCAGACTCAAAATCTGTTTCCGGCAACGGAGTGGGAGTTCAAGTCTCCCCGGGGGCACCAAATCATCGCTGGATGTTTGCAGGTATGCGCAATTCCGCGGCACGCGCTGCAATCCATCAGTTATCCGGGCAGGCCGGTCCGTTCTCGCGCAACCGACGGCACATCGCGCCTCCAGGCGCCATGCGGCCTAGCTCTTTTGCGATAAGACCCATGCGCCATCCCAGTGCTCCGGCGGGTGCTCGATCAGGCTCTTGCACCGCGCGATGTAGACGCTGGTGACCGGGTCGTCCGGAGCATCGGATCGACATTCCCTGAACAGCCGCAAGGCCGCGTCGAAATCGCCCCGTCGGTAGGACCGGACTGCGCCGGCAAGCAGCTCCGGATCGGTGCGGAACTCGGCCTGGCCCGGACGGAGCAGTTCGAAAATCGTGCAGGCTTCGGTCCGGCCCTTGACGACAACACGGTCGATTTCACGAAACTCCAGAGCGTCGGGTGCTTCGAGAAGGGCGTGCGTGCGATCGGTGAAAATGGCCGAGGCACCATAGAGCCTTGTCAGCCCTTCGACCCGCGATGCGAGATTCGCGGTATCGCCAATGACGTTTGAATCGAGCCGCCTTCCGCCGCCCAATGCTCCGATCATCAACGGACCGCTATTGATTCCGAGGCCGAAGAATATCGGCCTCTCGCCCCGGTTCTCGCGCTCGCGATTGAAGGCGATCTGGGTGTCCATCATGGCTTCGGCGCATCGCAGCGCATCGTCGGCGGACCCCGGAAACAATGCCATGATCGCATCTCCAAGATACTGGTTGATGAATCCGTTCGCATCCGCGATCAGGGGCTCCATCGTTGCCAGGAATTCGTTGAGAGCGACGAAAATTTCGGTCGGACCCAGTCTTTCGGACAGCATTGTGAAGCCGCGAATATCGGCGAACAGGACGCTCATGGTTTTCAGAACGCTGTCACCGGTCCGGATCTCCTCGATGCTGGATCTGTCCAGAAGCTCGAGAAACTGGAAGGGAACGAAACGGCTATAGGACTTGGTCAGGCTGGCTAGCCGCTGATTGTGCGCCATGACCTGGGCATTCAGTTGACGGTTTGTCCACAGCCCGCCCGCCTGACGGACGAGGACGGAAAAGGCTACGCGGATATCGGGCCAGATTTGCTCGTAGAAATCCATGTTTTCGGCGGTCACCCCGGCAAGAATGACACCGCCGAGTTCGTCGTGTCGGTCAAGGAACGGGCAGATGATCGCCGTCGCGAAACCGAGGTCGGACCATTGTTGCAGGACCTCGCTCTGCTCGTCCGCTATCCAGCATTCTCGGCAAGAGAACCATTCGTTCCGGTAGGGCAGGAAGCTTGGTGCGTTCTCTAGGCCAAACTGGGAGACAATCTCCATTCGTGCCGGACGTGCCCCGTCGATCTGCATGAAGACGGCGGCTTCCAGCTCGAAAGCCTCGATGATGGCTTCGAGTGTGAGCTGGAAAAACGCCCCATCGTTTTCGACATCCAGGGTCTTGGCTGTGTATTCCTGAATGGACTTGAACCGCATCAACTCGTCATCGACCTGATCTTTGGCGCGGATAAGGTCGCGCTGGAGAACGAGCTGGCGTCCATGCTCCGTTTCCAGGCGGCGATTTTGTTCGATCAACTCGAGATTCAGGGCTCTGTTGTTGAGGACAGAACCGATCTGGCGCGCCATCACCGTGAATGCTGCGCTCCTCTCCGCCGTGATCGGCTCATAGTGTTCGCAATTGTCTGTCGTGACGCCGCCCAGAATGATGCCGCTCAACGTGCCGTTCGCGCTCCAGAGCGGACAGGCTATCGCTTCTCGCAGCCCCAGCGAGCGCCAGCTTGCGAGGATGGCATTGTTCTCATTGATCAGGCTGCTGGATTGGTCAGTGAACCATGCGGTCTCGTAATCCAGGTCGACCGGTTTTTGGTCGAAGCCGAAATGGCCCGCGGTCTGCAACTTACCCGGGGTATCCGAGGGGCGCAGGACGAGTGCGACTTCGAACTCGAAGGCATCGATCACCGCTTCAAGCGCGTTGTCGAGAAAATCTCTGTCCGAGTCGGCGGCGAGAGATGTTTCGAAAAAGCTCTGGATGGTCTGGAAGCGCCGGAGCTCCTGATCGATCCGGGATTTCGCCGCGGTCAGCTCGCGCTCGAGTACCAGTTGCTCCGCAATCCGTTCTTCGAGCCGGGCACAATGCGCACTGAGCTCGTCATAGCTTGACCGACGATCCTTCACCGACCTCGCCAATGCCGGAAGGCCAGACTAGTTGGCCACGTTGCGCACGATCGGGAACAGCGACGTCGTGTAGCTGTGAAACGCGTTTTTCCCCGCGAGCCTGGCATATTCGCTGAAACCGTAGATTCCGAGCCAGGGCACCATCTCATCTCCGCAGATCGGGTGCTGCATCTTTGCAATGATCTCGTCCTTCAGCACGCGGTTGAACATCAGGCGGCCCCGGGCCATGCAGTCGGCATGGAAAACCGCGACCGGCCTGCGGCCGGCCAGCCGATCGCCCAAGCGCTTCATCAGGCGGTCGACACCCTCGAAAATGAGATGTTCGTCCCGCTGCATCAAAGTGTACCTGGTGCCGACGGCAACGGAGGTCGGCAGATAGAAAGATTGCTGATCGTCCGACACCTTGATCGGAACGCGCAGGATCTGCGGATTGTCGTAGTCGGCGCTTTCTTCGTCGTTCAGATCCATACCCAGGCCGGCGATCGGAAGGGCATCGGCCGGAGGGGTAGCGGCCGGGAGCCCGAGCTTGGCCATCAGTGTGGGCCACGCGGGTTGTCCGTCCAGTTCCAGTATCCGGTTGGCGTCGCATTTCGTGACCTCGAACGCCACCGCTTCGAGCGGCACGGATCCATGGTGAACGCCGGTAACAAGCTCGAGCGAGGGATCTGAAAAACCGACAAGGACCAGTCCGTCTTCCATGACATTCTCGTCGTGGAACTGGAAGGTCCGCTTTGCCTTTCCGTTGTCCGCCGTCGTCAGACCGAAGATCGTGATGTCGGCGCCAAACACCTCTTCGATGCCGTCAATCACCTTGTCGCCCGAAACATCGAGCCCGGCAGAAAGGACATAGATCATATTGATGTTGTCGGATTGTGCTTTCAGGTCTGTCGCGACAGATCGGGCGAGGTCCGCCGAGTTCCGGCCGTTCAAGCCGGCTCCGGATGCAACGGAAATCTCGTCCCCGGTGATGGCCATGAGTGCCAAGGATCGCATCGTCTCGCTGACGCCTTCACTCGCGATCACGCCGCTGCCACTTCCTCCGACGATCTGGGCGGTCGGACAGGCTTCCCGCGCGGCGGCGATGAGTTGCGGAAAACTGTGCCCAACGGTCGAATAGACGATCAGCAGGTTGCAACTGTCGGCGTCGTCCTCCTCGAAAGCGCGATCAAGGGATTCCCTGACCGCAGTATTGGGGTTTACGGCATTGCTGCTTCCGGACCGGAAATGCAGCATGGTTTCCTCCCAGACCGCCGTTTTCCGGCGTTTATTGATTGACACAAAAGAAACTGTATTTTGAGTATCGATCGAGTATAGCCGAACTCTCGCGCAATGTACGATTTTCGACCTTCTTAAAACCAGTTGAGGCGAAGAGGCGGTCGGTAGCCAATCTTCTCTGGGCACAGGAACAGGCAATCTTCCGGGCTGCGGTCCCCGAAGTGGGGCATCGCGCCTCTCCTGCGCGCATGCGGTCGAGGCCCAAGAGCCGCATGCGTGAGGGAACGGTGCGGGACGCGACAACGACCGCTGCGGCGGAGCCTCTTCGAGCGACGTATTCAGTCGGGATAGACCGCCAGCCGGCGAATAGCCGCCATGCCCGTCGCCATCGTCGACAGCACAATCCGGCGGCCGGTCGCTCAATCGCGGATATTCTTGCGAAACCGCGCAAGAGGCGCTCGGGCACTGATGCCGATCAATGTCCTGAGGATACCAGGTTTCCGTGGCCCTGACCTGGTCTGCTACGCGACAAAGAAAGGAAAAGGCACTTCAAACATTCTCTCCCGGAAGAGAGAGCCTCGCTTATTTCAGTGCTTCGGCGGCGTTCAGGTAGGACTGGCAGGCATCGACCTTGAGTTGGTCGCCGGCGGCTTCCTCGACGCAGGCCTGATACTGCTCCACAAGCTTCAGCCGCTGACGGGCGACGTCTTCCTGTGCCTCGAAAGCCTTTTCCTGCGCTTTGGCAGCGTCATCTGCCGGCGTTGAACAGCCGGCCAGGAAGCCGGCGAGGAGAATCGTTACCGGAAGGTAATGGCGCATGATAGTGGCTCCGTTGCGATATCTGGGACTGAAGCGAGGATCTGGCGACCAGAATTGCCGTCAGTGTCCTGATTTGCAAGAGGCTGGCTCGATCCGGCTCACGACATTGTTCGGTCCCAGCATGGCTGTCGGAAACATGGTCTCCGGAAGAGATCGATACCGCGCCTCTGCGTGGTTCAATCTATGGGAATAGATCGGCACTCAACATCGCTCGTTGCCTCGCGATAGGGCCGTGCGCAGTAACCGTTCCTTAACGCGATTATGGCCACACTGCGCTAAATTCTTGCAAAAACAGCGATTTTTTGCGGTAATTGAGGTAATCACCAATGCTCGGGGTGTCGCCATATGGCGAACAACATTAATGTCGCGCAGACATTTGAACGGCGCGGGACGACCGTGCCTTTCACGGCGAACGAGTCGCTGCGTCACGTGCGCGCCCGGATCTATCAGCATGGCAATGACAGGGTGCTCGAGGCCGTGATCCCGAGCCTCGGCGGCGGACGGCGGGGCGAGTTGATGGTGGTGCCCTGGAAGGATCTTCCGGATTTCGTCCAGCTCAACGAACGGGACCTGCAATTGCACGACGGTGTTCCTGGGATCGTCGGAAAAAACGGAATCGATCCGTTGCAGGTCCGCGATCTGGTCAACAAGGTGAATGCCGCCTATTCGGACGATCCGGACGTCCGTGCCCAAGCCCAGGCGCAGGCGAAACAGGACAGCGAGGACAAGGAAGTGGTCCGCATGTCCTGTATCGCGCAGCTGATGAAGGAGTGCGGGATCGAACGGGGCGATCCGGTGATGGCGAACGCCAATACCAAGACCCTCGTCGAGTTGATGACGGCGGAGGAATCAAAGACCCATTTCGACCTCGAGATGCTGATCGACCGGGTGTTCCTCTTCGCCTCCCAGCGCAGCGGGGTCAGCGTCGAGAATGTCCGTGAATGGCTGGAGCCGCTGGTCGGACTGATCACGCCCTTCGGCACGGTGAAGGGCACGCAGAAGGACCGGACCAACGGGCATCTGTTCCTCGAACATGTGAATCTGATGGAATTCCGTAAATCCGTCGCGGCCTATCTCGAGGAGAAGCCCGACGAATACGCTGCAACGGCGGAGATTCTGCTTCAGGTGATCGATCAGACCATCATGTATGTCGACGAGCGGATCGTGACACTGGACTCCCTGCTCGGCAGTTTCGCCAATGTCTTCGGCAAGCAGGACGCGAATGTGTCCTACCTGATCAAGCTGCGCCGGGATGTGGCCTTTGCGCTGGACGGCTGGTCGAGCCTGATCGAGCGTTGGACGGAGGCGGATGCCGACGATTGCAAGGTCGCGGGCAGCACGGAACATCGCGACAGGGCCGTTGCCTATGTCATGAGCTTCCTGCCGATCATCCCGCACAAGGAGCTCTATCCGGACGACGGGTTCGATACCCAGGCAAGCATCGAGCGTGCCCGTGTGAAGATCGTTTCCGCAATGCACTCCTGGTCGACAGAGGAACTCGATGTCGAACTGGCGCGTCGGGTCGAGAAAGGGCAGAAGCAGGTCGATGACAAGGAGGCCGGGCGGCTGATTTCCTGACCCGCGGACGCCTTCAGACGCGCTTCGGCTGCGGTAGCACCACCATTGCCACGCCGCCCGCCGTGACCAGGATGCCGATGCCGGCGATGATGCTGATCTCTTCCCCGAAGGCGATATAGGCCATCAGGGCCGCTGTTGGCGGTACGAGATAGAACAGGCTCGCCACCTTGGTTGCCTGTCCATGCTTGATCAGCATCATCAGCAGGGAAAAGGCGCCGAGCGAGACGGCGAGCGAGGACCAGAGAAATGCCCCGATGAATGCCGGTTCCCAGACCAGCACCATGGTCTCGAACAGAGCGGCGCCGGCCAGTGTGACGAGACACCCGGTGGCCGCCATGATTGCGTTGCCGGTCAGCAGGTTCATCTCCGCGGCGTTCCGCCTCTGGTAGAGCGTGCCGAAGCTGATGGAGAAGAGGGCAAGTACCGAAAAGCCGATGCCGAGGAGGGTGACGCCCTCGACGCTGATCCGGTCCGAGAGCACGAGTGCCATGCCTGCGAACCCGACAAGGCAGCCGGCCCATTGGCGCCGGCTCGGCGGTTCGCCGAGAAAGAGGCCGGCGGCGATGGCGGTCAGGACCGGCTGCAAGCCCGAGACCAGCGCAACCAGTCCGGAAGGCATGCCGCCCCTGATCGCGATGAACACGCTCGAGAGATAGACGGCGTGAAGGAATAGCCCGACCACGGCGATATCGAAATAGGAGCGCGGGGAGCGCGGCCAGGGGGCTCTCGCCGCCAGCGCCATGGCGACGAACATCACCGTGACGAAACCGAAGCGCGTGGCGAGGAAAGTGAAGGGCTCGACATGGGCGACGCCGAATTTGGCGGCGATGAAGGCAGAACTCCAGAGGATCACGAAGATCATCGGAGCGACGACCTGCGACAGGAAGGTCATTCGAGAAAATCCGGGTTGGAGCTGTGATTGGCCTCGGAGAGCCGCGTCCAGGGCAGGGCATAGGCGAATTGCGTGAGCGTCGCGGTCAGGCTGCGCGCATCGCGCGGATGGCCTTCGTTCGCGAGGAAAGCCTGGTACTCTCCGCCGATCTCGAGAAAGCGCGCGGTGGCTGCGGAAACCGTCTCGGGTCCATCGTCCGAGGCCTCCATCTCCTCCACGGCCGCAAGGATCTCGGTCGGGCTGTTGTCCTCGGTCAGGAAGCCGCACTGTTTTACCGCTTCGGCGTCGGCATGATGGGCTGTACCCGATCGGAGCAGGGAAGTCAGGCGGGCAGGTCTGCCGTCTTCGACCGTGCGGTAGGACTTGAACAGCAGCCGGTCGCCCGGATTTGTCCACATCTCGCATTGAAGAACGCAGTTCACCAGAAGCTGCGGTACGCCGAGAACCCGGAACGCGGCCTCCGGACCTGATGAACAGGTGATCCCGAAACGCGCGCGTGCGATCAGTCCCGGATCGAGCAGGGTGGTGTAGTCCGGTTCCCGCCAGACCTCGATATAGCGCGGGTCTTCGACCGGACAGGGGATCGTGCCGTCAACGCCCAGGCGCAGCACCCAGTAGCCCTTGTCGAGCAGATGCCGGATCGCCGGGATGTAGGTCGAGATATCGGCGGCGCGGTAGAAATGTATCGCCTGGTCGGCAAGGAAATTCCGGTCCCGAACATTGAGTATGACCACACGGTCGCTGTCCGTGATCCCGCGGCTCGCGCAGAAATCGCGGGCGGCGTCCCGCACCGGCGGGGGCACCTTGAAGTGGCGTGGGCGCGCGCCGGTCTCGTTCAGACGCTTGATGTAGTCGTCCAGAAGGCCGCTCGGACCGCGCTGGTGCCAGGTGAGTCCCTGCAGTTCGAGGATTCCGGCATCCACATGGCCCATGATCATGATTCCAGGCTCGTCGGTTTCCTGAATGCGGAAATAGGGATCGATGACGGCGCGCATGCCGAGACTGTGGGGGGCCACGCGGCTGTCCGGAAAGAGCAGGACCATGCGGTCGCGGGTGTCCCCGTAGAGTTCCCAGAGCGCATGCGGTTCCATGGCGATATGCCCGATGCGCCAGGCCAGCGGCATGATATGCAGAACCGTTCGGCCTCCTCCCTGGAGATGCGGTGCGACGATCTGGATCAGCCGGGTGACGCGCTCGGGATCGAAAATGTTCCGGAGCTGGGATTCCCCGAGCCGGTTCGTGGACCGTGTCTCCGCCAAGCTCGAACTCCTCAGGACAGCAGCGGTTGAAGAACGTCCCGCTCGGCCGCCAGCCAGTCGAAGACCTCGTCGAGCAGGATGTCGAGCGAGCGTTTCGGCGCCCAGTCGAAGGTGGCCATGGCGCGCCGCGCATCGGTGACGAACCAGGGGATGTCCGCCGGGTTCGTGTCCGGCTGCGCGGCGATCTCCAGTTCCCGTCCGGCGCGGGCGGTGCATACGCCGGTCAGGCGGCGGAGCGAAGTCGCGTTCGTGTCGCCTCCGCCGACATTCCACACTCCCGTGGCAGATACTGACATGTCGTCGAGCTGTCGGACGAGCAGATCGTAGAGGTCGGCGACATGCAGCACGTCGCGGACCTGGTGTCCGTGACCGCCGAAGCCGTTGTAGCTGAGCTTTCCGCCATAGAGATGCCGGGCGGCCCAGAGGCATATGAAACCCTGGTCGACCTTACCCATCTGCCACGGCCCCGCGAGCACGCCGCAACGGTTGACGATGGCTTTCAGGCCGAAGGCGGCGCGGTATTCCTCGATGAACTGCTCGGAAGCGAGCTTGGTGGCGCCGTAGAGAGAGCGGTGTCCATCGAGCGGGAAATCCTCCGCGATGCCGTATGCAGACCATCCTTGACCTGCGGCCCCGGGAGGGATGGCAAGGCCTTCATTCTCGGTCTCCAGCGGCAGCGCGCGCAGCGGATCGATCGGATAGACCCGGCTTGTGGAGAGGAAGACGAGGGCGGCGTCGTGGCGCCGTGCGGCTTCCAGGCAATTCAGCGTGCCGCGCAGATTCGTATCGAGCAGGTAGGCGGGGCTGCCGGAATAGCCGGCCTGGACCGAGGGTTCGGCCGAACATTCCAGCAGCAGATCCATGGGGCCCAGCGCCGAGAGGTCTTCCGGGTCGCGGATGTCGGCATGTTCGAAGCGGATCCCGGCATCCCTGAGACGCGGCAGGTTCAGTTCGCTGCCGCGCCGCTTCAGATTATCTGCGGCGATGATTTCGGCGGAAGGATTGTCGTGCTTGAACGCGAGGGCAAGACTTGACCCTACGAAGCCGGCGCCGCCGGTTACGAGAATGCGCATGGGTTTGTCTTGTGCTCCCGGATTCTACCTGACCCGGCTTAGCGCAGCGCAGTGAGCGGGGCAAATCCAAATGAAAACCATCCATTCCAAGAATGCAATTGCATCCCACGATGCGGAAACTTAGAATGAGTCAAAGTCAGATGTCGGCGGTAAAGTCGCGCCTGCGTAAATTGTATACAAAACTAGGGAAGAATTCGAGCACATGACCGCATCTCCAAAGCGATCGGATGCAGAACGGTCGGGCCAGATCCAGTCGGTTGCGCGCGCAATCAGCGTGCTGAACGCACTCGCGGCAGACGAGGACGGCATGACCCTGACAGAGATTGCCCATACCGTTACGTTGCCGCCGTCCACGGTCCACCGGTTGCTCACCACGCTGCAGCAGGAACGCTATGTCCGTTTTGATACCGAACGGGGCGCATGGCAGATCGGCGTTCAGTGTTTCGCCGTCGGCAATGCCTTTCTGCGCACCCGGGACCTCGTCGCGATCACCCGTCCCTACATGCGGCGCCTGATGGAAGAAAGCGGGGAAACCGTCAATCTCGCGGTCCGTGATCATGACGAAATGGTCTATCTGGCGCAGGTGGAATGCCGCGAGATGATGCGGGCGTTCGCCAAGCCTGGGGCTCGTGTGCCGATTGCCGGCTCTGCGGTGGGAAAGACCCTGCTCGCGCGGCTCAAGACGGACGAGGTTTCCAAACTGCTTGCCCGGGTCAGCGTGGAACACAAGACGCGCCGTACGATCGACGCACTGCCGCGCATGGAAGCCGAACTGCAGCGGGTCCGCGAGGTCGAGTTCGCGGTCGACAACGAGGAGCATTCAGTGGGATTGCGCTGCGTTGCCTCTGCCGTTTTCGGGCATCACAGCGAGCCGCTGGCGGCAATCTCGATCTCGGGACCGACGGCTCGCATTACCGATGAGCGGATCGACAAGCTCGGCAAGATCGTCTGTACTGTCGCCAGAGAAGCGACCGTGGCCCTTGGAGGGATCTGGCCGCAGTGAGGCGTGGCTGCTCCGGCGTTCTCACGCCGGGCGGGGCGCGATCCGGTCAGTCGTATTCTTCCGCCAGGAACTGCTGGTTCATGGAGAGCGCCGGCTGTTCGCAGCCGGCCGTGCCCACTTCACGCGCCGGAACGCCGGCGACGGTGGTGTTCGGCGGCACGTTCTTCAGCACAACGGAGCCCGCACCGACGCGGGAGCATTCTCCCACCTCAATGTTGCCGAGAATCTTGGCGCCGGCGCCGATCATGGTGCCGCGCCGGACTTTCGGATGCCGATCGCCGGTCTCCTTGCCGGTACCGCCGAGGGTGACCGCGTGCAGCAGCGAGACGCCGTCCTCCACCACTGCGGTCTCGCCGATGACGAGTCCGGTGCCGTGGTCGACCATGATGCCCTTGCCGATCTGTGCCGCCGGGTGGATATCCACGCTGAACACGCTGGCGACGCGGCTCTGGAAGTATTTCGCGAGATATTCGCGCCCATGGCCCCAGAGCCAGTGAGCGATGCGATAGGCCTGCAGGGCATGGAACCCCTTGAAGTAGAGGAACGGCTCGAGATAGCCGGTGCAGGCGGGATCGCGCTCGTAGGTGGCGGAGAGATCCGCCCGGGCCGCCTCGCCGATCCTGGGGTCTGAAAGCACCGCGTTGTGCACGACCTGGTAGACCGACAGATCGCTCATTTCCGGCCCGCCGATCTTCTGCGAGATGAGATAGGAGAGCGCGTCTTCGAAGGTCTGCTGGTCGAGGACGCTGGCATGCATCCAGCTCGCGAGCGCGGATTCCTTCTCCGCCCAGGCCGCCGCGTCCCTCAGCATGTCGTTCCACACCGGGTCGAGGACCGCTTTCGGTCTCGGGTTGGCGTCAACCATTCAGTCCTCCCCGCCGCATCCACGGCGTCCTTGGCTGCCGGGCACCGTCGGGAGCGCCGACGGTGCTAGCTTAGATAAGCATGCCGGTTGCTGAAGCAATATTCGGCGAGATGCAAGGATATCATGCCAAAACCGCAAGATAGAGGGCAAATCCGTAGGCCACGGCGAGGGAGCCGAGCAGGCCGAGGCTGAGATACCAGGCGAAGACCCCGCCACGAACCAGCGCGAACACGGCCATCGATGCCGGAATGCTGGTGATCCCGCCCGCGATCATGAAGGCGAGTCCGGCCGCCGGCGTCATGCCGAGATCCATCAGGCCGCCGACCAGAGGAATGGCCGCGTAGCCGTTGAGATAGGTCGGAACTCCGACCAGGATGGCGGCGGGAATGGTCCACCATTCGCCACCGCCGAGATAGGTCGCGATCTTGTCCGCGGGCACATAGGAGACCATCAGGCTCTCGAGCAGGAAGGCAAGGGTCAGCCACTTCAGCAGGAAGAGGCCAGTGGTCTTCGCCTCGCCGGCGAAAGCGGAGCGGCGCTCGGGTTCGGACCAGAAAGACCAGACAACCTTTTCCGTCTTCAGGGCGCTGGAGCCGCCGCAACCGCTGCCGCATCCCTTCGTCAGTTGCGGGCGCAGGGCGTCGGCGAAGGCGCCGCCCTTGACCAGAATATGGGTGGCGAAACCGGCGATCGCACCGATGCCGAAGGCGGCGAGCATCTTCGCGACGCTGAATTCGAACCCCATCACCGGGAGCATCAGGATGAACATTTCGGGGTCCATCAGCGGCGAGGCGAGCCAGAAGGCCATGACCGGAGCCAGCGGCACGCCGGCGCCGAGCAGCCCGGCTATGATCGGCACGACGCCGCAGGAGCAGAAGGGCGAGAGTGCGCCGAAGGCGGCGGCCAGAAGGATGGCCCGTGTGGCATTGCCGGAAAAGGCACGGCCGATCTGGTGATCGAGACCGCTCGCCCTGGCAAAGGCGGCCACGGCGACCGAAACGGCGAGATAGGGCGCGATGCCGATCAGGGCTTCGATCGTGAACCGTGCGCTGGCGGGGACCTGAGCGGAAGCCAGGACAGCGAGCGCCGCAAAGATCAGGGCGACGGCGATCCAGACCCGGTCGATGCGGCCGAAGCGGAGGGAGAGGGAACGTGTCAGTTCTGCGGTGGTCATGATCTTGTCC
This sequence comes from Nisaea sp., assembly GCF_965216895.1. GTDB lineage: Bacteria > Pseudomonadota > Alphaproteobacteria > Thalassobaculales > Thalassobaculaceae > Nisaea. The sequence continues at coordinate 80,300 of NZ_OZ244205.1, forward strand.
CGTGATTCCAGAATTGTCGAATTAACATCCCAAATAAAAAGGCCTACGCGCCTTCCTGTTCTTCCATCGGCACGACATCGAGCCCGTTGCAGCATTCCGAGCAGAGATAGGCGACGAGCTCGTCCGCCAGTTCGAAATTTGCCGTGCAACGCAGCACCCGGCCTTGCCGTTCCTGGCGGGCAAGCCCGGCCCAGACCAGATGCGAGATATGATGCGAGAGGGTCGATTTCGGGATGTTCAGATGCTTCTGAATTTCGCCGACAGACACCCCCTCCGGTCCCGCTTTGATCAGCAGGCGGAAGGCCTCCAGCCTGTGCGGGTTGCCGAGTTCGGAGAGGCACTTCGATGCGGTTTCGATATCCATGCCCCAAATCTAGGCCCGGTAACGGATCGAGTCAACGATTGTTCTAGAGTTATCGAATTGACATGATGCCGCAATCATCCTGTTGCTATCTGTCATGCAGCTTTCACACCGGGACATCTTGCCCGACCCGTGCGGCGGGAGGAGAATGCCGCGTCATTTACCGATTTCTTGTGAGGGTTTCCGATGACGCGGCCGCGTTTTCTCTTTGTGCTTTTCGACGGGCTGCGCCGGGACATGGTGCGCGCTGATACTGCTCCGGCGATTCACGGCTTCCGCCAGGCCTGGACGGATTTTCCGAACAGCGCTTCCGTTTTTCCTGTCGAGACCCGGGTTCAGGTCTCCAGCTTTGTCACGGGGTCTTTTCCGGGCCACGCCGCTTTGCACCCTGCAGGCGACAACCGGCACGCGGGCCACGGGATCATGGGCAACAGCTTCTACGATCCGGACCTTGGCTTTGACGGGCCGATGGACACGTCCGACGATGCAAAGATGTCGGCCGCGGCGAAGCATTACGGCCGCCTGCAGGGCTCGCGCAACATCGGCGAGATCCTGCATGAGGCGGGACGGAAATACGCCGTGGTCACGACCGGAAAGATCGGCAACGCGCGGCTGCTCAATCTCGGGGCCGCCGCTCACGGCCAGCCGGTATTCTCGATCTGGGGCGCGGATATCTCCAGCCCGGCGGCGGAATTCGACGCCGTGATCGAGCGCTTCGGCCCGGTGCCCGAACAGCAGTTTCCGAATGTCGCGGTGATGGATTATGCGACCAGCGTGCTGCTTGATGAATTCATTCCGAAGCATGACGCGGATATCCAGGTGGTCTGGTTCAACGAGCCGGACCTCAGTTTCCATTACCGGGAGATCGGTTCGCCGGACAGCCTGCGGGCGATCAGGGCGGTGGACGATGCCTTCCGCCGTATCCTCGACTGGTGGGAGGCCGAGGGACGGGAAGAAGGCTGGCAGATCGTCGCGGCCTCCGATCACGGCCAGATCACCGTCACCGGACAGATCAACGTGGCGGAGGAACTGGCAGGAGCGGGGTTCCGTGTCGGCAGGGCCCTGGGCCCGGACGTCGACGTGGTTGTGAAACGCAGCTATGCGGGCGGCATAAGCATCCGCGACCGAGATCATGAGACGACGGAAAGGGTTTTCGACTGGCTGAGCCGGCAGGACTGGTGCGGGCTGGTCTTCAGCCGCGAGGAGCGGAAAGGCGCGCTGCCGATGAGCGCGATCAATGTCGCGGGAAGCCGGGCGCCGGACCTCTACATGGTGCTGCGCACCTCGGAGGGCGCCAATGCGCACGGCTATCCCGGTCTCTGCTACGCCGACAACGGCGACATTCCGGTCGGCGGCGGCATGCATGGCGGCCTGCAGCAGCACGAGTTGAACAACCTGCTGACGGCGGGCGGCGAGCTGTTCCGCGAAGGGCATGTCGTCGAAACCCCGACCGGGCTGGTCGATGTCGTCCCGACCATGCTGGCGGCGCTGGAGGTCGAGGCGCCGGAGAGCATGACCGGGCGGGTCCTGGCCGAGGCCCTCCGGATCGATGCCAAACCGCCATTCTGGCAGGAGATGCTGCTGCGCGCGGAGCGCGGCGACTATGCCCAGGAACTCCGCATCGCGCAGGTCGAGGGTGCGCCGAACCACTATCTGCGTGGCGGTCGCCGCACCGCATGACGGTCAGGCGGTCGCGCCTTCGCGGGCGATCGCGCGGTGCATCAGCACTTCGAAGCGGATCATCAGCGCGAAGCAGGCGGCGGTCAGGCCGACTGCAAGTCCGCTCCAGACGCCCGCGCCCTTCAGGTCGAACTCGAAGGCGAGCAGCGCGCCGGCCGAGAAACCGAACACCCAGTATCCGAGAAGGGCCAGGATCGCCGGGATCGTCGTGTCCTTCAGTCCGCGCAGATTGCCCGCGGCCACGGCCTGCCCGGCGTCGACGAGCTGGAACACAGCGCTGATCCAGAGGAACAGAACGGCGAGCCTGACCGCGTCGGCGTTCTCCGGATCGTCGAGGCGGAGATAGAAACCGACCAGAATCTCGCTCCCGAACCAGAAAGTCAGGGCGGCAATCACCGCGAAGCCGACGCCGACATAGGTCGATGTCCGCCCCGCAAGCAGCGCGTCGTGCAGCCGTTTGCGGCCCATGGCAAGGCCGACCCGGATGGTTGCCGCCTGGCTCACCCCGAGCGGCACCATGAAGGCGACGGACGAACATTGCAGCGCGACCGCATGCGCGGCGAGCTGGTCCGGCCCGAACAGCCCGACCATGAAGGAACTCGCGGCGAACAGCCCGGCCTCGGCGAGAACGGTCAGGCCGATCGGGACACCGATCTTCTGTATCTCGAAATAGCGGTTCCAGTCCGGGCGCCAGAAGCGGCCGAACAGGTTGTAGCGCCGGAACTTGCGGTCCGTCAGGACGAAAGCGGTCTGGGCCAGGAACATGAAGCACTGCACGGCCACCGTTGCGATCGCGGCGCCGATCAGTCCCATTTCCGGGAAGCCGAACTTGCCGAAGATCAATGCATAATCCAGCGCCGCATTCAGGCCGATGGACAGGATCAGGATCACCATCGAGGATCGCGGCCGGGAATGGGCGGTGACGAAATTGCGCAGCACCGTGAAGCACATCAGCGGCAGCAGGCCCCATTTCGCATACGCGACATAGCTGTCGGCCGCAGCCGCGAGCCCGGAATCCTGTCCCATCAGGAGCAGCAGGGCCTCCGCGTTCGAGAGCAGAAGGATGCAGGGGATGCAGAGCGTGATCGCGACCCAGAAGCCCTGGCGCAGCGTTCGTCGCACGCCACGCAGATTGATCGCCCCTATCTCATGGCTGAACATCGCCGCGGTGGCCGCCAGCAGACCGATGCCGAAGAACACAAGCGGAAAAATCGTGGAGGTCGCCAGCGTGGCGGCCGCCAGCTCGTCCGGACCGAGCCAGCCGATCATGATGACGTCGATGGTGTTGAGCGCGATGGTCGCGAGCTGGGTCAGGACCAGCGGCCAGGCAAGCTTCAGGGTCGCGGAAAGCTCATGGCGCCAGGTCGCGCGGGCAGGAGTGATCGTGGAAACATCGGACATGGAAAAAGCTCAGGCAAGAAAGGGACGAAAACCGGCGGGCGGACACCGCGTAGTGCGGCCGCCTATTCGGGCATTCGTGGCGGTAGGGCCTGGAGCTTGATTTCCATGAAGCTGTCTTTACGCTTCCGGCGAGGGGTGGTCAACCCGGACCGCCAGGTGGTTTGGAGGGCACGGTGAGCCGGTGGCGAAGCCGCGCGGCAATCCGGAGGTGGCCGGCCCATGCCGGCCATGAGGGCAGTTCCGACAGGCATCTCGATCGGCGTACCGAATGTCCGTGGCGGCGGTCCCGCAGCTTGCCGCTGGTCTTTGCTTGTCTTTCCTTTCCGGCGCGCCTGTGATGTATCTTTCGGCGAGTACCGGCCAGCGCCTGAGTACCCCCGCAGCCCGTCAATCTCGTCCGGACCGGAGTTCGCCCATGACACTGGAAACCGCGCTCGCCTTCGCGCTCGGTATGGTCATCCTGACCCTTACGCCCGGACCCACGATGCTGACGACCATCGCGAAATCCCTCGCAAGCGGGTTCTGGAGCGGTTTTCAGTACAATATCGGGGTCTGCATCGGGGACCTGATCTTCCTGATGCTGGCCATCTTCGGTCTGCAGATCGTCGCCGAACTGCTCGGCGACGTCTTCTTCGTCGTAAAATGGGTGGGGGCGGGCTATCTGCTCTGGCTCGGGACGAAACTCTGGCTGGCGAAGCCGGTTCCGCTCGAGGCGCGGCCGGTCGGTGCGAAGGGGCTGCTGCGAGAGGTCACGGCCGGGGTTCTGGTCACGCTCGGGAACCCAAAGGTGATCCTGTTCTATGGAGCCCTGCTGCCGACCTTCGTAAAGCTCGACTCGCTGGTCGCAGGCGATATCGCAATCCTCGCCGGCATTGTCGTGGTCGCAATCGTTGTGGTGAACAACTTCTACGGCCTGATGGCGGCGCGGGCCCGTCGTGTGTTTCGCTCAGCCCGCGCCGTTCAGGTGCTGAATCGCAGCGCCGGCGGCGTAATGATCGGTACGGGCGTCTTCATTGCCACGCGCTGACCGGCCGGGCGGCGGCGGTGTGATCGTCCGGGACGGCGGAAGCAGAACGGAAGCCGCAAGACCGCCACCCGCCAGATTGGTGATCTCCATCGCACCGCCATGCAGTTCAGCAAGGATCCTGCAGATCGGCAGGCCGAGGCCCGAGCCATGGAAGCCCCGGTCCTCGAATTCGCGTGATCCTGAAAACGGAATCAGCAGACTTTCGGCCTGTTCCTCCGGAATCCCGGGACCGGGATCCGTCACGGTAAAGCAGGCGGTGCCGCTGGGTTTGGCTTCGTAGGACATCTCTACGGTTCCGCCTTCGGGGGCGTGTCGCAGGGCGTTCTCGAGCAGTTTGCCGAGCAGGGAAACCATGAGGTCGCCGTCGACATGCAGTGACGGATTCGTATCGTCCCGTGACACCCGCAGGCGCACATCGCGATTGCGCGGCAGAGACGCGGCGTTCGTCTCGGCGCGACTCAGAATGGACGCGACCGGCGTCGGTGCGAAGGCCGGCTCGATTTCGCCGCCCTCGAGCCGGGTAAGTTCAAGCACGTTCTCGATCAGAAACAGGAGATGGCGGGCGGCCTGATTGATGTTGCCCGCGTAGCTCAGATAGCGCTGGATCGTGTCCGGTCCGAAACGCCGACTGCTGACGATCTCGGAGAACCCGACGATGGAGTTCAATGGCGTCCGGATCTCGTCGATCACGCGAGCGACGAAATCGGATTTCGACTGATGCGCCCGTTCTGCCTTGTCGCGCAGCCGGGTCAGGTCGGCTTCGGTTCTCGTCTGTCGGTCCTGCAGCGCATTGTAGGCCGCCACCACCTGACCGATCTGGTCCTCGCTCTCCCAGTCGATCGGGATCCGGGCGCCACTGTCGCGCTGGATGTGAATGGCGTTCAGCATCATGTCGAGCGGCTGGCCGACGGTCGCCCGGAGCACGAGATGCGCCGCGACTGCGGCAGAAGCGATGAGAGCCAAACCGAGCAGGGAGATATAGACCAGGGAATTGAGGAGGCTCGCGATTGCGGGCCCGTCGCTCATGCTGACGATGAGCGTTCCGACTCGCTGGTAGCTGTCCTCGCCCATATGGTTGATTGCGATACGTCCGACCAGCGGGTCCGCCTGATCCGGGATCGGGCCATACTTGTTCAGCACGGAGCCGTGCCGGTCGAGCACGGCAATGGACGCGACATCCCGGTCCGCGATGGTCTGCGCGACCAGAAGGCCGATCCGGTCGTCGCGCCGGTTGGCGACAGCTTCTCCCAGAAGCAGGGATTGCCGGGCCATCAGCGTATCGAGCTTGCTGGCGAGATCCGCCTTCGACTCGCGGTAGGTGACGGTGCCGTAAATGGCGATCAGGACCGCGAAGACGACAACAATGATCGGCACGAACCGGGTCAGATAGCGCGAGCTGATCGATTTCAGGATGGAGTGGTTCCCGGCGGTGGCGGGCGGGTTAGTCATTCAGGACCGCCGCCGGGATCTTTTCGATCACCGGCCAGGTCCGGTCGGCGATCGCGATGTTCTTGTCGAGCTCGGCCTTCCAGAGAGTCTGGGTCGCGCGGTCCAGCTGCAGATAGAGCTTTCCTTCGACCAGCGCGAAGACTTCCGGGTCGCCGTCGAACTTCTGGCCGACTGCGACGCCATAGGCGCAGAAGCCCCCATAGCTCGGCACATAGAGGCGCGGTTCCAGGAGGAACTCCTCACGCCGCGCCGCCGAGGCGAAGTGATAGGTCGCGCCTTCGTAGGTTGCCGTGAAGGAGGCGTCTCCGCGCTCCGCCTGGCCGGCGGTGAAATAGGCAACGGGATCGTAGCCCCTGAGTGCGACACCGTTCTTGTCCAGATTGCGCTCCGGAGAGGCGGCGAGAACCTGGCTGCCCCAGAGGAGCACAGCGACGAGAGCGGCAAGCGCCGGCGCCCAGAGAACGGCTGGTTGAAGGGCTTTGCTGTTGTTGCACTTCATGACGAAGGTCCGCGAATCGTTTGCAGATCAAATATCGGGGCAATTCGTTACCAATTTCTAAATACCGCCGCGTCTCACCCGACGCTCGGAACGGCAATTGTTCCCGCTCGGCGACTGGATCGGGCGGCGGAATCCGTTAGGATGCGGGCCGGAACCGGGAACCGGTGCGACACAGGCGACAGGAGTCAAGGAAATGGCAAGGCCGACCAGGGTGGAAATTACGGAAGTCGGGCCGCGCGACGGTCTTCAGGCGGAGCCGAAGTTTGTGCCGACGGAGCTCAAGATCAAGCTGATCAACGAGCTGATCGACGCTGGCGTGAAACGCATGGAATTCTCCTCTTTCGTCTCGCCGCGTGCGGTGCCGCAGCTGGCGGACGTGCTTGACGTGCTCGCCGGCATCGATCGGACCAAAGGCGCGGTGCTTGCGGCGCTGGTGCCGAACGCGAAGGGCGCAATCCGCGCCGCCGAGGCGGGCGTCGACGAGATGATCGTCTTCGTTTCCGCCTCCGAGAGCCACAATCAGAAGAACGTGAACCGGTCGACCGACGAATCCCTTGCCGGCTTCGCCCAGGTCGCGAAGATTGCCGAGGAAGCGAAAATCCCTGTCTCCGCTGCGATCGCGACCGCTTTCGGCTGCCCGTTCGAAGGCAACGTGCCGGCCGAGCGGCTTGGCTATGTCGCCAAGCATTTCGTCGATTTCGGCTTCCAGAGCGTGGCGCTCGGCGACACCACCGGCATGGCGACGCCGCCGCTGGTGTCGCGCAACGTGCGTTACCTGAAAGAGCATGTGCCGGGCCTGCCGATCCATCTCCATTTCCACAATACGCGCGGCATCGGCCTGGTGAACGTGGTGGCCGGGCTGGACGAGGGCGTGACGCACTACGACAGTTCCTTCGGCGGCGCCGGCGGCTGTCCCTTCGCGCCAAAGGCGACCGGGAACATCTGTACCGAGGATCTGGTCTACCTGATGCACGAGATGGGGATCGAGACAGGTATAGATCTCGAGAAGCTGATGCATATCGCCGGCGAGGTCGAGGAAGCGCTCGAGCATCCCTTGCCGGGGCAAGTCATGAAGGCGGGCCCGCGCCTGCAGCTTCATGGCATGGGAGATGTACAGACGGCGGTAGGCTGACGCGCATGCCTCTTTCCGATATCCGGGTCGTCGATCTGACCCGCATTCTGGCCGGGCCGTTCTGCAGTCAGTTGCTCGCCGACATGGGCGCCGAAGTGATCAAGGTCGAGACGCCGTCCGGCGACCCCGTCCGTGATCAGGGCGTCGTCAAGCACGGTGTCAGCTGGTATTTCGCCCAGTTCAACCGCAACAAGCGCTCCGTCGTGCTCGACCTCTATACCGACGAGGGCAAGGAAACGCTCGCCCGGCTGATCGAGACCGCGGACATCCTGGTCGAGAACTATCGTCCCGGTGTGCTCGCCAAGATGGGGTTCGACCATTCGCGCCTCGACCGGTTGAACCCGAATCTGATCGTGACCAGCATCAACGGCTACGGCTCGACCGGACCCTATGTCGACCGGCCGTCGTTCGATTTCATCGCCCAGGCGATGAGCGGCTTCATGAGCGTGAACGGTGCCGACGGTGGGGACCCCATGCGGGCGGCGCCGCCGATGAGTGATCTCATCGCCGGCCTCTACGCTGCTTTCGGGACCGTGACGGCATTGCACGCCCGCGGCCGCATCGGCAAGGGACAGCGGGTCGAATCCTCGCTGACCGGCGGCCTGATCAGCATGTTGGGCTATCTCTCGGCGGAGTATTTCGCGACGGGCGCGATCCCGAAGCGGACCGGAAACGACCATCCGATCGTAGCGCCCTACGGCCTCTTTCGCGCCTCCGACGGCATGGTTGCCGTGGCGCCGTCGAACGATGCCTTCGTCGTCCGTTTCCTCGATTGCATCGGGCTCGGACAATTGCTGGAGCGTCCGGATTATGCGACGAACGAGCGCCGCATGCAGAACCGGCCGGCGCTCAATCAGGCGATCAACGAGACGATGGAGAAAGAGACCGTCGATCACTGGATCGCCGCAATCAACAAGGCCGGCTGTCCCTGCGGACGGGTGATGAACCTGGAAGAGGTTTTCAGCGATCCGCAGGTACTGTCTCAGGATCTTGTCTTGGATGTCGAGCAGCCGGATGGTAGCACGATCCGGATGACCGGGTTCCCGGTCAAGCTATCCGACACACCGGCGAGGCTCCGCCGACCCGTTCCGGCGCTCGGAGCGGACACGGAGGCCGTCCTGGCATCTCTCGGCACGGTGTCCGAAGACAGAGGAGAATCCGCATGAGCGACCGCAAGGGTCTGTTCAATACGTCTGCCTATGGCGGTCCCGGCTGGTCCGGACGCGCGCGCTCGCACCGCGAGGAGATCGGCGATCTCTGGGCGCCGTCCGGCATCGACACCGAGTGGGCGCCGCTGAAGAGCGTGCTGATGCACCGTCCGGGTGCCGAGCTCGACATCTCGCATAACGACCCGGACGCGGTGCAGATGCTGGCGCCGGTCGATCTCGGGCTCGCCCGGGCCCAGCATGATGCGATCGCCGAGGCCTACAGGGCGAATGGGGTCGAGGTGCACTATGTCGGCCCGCCGGCGACGCCGTCGCCGAACCAGATGTTCTGCGCCGACCTCTTCGTCATGACGCCCGAAGGCGCGATCCTCGCCCGCCCGGCCTCGACCGTACGCGCGGGGGAGGAGCGGCAGGTCGCGAGGCGGCTGGCGGATATCGGGGTTCCGGTCCTCAGGACGCTGCGCGGCAACGCGCTGTTCGAGGGGGCGGACCTGATGTGGCTCGATCCGGAGACCGCGATGATCGGTCTCGGGCAGCGCACCAACGCCGAGGCTGCGATGCAGATCGAGAATGTGATGTCCGATATGGGGGTCGAAACGATCCCGGTCGACATGCCGTTCGGCTGCATGCACTTCATGGGACTGCTTCGGATCATCGACAAGGATCTGGCGGTCTGCTGGTGGCGCCGCACGCCGCATGCGACGGTCCGGACGCTGGAAGAGCGCGGCTACAAGGTGATCTGGCTTCCGGAAGGCCCGGATCTCGAGCTGAACCGGGCGATGAACATCGTCACTCTCGGTCCGCGCAAGATCCTGATGTGCGCGGGATACGAAGCGGTGCAACAAGTCTACGAGGAGGCCGGCGTGGAATGCGTGACGGTCGATTGTTCGGAACTTGTGAAGGCCGCCGGCGCGATGGGCTGCCTCACCGGCGTGCTGCATCGCGAAGCAGTGGCCTGACCTGAAACGGGCGGCCGCGCGGCTCAGAAGTCCGTCGCGCGGCCCTTGTGTTCCCAGTCGCCGAAGCGGGTCGGTTCCGGCCCGTCATAGCCGCCGATCTCCTCCGCATCCGCAGTTCCTTTGGTCTCCGGCTTCAACTGGGCCGGGACGACGAATTCGTCTGCGTCCAGCACCTTGCGCGTGGCGCCGGAGCGCTTGACCGTGACTTCGGTGAAGCTTCGTTTCTTCTCGCTCATGCGTATCTATATGCGCTCTCGCATCCGCTCCGCCAAGTCTTGATCGGGCGATGGCGGTTCCCACCTATTCTAGCGGTCCAAAGGTTGCCGGACGGGATCGCAAGAGAGAAAAGAGGGATAGATGGGATACGCACGGACCGCTTTGCTTCTGGCCGGGATGACGGCGCTGTTTCTGGGCGTCGGATACATGCTTGGCGGCGAGGCGGGCATGCTGATGGCCCTGGTCTTTGCGGCCGGCATGAATCTCTTCACCTACTGGAATGCCGACAAGATGGTGCTCGGCATGTACGGCGCGCGGGAAATCCAGCGCGGCGATCTGCCCTGGTTCCATGATATGGTCCGGGACCTGGCGGCGCGTGCCGATCTGCCGATGCCGAAGGTCTACCTGATCGACCAGGCACAGCCGAACGCTTTCGCGACCGGGCGCAATCCGGACAATGCCGCCGTCGCGGCGACCCGGGGTCTGCTGGAACTGATGAGCCACGAGGAAGTGGCGGGCGTCATGGCGCACGAGCTGGCGCACGTGAAGAACCGAGACACGTTGATCATGACCATCACCGCGACCTTCGCCGGCGCGATCTCCATGCTGGCGAACTTCGCGCTCTTTTTCGGCGGCAACCGGAACAACCCGCTGGGACTGATCGGCACCCTTGCCATGATGTTCCTCGCTCCCTTGGCCGCCATGCTGGTGCAGATGGCGATCAGCCGCTCGCGGGAATACGAGGCGGACCGGATCGGGGCCGAGATCTGCGGCCGGCCGCTCTGGCTCGCCTCCGCATTGGCCAAGCTGGAGAAGGGCGCGCGGACGATCGACAATCACGCCGCCGAGCGGAATCCGGCGACGGCGCACATGTTCATCATCAATCCATTGCACGCCCATGCCGTTGACAGCCTGTTCTCGACCCACCCGAATACGCGCAACCGCATCGCCGCGCTGGAGCGGATGGCCGGGTCGCGGGGCGCGGTGCAGGGGCCGTGGGGCTAAGGCGCGCGGGAAACTAGTCTGCGAGGTGGTCGGAGAGCTCGTCCAGGAGGCGCATGACCTCGTCCGAAGCCCTGCTCGCCTCGTAGACAAGTTTGATCGCCCCGTCCAGGTCGCCGGAATTGAAGGCCTCCGCCGCCGCGATGCCGGCACGGTGAACCTCGGTGTGCGGCGCGACCAGCGCTTTCCAGGCCGGGTGGCCGGTCAGTGCGGGGTCGGTCTGCGTGTCGTACCATTTGCCGAGGCGGCAGCTGTGATGGTCGGCGAGTTCGGTCGGGTCGAGAGCCTGGCGCCCTGCCAGCATCTGTGAGAGACGGCGCATCCAGATCATGTGATCCGATTTCGCTGCGTGAACGGTCGCGTTGGGCGTGCCTTGCTTAACGAATGCATCGATCGACCTGGCGACGATCGGGGCGGTGCGTTCCAGCGAGGTGATGGCACCATTGATCAGTTCGACGTTCTCGGCGCTCATCCGGGCGATGACCGAAACGCCACTGGCGATCTCCGAGGTGGCGGCCTCCTGTTCGATCAGGATACCGGCAACCTGCTCCATCCTGTCGGTGACCGAGGTTATGCCGGCCGCGAGGCGCTCCATTTCGGTTCCGGCGGAATCGATCGAACCGCGACCGTGCTCCACCTTCTCGGCACCATCGCGCATGACCCCGACGATCTCGTCCATTTCGGTGCGCAACTCGGAGATCCGCGAACGGATGTCGTCGGTTGCATCGGCGGTCTGGTTCGCCAGTCCCTTCACTTCTCCGGCGACAACCGCGAAACCCTTGCCGGCTTCACCGGCGCGCGCCGCTTCGATCGTCGCGTTGAGGGCGAGCAGGTTGGTCTGCTTGGCGATGGCTTCGATGGTAGAGACGATCTCACCGATCGTTTTCGAGGCTTCGGCCAGGGACTCGACTTTTTCCACAGCCGACTGCACGACCTCGAAGACCGACTCCATCGCCGCAACCGCATCCGTGGTCGCACGGCGCCCGGATTCCGAAACCTCGACGGCGTCCCTGGCTTCGGTCGCAGCGGCCTCCGAAGAGGTGCTGATGCTCTGCACCGTGGCCGAGAGCTCTTCCACCGCCGAAGCAATGGACTGGGTACGGTGATCGACCTCTTGAACGGACCTGGTCATCTCCGCGACCTGCCTGACACTGCTGTTGGCCGTGACCGACATCTCGACCCATTGCTTCAGCTGTTCTTCGGCGTCGAGCGATCCGTTGAGCGCGGCGAGGACTTCCGTGGTGCGTGGGCCGAGATAGGGTTCGATCAGATCGGCACGGCGGGTGAGAAGGGCGTCGATGAACGCGTCCGGGATTGATGCGCCGGTCTCTTCTGCTTCGGTCATGGTCGACATATCCTCGCCCTGTCTTGCCTGATGCGTGGTCGGTCGGCATCACTCTGGGCGGTTCTGGTTAAATTTTTGCAAAGATTTTATATTCCCGGCTCTGCACGGTTGCCGGCGCGGGGACGATCTGTCCTGCATGGCGGCATTGCAGCGAATTCTCTGGCCTGCCGATAGCGAACTGCATTATCCGACGCAGATGGACACAGAACGTAAACAGGATGTCTCCGCGGCCCGGAGCGTGGCCTTTGACCTGCTCCGCGCGGTTCTGACCAAGAACACGCCGCTCGACGACGCGATCGCGGTGCATGACGGTCTGAACAAACTGCCCCGGCGGGACCGCGGCTTTGCCCGGAGCATTGTCGGCGTCGCGCTGCGCCGCCTCGGCCAGATCGATGCCCTGATCGAGAGCTTCGTCGAAAAACCGCTGCCGCGTCAGGCGAGCGCCGTGCGTGACATTCTCCGGCTCGCGGTCGGCGAGTTGATGTTTCTCGACGTGGCGCCCCATGCCGCCGTCGACAGCGCGGTGACGCTCGTTGAGAGCCGCGGACATCCGAAATTCAAGGGACTGGTCAACGCGGTGCTCCGCAGGACGGCCAAAGAAGGCCGTGAGCGACTCGCCGACCTGCCTGTGGAGCTCAATTATCAGTCCTGGATGATCGAGAGCTGGCAGGCGGCCTACGGCGCCGATACCGCGCATGTGATCGCCGAGTCGTCCCTGACCGCGCCGACGCTCGACATCTCGGTGAAGGCCGATCCGGAGATCTGGGCCGAAAAACTTGAGGCGTCGCTGCTGCCGACCGGCTCGCTGCGCCGCGAATTCGACGGTGCGGTCACCGGTCTGCCGGGTTTCGACGAGGGCGCCTGGTGGGTGCAGGATGCGGCCGCCGCGCTGCCGGCGAAGCTGCTCGGCGACATCCGGGGCAAGCGGATTTTCGATCTCTGCGCGGCGCCCGGCGGCAAGACGCTCCAGCTCGCCGCCATGGGCGCGAATGTGCTTGCGGTAGACCGTTCGCCGAAGCGCCTGAAGCGGTTGGAGCGCAATCTCGACCGGCTTGACCTGCGGGCAGGTGTCGCGGCGGCCGACATCACCGGCTGGACGCCGCCTTCTCAGCCCGACGCGATCCTGCTCGACCCGCCCTGCACGGCGACCGGCACGATCAGGCGTCACCCCGACATCCTCCATGCCAAGGGGATTGGTGACCTTGCGAAACTGACCAATCTGCAGTTCCGGCTGCTGGCAAGAGCGGCGGGAATGCTAGGCCCGGGCGGTCGGCTGGTCTATTGCACCTGCTCGATGCAGTCGGAGGAGGGCGAGTCCCAGGTTGCACGCGCGCTGACCGAGTTGCCGCTGGAGCGCGACCCGGTTACCGCGGACGAACTCGGCGGTCTCGACAGGCTCTTGACGGCCGACGGCGACATCCGCACTGGCCCGCATCTCTACAGGGAACTCGGCGGTTTTGACGGGTTCTTCATCGCAAGGTTCCGGAAGAAATAGGTACTCTTGTCCCCTGCGGGGCAACCTGATAGGTGAAGGCCATGCAGCAGAACACGCGAATCGCACCCTCGATCCTGGCGGCGGATTTCGCCCGGCTCGGAGCGGAAATCGAGGCCATCGACAAGGCGGGCGCCGACTATATCCATGTCGATGTGATGGACGGCCATTTCGTGCCGAACATCTCTTTCGGGGCGGCGGTCACGAAGGCGGTCCGGGGCGTCACCGCCAAGCCCTTCGACGTGCATCTGATGATCTCGCCCGTCGATCCCTTCATCGAGGCTTTCGTGGATGCCGGCGCCGATATCATCACCGTGCATCCGGAGGCTGGCGCGCATACCCACCGCACGCTGCAGCTGATCAAGTCTTTCGGCAAGAAGGCCGGAATAGCGCTCAATCCCGGAACACCGGTCGAGATCGTGGACAACCTGATCGACCTTTGCGACCTGATTCTCGTCATGTCGGTGAACCCCGGCTTCGGCGGCCAGAAATTCATCGACAGCCAGCTTGCGAAGATCGAAGCGATTCGAAAGCGCATCGACGCGACCGGTCGCACCATCGATCTCGAGGTCGATGGCGGCGTGACGGCGGAGACGGCACCGCGCTGCATCGCCGCGGGCGCGGACGTGCTCGTCGCCGGGACCGCCGTGTTCAAGGGCGGACCGGAAGCCTATGCTGCGAACATTGCGTCGATCCGGGGGGCGGGCTGACGATCGGCCGGGCCTTTTGGGGGCTGTGATGCGCACATTGAAGGAACTTTACTTCGCCTCGCCGATCTATCGATGGCGCCTTGGGGCGAAACCCCTCATCGGCTTCAGGGAGCGGCTCTCGGACGATTTGCCGGGCGATGCCGAGCGCGGCCGCGCGATCCTGGAAGGCCGCATGCCCTACGCGCAAGGCGTTTTCGCGCTCGGCGAGGATACCTGGGCGCGGGAACCGGGCGAGCCGGGCGCGCTTGAGCATCTGCACGGCTTTTCCTGGTTGCGGGATCTCCGCGATCTCGGCGGCGAGGCGGCGCGGCACCGGGCCCGCGAACTGGTCGACGGCTGGCTTGAGCGGCACGACGAGTGGGACGCGCTGATCTGGCGCCCGGACATCCTCGGTGCGCGCCTCGCAGCCTGGATCGGCAATTACGACTTTTTCGGCGCGTCCGGCGACGATGCCTTCCGGTCTGACTTCTTCGACTCGGTCGGCCGTCAATACCGCCATCTCGCCGGGGACATCGAGGCCTCCGTGCCCGGCGCCCGGCGCCTGCTTGCGGCCAAGGGGATGTTCGCGGCGATGGCGGTGGTCGGCGAGGGCGAGGGCCGGTTCGCGCAGGCTCTGCAATGGCTGCACCGGGAACTGCGACGGCAGGTCCGGTCGGACGGGGGACATATCTCCCGTTCTCCGGCCTTGCAGGTATCCGTTCTGGCTGATCTGGTCGAGATCAGGCGGGCGCTGCGCCTCGCCGGGCTGGATGACGAGATGCTGGACGAGCGGATATCCTCGATGACCGCGATGCTCCGGATGCTGCGCCATGGCGACGGCGGCATGGCTGTCTTCAACCATGCGACGGAAGGGACGGTCTGGTTCATCGACAGCCTGATCGCGCAGGCCGAGACCAAGCGAAAGTCGCAGCTTTCCGCGCCCGAAAGCGGCTTCGAACGGCTGATCGCCGGGCGTACCTGTCTGATCATGGATACCGGCAAGCCGTCCTCGGCCGATCATGCAGCCCATGCCGGCCTGCTTTCCTTCGAGCTCAGCGTCGGCAAGCAGCGCATGATCGTCAATTGCGGCGCAAGCCCGGCCGATCCCAAATGGGACAACGTGCTGCGCGCCACGGCGGCACATTCCACTCTCGTTGTCGACGACCGAAACGCTGCCGAAATCGAGAACGACGGAACCGTAGGCAAGCGTCCCGGCTCGGTCACGGCGCGGCGATCGGATCAGGACGGGGACATGCTGGTGGAGGCCGAGCATGACGGCTATCTGCCGACCCACGGCCTGAAACATTTCCGCCGGGTCTACCTCTCGCGCAGCGGCGACGACATCCGGGTCGAGGACCGGCTGCTCTATACCGGCGATCCGGGCGACATACCGGCCGAGGCCTGCATCCGCCTGCATCTGCATCCGAAGGTCCGCGCCTCGATCATCCAGAGCGGTACGGCGGCGTTGATCCGGCTTTCCAGCGGATCCGGATGGCGGCTACGCTGTGATCGCGGTCTGGCCCTCAACGAGAGTGTCTATTTCGGCCAGGACGGCAAGTTCCAGCGCTGCGAACAGCTCGTCATCCGCGAGCCGCTTGCCGATATCCGGGCGAGTGGAGAGGTGACCATGCGCTGGGCCCTGCAGCGGGAAGACGGCAAGGCGGCCGGCTGAGATGCGGCTGGCCCTCGATGTCGGCCGGAAGGTATAAGAACGCCCATGCAACCGCTTTCGGCCATTGTCTTTTTCGTGCTCCTGTTCCTCGCGGCCCTGGTCGGGACGCGGCTCCTGATCACGCTGCTGACGCGACGCCGGGTCATCGATGTGCCGAACGCGCGCAGCAGCCACGACGTCCCGAAGCCGCGCGGCGGCGGCATAGCAGTGGTTGCCGTCATGCTCGTCGGCTGGATCGGCTGGGCCGGGCTCACCGCAACTCTGGACGGGACCGTCCTCATTGTTGCGGGACTGACTCTGGCGCTCGCGGCCCTGTCCTTCGTCGATGACCTGAGGAACCTGCCGGCGCGCCTGCGGCTGATCATCCAGGCCCTTTGCGTCGCGGGCGGTCTCTGGGTGACGCTGCCGGATGGCGGTCTCACCGGAGGCCTGCTGCCGGTCTGGCTCGAACTGCCGGTCGCGGGCTTCGCCTGGCTCTGGTTCGTCAATCTGTTCAATTTCATGGACGGGATCGACGGAATCACCGGAGTCGAAACGATCAGCATCGGCAGCGGCATTCTTGCCCTTGTCCTACTCGGTGTCACGTCTGATGTGCTTCAGGTGCCGGCCCTTGCCATGGTGGCCGCCATTGCCGGCTTTCTGGTCTGGAACTGGCAACCCTCGAAAATCTTTATCGGCGACGTCGCTTCGATCCCGCTTGGCTTCCTGATCGGCTGGATGTTGCTGGAAACAGCCGCGACCTCCGGCGGTCTGCAGGGCTGGGCGGCGGCTTTGCTCTTGCCCGGCTATTACCTGTTCGACGCGACCTTCACCCTCGGTAAGCGGCTGCTGCGGCGGGAGAACGTTTTCGAGGCGCATCGCCAGCATTTCTATCAGCAGGCGACCCGGAACGGGTTCAGCCATGCCGGGGCCTGTCTTGCCATCGCCGGCCTGAACGCAGTGCTGGTCCTGCTCGCTCTGTTCGCGGCACCCGACGCCCCGGTCGCAGCACTGCTCGCCGGATATGCAGCGGTCGTCGCGCTCTGTCTGCTGTTCAGGCACGGGCGCACGAAGAGAGAAGCGGCAGAGTGATCCGGCAGGGGACATCCGGGGCAAGACGGAGCGGCCCATCTGGTTTAGGTTTGCATGTCTTCCCGGCGGCGGCCGGGCGCGAGATTGGATGAGCGGGTGCGATGTTCGGGTCTAAACGCGGTCTTCTGACTTACCTGCATGATGTCGGGATGGCGGCGCTCTCCTTCCTGATCTCGCTGACGCTCAGGCTCGGCCAGGATATCCTGGTCTGGCCGCGCGAGGTTGTCGTCTTTGGTCTCGTCGCCTTTACCGGCGTCTCCGCTCTGGTCTTCCTCTCGATGCGGCTCGACCGCACGGTCTGGCGATACGCCTCGATGAGCGATCTCAGCCGGATCGTACGCGCCGTCGTGCTCTGCATCACGCTGTTCCTCGCCGTGCAGTTTCTCGCCACCCGGCTGGACGATTTCCCGCGCTCCTTCCTGGTGATCGAGTTCTTCGTCCTGACGCTCCTGCTGGCGGGGCCGCGCTTCGCCTACCGCCTGGTCAAGGACGGTGCCTTCTCAAGTCTCTTCGAACGCAACGCGGCGAACCGCGTGCCGGTGCTGCTGATCGGGGCCGGGGACGGTTCCGATGCCTTCATCCGCGAGATGGGGCGGGAGAAGGATGCGCCGTACCGCGCGGTGGGCATCGTCGACGATCGCGGCGGACGCGTCGGCCGCGCGATCCGCGGCGTGCCGGTGCTCGGAACGCTGAAGGAGCTCGACGAGGTCGTCGCCGGTTTGCGCAAGCGGGATACCGCTCCCCAGCGCCTGGTGATCACGCGCCAGTCGATTGACGGAGCGGTGGTGCGCGAGCTGCTCGACAAGGCGAACGAACTCGGGCTCGCGGTTGGCCGCATGCCACGGCTGGCGTCACTCGAAGGCGCGGAGCCGGGCGAGGACGCGGTGCGTTCGGTGAGTGTCGAGGACCTGCTCGGCCGTCCGCAAAAGATCCTCGACCGCAAGGGCGTTTCCGACCTGATCCGGGGACGGCGGGTGCTGGTGACCGGCGCAGGCGGCACCATCGGCGGCGAGCTGTCGCGCCAGATCGCCGCGCTCGGTCCGGCGGAACTGGCCCTGATGGATATGGGCGAATTTCCGCTCTACCAGATCGATCTGGAAATCTCCGAGACTCATCCGGCCCTGCCGCGCCGGGCGTTGCTCACAGATGTCCGCGATGTTGAAGCGCTGAACGCCTGTTTCGCGTCCTTCGCACCCGATATCGTCTTTCACGCTGCGGCACTGAAGCATGTGCCGCTGGTCGAGGCGAACCCGGTCGACGGGATCATGACCAACGTCATCGGCACGCGGAACGTCGCGGACGCGGTGGCACGACACGGCGTCGAGGCGATGGTGCTGATCTCGACCGACAAGGCGGTGAACCCGACGAACGTCATGGGCGCAACTAAGCGTTCCGCGGAGGCCTATTGCCAGGCGAAGGACCGCGAGCAGGCGGAGAAGGGCGGTCCGCGCTATGTCACCGTCCGCTTCGGCAATGTGCTCGGCTCCACCGGATCGGTGATCCCGCTGTTCCGCCGCCAAATCGCGCGCGGCGGCCCGGTAACGGTGACCCACCCGGACATGACCCGCTATTTCATGACCGTGCGCGAGGCCGTCGAACTGGTGCTGCAGGCTGCGGCCGTTGATGCTGGGCTGGACGGAACGGCGCGGGAAAGCGGCGCGATCTGCGTGCTCGACATGGGCGAGCCGGTGAAGATCGCCGACCTCGCCCGCCAGATGATCCGGCTGTCCGGCTTCACGCCGGACAAGGATATCGCCATCGCGTTCACCGGTCCCCGTCCGGGAGAGAAGCTCTACGAGGAGCTGTTCCATGACTCGGAGTCGCTTCGCCCGACGGCGGTAGAGGGGATCCGTACGGCATCCCCGCGCACCGCCGATCTGGCCGTGCTGTCGCGCGCGCTGGACGAAATCGAGAGCGCCGGCGGACAGCGCAATGCGGAGCTGGTGCTCACGCTGCTTGCGCGACTGGTACCGGAGTTCTCCGGCAGGGCCGAAGGCGCCGCCGGACCCGTCGCGGAAGGCGCGGCAAGGCCCGCCTAGTCTGTCACCGTCCCGCTCCAGCCGCTCTTGTGCGTCGCGCGGAACCGGCTCGGGCTCTGTCCGGCGGCGTTCGCGAAAAAGCGGGAAAAATAGGACTGGTCCTCGAAGCCGAGACCGTAGGCGATCTCGGAAACCGACATCGCGGAGTAGAGCAGGTCGCGCTGCGCCTCGAGCAGGATCCGTTGGCGCAGGATCTCGAGCGGCGTTTGTCCCGATCGTGCCTTCACGGCGCGTCTGAGGGTGCGTTCCGAAGTGGCCAGGGCGGTCGCGTAGGCTGTGATCGGGAGTTGATCACGGAAGTGTTCCTCGACCAGAAGGCGGAACCGGTCGAACAGCAGTGCATCGGCGCCGCGGTCCGTCGGAGCGGTCCCGCGTCCGTCGGGGCCCAGTTCCGCCAGCAGGCCGAAAACCAGCATCAGATCGCTGCCGATCCGGGCCTGGCTTCCGGTACGCTGACGCCGGGATTCGGCGGCAATGCGCTCGCATGCCGCCTGGATCTTCACCGCGACCTCGCCCCAGCCGGCGAGCGGGATGATCGACGAAGCTGCGGCCGCGTCGGTTGCGTCCTGATCGCCCGCGGCGCGAAGCAGGTCGCGTAGATAGGCGTCCGAGACGCTGAGCACGAAGCCCTCGGCGTCGGTCTGGAAGGCGTATCCGTGCACGGCGTTCGGAACGATCGCCGTCAGTGCGGGCGCCTCGAGTTGGGCCGAACCGCCCTCCAGCCGCATATCCGCGCCGCCGCGCGTCAAGAGGAGGATCTGGAACAGTTCCGGATGTCGGTGTGGCCGGATAATCCAATTGTTGACGCGGCTGCGAACCGAAATCGTCTCGATATGAACAAACTGCGGCGGAACGTTTGATCTGTTGTCTGCATAGAGCGTGAAGGAAGGAACGAGATTCATGCGAAGTGCCTGTCAGCGCCGCGTTGGTGAGGCGATTGGTTTCTATTCGGCTATGTTTGGCCGAAAAAGACAAGAAATTGTCCTGTCCCGCTCTTCTGGCCCCTGTGCGGGTTCTCTAGATTACTGACAAAGGTCAAGAATCCAGGGAAGCGACCATGAAGACTCAAGTGGGGATCATCGGCGCCGGGCCTGCCGGCCTCATGTTGGCTCAGACCCTCCGGTTGCAGGGGATCGACTCGGTCATTCTCGAGATGCGCTCCGAGGAATATGTCCTCAGCCGGATTCGCGCGGGCGTGCTCGAGCATCCGACGGTTGAATTCCTGCATGAAATGGGCGCCGGCGATCGCCTTGCGCGGGAGGGCATGCCGCATGAGGGTATCGACCTGCTGTTCCGCGGCGAGAAACGGCGCATCGACTTCCCGAGCCTCACGAACGGCAAGAAGGTCACCGTCTATGGTCAGCAGGAGGTGGTAAAGGATCTGATCGAGCTGAAGAAGGCGTTCGACGGGCAGATCCTGTTCGAGGCGACCGACGTCAGGATCGTCGATCCCGAGAGCGACAGTCCGTCGCTTTCCTTCACTTATCAGGGCGAGCAGAAGACACTGGCCTGCGAATTCGTTGCCGGTTGCGACGGCTTCCACGGCGTGGCGCGCGCGAGCATTCCGGAGTCCGGGCTGAAACTTTTCGAGCGGGTCTATCCCTTCGCCTGGCTCGGTATTCTGGCGGAAGCGGCGCCGGCGCAGGACGAACTGATCTATTCCCGGCACGAGAACGGCTTCGCGCTGTTCAGCATGCGTTCGCAGGAAGTCACCCGGCTCTATCTGCAATGCGATCCGAAGGAGGATCTCGAGCATTGGCCTGACAGCCGCGTCTGGGACGAGTTGCACAGGCGGCTCGAGGCAAAGGACGGCTTCCGGGTCAACGAGGGCGCGATCATGCGCAAGGACGTGACCCCGATGCGCAGCTTCGTGTGCGAGACCATGCGCCACGGGCGTCTGTTCCTCGCCGGTGACGCCGCACATATCGTGCCGCCGACCGGGGCCAAAGGGCTCAACCTCGCGGCCGGAGACGTGAAGCTGCTGAGCGACGCCTTCGTGGCGTACTTCAGGTCCGGGGAAACCGGTCCGCTCGACGGGTACGAGGCCCACGCCCTCAAGCGGATCTGGGCGGCTCAGCGCTTCTCCTGGTTCATGACCCGGCTGCTGCACAAGGATCCGGGCGCCAACGCGTTCGATCAGGAAGTGCAGTTTGCCGATCTCGATTACTATACCGGTACCGAGGCCGGGCGGCGCACTATCGCGGAGAACTATGTCGGCCTGCCGTTCGGCTGGCCGGGGGCTGCCTGAGCCCGCGCTCTTTCGCCAGTTGGCGCTGCGCCGCATCCGCGCTAAGAACCGGGTATGAGCGAAGATCTGAATGCCCTGATGAAGATGGTTGAGGCGGGTCAGACCGAGGCCGCCGAACCGGGTCTGGTCGCCTTCCTGGAGACCAACCCGCGCCAGCCGGCCGCCCAGTTCTATCTCGGCATCGTCCGCCTGAAACAGGGGCGCAACGCGGAAGCCGCGGCGGCCTACGGCGTGGCGGCCCAAGGTCTGCCCGGCGTAGCGGCCGTGCATTCGAACATGGCGCTCGCCTGTCACCGTGCGGGCAACCCGGGTGCGGCCGGCATTGCCGGGCGACGCGCCATCCTGCTCGCTCCGGAGGGCGGCGGCCCCTATGTCGTCGCGTCCGAGGCGGCAGCCGCCGGCGGCAATGACGCCGCGGCTCTCGGCGCGGCGACGCGGGCCTTCTGTCTCGATCCGAGAAGCCAGAGCGGCCTGCTGCTGGAGGCGGCCCGCAGAGCCGGGGACGCGGACAGGGCCGAGACCGCCGTTGCGGCACTGCTCGCAACGGATCGCGGCAACCGCGACGCCTCGATCAGCGCCGCTTTCGTGTTACTGAAGAACGGTCTTGGTGCCGAGGCCGAGCGCCTTTACCGGGACATCCTCGAACGCAACCCGCAGGACCCCGATCTCTGGTTCAATCTCGGCGTCACGCTGATCGAGTCAGATCGTTTCGAGGACGCGGCCGAACCCTATGCGCGGCGCGCCCGTCTGGTGCATGGCCGTCCGCTTGACGATGCGTCAGCCTATGACGATCTGCCGGCCGATCCGGTGGTGCCGGTCGATCGCGCATGCGCCCGCCATCGCCTGAAGCACGATGCCGAGCAGTACCGCTATCTCTCGGAGCAGGGCGTGCTGCCGAGCGGGTACCGCGAAGAGTGGAAGGCCTATCAGGAGCTGCTCGACGGGCTTGGCACGGAAGAGCGCAATGCAATCTCCTTCGAGCTGGACGATGCGCGCTACGCGCGGATCGCGCGCTCCTACAACCGCTTCGTTCATATCGCCGCGACCGGTTGGCAAGACAAAGATCCGATGAACCCGGATCTCGACTGGGCGGCGATCGAGGAAAGCTATCTCGATGCGGAGCCGCAGGCGGTGGCGATCGATGCACTGTTGAACCAGGAGGCGCTTGCCGCCATCCGGCGCTTCTGCTTCGAGTCGACGATCTGGCACCAGTTGAAAGGCGCCGGCTATCTCGGTGCCTATTACCGCTCCGGTTTCAACGATCCGCTGCTCTTCGCAATCGGCCGCGGCCTGCGCGAGCGCCTGCCGCGCATTCTCGGCCCGCACGGGCTGAAGCTGATGTGGGCCTACAAGTACGACCAGCACATGTCGGGCATCAATCCGCATGCTGACTTCGCTGCCGTGAATGTGAATTTCTGGATCAACCACGCCGAGTCGAACCTGGATCCGGAAACCGGCGGGCTGCTGGTCTTCCGCAAGCCGGCGCCGCAGGACTGGACCTTCGAGCGCTACAACACGGCCCCGGCGGAGGAAATCTACGAAGCGCTCGGCGAAGACCGGAACAATCCGATCCGGGTCGCGAACCGCGAGAACCGCGCGCTCCTCTTTGATTCCCGCCTGTTCCACGAGACCGACCGGTTCAGCTTCCGCGACGGCTATATACACCGGAGAATCAATATCACCATGCTGTTCGGGCATGGTGGAAGCTGAGACCCGGCTTGCCGACGAACTGCGCCGTACTGTCTCGGAACAGGCGGTTGCGGGCGATTGGAGCGCGTGTTCGGGAAGCGCACGAAAGCTGTTTTTCCTTATTCCCGGAGATCCGATCGCGGCTTATTTCCTGAGCCTGTCGACGGGCCGTCTCGGCGATAAGGCCTTGTCAGGCAGGTCGGCGCGGCGGGCATGCGCGGCTATCTCCCGCAATGTTCTCGTGCCGCTGCATCGCGAACTCTTCACGCTTCGGGGGCTTGCGGACGGAAGCCGGAACGCGCTCCGGAGGGCGGTGTTGATCGCGCCGGAGCAGGGTGCCGGCCTGTTCAATCTTGCGAATATGGATGTCCGACAGGAGGCATACGGCTCCGCATCGACGCTGCTTCGCCGCGCGAATATCGCCAGACCGCTCGACCCCGGAACCCTCGGGGAGATTGCCCGGATCGCGGGATTGCTGACCGACGGCGCGCACGCCGGTACCGCGTTCGCGCGCGCGCTGACCCTGGTCCCGGCCGATTTCAGTACGCTCCGGAACACGGGGCTCTGGCAACGCAAACAGGACCGGTCTGCTGAGGGCGCGCGGTGGTTCCGGCGGGCCGTCGCGGTCAACCCGACAAGCCGCGAGGCGCAGGGAGAACTTGGCCGGGCGCTTCTCAGCGACGGCGAACTGGCGGAAGGCTGGGACCGGCTCGAGCGCTTTCGGATGCCGCGATGGAGACCGCCGATCGACGGGCTCCCGCGCTGGGACGGGGGACCGGTTCAAGACGGGGCTCTGCTGCTGTGGAGCGTCGACAAGGTCGGCGACGAGCTGCTCTTCTCGGTCTTTCTTGAGCGCGCGCGGCAAGCGGCAGGCAGGGTGATCGCAGTGGTCGATGCGCGCAATGTCGCCTTGCTTTCACGTCTGCATCCCGAAATCCGGGTTTGTGCAACCTTGCCGGAGTCGGACTCTGCCGATCCCGGCTGGCGGCCGGTGTCCGGCTATCCCCTGGAGTTCGCCGGCCGGTTTTTTTCGCGTCAACCGGAGGAGATGGCCTGTCCAGGGGGACACCGGAGCCTGCCGGACCGAAAAGGTGACCGGAAGGGTCCCCTCCGGGTCGGGATTTCCTGGAAGTCCGACGCGTCGCTCGTCGGCGCACTCAAATCGACGCGGCTGGCCGACTGGACACCTGTTTTCAAACACTCGAACTGCCAGTTCTACTCGCTTCAGTATGGCGACGTGATGCACGACCTCGATGCCTGCCCACAGGTCCAGCGGATTCCGGGATTCGAGCCGTTCGGAGAGACCCTGCCCTTCGCGGAGACGATCGCAGATCTCGACCTCGTGATCACGGTTGCCAACACCACGGCGCATGTCGCCGGATGCACGAAGACCCCGCTCTGGGTTCTGCTGCCGACCGGTTTCGGCTGCAGCTGGTTCTGGTTCCGGGAGCGCTCCGACAGTCCGCTCTACGCGCATGCCAGGCTTTTTCGCCAGCCGGTCCCGGGTGACTGGCCTTCGGTCTTCAGCGCGCTCGCTACGGAACTTGGCCGCTTGGCGGCGACGCGCGCCGGCTGATTGCTAGAAAGTCCGGTCGACGAGCCAGTTCTTGTGTTTTTGCTGGTAGAGGAAGATCGACAGGACCTTGTCCACGGTTCGGCCATCCGTCGATAAGGGCAGGTGCAGCCGTTCGATCGGTATAAAATCCAGAGCGAACGGCAGACTAGGCGAACCCAGGCGGTGGGTCGGGAGTCCGGTTTCGACAACGCGGCGCCGGTCGATATAGGGATAGGTGCTCTCGAAGTCCTCAAAGCTCTCGTCGAGATAGTGTCCTTTCAGATCCCGCCCCATGGCGCGGCAAACCTCTGTCCCCTGCACCCTCACCTGAAACCGTAGCGGGTCGGATTCGACATCTACGAGGACGATGTGAGGCAGCAAGCGCGGAATCTCGACGGGGTCGAAATTCTCCCGGGAAGGCAGCCGGTCCTGCGGATGGATCGACATCCAATATTCGGCAAATTCAGCAATGCTGGGATTTTCGATGCTTGGGAGCAGGCGCCGCATTTCCGCCATGCTATGCGCGGCACGTGTCATCGAATTCCTTGTTTGGTCGTCACGCGATCCAGAATGCGCCATGATTATACTCGACAACCTAGAATGTAGAAGTACGTTGAATCCATTTTATTATTCTGGATAACTCAATCCTGTTCCCGGAACCGGGCCCGAGGATGACGGGATGGAGCCGAGAGTATGAACACTTCTCCCAAGAGCTGGGTGCACGAGACTTTCGCCGGCCTGATCGAGCAGTTGCGCTGGTCCTATCTGCCCCCGCTGATGGTCTATCTCGCCTACGGCATATCGGGGCTGACCTCGATTGTCGGGACCTTTTTCGTGAAGGAGTATCTCGATCTCTCGGCAGCCTTCCTCGCCGGGCTCGGCTTCTGGGCCGGTATTCCCTGGGCGTTGAAGATGCCGGTCGGCCATCTGGTCGACATCATCTGGAAATGGAAGGGCGCGCTCGTCTATCTCGGGGCGGGGCTGATCGCGGCAAGCTTGTTGATCATGTATGGGCTGATCGCGCATACGGCCGAATTGACGGCGATCATGCCCGCGACAGCCTGGTTCGTGCTGAGCGTGCTTCTGTCACCGCTGGGCTATGTCCTGCAGGACGCGGTCGCCGACGCGATGACCGTCGAGGCCGTCCCGGTTCTGGACGAGAACGGTGAGGCGTTTTCCGACGACGCGGTCAAGACCATGCACACGACGATGCAGATGCTCGGCCGCTTCGCCCTGATCGGCGGGCTCGCGCTGGTCGCGATCGTCAACATCACCATGTTCGACGGCGTCGAAGCCATGAGCCAGGCACAGAAAGCGGAGATCTACGCCGATATCCACCTGATTGCGCTGGCCGTGCCGGTAATCTCGGTCGCCGGTGTCATCCTCGGCGGCATGATGCTGCGCCGCCGCGCGAAGGACCTGATTGCGGCCGGCGTCGAGCGGGCCGAGGTCGACAAGATGCTGTTCCGTCCGGACGGCGAGGCGAAGCCCAACTGGTGGATCTTTGGCGGCAGTCTTGCCTTCGGCGTCTTCACCATTACCGTCGGTCTCAGCGATCTCGCCTTCTCGCAGGAGATCGTCTTCGCCGGCTCGATGGCGATCGTCTGCTTCCTCATCGCGCGCCTGTTGCCGGAGCTCGCCCCGCCGCAGCGGCTCGCCCTGATCGGCACCTCGACCATCGTGTTCTTCTTCCGTGCGGTTCCCGGCCCCGGCCCCGGGGCGACCTGGTTCGAGATCGACCAGCTCGGCTTCGACCAGCAGTTCATCTCCGTCCTGACGCTGCTTAGCGCTCTTCTGGCGCTGGTCGGCATGGTGGTGCTGCGCCCGCTCATGGCGTCGCGCTCGATTGCCTATATCGTCGCCCTGCTGACGGTCTTCGCGGGCATCCTCTCGCTGCCGAATATCGGCCTCTATTACGGCATCCACGAGTGGACGGCGCCTCTGACCGGCGGCGTGGTGGATGCGCGCTTCATCGCCATTCTCGACACAGCGATCGAGTCGCCGCTGGCCCAGGTCTCCATGATCCCGATGCTCGCCTGGATTGCCCGTAACGCGCCGGTGCATCTGAAAGCGACCTTCTTCGCCGTGATGGCCTCCTTCGTGAACCTTGCCCTCTCGGCGCGGGCGATGGGAACGAAATACATGAACGAGATCTTTCTGGTGACGCGGGAAGTGAAAGACCGCACGACCGGCGAGATCCAGGTACCGGCGGACTACAGCGAACTCGGCTATCTGCTGATCGCCGTAGCGGTCTTGACCGTGGCCATTCCGCTGACCGCGATCGTCGTGGTTCAGGCGAGCCGGTTCCGGACGAGGGATTGAGCGGAGGGAGAGATCGGCCGGTCTAGCGTTTCAGCAGGCGCCGGCTTTCCGGTGCCTCGTCCTCCCAACCGAGCTGCTCCAGCTTCGGCCGGTCTTGTTCCCGTTCGGGATATCCGACGCAGAGGTAGGCGGTGAGCGACCAGTCGGCCGGCACCCCGAGTTCGTCCCGGACCTTTTCCGGCTCGAGGATCGACAGCCAGCCGACGCCGATGCCTTCGGCACGGGCGGCGAGCCAGAAGGTGTGGATCGCGGTGACGGTGGAATAGTCCAGCATTTCCGGCATGGTCTGGCGCCCGAGGCCATGACCGCGCTCCGATCCGTGATCGGTGAAGACGGCAAGTTGGACCGGTGCCCGGTCGAGCCCTGCGAGCTTCAGCCGGGCGTAAAGCTGCTTGCGCTCTCCGGCATAACCTTCGAGCGCCCTCCGGTTCGCCGCCTCGAAGGAACTCCGCACTGCGGCCCGCCGCCCCGGTTCAACGACGGAGACGAAGCGCCAAGGCTGACTGTAGCCGACCGAGGGAGCGAGCGCGGCCAGATCCACGAGCCTCTCGAGCGCACCCTCCGGCAAGGGCGTGGTACGAAACTCGCGCACATCCCGGCGCCAGCGCAGCAGGTCCGCGAGCCTGTCCCGGAAAGCAGCATCGAACTCCGGCGGTGTCGTGCCGTTCGTCATCGTCCGTACTGGTCGTCGAAGCGTTCGATATCGTCCTCGCCGAGATAGGCACCGGACTGCACCTCGACGATGATCAAGGGCTCAGTGCCCGGGTTTTCCAGCCGGTGAATCCAGCCGAGGGGAATATCGATGGACTGATCGGTATCGAGATGCATAACGTCGAGCCGGTCGAGCGAAGGTCCGCGGGTGATGCGGGCCTCGCCGGAGATCACCGTCCAGTGCTCCGCCCGGTGCTTGTGGCTCTGGAGCGAAAGACGGCCGCCGGGCGCGACGGTGATGCGCTTGACCTGATATCCGTCGCCGCTGTCGAGATTGCGGTAGCTGCCCCAGGGGCGGTGCGTCGTGGCGTGGCTGATCGCCTCGGGGCGGCCGGCTTCCTTCAGCGCCTCGACGGCGAGCTTTACGTCCTGGTCAGTGCCCATCTGCGCAACGAGCACCGCATCGGGAGATTCGACGACGACCAGATCCTTCGCGCCGATCACGGTGACGAGCCGGGATTCCGCGCGCACGAGGCTGTTTCTGCTTTTGTGCAGCCAGACGTCGCCCTGCACGGCGTTGCCGTCCGCGTCTTTCTCCTGTACGGCCCAGAGCGCGCTCCAGGAACCAACATCGGACCAACCGGCATCGAGCGGTACCATGGCGCCGAGCGCGGTTTTCTCCATCACGGCGTAATCGATCGAGATCGACGGCGCCATGCCGAACGCTGCCGCGTCGAGGCGGCGGAAATCGAGGTCGGAAACGCCCTTATCGAGGGCGGCCGTCGCGGCGTCGAGGATTTCCGGCGCCAGCCGCGCGAGTTCGGCAAGGAAATCCCGGGCGCGGAAGAGGAAGGTGCCACTGTTCCAGAAGTAGTCCCCGGCGGCGAGATAGGCCTCGGCCGTCTCAAGATCCGGTTTCTCGACGAAACGCTCGATCCCGTAGCAGCCCTCCATGTGGTCGAGCGGACCGTTGCGGTGGATGTAGCCATAGCCCGTCTCGGGCCGGTCCGGCGTGATCCCGAAGGTGACGAGGCGCCCGGCGCGGGCGGCGACGGCCCCGGTCTCGACGGCGGTTCGGAAGGCCTCCGGGCGTTCGATCCGGTGGTCCGAGGCGAGCAGCAGGACAAGTCCTTCCGGATCGACGCTCGCGACATGCAGCGCGGCGACAGCGGCGGCAGGGGCGGAATTCCGGCCGACCGGCTCCAGCAAGATGGCCGAGGGCCTCGCGCCGATACCCTGTAGCTGCTCGGCGACGGCGAAGCGGTGTTCGGAATTGCAGATCACAGAGGGTGGTCCGTAACCGGTGCTCTCCGGAAAGCGCAGGGCGGTTTCCTGCAGCATGGTTCGCTCGCTCAGCATCGGCAGCAGCTGTTTCGGATAGAGCGCGCGGGAGACCGGCCAGAGCCGGGTGCCGGAGCCGCCGGAGAGGATCACGGGATAAATCATGTGCATACCGCGCTAATTCTGTATCAAGAATGGCTTAGTAACACAGAGCGCCGGACGAAAGCAGATCATGATCGTCGTCTTTGGATCGATAAATGCCGACCTGTTCTTTTCCTTCGCCAAATTGCCGCGCCGGGGCGAGACCGTATTGACCGACGGCTATCGCTTCTGTCCCGGCGGCAAGGGGGCGAATCAGGCCGCCGCGGCGGCGCGTGACGGAGCCGAGGTTCGGTTCGTCGGGGCCGTCGGGCAGGACGCGAACGCGGAACCCTGTCTCGCCGCGATGCAGGCCGCCGGGGTCGACGCGACCCATGTCCACGCGGTCGAAGGTGTCACCGGCACGGCGGTCATCTCGGTCGAGGAGAGTGGCGAGAACCAGATCCTGGTTGCGAGCGGCGCCAACATGAAGGCCTCGGCCGACTGGCTGACGAACGAGCTTCTGCAGCCTGGCGCGACCCTCTTGATGCAGATGGAACTGCCGCAGGCCGATACCGAGACGGCGCTTCGCCGGGCCAGGGAACGCGGCTGCCGCGTGATCCTCAACGACGCCCCGCTGGGTCCGATCGCGCGGGAGGCGCTCGCCGATGTCGATATCTTGATCGCCAACGAGGAGGAGGCGATGGGTCTGCTTGGCAACAGCGCAGGGCTGGAGAACGCGGATCTCGCGCGCGGCCTCGCGGCGCTTTGTCGGGGGACGGGAATCGTCACGATCGGCGCATCGGGTGTTGTCGTTGCCGATGAGGGCGGCTGTTTTCACGTGCCGGCCCTTCCGATCTCCCCGCTTGACACGGTCGGAGCCGGAGATGCGTTCTGCGGCACGCTCGCGGCCACCCTCGACCGCGGTGAAACCCTTCTCGACTCGGTGCGCCGGGCCACGGCAGCGAGCGGCGTAATCTGCACCTTGTCAGGGGCCCAGTCCCCGGAGTTGAATACGGCACGGATCGACGCGGCCCTGGCCGACCTGCCTTCCGTGGTTCATATATAGTTACGACGAATGCGAACGCGGGCCGCAAGCGCCCGGCAAAGGATATTCGATGGCTGACGAAACGCTTTACGAAGGCGGCACGATTCTCGACGGAACCGGTGCCCGACTGGAGAACCATGGGGTCATGGTGAGGGACGGGAAGGTCGCCGATCTGGCGCCGCTCGATCGTTTCCAGGGCTTCTCGGGCTTCCGGGTCGATTTCGCCGGCGGCACGCTGATGCCGGGGCTGGTCGACTGCCATGTCCATCTGACGATGGGAGGCGAGGGCAATCCGGCAGCGGTGCAGGCTTCGATGACTCCGGGACAGATCACCATGGCGGCCTATCGCCACGCGCAGGTCTCCCTCATGGGCGGCATCACCGCGGTACGGGATTGCGGCGGCAAGGATCATCTTGAACTCGCGGTGCGCGACGCCTGCAACAGCGGCACCCAGATCGGGCCGAGCATTCTCTGCTCGGGACGGGTGATCTGCATGACCGGCGGGCACGGCAACCGGAACGGCCGCGTTGCCGACGGCGAAGACGAGGTCGTGAAGGCGGTACGCGAGCAGATCCATGCCGGCGCCGACCTGATCAAGATGATGGCGACCGGCGGCGTCATGACCCCCGGAGTCAGCCCGGAGGACGCTCACTTCACCGCCGAGGAAATGGCCGCCGGGGTCGCCGAGGGCAAGCGCTTCCACAAGAAGACCGCGAGCCACGCCCAGGGCAGCCTCGGCATCCTGAATGCGGTGCGCGCGGGCGTTGCCTCGATCGAACACGGCATCTTCATGAACGACGAATGCCTGAAGGAGATGCTGGAAGCAGATACCTATCTTGTCCCGACGCTTGCGGCGGTTCGCAACATTGTTGCCAACAAGGACGGCGGTATTCCCGCGCATGTGGTGGAAAAGGCCCTTCGCGTGCAGGAGCGGCATATCCAGTCGATCAAGATGTTCTACGAAGCCGGCGGCCGGATCGCGATGGGCACCGATGCCGGAACGCCCTTCAACCGCCACGGCGAGAACGCGCTGGAGTTGCGCTACATGGTCGAGATCGGCATCACGCCGATGGACGCAATCACCTTCTCCACCCGCAACGGCATCGACCTTATGGGACTGGAGAACCGCGGCAAAGTTGCCGAAGGCATGCATGCCGACCTGCTGATCGTCGACGGCGATCCGCTCGCCGACATCGACCGGGTTGCGGATCGGGACAACCACCGTATGGTGATCAAGAACGGTGTCCCGGCCCGCATCAAGACCGACGATGGCGTGCGCGAGACCCGCAGCCCGGCGGACAATGTCCTCCGCTTCACTTCGGCCGCCAACGCGGCCTTCTGACCAGGTCTCGAGCAGGAAGTCCAACCATGCCCATCAATAACCGGATTGCCGAATTTCACGAGGAAATGACCGCGTGGCGGCGTGAGTTGCACCGCCATCCGGAAACCGCCTTCGAGGAGCACTGGACCAGCGCCTTCATCGTAGAGAAGCTGGAGAGCTTCGGCATCGAGGTGCATCGCGGGCTTGCCGGAACCGGTGTGATCGGCACGCTGAAGGGCAACGGGGAGGGCGGTGCCATCGGACTCCGGGCCGATATCGACGCGCTCGACATTACCGAGCAGACCGGCGTCGAATACGCCTCCGAGAATCCCGGCAAGATGCATGCCTGCGGCCATGACGGGCACACCACGATGCTGCTCGGCGCGGCGAAGTATCTCGCCGAGACGCGGAATTTTTCCGGCACCGTGCAGTTCATTTTCCAGCCGGCGGAGGAGAACGAGGGCGGCGGCCGGGTGATGGTCGAGGAGGGGCTGTTCGACAAGTTCCCGGTGGACAGCGTCTGGGGCATGCATAACTGGCCGGGCATGCCGGTCGGCACCGTCGCGGTCCGTCCGGGGCCGATGATGGCCGCCTACGACATGTTCGAGCTCGACATCAAGGGCGTCGGCGGGCACGGCGCGATGCCGCATCTCGGGATCGACCCGATCCTGGTGTCGGCGCAGGTTGTGACGGCCTTGCAGAGCATCGCCAGCCGCAACGTGGATCCGATGGATGCGGTGGTGGTCTCGGTCACCAAGATCCATGGCGGCGACGCCTACAATGTCATCCCGGGCATGGTGCAGCTCGCCGGCACCACCCGTTCCTTCCGGCCGGAAGTGCGCGACATGATCGAGCCGCGGATGCAGCAGATCATCGACGGCGTCTGCGCCGGCTACGGCGCGACGGCCGAGCTGCGCTACGAGAAGCGCTATCCGCCGACCGTCAATTCCGAGGCCGAGAGCGAGATGGCGGCGGTCGTTGCCGAACGGCTGGTCGGTGGGGACAAGGTCGTGCGCGATCCGACCCCGAGCATGGGCGGCGAGGATTTCGCCTTCATGCTGGAGAAGAAGCCCGGCTGCTATATCTGGATGGGCAATGGCGGCGGCGGCGAGGGCCGGATGCTGCACAATGCAGGATACGACTTCAACGACGAGGCCCTGCCCTGGGGCGCCAGCTACTGGAGCCAGCTCGTCGAGGACCGGCTGCCGCGGACGGGTTAGACCCTGACCGGGTCATTCCGCGGCCTTCATCATGATCATGCCGGTGACGATCAGCAGCGCCGCTGTGGCGCGCATGGGGGTCAAGGCTTCGCCGAGGACTATGACGCCGACCAGAAAGGCGCCGATGGCGCCGATACCGGTCCAGATCGTGTAGGCGGTCCCGAGCGGCAATTTTCGCATGGCGAGTGCCAGTAGCGCGAAAGAGCCGACCATTGCGGGGATCATGACCAAAACAGGAACCAGCCGCGCAAATCCGGCGGTCTGCTTCATCGCAAAGGCCCAGACTACCTCTAGCAGCCCGGCGAGGATCAGGAATAGCCACGGCATCTCAGCCTCCCAGTCATCGGGTCGTCCCGACAGAGTTTCCCGGTGCGGGGAGGTCGTCCTCTGGACTCGAAGATAATCGACGAAAATCGGGCGTCAAGCAGACCGCTGGGCCATGGGCTTCGCCTTTGCAACTGGGGTCGCTTGAGTTGGCTATCGGTTGCGGCACGCATTTCCCAGCAAGGCCGGTCCGGACCCCGGAAACCCATTCTGCTGCGGACCGCGCTGACCCCGACCATCAATACGATTGCGGAAACCGGTCTCGTTTCTCTTCCTCGTATGTTGACCGGGCAGACCCTCGCCGGCATCGATCCCGTCGACGCGGTCAATTATCAATTTCTGGTGAAGTTTCTGATCGTCGGCGCGACCGGGATCGGCGCAACGGTCGTAGTCTCTTGCGTGCTTCTTCGGCTGACCGATACGCGCCATCGCCTCCGCCTCGACCGCATTTCCGCGTAGTCTATCCCCCAAAACGCCATTTCTGGCCGTCGCCGTTGAAGGTGAGTTGGTAAGCTGTTGTCTTTAAATAAAAACTGCTCGAATTTTAACCAAGGAAAATCGTTTCAAATACTGCCGAAGTGCCGGATATTATTTGCTTTTCAAATACCTGATTACGCCGGTAATATGAATTTCAATGCAAAATCCGAAAACCGAAAAGGGTACCGGAACGGGGGAAGCGCGCTTCAGAAGGATATCTGGGCGCTAGAATTGGCCAGGAACGCAATCCCATGAAAGCAACTGGAAATATATCAGGCAACGAGGGCCGGGCGCAGGGCCGGTTTCATCGCGACAAGGAGCGCAAGGAACTGACTCCGGTCGCCGTCCGCACGATCGCGAGCCTGTTCGATCTCTGGCAGGTTCCACCGCGCGCTGCCGCGAAGCTGATGAATGTCGACGAAGGGACCTGGAACGCAATGAGCGACGGCAGCTGGCAGGGAATCCTCTCCGCCGAGCAGCTTGAGCGCACGTCATGTCTGGTTGCGCTTTACCGGGATCTGAAGGAGGCGATGGACGAACAAGCCGCGGAAACCTGGCCGGCCACCGGAAAAAGCAACGCGCCGTTCCGTGGCAAGACACCGATCGACGTCATGGCCCTCGGCGGCCTGCCGGTGATCCAGGCCATACGCCGGCACGTGAAGGCCCTGAAGCCCGAACTGGTGTCCTGACCCGGAAGGCCCGGCGTCTCAGGCGCAGGGCGCGTTGTAGAGCCAGCCGCCGTCCGGATGCGGACGGGCATAGATGTCGATCGATTGGTCGAAGCGGACATAGCAGGAGAAAAGCGGCATGGTCATGAAGTTGGTCACCACCAGCGAAACCGTGTCCTGACCGTAGAGCGTTCCGACCAGACAGATCTTGGTCCGCGCGTTGCGCGACAGCCGGAAGCTGGTGCGCTCGCGGGTCTTTAGTTGGACCCGCCCGGTAATGGTGAAGGGCGTGCGATTGCGCACCAGCACGCAGACTTCCCCGGTCTGCCCGTCGCCCGGCGGCGCCTTCGCGTCGCGCCGGTTGACCACCGTCGGCGGCGCTTCCTCGCAGGCGGCGAGGCCGAGGGATACGAGGAAGAGCAGGGTGAGGGTGAGGGCGCGCAAGCGGGTCATGGAATCAAGCTAGAGAGCGCCTCGCGGGGCGTCAATGCGCGGCGGACCGTCAATGTCGTTGCCGGGCTTCGGACCTTGGGTCCAGTGCCTCCTGGAGCCCGTCGCCGAGGAAGTTGAAGGCGATCACAGCGGCGAAGATCAGCAGGCCCGGCCAGATTGCGAGCATCGGCGCGCTGGCGATCAGGTCCTGTGCCCCGGTCAGCATGTTCCCCCAGCTCGGAATCGGCGGCTGTACGCCGAGGCCGAGGAAGCTCAGCACGCTCTCGAACAGGATGACGTTGCCGATGGTGAGCGTCGCCGCGACCAGAATCGGCGAAGCGGCGTTGGGCAACAGGTGGCGGAAAAGGATGCGCGACGCGGGCAGGCCCTGGGCGCGGGCGGCTTCGATGAATTCGCGTTCTCGCAAACTGAGGACGGAGCCGCGCACCAGACGCGCCGTTGTCGTCCATCCGACCAGCGCGATGATGATCACGATCCGGTAGAGGCTGAAGCTCTCGGAATGCACCAGCGCGGGGGGCAGGCCGGCCTTCTCCGGATCGATCGCGGCGAGCACGACGAGCAGCGGCAGGAGCGGAAGCGAGATCACGCTGTCCGCGAGCCGCATCAGCGCCGCGTCGAGAATCCCGCCGCGCCAGCCGGCGATTAGGCCGAACAGGGTGCCAATGGCGCTGGCGCTGAGCGCGGCGGCGAGGCCTACGGTGAGCGAGACCCGCCCGCCTTCGAGCAGCCGCATCAGCAGGTCGCGCCCGATCTCGTCGGTGCCGAGAGGATGCGCTGGCGAGGGGGGCGCGGCGATGCTGAAGAGATCCGGTGTGGTGGCGTCGAGCCCGAGGAGAGCACCGATGAGCGGAGCGGCGAAACAGGCGAGCACCAACGCGGAGAGAACTGCGAGACTAAGCGCGGCGGCGCCGTTGGCGAGGAGCCTGCCGAGCGGGCCACGGCGGCGGCCCCGATCCATGAGCCCCGCCGTCATGTCCGGGGCCTCGCGGTCAGGCGGATCCGCGGGTCGATCAGGCCATATGCGATGTCGGCGGCAATGTTGGCGGCGAGCGTCACGGCGGTCGCCAGCAGCAGGCCGACGAGGGCGAGGTTGAAGTCGTTGCCCATCACCGCGTCGTAGATCGTCTTGCCCATGCCGAGATAGGCGAACATGGTCTCGGTGATCAGCGCGCCGGAAAACAGGGCGCCGAAATCCAGCGCCATGATTGTGACCAGCGGGATCAGCGCGTTGCGGAAGCCGTGACGCCAGAGGATCGCGCGCTCCGGCGCGCCCTTGGCGCGGGCGGTGCGGATATAGTCCTCGCGCAGCACCTCGACCATGGCCGCCCGTCCGTGACGGGTATATTGCGCGATGCTCGCCGCCGCCAGCGTCAGCACCGGAAGTGCGAGATGCGCCGCCCGGTCGGCGGGGCTCCCATCGCCGATGGTCGCCATGCCGCTTGCCGGGAACAGGCCCAGCGTCACCGCGAAGAGCAGGATCAGCAGGAGCGCCAGCCAGAAGGGCGGCACCGAGATACCGGCGAAGCAGAGGAGATTGATCGCGCGGTCGGCGTGGCTGCCCGGATTGCGCGCCGCGAACACGCTGGCCGGCAGCGCTATCGCCACCGCGAGCGCGAAGGCGAGGCCCATCAGCAGCAGGGAGTTCAGCAGGCGTGGCGCCAGGATGTCGGTCACCGGCGCGGCGAACAGACGGGAATAGCCGAGATCGCCCCGGAGCGCCGCGGCGAGCCAGGAGCCGTAGCGTTCGAGAAAAGGCCGGTCGAGGCCGTAAAGCGCCTTCAGCCGGGCCACGTCCGCCGCGGTCACGTTCGGGTCGCCCGCCACCATCAGGTCGACGGGATCGCCCGGCATCAATACCAGCAATCCGTAGGTCACGAAGGACATCAGCCAGAGCACCAGCAGCGCCTGGCCGAGGCGCCGGGCGAGGAAGGCGGTCATGCGGCGGTCAATTGGCGTCCGAACTGTCGCGCCATTGCTCGATCCAGTAGGTGGAACTGTATTTGTGCCCGGTCGGCCTCAGCCCCTTCAGCCATTTCGGCAGGATATAGGCGTTGGAGCGGAAATAGAGCGGCAGAACCGGCAGGTCGGTCGCGTAAAGGGTCTGCTGCTGGGCCCAGAGCGCGCGCCGCTTTTCGCGGTCGAGCTCGATCTCTATGGCGTCGATCAGCCGGTCCATCTCGGCGCTCCGGTAGCCGGTCGCGTTCTGGCCGGACCAGTTGTTCGCCTCGGTTGGGATCGAGGACGAATAGAGCGTGGTCTTTGGCAGCGCTTCCGGCGCCGAAAGCCAGGCGAACATCGCCATGGCGGGGAACTTTCGCTTGCGCACGGTCTCGCCGAAGAAGACTCGGGCAGGCTCGTTGCGGATCGTCACCTCGACGCCGACCTGCTTCCAGTAATTCTGCAGCACCTGCTCGACCAGTTCGCGGATCCGGTTGCCCGAGGTGGTCATGATCTCGAGGCTGAGTTTCGTGCCGTCCGGTTTGTGGCGGATGCCGTCCTTCATCACCGTCCAGCCGGCTTCCTCCAGCAGGGCTTTCGCGCGCTCGGGATCGAACGGATATTTCGGCAGGTCCTTGTGATAGGCCCAGTCCAGCGGATTGACCGCGCCGTGCGCGACCGGCTGGTTGCCGGCAAAGAGGCGGTCGGAGATCGCCTGCCGGTCGATCGCGTGCAGCAGGGCGCGGCGGACGCGGATCTCGGCGAGGATCGGGTTGTCGAGATTGAACTCGATATGTTCGTAGATCAGGCCCGGCTTGTAGATCACGTCGTAGGCGTCGCCGTGCCGCTTCTCGAAGCCGAGCGCCTGATCGAGCGTCAGGCCGGCCTCGCCGGCGATATAGTCGATCGCGCCGGAGAGCAGGTTCGCCTCCAGCGCCGAGGTCTTCTCGATGGTCTTCACCACGATCCGCTCGAAGGCCGGCCTCTTGCCCTCCCAGTGCTCGTTGCGGACCAGCACGACATAGGCGCCCTCGCTCAGCTCGGAGACGCGGTAGGGGCCGTTGTAGAGGCCGGGCGTCGCGGGCGCGGTCTTGTAGAGCGTGCGGTTCTTGTAGTCCCGCGGCACGGCGAAGGCGTCGCGCTCGAGATGGGCCGGCAGAAGGTCGAAATCGCCGGGCGTGTTGTAGCGGTAGTCGATCTTGTTGCGCACGATGGTGAAGGTGCGCGCGTCCTCGACCTCGATATCGACGATTTCCTGGTAGGCGCTGAGGTCGGAAACGCCGGTCTCCGGATGACGGCCGACCTCCCAGCTGAACAGCACGTCCTTCGTGGTGATCGGCGTGCCGTCGCCCCAGAAGGCACCGGGCTTGATCGTGTAGGTGGTGCGCACGCCCTCCCGGCCTGTCGGCTTGCCATCGGAATCCAGCACCGGGAAGCGTTTCGCCCGCTTGTTCTCGAAGGTCGGCAGTTCGGTGCACCAGACGCAGACCGGTTCCCAGTCATGGCCGAAGATGGCGATCTGCCGCTGCGCCATGCCGAGCACATAGCTCTTCACCAGCATGGCGTCGATCATCGGGTTCAGCGTCGTCGGAAACTGGGTCATCCCGATGACCAGCTGTTCCCGGGCGTCGGCGGGACGGGTCAAAGGAAGGGATGCGGCAAGGAGGCAAAGCCAGAGGACGAACAGTCTGATCGGACGCCGCATCGGGCTGCCTCCATTTCGCGGTCAGGATTGCAATGAGGATAGGAAGCGGCGCCGGTTATTTCCAGCACCGCGGGTCCCGCCGGCTCAGGTCAGCGGGACGTCCAGAACATGCTCCTTGAAGGCCGGGCGCGCGGCAATGCGGGCGTACCAGGCTTCCAGCGCAGGCATGGCGGGGCGATCCTGGATCAGCGCGAGCCAGCGATAGATCATGATGGCGATCGGGACATCCGCCATGGTGAGGCGCCCGCCCATGATATAATCGCGGCCTTCCAGGCGGTTCTCGAGAATTCCCAGCACGGGTATCATGGCCTTGCGGGCCGCCTCGATGCCGGCGAGATCGCGTTCGGCCTCCGGCGTGCGCACGAGGCCCCAGAAGATCGGGGTGATGAGCGGCAGCACCGTGGTCTGCTGCCAGTCCATCCAGCGGTCCGCGTCGGCATAGTCGCGCGGATCTGCCGGCGCCATCTCGCTCTTCGAATGCTTGCTACAGAGATACCGAACGATGGCATTCGACTCCCAGAGCACGAAATCGCCCTCGATGATGGTCGGAACGCGGGAATTCGGATTGAGCGAAAGATAGTGCTCGTCCTTCGTATTGGCGAAGGCGCCGCCGTAGTCCTCACGCTCGTTCGGGATTCCGAGCTCGCCGCAGAGCCAGGTCACCTTCTGCACGTTGCTCGAGTTGTTGCGTCCCAGAATTTTCAGCATCTCGGCCCTCCCGGCGCCGCGTTTGTTCTCTTGTTCTACGTTTCGAGGGTTTCGCGGGTTGCGGCCCAGCCGTCCGGGTCGCGCAGGAACTGCCGCACTTCGGCAAGCTGTGCCGCCGTATAGCCGCGCTTCTCCGCCGCCGCGAGCACGTCCCACCAGGTGCAGAGCCCGTGCAGGTCGACGCCCTTTTCCTTCATCGAGGTCGTGCTTTCGGGGAAGTTTCCGTAGTGGAAGACGACGAAACAGTGGGCGACCTCGCCGCCGGCTTCCCGGATCGCGTCGATGAAGGAGAGTTTGGAGCCGCCGTCGGTCGCGAGGTCCTCGACCAGCAGGATGCGCGCGCCCTCCTCGAAACTGCCCTCGATCCGGGCGTTGCGGCCGAAGCCTTTCGGCTTCTTGCGGACATAGAGCATCGGCAGGCCGAGCAGGTCGGCGACCCAGGCGGCGAACGGGATGCCCGCCGTCTCGCCGCCGGCCACCGCGTCGAACTGCTCGAAGCCGGCCTTCCGGGCCAGCAGTTCGACGCCCATCTCCATCAGCTTCTTTCGCGCGCGGGGAAAGGAGATGATCTTGCGGCAATCGACATAGACCGGACTGAGGCGGCCCGAAGTGAAGGTGAAGGGCTCTTCCGGGCGGATATGCACGGCCTCGATCTCGAGCAGGATATTGGCTGCTGTCTCGGCGATGCTCTGGCGGAAATCGGGGGTCTGGCTCTCGTCCATCGACGGGGGGCTCCCAAGGCAGGCGATTTGAAACGCCCGGAGCATAGACGAAGCCTCAGCCGGGTTCACCCTCGGAAAGCAGCAGATGTTTCAGGTGCTCGTGTGAGACCTCTCTTGCCCGCGCATCAAGCAAGAGCCGGCCCCGGTGCAGCACGGCGACCCGATCCGCCACGGCAAGGGCATGGACGAGACTCTGCTCCGCCAGGAGTACGCCCGCGCCCAGGTTCGCGAGACGTCGAATCGCGGGGAACAGGTCCTGGCAGATGACCGGCGCGAGCCCGAGCGACGGCTCGTCGAGCAGGAGGATTTCCGGGCGGGGCATCAGTGCGCGGGCGATGGCGACGACCTGCTGCTGCCCGCCGCTGAGACGCCAGCAATCCTGACCCAGGATGTCTTCGAGCAGCGGAAAGAGCCGCATGATCTCGTCGATCCGTTCGTCACGCTCCCGGGCAGAGCCGCGGGAGGCGGCGTGCAGGGCGTCAGAGACGCTCATGCCCGGGAAGAGGCGTCGCCCTTCCGGGCAATAGCCGATTCCGAGCCGGGCCCGGTCCGGCGTCGCGAGATGGCCGAGATTGCGGTCCCGGAACCGGACCGCGCCGGCAGCGAGGGGTTCAAGGCCCATGACCGCACGCAGCAGGCTCGTCTTTCCGGCTCCGTTCAGGCCGAGCAGGGCGACGATTTCTCCGCTGGAGATCGAGAGATCGAGGTTTTCGACGGCAAGGCCTCCGCCGCGCAGGACCGACACGTTCCGGAGGTCGAGTAGCGCCGGGTTCATAGCGGACTTTCCCCGAAATAGGCCCGGACCGCACTCGGATCCCGTGAAACCTCCTCCGGCGTGCCTTCCGCGACGACCCGTCCGGCGCTGAGACAGACCACACGGTCCGCGAGAGGGAGCAGGAAATCCATGGCATGATCGATCAGCAGAATTGTGTGACCTTCGGCGGAGAGCGCCTTCAGGAGACGGGCGAGGTCGGCGCGTTCGACGTCGTTCATGCCCGCCGCCGGCTCGTCGAGCGCGAGCAGTGTGGCGCCGGTGGCGAGCGCGCGGCCGATCTCGAGTCGCTTTTGCGCGGCGGGTGGCAGGTTTCCGGCAAGGCCGTCCGCGCGCTCCGCGAGTCCGACCCGCGCGAGCAGTGTCTCGGGATCGCATGGCCCGACCGCCTCGAGGGTCTCGCGGAGCGTGAGGCCGGGGGCGATCTGCGGGTGCTGGAAGGTCCGGGCGATCCCGGCCCTGGCGATCCGTTCCGGTGCCAGAGCCGTCAGGTCGGCCGTGCCGAAGCGGATGCGGCCGGCATCGGGTTTTTCCATGCCCGTGATCAGGTTGACCAGGGTTGTCTTGCCGGAACCGTTCGGCCCGATCAGCCCGACGATCTCGCCGGGAGCGACGGCGAGCGAAACGTTGTCGAGCGCCGCGACGCCGCCAAAATGCTTGGTCACCTGTTCGACGGTGAGCTGGGCCTCGCGGCGCGGGCACGGCGGTGCCGCTTGAGATGCGCTCCGGCGCTTCGGCGCATCCGGCAGCAGACCCGATAGGCCGCGCGGCAGGAAGATGATGGCGGCCAGCAGGGCTGCGCCGTAGGCGACGAGATAGTAATCCGCAAAATCGCGGAACCATTCCGGCAGATGCACCAGCAGCAGGGCGCCGAGAACTGCGCCAAGCGGGGAATCGCGCCCGCCGATCACGGTCATCGCCAGCAGCAGGACGAGGACGTGAAAGGAGAGCACGTCCGGCGAGACCACGCCGACGGCATGGGCCTGCAGCGCGCCCGCGAAACCGCCGAAGGCGGCGCTGGCAAGGAAGAAGCGGAATCGGATCGCCGCGCCGTCGATGCCGAGCGCGGCCGCCGCGCTCGGGGCCGCGCGCAGCGTTTCGACGGCAAGCCCGCGCCGCCCCGCAGTCAGACGGTGCGAGACCCAGAGCGCGACGAGGACGCAGCTCCAGACGAGTAGGGTGAGCGGCAGACCGAAGCCGACCTGCAACCCGTCGAAGGACGCAGGCGGTACGCCGTAGAGCCCGTTGGCGCCCCCCGTCACCTCTGTCCAGTTGGTCGCCGCGAGCAGCGCGAGCTGGGCGATGCCGAGGGTGGCGAGGGCGAAATAGTGCGAGGCGAGGCGCAGGACCGGGATCGCGATCAGGACCGCGAGCAGCACGGGCAGCGCCATTCCGGCCAGCAGGGTGAACGGAAAACCGAGCCCGAGATCGAGCGCCCCGAGCCCGGCGGCATAGGCGCCGAGCCCGAAAAAGCACCCCTGAGCGAGCGAGAGCGCGCCGAGACGTCCGAAAACGAGCTGGTAGCCGATCGCGGCAATGGCGTAGATCCCCGCCCGCGTCAGGACGTCGTGCCCGTAGTTTCCGGCGTACAGAACGGCATAGAGCGCAAGGACGGCGGCGCCGGCGAGCAGGAGCAGGGAGCGGCGGTCAGACACGGGAGCGGGCCCGTTCCGGCAGCAGACCGCCCGGGCGGAACGCGAGCATGGCGAGCAGGACGCCGTAGAGCAGCGCTTCCGCGACGAGATAGGAGGTGAATGCGGCAACCAGTGTCTCGAAAAGTCCGATGAGCAGCGCGCCGAGGACGGCTCCGTCGAGCCGCCCCCAGCCGCCGATGGTCACCGCGATATAAGCCTTCAGCATGAAGAGGCCGCCATCGTTCGGGCTGACGAAGAACTGGTTCGAGAGCAGCAGTCCGGCCGCGCCCGCGAGCGCGATGGCAAGGGCGAAGGAGAGGGTGATCATGCGCGCGGGGCGGATGCCGATGGCGGCCGCCATCTCCGGATCCTGCGCCACCGCCCGTATCCGCCGCCCGGTCTGGGTTCTGCCGAGAAAAAGGCCCGTGGCGGAGACCAGCAGCGCGGCACTCCCCAGCACCGCGAGCTGCTGCAGGGAGAGGGTAAGGCCTCCGACGGTCGGTCCGTCGCCTGCGATCAGCGGCGGACCGACGCGCGGTGCGGCGCCGAAGACGGCGTTGGCGAGATGCTGCAGCACCAGGCCGATGGCGATGGTGCTGACGAAAACGGCGACCTGC
Organism: Nisaea sp.; assembly: GCF_965216895.1. Taxonomy (GTDB): domain Bacteria; phylum Pseudomonadota; class Alphaproteobacteria; order Thalassobaculales; family Thalassobaculaceae; genus Nisaea. Next base: position 122,931 of record NZ_OZ244205.1, read on the forward strand.
GGGCGATCCCGGAGCGGGAAATAGGCAAGGTGGGCGAAGCCGACACCAAGCCCTCCCATCAGCAACATGACCAGCGGCAGGAGCAGGAGGCCGGGCAGGCCCGCCGCCTCTCCGAACAGTGGCGCGAGCGCGATGGCGACGAAGCCACCTGCCATCACCAGCTCGCCCTGGGCGAAATTAACCGCTCCGACCGCGTTGATGACGATGACGAAACCGAGCGCGATCAGAGCATAGGCCGCCCCGAGGGCGAGGCCGTTCACCAGGATCTGCGCAAGGGCGAGGGATGTCATCTCCGGACCATGGACCCGCTAGTTCACGCCGTCGACATTCCCGTAGCGCCGGGCGATCGACGGGACCCGGCTCTCGCCGTCGTAGCAGACCACGACCGCGTCATGCGCCATGTTGCCCTTGCCGTCCGACTTGTAGGTCATGGCAAGGCCATCGAAGCTGTTCGAAGCGAGCCAGTCGCGGACTTCTGCTGCGTTCGTCGCCCCGGAGGACCTGGCCGCGACCAGCATGGCCGCGCCATCATACTGCGCCAGCGCGAAGGCGTCGGGCTCGCTGCCGAAACGCTTGCGGTACGCGGCAGTAAAGTCGGCGACCGGACCGGCGGTCTCGGAGATCGGCGAGGAAGCGCTCTCGGCGCAGACGCCTTTCAGCTGTGCCGGCTCCAGAAGCGCCGCCGTGGTCGGCTGGTGCATGGCTGAACCGGCGACCACAGGGATCGTGTTCCCGCTGTCCCGCGCCTGCCGGATGACGAGGGCGGTGGAGCCGGAATGGAGATGCAGCAACAGCATGTCTGGCTCGTCCGCCTGCATCCGGGTCAGTACCGGCAGCATGTCCTTCACCGAGATGTCGATGCCCTCCTCGAACACCAGCGGTGCGCCGAGATCGGCGAGGATCCGTTTCAGGTGGGCCGCGCCGCTCTGGCCGTAGGCGGTGGTCTGGTAGAGCAGGGCCGGACGTTTGGCGCCGAGTTCCTCGACCGCGTATCTGGCTTGCGCGACCTTGACCACGCTGTCGCCCGGGAAGAAGCGGAAGACGTTTTCGCTGCCAAGCTCTGTGATCTTCGCCGTCCCGGAGACGGTGAGCAATGGCACGCCCGCCCGGTCCGCAATCGGGATCATCGCCAGCATCTGGGTGCCGAGCATGGAGGCGATCGCGGCGCTCGGTTCTCCGGCGAGGGCGCGGCGCAGGGCCGTGACCGCACCTTCCGGGGACGTTCCGGTGTCGGTCACTTCGGTCGACAGGCCCGCTGCGTCACCGAGCGTGTCGATCGCCATCACCGCGCCGTTGCGCTGTGCAGTGCCCTCGAGTGAAAGAAAGCCGGTAATGGGCACGAGCACCGGCACGGTTTCGGCGCGGGCCGTGCCTGCGGTTGCGAGGATGGCGGCGAGGGCGATTGCGGTCTTCTTCAGAAACATTCCGGCACTCCAATCGGTCCGTTCGCGCGAACGGATTGCATTACGGCCGGGGAGAGAGGAAACGCGACGGATGGACCCGTCCGAGGGTCCGGTGACGTCTCCCTGCGCCGGCATGACCCGGATCAGGTTCGATGGGTATCCTCTCAGTTCCGGATCTCGCTCCGGAACACCCCAGCATCACTTTCGACCAAACCTGCGGACCGGCCCCGGTTTTGTCAAGGACGGCTCCGGAGATACTCACCTTTGAAACGGCCGGGAGAGAGTAGCCGCTTGATTCGTCTGGCAAAGAATAATTTTGAGAAAATATAGTCGGGAAAACCTTTCGAACTTTGGTCGATCTGTTAACCTTGCTATCCCGTAAAGATTGTTTTTGAAAAACTCCACACCTATGGAGAGGTGATCTGGGGATGGCGAGAGGCGGAACCGGATGGCTGATCTGCGAATTGCTGCGGCGGTATCATCCCCGCGCGCTGACGCGCTGCCGGTGTTGGCTGGAAAAAGGTCTGATCCGTCTTTCCGTCTCACTCGCCTTTGGCCTATTTGGACTGCAGACCGGGTTCTTCGGGGTTGGTGAACTGACGGAACGCTTTAATTACAGAATCTACAACCTGTTCGCTGCGCCGTTTCGCAATACCGCTCAGCGGGACAGCGTTCCGCTCGTGCTTGTCGATGACGAGGATCTGAAACGTCACGACTGGCTATGGCCGATGGATTATGGCCAGCACGCGCATGTCCTCGAGGCGATCCTCGAGTTCAATCCGCGCTCAGTGTTCATGGATTTCATTCTCAGGGATCGCCGCGATGATCCCACACTGGATCGTCTGGTTCAGGTCCTCACCCGCTACAAGAACAGCAAGCCGGAAATTCCGGTCTTTGTTCCGGTCGGAAAGTTCACCCGTCCGCGCGCCGAATTGAGGCAGTTGACCCGGCCGGCGCTGGTGGAACTCGGGACCGAGCCGCTAGCCCATGACCAGTATTTCCTGACATTTAAGCACCACGAGTCTCCCGCTTTTGCGCTCTACCGTTTCGCTTGCGAGCGCAGCGATTGCGGTTTGGACGGGTCTGCGCTTTCCGTTCTCGACACGAATTTTTCCTCGCCCCTGCAGATCGAGTGGGGGCTCGTGCCCACTCCGGAGAACGAGTTTCTTGAGGGCTGCAAATACAAGGCCGACCAGGGCTCATGGAGCGTGTTCGTCTACGTGATCGGTCGGACGTTCTGGGGCGGCGCGAAAGCTGCAGAAGAGCCCTGCCCCTATATGCCCCTGATTTCCCTTACAAACCTGGTGCGGCGCGGCTTTCCGAAAGATCTGAGAGAACAGTTCGCCGTTGAATTGCGGAAGAGGATCGAGGGCAAGGACGTCATTTACAGTCAAGCCATATTCGGGGTGTCGAGCTTCGTCGACCCACCGACAAATCCTTCGGTCTCGTCCGGCTACAGGCACGCCATGGCTCTCGAGAATCTGCATCGGGATGGTGACGGATATCTGAAAACAGAGCTCAAACTCCGTGTGCCGGGTACGGACGACATGGTTCTGACGATCGGTCCCGGGACCTTTTCTATGGCGACATTTGTCATTCTGGCCACGATACACGCGTTCGTGTCGTTTTCGACCAGCCGCTTCCAGAACAGTAAAGACCGTCCGCTCCAAAGGCATCTGCTGTCGGCTTCCGTTGCCACGATCTTCTATCTGTCGATCCTGGTCGCGATTGCTGCAACCCAGGTCCTGGTATTGCGGCTGACCCCCGTAAACCTCATCGGGCTCTTCGGCCTGATCGCGCTTGTCAGCGGGCTGACAGGCTCTTTCTACCTCCTCCAGATGGAGACATTTCTGGCTCGGGTGCTCGCGCTGCCGGAGAAGAGCTCCATTTGTGAACAGACCTCAGGAGAAACGGCATGATTTCGCTTTCATTCTCCCGTTTTCCGATATTCGTAGCGGCACTTGTATTTTTCTTGGCCGTTGGCGGCGGTGTCTTCGCCGAGCAGCCGAGCAGCGTCTACAGGGTCATTCCCACCCAGCTCGACCTCTTCGATATCGAGACCCAGGAGCCGGTCAAATCGGTGCTGCGGGTCGAACTCGAAGGAAAGACGATCCCCATAAAAAACGTCATCGCGGACGGGGCGGGCTATGAGATCGATATTCCCGGCGTGGGCGAATACCTGATCTATTCCGAGGATGTCGAAACCAATCTCGACGCGGAATTCCAGAAAAAATGCCGCACCCAGGTGACCTCCGCATCGGCCGCCGCCAGCGGCAGCGGACGGGCCTTCGGCGCAGGGTGTTCGAAGTGATGCGCGGCGCGATCCTGGCATGCGCCATTCTGATCGGCACGGCCGCCTCGGCCCTGTCGGCGGAACAAGAAACCTGGACCGACGAGAATACCGGTGACAAGTGGGTCAAAGTCGAGAAGAACGGCACGGAGAGCTGGGAGCTTCTCGATCAGGAACTTCCTGAAGACCGGATGATTCGAGGCTACCGAGAGATGTTCAGTCACGTGACTCTCGACGCGGCGGCATTGCGAAGGATGCGTGCCGCGGACGAGATCGACGCGCTCAAGAGCGGAAACGTGATGATCGACGCGCCGGGCGCAGAGCGTTTTCTCGGCAAACTGCTCGGCGCCTGCCTCGACAGGCTGAAGGATGATCTGCCGCGGGTGGCGGTCGATTTCAAGATCGCCCACAGGCCCAAGGATGAAAGCGGCGCGCTGGTACTGGAGGCGCGCAGGAGCGGGCTGATCCTGGTCGACCCTCGGCTCTTCGCACGGGTGAAAGACCCGGGGCATATCCTGTTCTTCATCGCGCACGAATATGCGCACGTGGTGATGCAGCATAACGAGGATCCGATTAAGGACGTCGAGCAGCGGATAGCCAAGGCGGATAACGGGGGTTTTCTGAGTTCCGTTGGCACCAATCTGTTCTCCGGTCTGAAGAAAGCGAGTGCAGCCCTCAGCATTGGAATGGAGGGTGACCGGATGAAGAACGCGGCGATCCGTTTCCAGGAGGACCAGGCCGACATGCTCGGCGCTGATATTCTCCGAAGCTGCGGCTATGGCGCGAAGGATGTGAGCGGAGCGCTCGATACGGTCTCGGCATGGGAGACCAAGGGTATGTCCTTTATGGCGGTTCGCCGGTCGATGGAAAACGCGGATCAGCGGATTGCGGCGTCGCAGAAGGCGGAGGAGCAGAATGCCGAGACCAGCAAGGAAGGCGGCGCGTCGTTCTCCGGCTTCTTTTCCGGTTTTGGTGGCTCCGGCAACGATCAAGAGGCAGACCAGAACTCTTATGGCTTCGGCGGCGCGATGAAGGACAGCGTGCTTTCCCTTAAGGAAGAAACCGAGCATACCCACCGCTCCGGCCAGGCGCGCGGGCAGTTCATGGCAAACTATTTCGCCGTGCACTACAAGCGGGGCGCCGCCAAGTTCGGCGTCAAGAAAAGCAAAGGCCCGAAGGCAGATGCCAAGCTTTATCGGACGTTCATGGCGAGCGCGGAGGCCAAGAGGCTGCTGAAGACCTACGGTGACAAGTCCGGGAAGTAGGACCGAAGCGCTCGGGTGATGTTCCGCTCGGGAAAGACAGCCCGCGCTACCGAGACGCTTTCGGGATCGGGTGCACTCCGCCTATCATGCCGCCCCAATTGTCCGGGCAGTGCATCCGGGCAGCAATGCGGATAGGCGGAGGAAGCCGATATGTCGAAACTGAAACTCGCGGTCATTCCCGGCGACGGGATCGGCTGGGAAGTGATCCCGGAAGGCATCAAGGTCCTGGAGGCGGCGGGCGCCAAGTTCGGCATCGAGTACGAGTTCACCGAATTCGACTGGAGCTGCGAGCGTTATCACAAGACCGGGCAGATGATGCCGGAGGACGGGATCGATCAGCTCAAGGCATTCGACTCGATCTTCCTCGGCGCCGTCGGCTTTCCGGGCGTGCCGGACCATGTCTCGCTCTGGGGCCTGTTGATCCCGATCCGCCGCGAGATGGAGCAATACGTGAATCTCCGCCCGATCCGCATGCTGCGCGGCATGCCCTGTCCGCTCGCGAACCGGTCGGCGGAGGATATCGACTTCTACGTCGTGAGGGAAAACAACGAGGGCGAGTATTCCGCCATCGGCGGCCGGCTCTTCGAGGGCACGGACAGGGAGATGGCGATGCAGGAGAGCGTCTTCACCCGCACCGGCACCGACCGGGTGATGCGCTATGCCTTCGAACTCTGCCGCCGCACCGGCAAGCAGAAGGTGACCTCGGCCACCAAGTCGAACGGAATCATCCACACGATGCCCTACTGGGACGAGCGTTTCGCCGCGGTCTCGAAGGAGTATCCGGAGCTGAAGACCGACCAGTATCACATCGATATCCTGACCGCGAATTTCGTCCTTCACCCGGACTGGTTCGACGTCGTGGTGGGCTCCAACCTCTTCGGCGACATCCTCTCAGATCTCGGCCCCGCGGTGGCCGGCTCCATTGCCATCGCCCCCTCGGCCAACATCAATCCCGAGAAGAAGTACCCCTCCATGTTCGAGCCGGTGCACGGCTCGGCCCCGGACATCGCCGGCAAGGGCATCGCCAACCCGATCGGGCAGATCTGGTCCGGCGCCATGTTGCTGGAGCATCACGGCCACCAGGAAGCCGCGGACGCCATCGTCGCGGCCTGCGAGAGGGTGGTCTCCGGCGGCGGGCCGAAGACGCCGGATCTCGGCGGCCAGGCCTCGACCAGGGATCTCGGCGACGCCATCGCGGCGGCGCTCTGAGGCGCGGGAGATGCAGACCCCGGTTTATTTCGAGGACCTGGAGATCGGCCAGATTCTCGGCTCGCAGCGCAAGACGATGACGGAAGCGGAGATCATCGAGTTCGCCTGGAAATACGACCCGCAGCCCTTCCATATCAGCGTGCCGGACGCCGAGGAGAGCCATTTCGGCGGCGTCATCTCCAGCGGCTTCCAGACCCTCGCGGTCAGCTTCCGGCTCGCCTGGCAGGCGAACGGCCTGCAGGCGACCAATCTCGGCGCCGGCACCATCGAGCAGTTGCACTGGCTGAAGCCGGTGCGCCCGGGCGACACGCTCCGAGTCGAAATGGAAGTGCTGGAGAAGCGGGAGTCGCGCTCGAAACCGGACCGCGGCTTCGTGCGGTTCAAATACACGACCTACAACCAGCACGACGAGGCGGTGATGACGATGGAATGCCCGCAGATGGTCGGGCGGAGATCGTGACCGATCCGAGACTCTTCGGTTTCAGTTTGTAGGTGTCCTGTCATCTGCGAGTCCAGAAACGGTCATGTTCTTGCGGCGTGCCGGTCAAACCATCTGAGTAATGTGGCGGCCTTCGGGAAGGGGCCGCATGACAGACAATCAGAATCCGCCAGCCATTCAGATCCGGAACGTCTCCAAGACCTTTGGCAACGGGCGCCGTGCGCTAATTGACGTCTCCGTCGAGATCGGCGCCGGTGAGATGGTGGCGCTGATCGGCGCCTCCGGCTCCGGAAAATCCACGCTGATCCGCCACATCGCCGGTCTCCTCGGTGCCGACAAGGGGAAGGACGGCGGAGAGATTGCCGTCTTTGGCGCGCCGGTACAGGCGAGAGGCAAACTCTCGGCCGAGGTTCCGCTTGTGCGGCGGCGCCTCGGCGTCATCTTCCAGCAGTTCAACCTGGTGCCGCGACTGACAGTGCTGACCAATGTGCTCGCCGGCAGGCTCGGCCGCATGCCGAAATGGCGCGGCACGCTGATGCAGTTCTCCCGTCCGGAAAAGCAGCGCGCCATGCAGGCGCTGGCCCGCGTGGGCATCGAGATCACCGCGCGCCAGCGCGCCCAGACGCTCTCCGGCGGCCAGCAGCAGCGCGCGGCGATTGCCCGCTGTCTCGTGCAGGAATCCGAAGCGATCCTGGCGGACGAACCGATCGCCTCGCTCGATCCGGCTTCCGCGCGACGGGTGATGGAGATCCTCTCCGATATCAACAGGAGCGAGGGGACGGCGGTGCTCGTCTCCCTGCATCAGGTCGAATACGCCCGGCGCTACTGCAAGCGCACCATCGCGATGCGCGACGGCCGCGTGGTGTTCGACGGCCCGTCGCACGACCTGACCACCGGTTTTCTCCGCGAGATCTACGGCGAGGCGAGCGAGGAGCTGATCCTGCCCGATGCCGAGGATTTCGCAGAGGTTCATGCAGAAGCGGAACAGCGCCTCGTCGCCTCCGCCTGACACTTGCCCCCAGCAGCCAAGAGGAGTTGATCCGATGACCATCATGACCCGCCTGACCGCCGCGGCGGTACTGGCCACAGGCCTCGCCACGAGCGCCGTTCCGGCCCTCGCCGACCGGGAAAACCCAAAAGAGATCAATTTCGGCATCATCGCCACCGAGAACAGCTCGGCCCAGCGCGAGAAATGGGGCCCGTTCCTGAAGGCGCTCGAGGACGATCTCGGGATGCCGGTGAAACCGTTCTTCGCGGCCGACTATGCCGGCGTGATCGAGGCCATGCGTTTCGACAAGGTCGATATCGCCTGGTACGGCAACAAGTCGGGCATGGTCGCTGTCGACCGCGCCGGCGCCGAGATCTTCGCCCAGACGACCGAGTCCAACGGCGATCAGGGTTACTGGTCGGTGATGGTCACGCACAAGGACTCGGGCCTGACCTACGAAGACGTCCTGAAATGCGACAAGACGCTGAATTTCGGCCTCGGTGATCCGAATTCGACCTCGGGCTTCCTGGTGCCGTCGACCTTTGTCTTCGCCAAGGAGGGCGTGAACCCGAAGGATTGCTTCAAGACGGTGCGCAACGCCAACCACGAGACCAACCTGATCTCCGTCGCGACCAAGCAGGTCGATGCGGCGGTTGCCTCTTCGGGCGGTCTCTACAAGCGTCTGAAGAAGGCCCGCCCGGAACTCTTTGCCGAGATCAAGGAGATCTGGCGCTCTCCGCTGATCGCTTCCGACCCGATGGCCTGGCGTCCGGAATTGAACAAGGACCTGAAGGCAAAGGTCATGTCCTTTTTCATGACCTATGGACGCCTCGGCAGCGACGCCGAGGTGGCGAATGCCCGCGAAGCGCTCGCGATGATCGATATGGGGCCGTTCGTGCCGTCCTCGAACGCCCAGCTCTGGCCGTTCTACGAGATGGACCAGATCCGTCAGCGCATGTCCATCGAGGGCGACGCGACGATGTCCAAATCCGAGAAGAAGGACAAGATCGCCGCGATCGACAAGAGGATTGCAGAGATCCGCGCTGCGGCGGCTGCCCGCCCGCGTATGTAACCAGACTGAGCGGCCCGGTGTGATCCGGGCCGTCATTCAGCGGGGGCCGGGTTCGGCCCCCGCGCCTTTTCCGGAGCCCGCACATGACCGATCTCGCCGCCAACGGCCCCGCGACCCGCCTCGAGGACATCCAGGTGCCGGGCCGTACCCGTAAGGAACAGGTGTTCGACTGGCTGCTCTGGGGCGCCTTCCTCGTGATGCTGGTCTGGAGCTTCGTGCCGGCGGATATGCACCGGATCGGCCAGGTGTTTTCAGGCGGCGGGAACATGGCGATGCTGCTCGGCGATTTCCTGGAGCCGAATTTCCGTTACTGGCGGACCTACCTGGACCTGATGCTGGAGACCGTGCAGATGGCGGTCTGGGGGTCTTTCCTCTCTGTCCTGCTCGCCATTCCCTTCGGGCTGATGTCCTCGGCCAACCTGGTGCCGGCCTGGCTGCATTTTCCGGTGCGCAGGCTGATGGACGCGTTCCGGGCAATCAACGAACTGGTCTTCGCGCTGATCTTCGTCGCGGCGGTCGGTCTCGGCCCGCTTGCCGGCGTGCTGGCGCTGACCATCCACACCACGGGCACGCTGGCAAAGCTCTTCTCGGAGGCGGTGGAGGCGATCGATCCGCGTCCGGTCGAGGGCATCCGTGCGACGGGCTCGTCCCGGCTGCAGGAGATCATCTACGGCGTCATCCCGCAGGTCCTGCCGCTCTGGATCTCGTTTTCGCTCTATCGTTTTGAAGCGAACGTGCGTTCGGCGACAGTGCTCGGCATTGTTGGCGCCGGGGGGATCGGCATGTCGCTCTCGGAAGCCTTGCGCGGTTTCGATTACGCGGCCGGCGCCGCGATCCTGCTGATCATCCTGCTCACGGTCTCGTTGTTCGACATTTTCGGAGCGCGGTTGCGCAAGGTCGTCATCGATGGCGAGGAGCACATCCAGTTTGCCGGATATCTCGCCTTTCTTGTCGCCATCATTGTCGGGATTGAAATCGTGCTGAGGACAGGAGCCGTCTGAGCGGAAAACGTTCCACGGGACCCACTACCTATACGGGGTTCCTGACTTTCGGGCGAGCGGTTATCAGTTCTCGCGAATGCCGCGACCCAGCAGAATTCCGCCGACCACAGCGATTGCGCACCAGCTAAAGAGCACAATCGAAACGGTAGTCATGTCCTGTCTCCTATCATTTGGTGACAGGGTAGCGCTCGCCTCTTGTTAACGCAATGTTAACCGAATCTTTTTTCAGAAAATGATCTTGTTGCAATTCCCGATTGTTTGCGGAGATTGCGCTCCGGGGGCTCGGAATTCAGTCGAGTTCCGCGACCTGATCGCCTTCCAGCGGGACGTCGAATGCGTTGATGGTCATCGAGATCAGCGTGTAGTAACCGAGCACGCCGACGAGATCGATCAGCCGCTTCTGCCCGAGCACTTTCACGGCTTCGGCATAAAGTGCGTCGCCGATCTTGTGGGTCTCGTGCAGGGCACGTGAGACGTCATAGACCACACGCTCATCCTCCTTCTCGAAGGGCGGGGTGCGGCGGTCCCGGATCGCATCCAGGACCGCTTCCGATATCCCAGCCCTGAGCGCGAAAGGCTTGTGCACGGACCATTCGAACTGGGCGCCCCAGAAACGGCCGGTCACCATGATCGCGAGTTCGGAGAGCCGCGGTTCTAGCGAGCTGTCGAAACGGGCGAACTGCCCGAGCTGCTGGGCCTTGTCGGCCAGGGCCGGGCTGTGCAGCCAGACTTTCAGCGGGCCTTCGACCCTGCCGCGCGGACCGTTGACGATCGCGTCATGGATGCTCCGTTGCGCGTCATCCATATCTTCGGGTCTGAGGGCGGGAACACGTGCCATCATTCACTCCTCAGGCGGCGTCGGCGCAGGGGTTTTCCTTGCGGGCGGCGCCGTCATGGGCGTCGAGCAGCCGTTCGCGCCAGGACCAGAGCGGATCGTTCTCCGGGAGCAGCTCGAACGGGCTGGAGATCCGCGCCCACATCAGGGTGCCGAAAAGCGCGTAATCGGCGTAGCTCGGGCCGGTCCCGCCGATAAAGGGCTGCTTCTCGATCACGGCTCGGGCCGGAGCGAGGGCCTTGTGCAGATCCGGCAGGCGTTCCTCGCGGCCTTCCTGGATCTCTTCGAGCGATCTGCCGAAGCGGGCTTCGCGCGATTCCTTGAAATAGGGCTTATCGCGCTCGTCACAGGCAAGATAGACGTCGTGGACGATGAGGCCGGCGACCAGAGGGTTGATGGCACGGTTTGTCCACTCATTGACGAACATGGCCGCGCCGCGGCCGGATTCGCCGCCGAAGAGGCTCGGCCGGTCGGCGTATTTGTCCTCGAGATAGCAGGCGATGTCCCAGCTGTCGCAGACCACGGTATCGTCGTCCCGCAGGACCGGGACAAGTTTCTGGCCGCTGAATTCCAGCTTGTCTTTCTCGCCGAAGCGCACGTGCTCCACCGTCGCGCCGGCCTCGAGGCCCTTGTGCGCGAGTGCCATGCGGGCGCGCCAGCCGAAGGGGCTGAAGCGGGCGCCGTTCCGGGCGGAAAGATCGTAGAATGTGATGGCCATGGCGAGGCATTCTCCCTGCGGGCATGTGTCTTCTTCTCGCGGCGGATCTTGCCCCGTCCGGCCTTTGGCAACAAGCTCAGAAGAGGGAATGCAGCCCTCGTGCGGCGGCACGGGTCTCGATTTCGTCGATTTCCACGTAATCGTGATCGGTGAGCAGCGCGATGTCCTCGATCAGGAGAGTTCTGCGAGCCTCCGCGCCGGCTGGGTCGGCAACGGCGCGGGTGAGGCCCCGGCGCAGCGCGGCAAGGGTGCCGGCGTCGGTCGCGGCGGGGACGACATAGGGCAGGCCGGGGGCGTCCGGGGTTCGCGTCAGGACCTCGACGGCCGCGCATTCCTCGGGTGCATGCTTCAGCAAGAGGGCCCAGGTCACGCAGTCTATCGCCGCCGTGTCGGCCTCTCCCGAAGTGACCAATGCGACGCTCGTACGGTGACCGCCGCTCCGGATCGTATCGCCGAAGAAGTCGGGTCCATGACCTTCTTCCGCAAGCAGCGCCCGCAAGGCGCTCATGCCGGACTGGGAGGTCGCGCCGTTGCAGGCGAGGCGTTGCCCCCGCAGGGCGGCGAGCGCGCCGATCCCGGCGCCACGCTGGACGATGACGACGCTGCTGTAGCGGGGTCCGGCGCAGCCGTCGGCGGCGTAACATGGCGTGCCGATGACAGTGAGGGTCTCGCGATGACATTTGCGCAACGGATAGCCGCAGATCTGCGCGAAGAAGAGGTCGGGTCGCGACCAGGCGTCGCTCTCCTCGGCGAACCGGGCGCGTTCTGCCGGAACGCCGTTGATCCCCTCTGTCCTGAAAGCGCGGGCGAGCGCGGCCCACCATTCGTCGGTCGCCGCGCGGATCTCGGGGAGGTCATACATGTCGAGTGAGGCGATCATTCGGCGGCAATCTTGGAAAAGTGTTGGATCAATCCGCGGATATAGTCCGGCAGGGCATGGCTCTGCACGACGGCGTCCCGGATCAGCTGGTCGAAATGACGGGTGAGGGTGCGGATATGCTCCGTCGTGTTGAACACGAAGAAGCTCTGTCCGAGATAGAGCGAGGCGCGGAGCGGGCCGAAAATCGTGAGCGGTGCGGAATAAACCACACGGCCGTCGAACAGATAGATGCGCATGCTCGGATAGAGCTCGTCGTGCAGGTGCAATATCTGTTCGAGCTGGGCGAGACGGAGCTCCGGCGCGAGGTCGGACCAGATGCCGGCGCCGGCGGAGAAATCGTCAAGCGCCTGCCGCGGCATGCAGATTTCGATATCGGTCTCCGGTCGGCGGGTATAGGCCAGTCGCTCCTGGGTCCGCTCGATCGCGCTGTCGCGTTCGAAGGCCTCGACCGCGCCGTGTTCGTAGGCCAGCACCTCGGGTGTTTTCACCTGGTCCGGCAGGTTGGCGGGGACGTAGCGGATCTTGTAGCCGACCGCTTCCGCATGCCATTCGGCGATATTGCGATCCGCCGCAGCCCGCGAGGCCTCGGTGATATGGAGCGAGCGCTGCAGAATCTCGGCGCCGAGCTGTTCCTGCTGTGTGAGACCGAGCAGCCAGTCGAGGCTGACCTGCAGGGTTGCGGCGATGGCGGCCACGGTATCGGCGCGGGGAAGCCTGTCGTTCTCCGGCGAGAGCAACTGCGACAGCGTTGAACGGTCGACGCCGACGCGTTTCGCAAGTCCGGACCGGTTCATGCCGGCGCGCTCCATGCTCTCGGCAAGCCGGGAACGGAAGATCTCTACGGTGTCACGTCGGTCCAATTTGCGCTCGGGGCAATAATTCAGCGATGTTGGAAATTATCACCTTATAGAGCGAATAATCAACATACGTCGCAATAATGGCGCAAACGCTCGTTGTTGCGGTGCGGCATGGTGGCCTAGCTTGCCTCCATGCTTGAAAGATCATTGAACCAACTGCCTCTCGAAGGTGGTGCCACGGCGCGGCTTCTCGGGGCCGAGAGGCGAACGATACCTGCCGTCGAATGGCCGACGGTGCTGCTCTGGCTTGTCATCCATGGCCTCTTCGGGCTCGTGACCTATTGGCACGCGGCGGTGCCATCCTGGCTCCTGCCGCTTGCGGGTGCTCCACTGGTCGCCTGGCACGCGGGTTATCAGCACGAGGCGATCCACGGGCATCCGACAAGGATCGGCTGGCTCAACACGGCGCTCGCCGGCTTGCCTCTGATGCTCTGGGTGCCGTTCGGGATCTACCGCGACAGCCACCTGAAGCATCACGAGAACGAATACCTGACCGATCCGATCGAGGACCCGGAATCCTTCTACGTAACGCGTGGTCAGTGGGCCATGTATTCAACGCCGCGGCGCCTGTTGCATCGCGCGGTGAACACGCTCGCGGGGCGGCTGCTGATCGGGCCGCTGTTCGTGTCCGCGCTCTTCCTGGGCCGCGAAACCCGGGCCTTCCTGCGCGGTGCCGGCCGCTGGAAGGCGTGGGGGCTGCATCTCATCGGAGCCGGATTGTTGCTCTCCTGGCTCGCGCTGGTCTGCGAAATGCCCTTCTGGACCTACCTGCTCTGCTTCGCTTATCCGGGCACGGGGCTCCTGCTCCTGCGCTCTTTCGCGGAACATCACGCCGCCTCCGAGCCAGATGGCCGGACCGCGATCGTCGAGGCCGAAGCGCCGTTCGCATTGCTGTTCCTGAACAACAATCTGCATGTCGCGCATCACACAAGGCCCGGCGTGCCATGGTACCGCCTGCCGGAATACGAAGCCTTCCGGCGCCTCGGATCCGACCATGCAGGCCAGCGTATCTATCGGGGGTATCGCGAAATCGCCCGGCGCTGGCTCTTCCGTGTGAAGGAAAACCCTGTGCATCCCTACCGTTGATCGGCAGATTGATTTACTCGATCCCCGGATCCTCGCGCCGTTTGGCGATGAACGCCTTCAGTTCCTCGTCGATCGCCGGGTCGATCGCCGGCGCTTCGTAGGCCTCGAGCATGGCGCGGTAGATCCGGTTCGCCCGGCTCGTCGCGTCGAGACTGCCGGCTTCCTCCCAGCTCTCGAAATTGCGCCAGTCCGAAAGCAGCGGCTCGTAGAACGCCGTCTCGTAACGTTCCAGCGTGTGTGCCGTACCGAAGAAATGGCCGCCGGGACCGACATCGCGGATGGCGTCGAGTGCAAGAGACGCATCCGAGATCTCGAGCGGATCGAGGAAGGCGGCCATGCCCTGCAGCAGTTCGAGATCGATCACGAACTTTTCGAAGGAGGCGGTGAGTCCCCCTTCCAGCCAGCCGGCCGCGTGCATCACCATGTTGGTGTGGCCGAGCACGACCGGCCAGAGCGACATCATGGATTCCCAGGCGGCCTGGGCATCGGGCGCATTGGACGCATTGGCGTTGGTCGAACGGTAAGGCAGGCCGTACTTGCGCGCGAGCTGGCCGCCGGCGAAGGCGGCCTTGGCGTATTCCGGCGTTCCGAAGGCGGGCGCACCGCTGCGCATGTCGACATTCGAGGTGAAGCCGCCATAGATCACGGGGGCGCCGGGGCGCACCATCTGGGTGAAGGCGATGACCGCCAGTGCTTCCGCGTTCTGCTGGGCGAGCGCGCCGGCAATGGTCACCGGGCTCATGGCGCCGGACAGTGTGAAGGGCGTGACGCAGACCGCCTGACCGTGCGCGCTCATTTCCGTCAGGCCCTGCAGCATGGGCGTATCGACACGGAGCGGTGATGAGGTGTTGATGATGGTGTGCATGCCCGGCCGCTCGGCGATGCTGTCGCGGGTCTCGCCGCGTGCGATGCAGAGCATGTCGATGGCGTCGGACGGGCGCTGGCGACCGAGGGAATAGGCGTGGTGTACCTTGTCCGAGAGGGTCAGGAAGGAATAGTGGCAGTCGAGATGCCGCGTCGCCGGGGGAAGGTCAACCGGCTCGACCGGATAGCCGCCGAACATATGGACGATATTCGCGCTCTGGGTGAGGCGGCAGAAATTGTTGAAGTCGGCGTAATTGCCGTCGCGGCGTCCCCCGTCCAGATCGCTGCAGAAAGGCGCGCTGGCGATGCAGCAGAAGTTGATGCTGTTCGCGCCGAAGACGAGATCGCGCTCCGGGCGTCCGCCATGCAGGGTGAATTCGGACGGTGCCTTGGCGACGTGGTCGAGCACCATGTCGGGGTCGAAACGGACGCGCTCCGACCCTTCATTCACGTCCGCGCCGTGCCGTTTCAGGAGCATGCGGGCCGCCGGATCGAGAAAATCGATACCGATCTCGCTCAGAATGCGGAGCGACGCCGCGTGAATGGCCTCGATCTGATCTTCGGAGATCAGCGGAAGGGGCGGGTAGGGCGAGCGGAGACGCCGCCAGGGCGCCTGCCTGATCCGCTGTTGCGCGCCGTCCGCTCCCGTACGCGATCGCGTGCGCTCACGCCGCCTGGTCCGGCTGCGGCTCTCTGCCATGATGGGCCGTCCTTTCCGCAAATGACCTCTTTGTTGCCGCAATGGTGCCCCTCTTGAGGCGCTTCCTGTCTAGCTGTGCGGCGACAGATGTGCTGTCCGGCCCGTCGCTTTTGGGATGAGGGCCCGGAGTGATCAGTGCCTGTTCCGGGTGAACGCTTCGCGGAATGCACATTCTTTTATGCTTATACTTGCCTTGGTTTCGGGCTATATGAACGCACCGATTGCGGAAATGTGACAATTCAAGAAGAAATTAAGAGCAATTCTACGAATTTTTGAGCTACTCTGTGTTTTGTTGGTTGTGGTTAAGAAAAATAGTTAATTGGGATTAATGTTGACTTCGATGTCACCAAATAATATTCTACGAATCCTTTAGTTTTTGTTGGAAAAATCGCCGGGACGTTGTAGAAGCTCGCCAAGCTCGGTCGTATGTTTCATTCTTCCGACCGGGCATCAAACTCACTGAAACTACTAGAGACTGATAATGGCCGCAGCAAAGCAAGCATTGAATGGCAATGACGACCCGAACTTTCGCGTCACGAACAATAACGCGATCGATGTCCATGTCGGGCGGCGGGTCCGGTTGCGCCGCACTCTTCTTGGCATGAGCCAGGAACAGCTGGGTGAGGCGCTGAACATTACCTTTCAGCAGGTCCAGAAGTACGAACGCGGCTCCAACCGGATCAGCGCGTCCCGCCTTTGGGATATCGCGCAGATCCTCGACGTTCCCGTCAGCTTCTTCTTCGACGACATGACGGACGACACCGCTGCCAATTCTCCGCGCAAGGTGCGTGCGGGATCGGCGACCGCGGAATACGAGGAGAAACCGAACGATCCGATGGCCCGGCGCGAGACCCTCGAACTGGTGCGTGCGTATTACAACATCACCAATGTCGGCGTGCGCAAGCGCATCACCGAGATGGTGAAATCCGTTTCCCAGGCTCTGCCGGGCAACGTCTGACGGTTGTTCCATGGCGGCCTTTCGGGGCCATGGAAGAGTTGACTTGGGGCGGTCTTCGGGCCGCCCTTTCTCTTTGGCAGAAAAGCGGCGCACTCAGCCGAGTGCGACCACCGGCTCCATGTTTTTCAGGATCTCGTCAGCGAGGTGGCACTTGATCCGGTGCTGTCCGTCTATCGCGCGGCTCTCCGGAAGCTCCGTCTCGCAGCGGTTGCCGGGCACCTCGTGTTTGTGCGGGCAGCGGGTCTGGAACGGGCAGCCGGTCGGCGGGTTCATCGCCGAGGGAATGTCTCCGTCGAGCACGATATGTTTCTTCTTCACCTTGGTATCCGCGATCGGGATCGCCGAGAGCAGGGCCTCGGTGTAAGGGTGATAAGGCGGCGCGAAGACTTCCTCGGTCGTGCCCTGTTCGACGATGTGGCCGAGATACATGACGATGACCCGGTCGGCGATGTAGCGCACCACCGAGAGGTCGTGGCTAATGAACAGCATCGTCGTGCGAGAGGAACGCTGAATGTCCATGAGCAGTTCGGTGACCGCGGCCTGGACCGAGACGTCGAGGGCGGAGACCGGCTCGTCCGCGACCACCACCTTCGGGGCGCCGGCGAAGGCACGGGCGACACCGATCCGCTGCTTCTGACCGCCCGAGAGCTGCCGTGGCATCCGCCTGGCGAATTCGCGCGGCAGTTTCACCAGATCGAGCAGTTCCAGCATCCGGTCCTCGCGCTCCTTCGGCGTCTTGCCGATGCCGAAGCGTTCGAGGGTGCGGACGATCTGGGAGCCGACCGAGTGACTGGGGTTCAGCGTGTCGAACGGGTTCTGGAACACCATCTGGATCGAACTGATGGTCGCGGTGTCGCGGTCTCCGATGTCGGTGCCGCCGATCTCGGTATTGCCAAGGGACACCGTTCCTTCGGTGGCGGTCTCCAGTCCGAGCAGAATTTTGGCGAGGGTGGACTTGCCGCAGCCGGACTCGCCGACGATGGCGACGGTCTCGGCTTCCCGGGCGTCGAAGGTGACTTCCTCGTTCGCCTTGACCACGCGGGTCTCGCCGCCGCCAAACATCTGGTTCGCCGCGACTTCGTAATATTTCTTCAGGCCGTCGATCCTGAGGATGGCTTCTCCGGGTTTCGTCGCCTCGACGGTGTTCTCACGTTTCGGCGGCGTATCCCAGTCGATCTCGGGGACCCGGACGCATCTCGAGTAATGTGCATCCGCCATCCCGGTGTCGATCATCGGGATTTCGCCGGCATCGCATTTCCCGGCCTCGAAATAGGAGCAGCGCGGACCGAAATTGCAGCCCTCGGGCCGCTCGTGCGGCAGAGGGAGCTGACCCGGGATCGCAACCAGCGGCTGGGCGTACTTGTCTGCGCCCGGCAGCGGGATCGACCGGAACAGGCCCTGGGTATAGGGGTGGCGCATCCGGTCGAAGACGTCCTTCACGGTTCCGGTCTCGACGGCCTCGCCCGAATACATCACCGTGATCCGGTCGCAGGTCTCGAGGATCAGGCCGAGATTGTGCGAGATGAACAGCATCGAGGTGCCGAACCGCGCGCCGAGTTCCTTGACCAGTTCGACGATGCCGGCCTCCACCGTGACGTCGAGCGCGGTGGTCGGTTCGTCCATCAGCAGCAGGGCCGGTTTCGAGAGCAGCGCCATGGCGATGACAATGCGCTGTTGCTGCCCGCCCGAGAGCTGGTGCGGATAGGAATCCATCATGCGCTCCGGATCCGGCAGCCGCACCGCCTGCAGCATTTCCAAAGCGAGATCGTAGGCTTCGTCGACCGAGGCGCCCGCATGCAGCATCGGCACTTCCATCAGCTGTCTGCCGACCCGCATCGCCGGGTTCAGGCTCGCCATCGGCTCCTGGTAGACCATGGCGATTTCGGAACCCCGTATCTTGCGCAGGTCCTTCTCGCTCATCGTGGTCAATTCGCGACCCTTGAACTTGATCGAGCCGGCGGTGATCTTCCCGCGGTTCGAGAGGTCCCGCATGATCCCGAGCGCGACGGTCGACTTGCCGCAACCGGACTCGCCGACCAGCCCCATCGCCTCGCCGGGCATCACCTTGCAGGAGAAGTCCATCACCGCCGGGATCTCGCCGGCACGGACAAAGAAGGAGATCGAGAGGTTCGTGATCTCGAGGATCGGTTCGGTCATCTCCGTTTCCTCCTCAGTCTTTCAACGACTGCTCGCGCAGTCCGTCGGCCAGAAGGTTCAGGCCGAGGACGAACATGGCGAGCGCCAGGGTCGGGGGCAGGGCAATGGTCGGCACGATCCGGATGAAGGCGCGGGTCTGGTTGATCATCGATCCCCAGTCCGGGCTTTCCGGCGCGAGACCGAGGCCGAAGAAGCCGAGGGTGCCGAGCAGGATCGTAGTGTAGCCGATGCGCAGGCAGGCATCGACGATCAGCGGCCCGCGGGCGTTCGGCAGGATTTCCCAGAGCATGATGTACCAGGCATTTTCGCCGCGGGTCTGGGCCGCCGCCACATAGTCCCGCGTCTTGATGTCCATGGTGATGCCGCGGACGATGCGGAAAACGGTCGGCGAGTTCACGAACACGACCGAGGCGAAGATGTTCAGTTCGTTCGGCTCGAGCGTGATGATGTGGAGCGGGTCGGCATTGAAGACGAGGCCGGAATAGAGCCAGCCGCCAATCAGCAATGTTCCGGCGAGTTGAAGCGCGAGCAAGACCGGCCGTGTCGCATAGCGGCTGTAGAACAGGACTCCGAAGAAGATGATCGGAAAGATGAAGAAGAAACCGGCCATGGCAATCGGGATCGGGGTCTCGCGGATGCCGGGCGTCACCAGCAGGTAGAACAGCAGGATCACCGGGAAGGCGAGCACGAGGTTCGCGAGGAACGACATGAACGCGTCGATCTTGCCGCCGTAATAGCCGGCGGGCAGGCCGATGGTGATGCCGACGATGAAGGCGAACATCGTTGCGGCAGGCGCGATCACCAGCACGAAGCGAGAGCCGTGCACCATCCGGCTGAACAGGTCGCGGCCGAGATTGTCGGCTCCGAACAGCAACGCCTTTCCGGTTTCTGCGTCGATCACGCCGGGTGCCTTGCGCTTCAGCATCGCGAACTGCTCCAGCGGATCGAACACCGCGACGATGTCCGCGAAGATTGCCGTCAGGATCCAGAACAGCACGATGACAAGCCCGACCATGCCGATCCGGCTGTCGAACAGACGGCCGTAGAGGCTGAGGTTGCGGCGGAAGTGATAGCTGGCGCCGAGGATCAGGGCGAGGGAGAGCCAGACCGGCCAGAAGCGGGCGATCACCGTGCCCCAGATCTCGAAGAAACCGATATATTCCAACATGTTGCCTCTCCCGCTCAGCTTACGCGGATGCGCGGGTTGAGATATGCGTACCCGATGTCGGAAATGAGCTGCGTGAGCAGCACGACGACGACGGAGACGAGGGAGCAGCTCAGCAGCAGGTCGATGTCGTTATTGTCCGCGGCCTCTACGAGGGTCCAGCCGAAGCCTTTGTAGTTGAAGAGCTTCTCGACGATCACGACGCCCGTCAGCAGCCATGGAAACTGCAGCATGATCACCGTAAAGGGGGCGATCAGCGCGTTCCGGAGGGCGTGACGCAGCACCTGGGCCCGGAAGGAAAGGCCTTTGAGGCGCGCAGTGCGGATATATTGCGCGGTCATCACCTCGGCCATGGAGGCCCGTGTCATGCGCGCGATGTAGCCCATGCCGTAGATCGCCATGGTCATGACCGGCAGGGCGAAATTGTTGAAGTCGATGCCTCCGGCTTTCGAGACGCCCTTCAGGACGCCGAGCCACGAGGCGAAGATGATGGTGAAGAGAATGCCCGAGACATATTCCGGCGTTGCGGTCGAGGCGATAGAGACGACCGAGAGGCTTCGGTCTGTCCTTGAGCCCTCCCGCATACCGGCGAGGACACCTATTATGAGGGCTGCCGGGACCATGGTGATCATGACCCAGAACATCAGCGTGCCGGTATAGCCGATGCGGGGAGCGAGAACCTCGGAGACCGGCTTGCGGAAGCGGGTGGAACGCCCGAAATCGCCGGTGACCGCGTTGCCCATCCATTCGGCATAGCGTTCCAGGAGAGGGCGTCTGTAGCCCTCTTTCACCAGCCAGCTCTCGACCGCTTCCTCTGTCATGCGGTTGTTGTTCTGTTCGAGCGCGAGCTTCTTTAGGTTCGGCTCGAGATTGACCAGATAGAACACCACGAGCGTCAGGCAGATCATCGTCACGATCATGACCGCCAGACGTCTCAGTATGAATTGCAGCATATCGCCCCCGACTGCATCGTGCGGGCGGACCCTTGCGGGCCCTTGTGTCTTCCTTGCGGGAAGTTAAAAGGCCGCTCCGCGAAATGCGGAGCGGCCTCTGCCGTGGATCAGGCGTCGAGCCAGACCTTGTTGAAATGCATCTCGAAAGTCGGATGCATGGAGTCGCCCTGGACCTCCTCGGACATGTGCTTGTAGAGCGAGCGCCAGTAGGGCTGGATGATGATCCCGGAATCCTGGAGGATCTTCTGCAAGTCCGCCATCACCTCGCGGCGCTTGTCCGCGTCCGCGATGGCGAGCGCCTGGTCGAGCTTCGTGTCGAATTCCTCGTTCGACCAGCCCGCCTCGTTCCAGGCCTCGCCGGAGCGGTAGGCCAGCGCCAGGACCTGGACGCCGAGCGGACGCATGTTCCAGTTCGTGGTCGAGAACGGATATTTCGTCCAGTTGTTCCAGAAGGACGAGGAGGGGATGATCGTGCGCTTGACCTTGATCCCCGCATCGCGGATCTGCGCGGCGATGGCGTCGGTCGTGTTCTTGCGCCAGTCGTCGTCGATCGAGATCAGCTCGTGCTCGAATTCGGCAGCGCCGGCATCCGCCAGCAGTTTCTTCGCCGCTTCCGGGTCGCGCTTGATCGGCGGCAGCTTGGCATATTCCGGATGCATCGGGCCGACATGGTGGTTCTCGGCCGGAGTTCCGGCATTGCCGTAGCCGATCTGCAGGACGACCGAGTTGTCGACGGCAAGCTGCAGGGCCTGGCGGACGCGCTGGTCGTCGTAGGGTTTGTTGGCCACATTCATCCGCGCGACGATGGTTGCCGCAGTCACGGCCTCGGATTTCTTCAGATCGAGGCTATCGAGAATTTCGACGAAATCGGCGGTGGTCTGATAGTTGGTGTGTACGTCGCCGGCTTCGAACGCCGCGACTTCCGCCGCCGGGTCGGTGCCGTAGTCGGTCCATTCGATGGCGTCGAGATAGGCTTCCCCGCCCCACCACTTGCCGTCCTTGCGGCGGACGCAGCGCGCGGATACGCCGACTTCGAGATTGTCGAGTTCGAACGCGCCGGTGCCGACAGGGTTCTTGGAGAGATCGGCGCCGTTCTTGTCGAAATCGCGGTGTACGATCAGCGCCGGGTAGTCCGCCATGCCCGGGATGATGCTAATGTCGGGTTTCGGCAGGCTCAGCTTGACCGTGTGACTGTCGACCTTGGTGATCGCGCCGTCGAGCGCCTTGTTCGTATCCGGGTCGATTATGGTCGCCATGCGACCGGCCATCGAGTTGCCCTCGACCTCCTTCTCGCACCAGCGGTTGAGGTTGTAGACCACGTCGTCGGCGTTGAATTCGTCGCCGTTGTTCCAGGTAACGCCCTTGCGGACCTTCAGGATGTATTCGGTCGCGTCGCTGTTGACCTCCCAGCCTTCGAGCAGCGCCGGCTCGAAAGTGTAGCTCGATGTGTAGGAGACCAGGTTTTCGCAGAACTGGCGCGCGACGTTGCCCATCTCCGACCAGTCGAAGATCCGCGGATCAACCACGCGGCGAACACTCATCGAAACCTTCAGGGTACCGCCTTTCTTGGGCGTGCCCTGAGCCTTTGCCGGGACGCTGAGGCCGAGCATGCCGTAGGCCGTCGCCGTCGTCGCGCCGAACGCGCTTGCGAGGGCGAGAAACTCGCGCCGGTCCATCCGGCCTTTCTTGGCCTCTGAAGCCCACGCCTTGACCGCTCTGTTCAGCGGTCGCCCGGCACGATCTTTCAATTCCCTGTCCATCATTAGTCTCCCTGTTTTTCTGGCGCGCGTTTCAAACTGGTTCGCGGGGATCATAATGCCCGGAAAGCGACAGCTAAAGTGTCGTTTTCAGAACATTTTCCGGCGAGTGATGAAACGTGACGTCGCCCCGAATGTTCAGAAAAGCAAGAACATTCCGACTGGCATTTCGCCTCCGAAGCAGTTCCCTGATAATCGAACCGGGTGCGGGCTTTGTTGGCTTTGTATTATCCCCGCCCGTTCGACTTGATACGCAGAAATTCTTCTTTCCGAACGGCAGTCATATCTAGATACGCTGACCGCCAGGATGCTGCGTTTCCTTCAATGGAATTCATCATGGGCAAGCGGCAAAGCGGATGTCAAAGATTTTATCGGTAAGCGACATTTCGAGATGCGCCCGGTCTTCGGGGCTGATATCGAACGAACGAAACTCCCCCGTCGTTCTGTTCGGAAAAGGACATTCAATGCGCGTTGAAGACGCTCAGAGGGAAGACGTCGCCGCCGTTCGGTTGTTGAACGAGGCTGAGGTGCCCCATGTGAACAGCGTCGATCTCGAGATGTTTATCCGGTTCTTCGAGACGGCGGATTATTTCCGGGTGGTACGGGACGGCGACCTGATCGCCGGATTCCTGATCGGATATCTTCCCGGGAGGCCATATGACAGCCTCAACTATCGCTGGTTCGACGCGCGGTACCCGTCCTATCTCTATGTCGATCGGATCGTCGTTTCGCCCGAGACCCGCGGCCGGGGTGTCGGGCGCCGGCTCTATGACGATTTCGCGGATTTCGCTGCCGGGCGCGCCGACCGATTGACCTGTGAGGTCAACATCCGGCCGCCCAACGAGGCCTCGATGCTGTTTCACCGCAATTACGGTTTCGAGGAGGTCGGTCGACAGGAGACCGAGGGCGGGGCGAAGGAAGTGGCGCTGATGGTCAAACCGCTTCCGCGGTTAGCCGCAGATCAGAACAGTGCGTAGGGATCCTTGATGTCCTGATCGTTCGAGTGCCGGATCCAGCCCTTTATCACCCTGTAGACGAACCACAGCCAGCCGAGGCCGCCGACCAGCCAGGCGAGCGGGATGAGGACGAAGGTCGCGGTGAAAGCCGCGGCCAGCACGATCGTGATGAGCTGAATCCAGAAGGTGCGGATCTGCCAGCTGATGTGACCGGAAAGCGGAGTGCTTTCGAGATCCGCCCGTTTCAGATAGGCGAGGATGACCCCGAGCACCGACGGCACGCCGAACACGATCGCCGCCCCATAAAGGCCATAGACGATGTGAACCGCCAGCCGGTCGTTCTCCGAAAGCCCGAGAGAGAACGGAAGGACACTGGGCCGGGCCACCTCCCGTCCGCTGTTCGAATTCGTGTCGGCCATGTGCAATCCTGTTCCTTTGCGCCGTCGCGTCCCGCCTTCTAGTTTGGCATGTCAGCGTGACCATTCAATAGCGGCGGCTGCCGTCTTCCGGGAGAACATAAAATGACTGCGAACCAAATCGTGGCTCCGGCCGTCGATCTCTACAGCGATACGGTCTCGCGTCCGACCACCGCCATGCGCCGGGCGATGGCCGAGGCGGAGGTCGGCAACGAACAGGCAATGGAGGACCCGACGGTCAACCGGCTTTGCGCGCGGGTGGCCGAACTGCTCGGCAAGGAGTCGGCCGTTTTTCTTCCGTCGGGCACGATGTGCAACGAGATCGCCTACAGGGTCTGGGTCGACAGGGGCGAGGAGATCGTCCTCGACGAGAGTGCCCATGCGCTGCATTTCGAGGCCGGCGGCCCGGCGGCGCTCGCGGGGGCCATGGTCCGCACTGTCAGGGGCAGGCGCGGGATCTTCTCCGCCGCCGACCTGGAGACCGTGATCCGTGTCCCGCGAGGCCATCACGGCCAGCGCCAGCGCCTGGTGAACATCGAGAACACGGCCAATCTCGGCGGTGGCGCCGTCTGGCCGCTCGAGACCGTCAAGGAGGTCGCCGACTGTGCCCGCAGCCACGGTCTGAAAGTTCATATGGACGGTGCGCGCCTGCTCAACGCGGTGGTGGCGTCCGGGGTGCCGGCTTCGGCCTACGGAGCGCTCTGCGACTCTGTCTGGATCGATCTTTCCAAGGGGCTCGGCTGCCCGGTTGGCGGTGTGCTCGCAGGCAGCGCCGAGTTCATCGAGCGGTGCTGGCTGTTCAAGCACCAGTTCGGCGGGGCGATGCGTCAGGCGGGAATCATTGCGGCTGCCGGCGTCCATGCGCTCGACCACCATATCGAGCGGCTCGCCGAGGATCATGCGAACGCCCGCTATCTTGCCGAGGGAATTTCCGAGATCGGGGGGCTGAGCGTCGACGTCTCGGAAATCGAAACCAATATGGTCTATTTCGACGTGACGACGCCGGCGTTCGATGCGGCCGGGCTTTCGGAAGGGCTGATGCGGGAGCACCGCGTCCGTATCGGCGCGATGGGGCCGCGGCGGATGCGCGCGGTCACGCACATCGATGTCGACCGAAGCGGGATCGAGACTGCGCTCACGTCGCTCAAGGCGGTGATGTCTGCGGCCTGAGCCGCGCTCAGGGGTCCATCAGGGCCTTGTCGAGTGCGGTATCGGTAAACTGGGCGCCCTGGGTCCGTGCGCCTTTCATGTCGGTCTCGACAAGGTTCGCGCCCTTGAAGCGCGCGCCCGAGAGGTCCGCGTTGCGCAGCAGGGCACTTTCCAGGTCCGAGGGCCAGAAGCGCCCGGTCGGATTGCCGTTCGCATCCTTAAGTTCCACCGGGTAGAGCAGGGCGCCGTTCAACTGTGCGTCCGTCATGTCGGCGCCGATCAGCTTTGCGCCGGAAAGGTCGCTGTCGCGTAGATCCGCGCGGGTCAGTCTCGCGCCCGTCAGGTCGGCCATAACGAGCTGCGTGCGGCGCATTTTCGCGCCGGTCAGGTCGACGTCGCGGAGGTCCGCTCCCGAGAGGTTGATGTCGCTCAGATCGACGTCCCGGAGCGATGCGCCGGCGAGCTGCGCGCGTGTTCCGCCGCGGCCCTGCTCGCGGATCCAGAGTTCGTGATCGTTCACGATGTCGCGCAGCGACCGGCTCCGGTCTCCGCTCTCGGTCACCAACTGGGCGCCGGAAAGATTGGCCGTCGAGAGATTGACCCGTTCCAGGATGGCGCTGCTGAGATCCGAATTGGCGAAACTGGTTTCGGACACCAGGGCGCCGCGAAGATTGGCACCCTTCAGGTTCGCACCGATGATCCGCGCCTTGGAGAGATTGGCTCCGGAGAGGTCCGCGCCGGTCAGATTGGCGTTCTCTAGATTGACGCCAGAGAGATTGGCACCGCAGAGCAGGGTGTTCTCGAGATTGGACCCGATCATGCTGGCGTCGGAGAGATCGGTGCCGGAAAGATTGGCGTTATTGATATCCGCATCGTCCATCGTCGACGCGGACATGTCGGCACGAATGAAGGTCGGACGCTCGCCGGAGAGATCGTTGATGATCGCCCCGCCGCGCATGTCGGCCTCCTTCAGATTGGCGCCGCCGAGATTGGAAGACCGGATGGTGGCGCCGCGGAGGTCCGCGCGCATCAGGACGGCATTGGACAGGTCCGTGTTGTCGAGATTGGCGCAGAACAGGTCCGCATAGCTCAGGTCGGCGCCGGACAGGAACGTGTTCGAGAAGTTCGTGCCAGACAGGCGCGCCGACTGCAGGTTCACGCGGGCGAGCTGGAAGCCCGTGATGTCCAGGCCCGACAGATCCGCGCGGACGCCGCCAGGCTTCCGCTTCAGCCACTGCTCATGGCTCTCGATCGCTTTGAGGATATCGTCCGGCGTCATCGGCTCCGGCCACTTTCCAAAGATGCGGGGCCGCCGCTAAGCGGACACGTCACTGCACTGTACAAGGCTTCTAACAGGTCAAACATCATCATTGCCATCCATCAACGATGATTCCGAGACATGGATCCGCAACTTCGCGAGACGGGCGGATGGTGTCCTCGACACGTGCCTGAAGGCTCAGGCGTTCGCAATAGTCTTTCAGGGCGGAGAAGCCGTTCGTCCCGGCGATGTCATCCGGGACAATACCGGATTCCTTGAGATGGATGCTCGCCACCGGCGATTGATCGGAGTTCCTCAGCAGATAAATCACAAAGCTGCTGGCCCGTTGTTCTTGATGGTTGCCCCGTTGTTCTCGCACATCTGTGGCAACGCGGTCGATCAGACGTTCGATTTCGTCACTCAGATGCGCCAGTTTCTCTGCTTTTTGCTCTTCACTCATCAATACGGGGTGATCCTCCACCGGTCACGGTGAAATCGGTTATTGGAATATGCCTCCGGATTTTGAATTCGCACGGCGCAGGGCCGGCGGGTCAAGGGAGTTTTCCATTTGAACAGCGTTTGACGGTTCTCTGCGCGCGAGTCGCGTCGGCTGCTTTTCTCAGTCGGAGGCCCTCTCCTTATCGTCGGTCTTTGCGGAATCGAGTTGTTCGGGCTGGAACACGGCATCGGTCAGATTGACGCCTCTCATGTCCGCACCCGTAAGGTTGGCGCCTGTCAGATCCGCGCCGGCCAGATTGGCGTTGTGCAGATCCGCACCCTTCAGATTTGCCTGAACCAGTTTGGCGCCTGACAGATTGGCGGGCCATTTGCGACCGGTGACCTTGCCATTCGAGTCCTTCAGGTCGACCGGGGCGATGATGGCGTTGGAAAGATCGGCCTCGGTCATGTCCGAATTGGCGAGATTGATCCCTTCGAGCGTGGCCCCGCTCAGGTTCGTGCCCTTGAGATTCGTTGTCGAGAGATCGGACATGACGAGGAGAATGTTGGAAAGATTGCCGCCGCTGATGTTGGCGCCGTGCAGATCGGCGCCGGACAGATTGACGGCTGAGAGGTCGATGAAGCTCAGGTCGGTGCCTTTCAGGATCGCCCTATCCCCGAGGCGACCATCCTCGCGGATCCAGACATAGTGCATGTTCAGCACCTCGCGCACCTCGAAGGGCAGCGAATCCTCGTGCCGCACCATGTTCGCACCGGTAACGTCCGCGGCCGAGAGGTCGCATCCGTCCAGATTGGCGCCGGACAGGTTGGCATGTTTCAGGATGGTGTTGTCCAGAACGGCGCCCTTGAGATTGGCATCCTGCAGGTCGGCACCGGAGAGATCCGCTTCCACCAGGATGCAGCCGGAAAGGTCGGCGCCTTTCAGATCGGCCTTGCGCAGGTTCACGCCGGACAGATTGGCGCCGGCGAGGTGCGCGCCGGCGAGCTGCGCGTTCGGCATGGCGGAATAGCTGAGATCGGCGCCCTGCTGGTTCGAGGTCGGGCTGTCTCGCGTTCCGTCCTCGTCGTCAGAGCCGAACATGAGGGTGCCGCCACGGAAGTCGGCACCGACAAGATTGGCGCCCTTGAAGGCGACATTTCGAATGCTGGCGCCCCGAAGGTCGGCATTCTGCAGATCCGCGTTTCTGAGATCTGCGCCGTCGAGCACCGCACAGAACAGATCCGTATTGCTGAGGTTGCTTCCGGCAAGAATGGTTTTCTCGAGATTGGCCCCGGACAGTTTGGCCGATTTGAGATTCACTTTCTCGAGCGTGAAGCCTGCGAGGTTCGCGCGCGCAAGATTCGCCCGTGATCCGCTATGTGCCCGACTGAGCCATTTTTCATGTTCGTCGAGGATGGTGGCAATTTCCTGCGGCGTCATCTCGGTGAGCCATGTCCCATTCTAGTGCGGCCCTTGTCCCGGCGCGCTCCAAGCAACTCGAAATTCACCCGGAACAATAGCCGCCGGATGAGCGGGGTGGAAGCACGAAGAAAACGATGGCCTTCAGGTGAAATCCATCGCCTTCAAGAAAATAAACCCGGAATACAGTGCCTTGAGATCACATAATAACTGATTAATGCGAATTCCAAGCACCGGTTGTCGCGCAGGTTCCGGGTCCTGGCGGCTATTCGGCGGCCTGCTTCGTTCCGGCGTCCGTGGCGCGCCCGGGTCTCGGAACTGATTCGAGCAACCCCACGGTCAGGGAGAGTAGCGGAGGAATGATCCCCAGTGTCAGCAGGGCCGACAGGGCCAGTCCGCCGATCACGACCGAACCGAGTCCTCTGTAGAGTTCCGATCCGGCGCCCGGGAAAATCACCAGCGGGAGCATTCCGAGCACGCTGGTCAGGGTCGACATGAAGATCGGACGTATCCGGTTCCGCGCCGCCTCGATGATGGCCTGGCCCGCCTCCATCCTGTCTTCGCGTATATTATGGAGGGTCTGGTGCACCAGCAGGATCGCGTTGTTCACGACAATGCCGATCAGGATGACAAAACCCAGCAGGGTCAACATGTCGAGATTCTGCCGGGTGAACAGGTTGAGGGCTGCGAGACCCACTACGCCGCCGGCGGTGGCGAGCGGTACCGAGAAGATGATCACCAGCGGATAGAAGAAGCTCTCGAACAACACCGCCATCACCAGATAGACGATGATGAGTGCCATGATCAGGTCGAGCACCATCTCGTTCCAGGTCTGTGCCAGCTTGTCGGCCGTGCCGGACATGCGGATGCTGACGCCCGGCGGCAGACCTTCTGCCTGCATCGGTTCGATGACCTGGTCGCGCATCCGGTTGAGCGCGGCCTCCAGCGGCATGCCCGAGGGCGGCGAGACCACGAGCGTAATGGTGCGCAGTCGCTCTACATGACGGATCTCGGTCGGACCGGTGGTCACGATCACGTCGGCGAGCGAACCTGCCGGCACGATCTTGCCCTCGCTGGTGACGACCGGCAGGTTGCGCACGCCTTGGGTTTCCAGGATATGGCGCTCGGGTCCCTGCAGGGTCAGGTCGATCCGTTCACCCTGAACGGTGATCTCCGCGACGCGGACGCCGTCGTTATAGGCGTCGACCGTGATTCCGAGATTGCGGGCCGTGACGCCGTTATCGGCGAGCAATGTCCGGTTCGGCAGCACCCTGACTTCCGGTGCGCCGAGGGAGAGGGAGGGTTGTGGCCGGATCTGGGTGCCTTCCTCGCGCGGGAAGGCTTCGTTCACGCGCTGGAAGACGGACTGGGCGACTTCGGCCAGTTCCTCGAGTTCGCCGCCGGAAATGTCGAGATCGATCGCGCTCGTCCCGCCGACACCGCGGCCGAACAGGGAGGTTTGCCGGAAGAAGCCGAAGGTGCCGGGCTCGGAGAAAAGAGAGCGGCGGAGTACCGGGATCAGTCCCTTGGCCTGCAACGGATCGACGGCCGCTGCGCCGACAATGACATTGGCCCGGAAGGCGACAAAAAAGAACCGGGACAGCATCGGCGTGCCGTCGTCGGCATTGCTGCGTGTCTCCTCGAAGTCCCAGAGCGGCTTGGTCGCGCTCTCGAGTTTCTCGGCGATCGCGGCCATGGTGTCGAGGTTGTAGCCCGGCGGCGGCTGCACGAAGCCGATAACCAGGTTCCGGTTGCCGTCCGGAAGGTAGTCGAGCTGCGGCAGCATTGCCCAGGTCACCGCGATGCCGCCGCCCGTCATGCCGGCAATGACCATGATTGCGAACATCCGGTTCCGCACCACCGCACGCGTCTGCCGCATCGCGACACCGACGAAGCCGCGGGCAAATCCGTCGAGCAGCGGGATCCGCCGCGATGCCGCAATTTCCGTCACGTCCTTTTTCAGCAGGCGGCTGGCGAGCGCCGGGACCACTGTGGCCGAGACCAGAAGGGACAGGCAGACCGCCACGGAAATGGCGACGGCGATGTCCCGGAACAATTGCCCGACCTCCAGTTCCATCACCAGGATCGGAATGAATACCATGACCGTTGTCAGCGAGGAGACCAGAACCGCGCCCCAGACCTGCTGCGCGCCGAGATAGGACGCCTCGCGCTGGTCGAAACCGTTCTGGCGCAGCCGGAAGATGTTCTCGAGCACGACGATCGCGGCATCGACCACCATGCCGACCGCAAAGGCGAAACCGGCGAGCGAGATCACGTTGATCGAGCGTCCGAGCGCCGCCATGGCGACGAAGGAGCCGATCACCGAAACCGGGATCGCCAGGCTGACGACGAGTGTCGCGCTGCCGCTGCGCAGGAAGATATAGAGCACGAGTGCGGCGAGCATGCCGCCGACCCAGATGTTCTGCCGTACAAGCTCGATCGCGGAGTCGATATAGGTGGTTTCGTCATAGACCTGGACGATGCGGAGGCCGCGGCTGGCGAGGATACCCTCGTTGAGTTCCTTGAGGGTCGCGCGAACCTCTTCCATCACTTCGATGACGTTTGCACCGGTCTCCCGGTACATCGGAATGGCGAGGGCCGGGACCCCGAACTGGCGGATCCGAGCCACCGGCTCCTTGTAGCCCATTTCGACCGTGGCCACATCGTCAACAGTGACACGGGCGACACGGCCGGTCATCGGATCCTCGATCGAACGCAGCACGACCCGGCGGACGTCGTCCATGGTCTCGAAGTCGCCTTCGGTGCGGACCACGTAGCGCCGTTTGCCTTCCTCGACGGCGCCGGCGGATATCGAGGCATTTGCCTCGCGCAACGCCTGCAGTACTTCTGGAATGGTCAGCTGGTACTGCGCCAGAAGCTGCGGTTCCACGATGACCTGCATTTCCCGCTCGGCGCCGCCATAGACGCGGGCCTCGCCAATCCCGCGTATGCGCTCGATGCGCGATTTCACGTAGTCCTCTGCGAAATCGCCGAGAGTGTGGATCGGGGCGTCGTTGCCCTCGTTCCGCATGATCGTCGCCCAGGCGATCGCATTGTCCTCGGAGCCCGAGGTCTGGAACGTCGGCTCGTCGGCCTCGTCCGGATAGCCTCCGACACGGTCGAGTCGGTTGGCGACCAGCAGGAGGGCCTTGTCCATGTCGTTGCCGGGCGTGAATTCGAGCTCGATCCGTCCGCGGCCGTCCTCGGCTCGCGCAATCATCGATTCCAGGCCTTCGAGGCCGCGCAGCTCGTCTTCCTGACGGTTGATGATTTCGCGCTCGATCTCGGCCGGAGCGGCGCCGCTCCAGTTCGTGGTAACGGTGATCACAGGGCGGTTCACGTCGGGCGCAAGCTGGATCGGGATGCTGATCAGCGCGACGATGCCGAACATCACGATCATCAGGACGACGGCGATGACGGCAACCGGCCGGTCGATCGATGCCCGGATCAGGCCGTTCATGGCGTTAACCCTTCACCTGGACGGCCACGGGCTGGCCGGGGCGCAAACGTTCGTTGCCCTTGATCACCACCTTGTCGCCGGGGACCAGGCCTTCCAGAACCTCGAACCGGTTGCCGAGGGATTCGCCGATGACGATCGTTCGTGGCTGGACCTTGCCGTCACGCACCAGGTAGACGCGAGGCTTGGCGCTGTCGAGCAGCAACGCGTCCTTGTGCACGCTGACCACTGTCCGTTCCGTGCCGATCGGTATGAACACCGTGACGCCCTCGTTCTCGGCGATCCGGATCGCATCTTCCGGCAACTCGGGCGTAAAGCGCACGGCGCGGGTCCGGGTGCGCGGGTTCTCTTCCGGGATGATGGCGCGAACCGTGGCGTTCAGCCGCCGACCGTCCTGCAATTGCGCGCCGACGGGAACCCCGGGCGCAAGCCCCGAAAGCCGTTGTGCGGGCACGTCCGCTTCGATTTCCAGCGCTTCGTCGTTCATCAGGGTCACGATTGCCCCGCCGACCTGGACATGAGCGCCGGCGACCACGTGGCGGGCGAGGACCACGCCGGAATAGGGAGCGCGGATGCTGGCGTCGGCCAGAGCGATCTCCGCCAGCTGGAGTTCGGCGCGCGCACGGGCCGTCTCGGCCTCGCTCTCGGCCAGGCTTGCGGCCGCGGCTTCGAGATCTCTCTGGGCGTCTTCGAGGGCATTCTTGCGGAACGCGTTCGAGCCCCGCAGTTGCTCCGTTCGCGCCAACGTCTGCTCGGCCTTGGCGCGGTTCGCGGAGGCGCGCGCCAGCTGTGCCTCGGCTTTCTTGACTTCTGATGCCCTGAGGCTGCGCTCGGCCCGGAGCCGGCCGTCGGCGAGGCGTGCGATCACGTCGCCTTTTTTTACCCTGTCCCCGGCGCGCACGGAAATCTCCTCGACCCGCTCGGCCACCCGGGTGGCGACGGATCCGAGCTCGATGGCGACGAAGCGTCCGGTGGCAGGTGCGGTCTGCGTCAGCGGCTCCTCGCGTACCTCGTCGACTTCGACCGGGCTCGCCTTGCCCTGTGCGAGCGCTGGTGTGGCGGTCGCGGAGAGTATCGAGGCCATGAGAAATGCCGGGGCGAGGCCGCGGCGCAAAGACTCAGAAACAGCCAGCATTGTGCACACGCCTTCCGACGCCAGATATGTTGAAGCGATCCGTGTCGATGATTTCGCGCAAGGAACCGTAGCTAAGAAAGAGGATACCCCATTCTGCCGGGCGTCCGGCGCGACCGCAATCAAATCTAAAATGGACCCGTGTTCCATCGCGGCAAGTTGACGCTGGATGGTTTGCGGACCTTCTTGCTAAGAACTGACAGAGCGGCATTGTCCGTCGCGGGAGCCTGAAAAATGTTGGGGAGGGACGGAGATGGGGACGATGCTTTTCACCCATGCGGATTGCTTCGGTCATGATCCGGGCCGCATGCATCCGGAGCATCCGGCGCGCTTGAAAGCCATTCTGAACGCGCTCGACGCGGGCGAGTTCGATGCGCTCGAACGACGCGAGGCCCCTAAGGCCACGGTGGAGCAGATCGCGCGGGCTCATCCTCTTGATTACGTCGAGGCGATCCTCGCTGCCGTTCCGGAGAGCGGCGAACGGCATCTCGACGGGGACACGGTCCTGACGGCGGGGACCGGCGATGCTATCCTGCGTGGTTCAGGAGCGGCCTGCGCCGCGGTCGACGCGGTGCTCGGCGGCGAGGCGAAGAACGCCTTCTGCGCCATGCGCCCACCGGGGCATCATGCCGAGCCGCGCACGCCGATGGGATTCTGCTTTTTCAACCAGATCGCGGTCGGCGCCGAGCAGGCGCGGGCCGTGCACGGGCTGCGCCGTGTCGCGATCGTCGATTTCGACGTGCATCATGGCAACGGAACCCAGGCGATCTTCGAGGCCGACGGCGGTGTCTTCTACGGCTCCACGCATCAGACACCGCTGTTTCCGGGAACCGGCAAGCAAACCGAGCGGGGCGTCGGCAACATCTGCAACGTTCCGCTGCCGCCGATGGCGGGCAGCGAGCAGTTTCGGGCTGCGATCACCGAGATCATTTCCCCAAAGCTGATCGAGTTCCACCCGGAACTGCTCATGATCTCCGCCGGTTTCGACGCCCATATCGACGACCCGCTCGCCTCGCTCTGCCTCACCGAGGACGATTTCGCGTGGGTCACCGAGGAGCTCATGCGCATCGCCGACATGGTCTGCGACGGGAAAATCGTCTCCGTCCTCGAGGGCGGCTATGACCTTGAAGCGCTGGCGAATTCGACGGCCGCGCATGTCCGGACGCTGATGCAAGCCTGAGCAATCGAGCCGCGCCGCCCGGCCTTGTAACGCGGGCGGGCGGGAACTATTGTCGGACAACCGTCCGAAGGAGATGCCCCTTGAGCGAAGACACATCTGCCGAAATCGGTGCCCTCAGCTTCGAGCAGGCGCTGGCGAAGCTTGAAGAAATCGTCGGCAAGCTTGAATCCGGCAACGGGACCCTGGACGACGCCATCAATGCGTATGCGCGCGGGGCGGAACTCAAGGCGCATTGCCAGAAGAAGCTGGACGAAGCGCGCATGAAGGTCGAAAAGATCCGGCGCCCGGACGGTCACGGCGTGGTTTCCGCCGAACCGTTCGAAAGCTGATCCGCAACCCCATCAGAGACTGAGCAGGACCGATACCGGACATGACCGATCTTAAGGACGCGATCGCGGACTGCGCGCGCGAGGTCGAGCGCGTAATGGAATTCCTGTTGCCCGAGGCCGACGATGCCGAGGCGCAGCTGTTCGAGGCCATGCGGTATTCCTGTCTCGGGGGAGGCAAGCGTCTGCGCCCTTTCATCGTGCAGCAATCCGCAAAGCTTTTCGCGGTCGATGCGCGCTGCGCCTACCGGGTCGGTGCGGCGGTCGAGTTCATGCACTGCTATTCCCTGATCCACGACGACCTGCCGGCGATGGACGACAGTGATCTGCGCCGCGGCCGGCCCAGCTGCCACAAGAAGTTCGATGAGGCGACTGCCATTCTCGCCGGAGACGCGCTGCAGGCGCTGGCCTTCGAGGTTCTCTCCGCGGAGGAAACGAATTCCGATGCCTGGGTGCGCGCGCAACTGGTGGCCGGTCTCGCCAAAGCGGCCGGCGGGACGGGTATGGTCGGCGGTCAGATGATCGACCTTCTGGCGGAAGAACGGGATCTGGATATCGGCGCGATCACCCGACTTCAGCGCTTGAAGACCGGCGAGATCTTCGCTTTCGCGGCTACCTCTGGTGCCATCCTGGGGCATGCCAGCAAGAAACATGCGCACGCGCTGCATTCCTTTGCCCAGGAACTCGGCTTGGCCTTCCAGATCGCCGATGATCTGCTTGATTACGAAGGCGATTCCAATTCCACAGGAAAGCCTGTAGGGCAGGACGGTGCGGCCGGAAAGGCGACGTTCGTCTCCATTCTCGGTCCCGAACGGGCCCGGGACCAGGCAAGGCTGCTGGCGGACCAGGCGGCCCGTGCCCTTGATTTATTCGGCGATCGGGCAGACCTTCTGAAACAGGTCGCCGCCTATGTCGTCGATCGTACGCATTAAGCCACCGCGCTGATTTGGATATGCCTGACCGCAGAACCCCGCTTCTGGACCGAGTTCGCGTTCCCGCCGACATGCGGTCCTTCTCCGATCCGCAGCTGAAACAGCTGGCGGAGGATCTGCGTCGCGAGACCATCGATGCGGTCTCCGTAACCGGCGGCCATCTCGGCGCCGGGCTCGGCGTGGTCGAATTGACGGTGGCGATCCACAATGTCTTCGACACTCCGCGCGACAAGGTGATCTGGGATGTCGGCCATCAGGCCTATCCGCACAAGATCCTGACCGGCCGCCGGGACCGGATCCGCACCCTGCGCCAGGGCGGCGGTCTCTCGGGTTTCACCAAGCGCACCGAGAGCGAATACGACCCGTTCGGCGCCGCGCACAGTTCGACCTCGATTTCCGCGGGCCTCGGCATGGCGGTGGCGCGCGACCTCAAGGGCGAGGATTTCAACGTCGTCTCGGTGATCGGCGACGGCGCGATGAGCGCCGGCATGGCCTACGAGGCGATGAACAATGCGGGTGCGTTGCGCAACCGGATGATCGTCATCCTGAACGACAACGACATGTCGATCGCGCCGCCGGTCGGAGCCCTCAGCGCGCATCTCTCGCAGCTGATCTCCTCGAAACCGTTCCGCAGCCTGCGCGACCTCGCCAAGCAATTCGCCCAGAATCTGCCGAAGCCGATGGAAGAGACCGCGCGCCGGGCCGAGGAGTTCGCCCGCGGCATGGTCACCGGCGGCACGCTCTTCGAGGAACTCGGCTTCTACTATGTCGGACCGGTGGATGGGCACAATCTCGACCATCTGCTTCCCGTGCTGCGCAATGTCCGCGACATGGACCGGGACCGGCCGGTGCTGCTTCATGTGGTGACCGAGAAGGGGCGCGGCCATCCGTTCGGCGCGCCGGCGGCGGACAAGTATCACGCGGTTCCGAAATTCGACGTCGTGACCGGCGAGGTGAAGAAGCCGGTCTCCAACGCGCCGAACTACACCTCGGTCTTCGCCGATGCGCTGATCGCCGAGGCGGGCGAGGACGACCGCATCGTCGCCGTCACCGCCGCCATGCCCTCCGGAACCGGGCTCGACAAGTTCGCCAGGGCATATCCAGAGCGCTCTTTCGATGTCGGCATCGCCGAGCAGCATGCCGTCACCTTTGCGGCCGGCATGGCCTGTGAGGGTATGAAGCCTTTTGCGGCGATCTACTCGACCTTCCTGCAGCGCGGCTACGACCAGGTCGTGCACGACGTCGCGATCCAGAAGCTGCCGGTGCGCTTCGCCATCGACCGGGCCGGCCTGGTCGGGGCCGACGGCGCGACCCATGCGGGAGCTTTCGATCTCGCCTATCTCGGCTGCCTGCCGGGGTTTGTCATCATGGCGCCGTCGGACGAGGCGGAACTGTTCCACATGGTTGCCACCGCGGCGGCGATCGACGACCGTCCGAGCGCGTTCCGCTATCCGCGCGGCGAAGGCGTCGGCGTCGAATTGCCGGCGCGCGGCGACGTGCTGGAGATCGGCAGGGGCCGTATCGTGCGCGAAGGCTCGAGGGTCGCGCTGCTGTCGCTCGGCTGCCGGTTGCAGGAATGTCTCGCGGCGGGCGACGAACTCGCCGCGCGTGGGCTCTCCACCACGGTCGCCGATGCCCGCTTCGCAAAGCCGCTGGACCGGGACCTGCTGCGCCGACTTGCAGCGGAGCACGAGGTGCTGATCACCATCGAGGAAGGCAGCATCGGCGGCTTCGCAAGCCAGGTGCTGCATGCGCTGGCCGAGGACGGTCTGCTCGAATCCGGCCTGAAGGTCCGCCCGATGGTGCTGCCTGACCTGTTCCTCGATCACGAGACGCCGGCCCGGCAATACCATCAGGCCGGTCTCGACGCGGAAGCCATCACCAACACCGTTCTGGCCGCGCTCGGCGTCGACAGGGCCTCGGCGCCGGCCCGCGCCTGAGGGAGCATGTCGACCGACACGGGGGGCGAACGCCTCGACCTGGCGCTCGTGAGCCACGGGCTTGCCGGAAGCCGAAGCCGCGCCCGGCAGCTGATCGAGGCCGGCGACGTCACCGTCGATGGCGTCGTCGTGACCAAAGCGGCGGCTAAGGTTTCTTCTCGGCAGGTCCTGGCGCTTGCCGATACCGCGCATCGCTGGGCCTCTCGCGCGGCGTTGAAGCTGGTTCACGCGCTGGATGGTTTCGCGATCGATCCCGCGGAAGAGGTCTGTCTCGACATTGGCGCCTCCACCGGCGGCTTCACCGACGTCCTGCTTGATCGCGGCGCGGCCCGCGTTCACGCCGTCGATGTCGGGCATGGCCAGCTGATCGCGCGCCTGCGCGACGACGAACGGGTCGTGGTCTACGAGCGTCTGAACGTCCGCGACCTGACGCCCGATGTGATCGGAGAGCCGGTCGGGCTGATCGTTTCCGACGTCAGTTTCATTTCCCTGCAGCTGGCGCTGCCCGCTGCACTTGCCTGCGCCTGCGCCGGGGCCGGACTGGTCGCTCTGGTCAAACCGCAATTCGAGGTCGGGCGCGCAAGGGTCGGCAGAGGCGGGATCGTCCGGGACGAAACCGCGCGACTGGAAGCTCTGGCGGAGGTCCGGAACTGGCTCGAGGGGGTCGCGGG
Organism: Nisaea sp.; assembly: GCF_965216895.1. GTDB lineage: Bacteria > Pseudomonadota > Alphaproteobacteria > Thalassobaculales > Thalassobaculaceae > Nisaea. The sequence continues at coordinate 160,803 of NZ_OZ244205.1, forward strand.
ATGGCCGGTGACCGGGGTCGCGGATTCGCCGATCGCCGGGACTGACGGGAATCAGGAATACCTAATCTCCGCGCGGAAACCGTGGTAGGCTGCGGCCGGTAACGCTAGGGCGCTGTGTATGACAGAAGCAGACCGCAAGATTTCCGCCGAGGAACGGGCAAAGGGCCGGTCGGAGAAACCGGCGGCGACGTCTTTCGATCCCGCGTGCCTCAGATTCAGCGAGATGCTGGCCTATGGCCTCGGCAGCAGCGGGCGCAGCTGGCTCGATGCCGTGCGCAGGGGTGAAGACCGGGAAGAGAACGGGCTCGTCGAGCGTGCCGCGGCCCGTGTCAGCGAGCGCGATCTCCGGCGGCAGCGGAATATCGAGGCGATCTTTTCGCTCGCCATGACCTTGCTGAAAGACGATGCGGACGCCGACGGGCATGTCGATCCGGACTGGAGTGTGCGTTTCATAGAAGCCGCATCCGATTGCGGCGATCGGGCCGGGCAGGAGATGTGGGCCGCGTTGCTGGCGCTCGAGGCGGAGGAGAGCGGCGCGGTTCCGCCGGTCACGTTCCGGGTCCTGAGCACGCTCAACCGCAACATGATCCGCTGGGTGGCGATCCTGGCGAAGTTCCGGATCAACAATTTCCTGGTCCGGCTCTCGGACGAGTTCTTCGGCGAGCGGGAACTTACCGGCGACTGCATCCTGATGCTTGAGGAATACGGTCTGCTCCGGACCAACCGGGACCTGAGCAAGGTCTTCAGTTCGCAGAAAGCGGATCGCTTTTCGACCAATCTGCTCTATGCCGACAAGGTTGTGCGGGTGAGCCACGAAGATCCGGCGGCGGATTTGACACTGCCCTGCTATCGTCTGAGCGAGGCGGGAACGGCGCTGGCCCGCGCGGCAGGGCGTCTTTCGCGGGTCGAAGCGGACCTCGATTACCTGCTGGAAATCGTCAAGCTTGTCGAGGCGCAGGGCTACACGGTCGCCCAGGCCGATATCCTGTCGCGCAGGTCCGACACCATCGTGTCGAAGCATTCGCCGTTCTGCGAGTTACGCACCCTGAACCTCAAACGCTGACATTCGGCATCGGGCAAGAAAAACGGGCCGTGCGCGGAACAGGGCCCGTTCATGTTGTTTTGAAATGGCAGTCCCGGTTCATGCAGGCTGTCGGCGCGTGGCCGCTTCCGTTTCGACAATGTTCAGTGCCGTGCGGAGCAGCTGGGATTCCTGTGCGCTCAGTCTGGCCTGACGCGAGAGGCGCCGCAGATGATCTGCCGCATCACCGAGGCCGGCGACCCGGGCCGGGGTCTCATCGCCTCTGACAGGGGGGCTCCGGCGTCGGGGCTGATTGCGGGCGAACTCCTTCCAGATCGTGACGTCATGGGTCAGCCCGCCGGCTCCGTGCAGAAGTAGATACAAAGCGTTATGCATGATTTTTCCTCACTGGTTCGTGTGTTGTCGAGTTGCCTTGTGAAATCGAATATCGTGAAAAACATGGGCGAAAACAAATGATTGATTTTCACTCATTATGTTAGTTTAATTTACATATTATGAGCAGGCGGCTTCCCCCTTTGACCGCGCTTCGGGCCTTTGAAGCGGCAGCCCGTCTCGGTGGCGTGAGCAAGGCCGCGGATGAACTGAACGTGACCCACGCCGCGATCAGCCATCAGATCCGCGCGCTCGAGGACTGGTTCGGGCTTGCGCTTTTCGACCGGGCGGGGCGGACGATCCGCCCGACGGCGACAGGGCGGCGTCTGCTGGCGTCGGTGTCCACCGCCCTGGATACCATCGCCGGGGCGGTGGATGAAATCTGCCAGGATGCGAGCCAGCGGGTTCTTACGGTCTCTTCGGCGCCGTCGGTTGCATACAGGCTTCTGGTGCCGAAACTGGCTGCGTTCACCGCGCTCGAGCCGGATGTCGAGGTGCATCTGCACCATTCGGTCGCGCTCTCGAATTTCACGACGGACGGGGTCGACATCGCACTGCGGTTCGGCCGCGGCGACTGGCCCGGCACCGTTACGAAGAAGCTGATGCCGGGCTATGCGCAACCGCTGGCCAGCCCGATCCTGCTGGAACGGGAAGGCATTCCCTTGTCGGATTTGCCGCTTTCGCCAGAGCGGATCGCGCAATTGCCGTTGCATCACGAGGACACGACGATTTTCTGGCGCACCTGGTTCGACGCGGCGGGCGCCGGCGGGACGCGTTTCAGGCGGGGGGCGGTGTATTACGACGCGGCGACAATCCTGAATGTCGCGGTCGCCGGACAGGCCGCCGTTCTGGCGCGGCCGGCTCTCGCGCTGGACGAACTCAACAATGGCATGCTCGTTCCGCTCTCCGACGTGAGGATCGACGAGGATGCGGGGTATTTTCTGGTCTATCCGCGGGAAAAGGCATCCGATTCGCTGGTTCTCGCTTTCGATGCCTGGGTCATGTCAGAATTGGCACAATTCGACGCTGGTGGAACTTTTTCCGAAAGCGCGCTCGCGCCTTAATTTGACCCGGATCAAATCCCGTCGACCTGCTTATCCGGCTCTCGAAATAGAGAAAGTGTCGCAATGCGGATATCGGCCTTTTTTGACTCCTCCATCCTGACAGGCACAATGGAGACCAGCAAAGAGAGCACGTGGCAAGCGGCGTGCCGGTTCGGTCAGTGTACCGGGCCCCGACTTTGACCTGAATGATTCCGGTCTGCCAATCCAAAGGCGGGCCAGGGGAGGCATTATGAGCGAAGCAGCAGACCGCGGCCCCGACGGGGACGCGAATATTATCGATACCGACTACGAAGTCGGCCAGCACAACATCCAGCCGCAAATCGGCCCGTTCGGAATGGACATCCACAATCCGGTGTTCGCCATTTCCGCCGGCGCCATTATCCTGATGGTGTTCTATTCTCTGGCCCTGCCGGAACATGCGGGCGCCTTTTTCGGGTGGTTGCGGCCGACCCTGACCTCCGGCTTTGACTGGTTTTTCCTGCTCGCCGGGAACGTTTTCGTCCTGTTGACGCTGGCGCTGATCGTCTCGCCGCTCGGCAAGATCCGGCTTGGCGGCACCGAGGCGGTTCCGGACTATTCCTATCCCGGCTGGTTCGCGATGCTGTTTGCGGCCGGGATGGGTATCGGCCTGATGTTCTTCGGGGTTTCCGAACCGATATCGCATTATTCCTCTTCCGTCGCCGAGGGCGCCGGGTCGCCTGACAGCTGGGCGCCGCTTGCCGGCGCGGCCGGGGATGCCGCGGAGGCACAACGCCTGGGCATGGCCGCGACCATCTTCCACTGGGGCCTGCACCCCTGGGCGATCTATGCCGTCGTGGCCCTGGCGCTTGCGCTGTTCGCCTACAACAAGGGGCTGCCGCTCAGCATCCGCTCGATCTTCTACCCGATCTTCGGCGAGCGGGTCTGGGGCTGGACCGGCCATGTGATCGATACGCTGGCGGTCTTCGCGACCCTGTTCGGGCTCGCGACCTCGCTCGGCATCGGGGCGGAGCAGGCCAATGCCGGTCTCAATTTCTTGTTCGGTATTCCGGTCAGCGACACCTCGAAAGTGGTCCTGATCTCCGGCATTACCGGCGTCGCACTGATTTCCGTGGTCGCAGGCCTCGAAGCCGGCGTGAAGCGCCTCTCCGAGATCAACATGGTGCTCGCCATCCTGTTGCTCGGCTTCATCATCATCGTCGGTCCGACCCTCGCCATCGTGACCGGGTTCTTCGGCAATCTCGGGGCCTATCTCGAATATCTGCCGGCGCTCTCCAATCCGTTCGGGCGCGACGATGCCAATTTCTCCCAGGGCTGGACCTCGTTCTACTGGGCCTGGTGGATTTCCTGGTCGCCGTTCGTCGGCATGTTCATCGCCCGGGTCAGCCGCGGCCGGACCGTGCGCGAGTTCCTGTTCTGCGTCCTGATCGTGCCGTCCGTCGTTTCCGTGCTCTGGATGACGGCCTTCGGCGGCACCGCTCTCTCGCTGCTGCAGGCGGGCCACAAGGAGATCGCGGACGCGGCGCTGGAGCTGAAGCTCTTCACCATGCTGGAGCAGCTCCCGCTCGCCGGCATCACCTCCTTCATCGGCATCGTCCTGGTGATCGTGTTCTTCGTGACCTCGTCCGACTCCGGCTCGCTGGTGATTGACACCATCACCGCCGGCGGCAAGGTCGACGCGCCGGTGCCGCAGCGGGTCTTCTGGGCCACCTTCGAGGGCATGGTCGCCATCGCACTGCTGCTTGGCGGCGGGCTCGGCGCGTTGCAGGCGGCTTCGGTCTCGACCGGCCTGCCGTTTGCCGTGGTGCTGCTGCTCGGCTGCGTTTCGCTGGTCAAGGGACTGATGAGCGAGCCGAAGGCGAAGTAAACCTTTTCGAACCTCGTTGAGACCGCCGGGCCAGTTGGTCCGGCGGTTTTTTTTTAAACCCGCGTCGGTTCGACCAGGATCTGGGAGACGTTGACGCTGGCCGGTGCCGTCATCGCGTACAGAATGGCATCGGCGATGTCTTCCGGCACGAGCGTTCCGGGAGCATTGTCATAGAACTCCGTCGCCCGGTCGCCGTCGCCCCATCGGCTTTCCGCGAACTCTGTCCGGGTCAGTCCCGGAAGGACTTCCGTCACCCTGATATCCGTCTTGCCGAAATCGAGCCGCAGACCGTCGGTGAAGGCGCGGACGGCGAATTTTGAGGCGTTGTAGATGCTGCCGCCCGGATAGACCCGGAGCCCGGCGGTGGAGCCGAGGGTAACGATATGGCCGTTGCCGCGCGCCGCCATCCGGTCGATCACCGCGCGGCAGACCCTAATCGTGCCGTTGACGTTGGTCTCGATGATGTTGGCCCAGGTCTCGGCATCGGCCTGGTCGAAGCGCGCACGTCCGCCGACATCATGCCCGGCGCAGACCACGGCGCCGTGGATGTTGCGCCAGCCTTCGGGCATGCGCTCGATCAGCGAGGCGGTCGAGTCCGGATCGCTAACATCCAGCTGCATCGGCAGGCAGTGGCCCGGACGATTCTTGGCCATCGCCTGAAGACGGTCCATGCGCCGCGCGGCCGCGATCACACGCGCACCCTCGGCAAGCAGGCGCTCCACGGTCGCCGCGCCGATACCGGAACTGGCGCCCGCCACCAGCACGATTTTCTCACTCAAATCGAAGCGTTCCATTGTCTTGCCGTTCATCACCTTGATTTCAAAAAGCTTTCACGCAGCTTCGCCGGGCGCCGGGGTGCGGTCAAGAGCGCGTGGAGGCTACGAAGTCGATCCAGCGCGCGGTAAAGCGGTCGCAGAACGCACCGGCCGCAGCCTCGTGACGGTCGAGTTCGCGTGGAAGCGCTGTCCGCCAACCGGGCGCGCGTTCGTCGAGAATGGCGGGCGCGGCCGAGGTCCAGCGCTCGGCCAGGACCCTGTCGACCTCGAAATGGAACTGTGTGCCATAGCTGACCTCGCCGACCCGGTAGGCCTGGTTCGGATAGCTCGGGCCGCTTGCCAGCAGGGTGGCGCCTGGGGGCAGCTCGAAGGTGTCCGAATGCCATTGGAAGATGGGTAGGGCAGGATCGAGCGACGATATCAGCGGATCTTGCCGACCGGCCGCGTTCGGCGTGATCGGCACATAGCCGAATTCCAGCGGTTGCGCCAGGATGTTGCGGCCGCCATGGGCGCGGGCGAGGAGTTGCGCGCCGAGGCAGATGCCGAGCACCGGGCGGCGGGCCCGGTCGAAGAGGCGCATCAGTTCCAGCAAGGCGGGAAACCAGGGCGAGCGCGCATCGTCCAGAGCGTCCTGCCCGCCGCCAAGCACGATCATGCCGTCGTGACCGTCGGGGGCTTGCGGCAGGGGAGCCCCGTCGAAAGCCGGGAGGACATCGAACGCGACGTCGCGCGCGCGGAAGGTCTTCGCCATGCGGCCGACATCGGTGCCGGCGTAGTTTTCTACGATCAGGATACGCATCATGCGGCTTTCAGGTGGTCGCTGGTGGCGAGGGTGACGCCACGTGCCGCCATCTCGGCGCGCGCCGCGGCGAGCGAGCCGTCGAGGTCGATCGCCCGGCAGCCATCTTCGAGGACGGTCACGCCGAAGCCGAGCATCACCGCATCGGTGGCGGAGTAGTGGACGCAGAAATCGGTCGCCAGTCCGACGAGAACGAGATCGTTGATGCCGCGGTCGCGAAGCGCTCCGGCGAGGCCCGTCGGCGTTTTCCGGTCGTTCTCGAGGAAAGCGGAGTAGCTGTCGATATGGCTGTGGAATCCCTTGCGCACGATCAGGCTCGCCCTGTCGGTCACGAGATCGGCGTGGAACGCCGCTCCCGGTGTTCCCTGAACGCAATGGACCGGCCAGAGGATCTGCGGCCCATAGGGCATCTCGGTCATCGAGAACGGCTCCATGCCGGGATTGTTCGCGGCGAACGAGGCATGATCGCCCGGGTGCCAGTCCTGCGTCAGGATCACATGGTCGAACTTCGCCATGAGCCGGTTCGCAATTGGAACCACCTCGTCTCCGCCCGGCACGGCGAGCGCGCCTCCCGGACAGAAATCGTTCTGCACATCGACCACGATCAACGCGGAGCCGGAACCGGCCATCATCGCACTTCTCCGTTTCTTGGGTCCGAGACCAGGCGAGAGATCACGGAGGTATTTATGAGGCTTTGGCCCGCCGCTGCAAAGCTGCCGTCGGATCGCGGGTCTTGTTCCCGGACGGACCGGACCGAATCCGGGCCGGTATTCATGCGCAATCCGCGCGATGAGCGACATGTGTCCGACGGTATAAATATATAGCGGAAAGCAGACGGCATGCGGGAGAGAGCGCCATGGAAACACCTGCCGGTATCAAAGCCGAGGCCTGGGCGCCGGTCAGGATGGGCGCGCAGGGAGCTGTGGTGTCCAATCACCCGCTTTCCTCAATGGCAGGCATGCGCATCCTGATGAGTGGCGGCAACGCGGTCGACGCGGCGGTGGCGATCGGGTTTGCGCTCGGCGTCGCGGAGCCGCAGGGTTCCGGCATCGCGGCCGACGGCTTCATGATGATCCACATGAAGGAGGCGCATTCGCTCGCCATCGCCAACGGTACGGGGACGGCGCCGTTCGCCGCGACGGCGGAACGGTTCGCCGACGGGATCGTCGACCGCGGCATTCTCTCTGTTTCCGTTCCCGGGATCTGCGACGCGCTGCTCTCGGCGCACGAGCGCCACGGAAGACTGCCGCTGGCGGACTGCATCCAGCCGGCCATCGAGCTTTGTCTCGACGGCGTCCCGCAGTCCCACTTCCAGTGCAACCTGGCGGCAACGCACGACCTGTTGCACAGCTTCCCCGCCTCGGCGGCGATCTTCGCACCGGATGGCGTGCCCCTGAAGCCGGGCCAGATCCGGCGCAATCCGGACCTGGCGAAAACCTACGCGCTGATCGCCGAACATGGCCGCGATGCGTTCTACAAGGGCCCTCTCGCCGATGCCATGGTCGCCTTCTCGGAGCGGGCCGGGGGAATCCTGACGAAGGAGGATTTCGCAAGGTACCGGATGGAGTGGCAGGAGCCGATCTCGACCACCTATCGCGGGCGGACTGTCTACGAGGCGCCGCCAAACTCCTCCGGGCACGTGCTGCTGCAGGAACTGAACCTGATCGAGCATTTCGACATGTCCGCGCTGGGCCTCAATTCCGCCGAGGCGATCCATCTCATGGTCGAGGCCAAGAAGCTCGCCTTCGCCGACCGCGAGGCCTTTCTCGCGGACCCGGCCTTCGCCGATGTGCCGGTCGAGGGGATGCTGTCCAAGGAATATGCTGCGGAACGGGTTCGGCTGATCGATCCCGAGCGCGCCGCCGAAACGGTCGCGGCGGGCGATCCCTGGGCCTTCCAGGACCGGGCCCCGAATGCCGGCAGGCGATCGGGGCCGGGCCTCCGCGAGATCGGTTCCGACACGACGCATTACTGCGTGGTGGATCGCTGGGGCAACGCCGTGGACGGTCTGCAGAGCCTCTCCGGACATTTCGGCTCGCAGGTTGTCTGTCCCGGGACAGGCATGCTCCTGAACAACCGGATGAATTACTGGCATCTCGACGCCGGGCATGCCAACGGCCTCGAGCCCGGCAAGCGGGTCCGCCACACAATGAACCCGGTCATGGTCTTCGACGGGCCGGCAGACGAGGGCGGTACGCTCGCGCTCTGCTGCGGCACGCCCGGCGCCGACGTACAGGTGCAGGTCAACATGCAACTGATCTCCGCGATCTTCGATCACGGCCTCACCGTCGCCGAGGCGATCCACGCGCCCCGATGGACCCACATGCAGGCAGGCATGAATTCGCAGTACCCGCACGAGGCCCCGGACGGCATGGTCGGCGAGGCGCGGTTCGGCGACGCGGTGATCGACGGGCTCAAGCGGCGCGGACATCCTCTGACGAAAGTCGGAGCCTGGGCCGGCGGGGCGAGCGCGGGAGCAATCCAGCGGAGCGCGTTCGGAAGCTACCACGCCGCCTCCGATCCGCGCCGCGACGGGCAGGCTCTGGTCTTCTGAGGCGGCCACAAAGAAAAAGGCCCCGCCGAAGCGGGGCCAGGGGCATCCGGACCGGCTGGTTAAGGGGTCCGGGGGTACATTTCGGTAATGGTCAGGTGCCGAGCCTGGCGCCGACCTCAAGTCCCTGTTCGGCAGCGAACTCCTTCGCCGAGACCTTCTTGCCGCCGTCATAGCGCACGCGCTTCACGAGGATGCCGCCGCGGCCCGCATTGACCACGAAACCGTCGTCGGTGATGGCGCAGATCCGGCCGGTTCTGCCGGACCCCTCGACCGGGCGGCTGTCAAAGATCTGCAGCTCCTTGCCGTCCAGCGTGGTCCAGGCGCCGGGCTGCGGATTACAGCCGCGGATCAGGTTGTAGACTTCGCCCTGGCTGCGGTTCCAGTCGATCTCGCCGTCCGCCTTACGGCACCAGCCCTCGTAGGTCGCCTTGGACTCGTCCTGCGGCGTGTGCGGCGGGTTGCCGGCGCGGATCAGGTCGATGGACTCGAGCACCGCCTCGATGCCGAGCGGGAAGATCTTGTCGAAATAGACCGAGCCGAGCGTGTCGTCCGGCGTGATCTCGACCTCCTTCTGCACGCAGATATCACCCTCGTCGAGCCCGTCATCCGGGTAGAAGATCGTGAGGCCGGTCTTCGCGGCGCCCCAGATGATCGGCCAGTTGATCGAGGACGGGCCGCGGTGCAGCGGCAGCAAGGAGGGGTGAAAACAGAGCGAGCCGTGTTTCGGCACGTTCCGCGCCTCTTCCGGAATGAAGATGATGACATAGGCCATCATCATCAGGTCGGCGTTCCAGCTCTTCAGCTCCTCGATCACCTCCGGATCGGAGTAATCCGCCGGCTGGCGCACTTCGAGGCCGTGTTCGAGAGCGGCTTCCTTGACCGGGTCGACCGGGCGGCCGTCCTTGTCCGGTGCGGTATAGACGGCGACAACCTCGTCCTCGCCCTTTTCCAGAATGGCCTCCAGCGCGGCCTTTCCGAAAGCCTGCTGTCCGTTCAGGATAATGCGCATGTCGCTCCCTCCCCACTGCCCGGCGCGCTCCGGGCAGGCTTGTTTGTCGAACGAAGCGGGGACGGTTGCCCCCGCCCCCAAAGGTGTATCAGAAGAGGCCTTCGATCTGGTCCTGATCGTTCAGCGTGATCTTCTCCGCTGCCGGCACCCGCGGCAGGCCCGGCATGGTCATGATATCGCCGCAGACCGCGACAATGAACTCCGCACCGTTGGAAAGCCGGACCTCGCGGATCGGTAAGGTGTGGCCGCTCGGTGCGCCCTTCGCGTTCGGGTCGGTGGAGAAGCTGTACTGTGTCTTGGCGATGCAGACCGGGAATTTGCCGGCGCCGAGTGCCTCGAAGTCCTTGATCTGGTTCAGCACCTTCTGGTCGGCGACGACACCGGCCGCGTCGTAGATGTTCTTGGCGATCGCTTCGACCTTCTGCAGCAGGCCGAGATTTTCTTCGTAGAGCGGCTTGAAATCGGCGCTGCCGCCCTCGACCAGCTCGACCACCTTCTTCGCAAGACCCTCGGTTCCTGCGGAGCCGTCCGCCCAGTGCGTGCAGACGATGGCTTCGACTCCCTCGGAAGCCAGTTCCTTGCGCACCGCCTCGACCTCGGCGTCGGTGTCGGTGATGAAGCGGTTCAGCGCGACCACGACCGGAACGCCGAATTTCTTGGTGTTCACCACGTGGCGCTTGATGTTCGAGGTACCTTTGACGACGGCGTCGATATTCTCGGTGCCGAGATCGTCTTTCGAGACGCCCCCGTGCATTTTCAGCGCCCGGATCGTGCCGACGACGACCGCCGCGGCCGGCTTGAGATCTGCCTTGCGGCACTTGATGTCGAAGAACTTTTCGGCGCCGAGATCCGCGCCGAAGCCGGCTTCGGTCACGACATAATCGCCGAGCTTGAGGGCGGTCTTGGTCGCCATCACCGAGTTGCAGCCATGCGCAATGTTCGCGAACGGGCCGCCATGGATGAAGGCCGGGTTGTTTTCCAGCGTCTGCACGAGGTTCGGGGCCAGCGCGTCGCGCAGCAGCACGGTCATGGCGCCGTTGGCATCGATCTCGCGGGCATAGACCGGCTTCCGCTCGCGGGTATAGGCGACGATGATGTTGCCGAGACGGCGCTTCATGTCCTCGAGGTCGGTCGAGAGGCAGAAGATCGCCATCACCTCGGAGGCGACGACGATGTCGAAGCCGTCTTCGCGCGGGAAGCCGTTGGCGACGCCGCCGAGCGAGTTTGCGATCTGCCTGAGCGCGCGGTCGTTCATGTCGAGGCAGCGCTTCCAGGAGACCCGGCGCTCGTCGATGCCGAGCTTGTTGCCCCAGTAGATATGGTTATCGATCATCGCCGCGAGCAGGTTGTTCGCCGCTGCGATGGCATGGAAGTCGCCGGTGAAATGCAGGTTGATGTCTTCCATCGGCACGACCTGGGCATGTCCGCCGCCGGCGGCGCCGCCCTTCATGCCGAAGCAGGGGCCGAGGCTGGGTTCGCGCAGGCAGATGATGGCCTTCTTGCCGATCCGGTTCAGCGCGTCGCCGAGACCGACGGAGGTTGTGGTCTTGCCTTCGCCCGCCGCGGTCGGGTTGATGCCGGTCACCAGCACCAGCTTGCCGTCGGGCTTGTCCTTCAGGGTCTTGATGTAGTTGAGGTCGATCTTGGCCTTGGTATGGCCGTAGGGCTGAAGCGATTCGTGCGGAATGCCGAGGCTTGCGCCGATTTCCATGATCGGCTTCATTTTCGCTTCGCGGGCAATTTCGATATCGGACATGACCATGGTCTGAAGACCTCCCCTGGCGTGATGCGGCTTCCGAGGCCCTTGAAAAGGCCCGTCATCTTTGTTCTTGGTATATTGGTATACCAAGTACCTGATGTCGTAAACGAAAGTTTTCGGTCCCCGGAAGCGGATGCGTTGCAGCTGTGAAATTTGCTCGCGGCGACGCATCGGCGGCTGTCTGAATTCCGACCAGTTATGGACCGTGCTAGTCGGCGGCGGGCGACGGAGAGCGCGAAAGCTCGTCGAGAACGGCGCGCGTGCCCGCCTCGCCCTGGTTCCAGACGGCCTCAAGCCACGCCGGGTCGTCGCAGAACAGGGCGTCGCGCAGCTCCGCCTTGATCCTGCGGCCAATTGGCGTATGCAGGTCGCCGTGGAATTTCAGCCAGGTGTCCGCACGGTGGTTGTTCACCACCTGTCCGATCGGGTAGGTGCCGAACTCGAGGATCACCTTGATAGGCGGTTCCGGGCAGTCGACATCGTCGAGCACGTCGCAGGCGACATGCCGTATCGCGGACGAGTCCGCTCCGGCGCGCGGTGCCGTGTCCCGCCGGATCACCTCCAGCGCGCCGTATGCGCCGAGTCCGGTATGCAGATCGACGATCGCCAGCCGTTCCGCGCCGGCGCCGTGGCGGGCGACGGTGTCGGCCAGGTTGGCGATCGTCCAGCTCCGTTCCCTGCCGCCGTAGAAGAGGCCGTCCGGGTGGCTGTACTGGCCGGCAAGGACGTTGCGGCTGAAGCTTTCGAAGCCGTTTTCCTCGATATAGGCCGCGATCCGCGCTTCGGCGGCCTCGCGCACCGGCCCATCCCAGACAGCGGGGCAGAGCGCGTCGTGCAGGGTGTCGTAGTCAGGGTTTTCCGGCAGGGCATCGAAACTGACGAGATTGTTGCGGTTGGGGTCGACATTGTTCTCGTCCGTCCGAGTCATGGCGGCGGAGCCGAACGGGTTCACGGCGTGGATGAACACCGCGGCCATGTCGGCGGGCAGCCAGTCTCCGATCTCGCCCAGCAGGCCGAGCTGGATGCCGGAGCCCGTCGTCAGCTCGGTCCCGTGCAGGCCAGAGCTGATGAAGAGCACGTGGCGGGCTTCCGCGGGCCCGACGCGGACCGTGTCGGTCGCGATCTCGGCGGGGAAGTCGGGGCTCAGCGGATGGCGCGTTGTCTCGACTGGAAATCCATTCGCTCGCGCGGCCGTCAAAAAGCGGTGCCGGGCGGTGTAGTAGCTGTCGGAGAACAGGTTGAGGGCAGGCGTCATGGGTCCAGACCGTTGAATTTGACAAGGCTTCAACGATTAGGCGCAGCGAGGTGCCCTGTCCATTGCGGAAGTGGCATGGAGAAGGGCTTGACACGAAGAGAACAAAAGCAGAACTATTGCCCCGAGAGGATCAATGAGGGGGAGTCTATGATGGCGAATGGAAACAGGGTGCGGGAAGGCGAGTGCCTCTGCGGCGCGGTGCGATTCGAGGTGGTCGGGGATCTCGGAGAAGCGGTCGCCTGCCATTGTACGATGTGCCGCAAACAGACGGGGCATTTCTGGACCTCGACGGACGTGCGCAAGGATGCGCTGACGCTGACCGAGTCGCGCGGGCTCAAATGGTTCCGGTCCAGCCCGGGAATCCGCCGCGGTTTCTGCGGCGAATGCGGCTCGACGCTGTTCTTCGACCGTGAAGAGGGGCTGTCGATCTCGATCTCCGGCGGGGTTCTGGAAGGCGCGACCGGGGTCGGCACCCGGGCGCATATCTACTGCGCCGACAAGGGTGACTATTACGAGATCGCCGACGGCGTCCCGCAATTTGCGGCCAGCGACCGCTAGGGTTGTCTAGGCGGCGGCGACGAAGGGATCGAGCGGCACGACATTCCTGCCGGCGAGCATCGGCACGCAGCTTTCCGGATAGTCCTCGCGGAAAGTGACACCCATGGCGTCTGCCCGGTCGAGGAACTGCTCCAGCCGATCCACGGCGCCCGTCGGCAGGTCGTGCAGCACGATCAGGGTATGGGCCTGCGCCGCGATCTGCTGGAGCGCCGTCTCGACCCAGCCCTCCGGATCCGCCCAGTCGCGCGGGATCGCGTTCCAGAGCACGCAGCTGTAGCCGTTGTCGCGCAGGTATTCGACGACCGCTCGACTCATCAGGTGCGGGCCGAGCTTGCCGCCGCCGCCGAAGGGGCGGAACAGTTTGCTTCTTTCGCCGGTCTTCGCGACCAGGGCGTCGGTACGCCTCAGTTCCTCGACTGCCGCTGCGCTGTCCGTCATCTGTCCGAGCGGTGTCGAGTGAGTGAAGGTGTGGTTGCCGATGCGGTGGCCTTCCGCCTTTGCGCGTCTCGCGAGCTCGAGGCGCGCGGGATCCTCGAGCTTTTGTCCGACCACGAAGAAGGTCACCCGGAGGCCGCGCCGGGCGAGGATATCCAGGACCCGGGGCGTGATCTCCGGTTCCGGGCCATTGTCGAATGTGAGGGTGAGTTCGGGCATGGATGCATTCGCGCATCCGGCGCGTGTCCTGTCAACGAGGCCGGCGGGGGGCAGGGGCGCCGTCCCGAACGGCACCCCTGGCTGACGGGGTCATGCAGCCGGAAGCATCTGGGCGGTCTCGCGTTCCACCGCCTTCGCGTCCGCCAGCAGTGACTGATGAAGGTGCTGTGCGGTCGGGTCCGGATAGACGTCCTCCTCTCCGGTTTCGAGGGCGTCGAGGACGGCCTTTGCGACCACGGCAGGCGGTGTCTTCTCCATTTTGACGGCGGCGCCCATGTCGGTGTCGACCGGACCCGGATAGACACCGAGCACGTGCGTGCCCTGAGCCCTGAGTTCCCCGCGAATGGCTTGGGTCAACGAATGCGCGGCCGCTTTCGAGGCGCTGTAGGAACCGAGCGCCGGAAAGCTGACATGGCTCACGATCGAGGCGAGATTCACCATCGCGCCGCCGCCATTCGCGCCGAGCACGGGAGCGAAGGCCTGAACCATGTTCAGCAGCCCGAAATAGTTCGTCTCCATCTCGGCGCGCGCGGCGTCCGGATTCTTCGGTGCCAGCAGACCGTCGAAATGTGCGATTCCGGCATTGTTGATCAGGAGCTCGAGATCGGTGAGTTGTCCGGCCACGGTCGCAACCTGCTCCCTGTCCGTGATGTCGAGCGTGATGGGCAGGACGCGGCCGCCATGCTCCGCGAGCAGGGCATCAAGGGTCTCGGGATTGCGGGCCGCAGCGTAGATCTTCGCCGCTCCGGCCTGCAGCAGGGCCAGCACGAAGGCTTTGCCGATGCCGCGGTTCGCTCCGGTCACGAGCGCGGTCGTTCCATTCAGTTCGTTCATGGGATGTCTCCGATCCAGGTGTGTCGCCGGAAATAAATACCGGTCGGTATATAAATCGGAGCTTGGATTGCGTGATCAAGTAAATTAATTACCGTTTGGTATGGAATTTTCGATTGACGTCGCAAGGAACGGATAATGGCACGAGGGCGGCCTCGGAAAACGGACCCGGATGCTGCGCTCGAGAGCATCACGAAAGTGTTCTGGGAGCAGGGCTATGAAGGCGCATCGCTCGGTGATCTGACCGCAGCCTCGGGCATGGCGAAGCCGGGCCTCTATGCGACTTTCGGCGACAAGGAGGCGATGTTCGCGAAGGCCCTGACACACTACTACTGCGACATGGGGGCGAAGCTTATGGAGGATCTCGTCTCGTCGCCCGATCCGCTGCCCGACGTGATGCGCCGATTCTTCGTCAGCGTCGTGGAGATGGCGCGCGATCCGGACTGTCCGAGCGGTTGCTTCGTCGTCAATTCCCTGGTCGAGAGCGGCAGCATGCCGCCCGGGTTGATCGCGCTGAGCCGGGATTTCGATCGCAGGCGGCGCGACGCGTTCCGCAAGAGGTTTCGCGCGGCGCACGACGCGGGCGAGCTGCCCCCCGGGACCGATCCCGATGCGATGGCGGATTTCTTCGCCAGCCAGGTCCTGGCCATCGCCGTAATGGTGCGCGCGGATACGGAATTCGACACCGTGATGCGGACCATCGACGTGGCGCTATCGGTATTGCCGGGACGACCCGTGCCGGATCGTCCCGCCTGACGGCGGAGATTACTCAGCCGCTTGCGTCGCTGCATCTTCCGCCGTCTTCCGGCCGAACAGACGCATCACGAAAACGAAGAAAACCGGCACAAAGAAGACCGCCAGAACCGTCGCCGAGATCATCCCGCCGAGCACGCCGGTGCCGATGGCGTTCTGGCTCGCGGCGCTGGCGCCCGTCGCGATCGCCAGCGGCAGCACGCCGAAGGAGAAGGCGAGGGAGGTCATCAGGATCGGCCGGAAGCGCAGGCGCGCCGCCTCGATCGTGGCATCCAGCAGCGACTGTCCCTCGGCCCGGAGATCCTTGGCGAACTCGACGATCAGGATCGCGTTCTTCGCCGAGAGCCCGATGATGGCGATCAGGCCGACGAGGAAATAGACGTCGTTCGGCATGTCGCGCAGCATCACCGCTGCCACGGAACCGATGGCGCCGAGCGGCACCACCAGCATCACAGAAAGCGGGATCGACCAGCTCTCGTAGAGGGCGGCCAGCAGCAGGAACACGAAGAGCACGCTGAGGCCGATCAGCAGAGGGGCCTGAGCGCCGGACTGGATCTCCTGCAGCGATTGCCCGGTCCACTCGTAGCCGAAGCCCGGGCCGAGATCGGCGACCAGCCGGGCCATCTCGGCGATCGCCTCCCCGGAGGAGTAGCCGGGTGCTGCCTGGCCGCTGATCCGGATCGCGGGATAGCCGTTATAGCCGACCACCTGGGCCGCGCCCTGTTCCCACTCTGCAGTCGCGAAGTTCGAGAGCGGCACCATGCCGCCATGAGTGTTGCGCACGGTCAGGTCGAGGATCTCCTCGGTCTTCATTCGGGTTGCCTGCTCGGCCTGCACGGTGACGCGCTGCATGCGGCCGGCATTCGGGAAGTCATTGACGTATTTCGAGCCGAGATGGGTCGAGATCGTGTTGTTGATATCCGCAAAAGTGACACCGAAGGTGTTCGCCTTTTCGCGGTCGACCACGAGATTGATCTGCGGCGCGTCCGGCAGACCGGAGATCCGGACGCCGGTCAGGACCGGGCTCTGCTGCGCCGCCGCCATCAGGCGGCTTGTACCCTCGACCAGTGCCGTATGCCCGAGACCGCCCCGGTCCTGCAGACGGAAATCGAACCCGCTGGAGTTCCCGAGGCCGCGTATCGGTGGCGGCGAGAGGGCGAAGACCAGCGCATCCTTGATGCCGAACAGCCGTCCGTTGGTCCGTCCTGCAATGGCGTCGGCAGAATTCTCCGGTCCGCGCTCGCTCCAGTCCTTCAGAGGAACGAAGGCGATGCCGGCATTTTCGCCGGTACCGGAGAAACTGAAGCCGGAGACGGTCACGATGGTGTTCACGCCGTCCTGTCCGATGAAGGCGTCTTCGACCTGCTCGATCACCCCGAGCGTCCGGTTCGCGCTCGCCTCGGCCGGGGCCTGGATGTTCACCAGCAGATAACCCTGGTCTTCGTTCGGGATGAAGGCGCTCGGCAACTGGACCCAGGCCCAGCCGAGCCCGGCGACGAGGGCGACATAGATCACCATGAACCGCCCGGCCCGCGAAGCGATGCGCCCGACGACGGAACTGTAGCCCCGCGCGGTACGGTCGAAGCCCCGGTTGAACCAGCCGAAGAAGCCGCGCTTGGCGTGGGAATGCCCCGCCTCGACCGGTTTCAGGAAGCTGGCGCAGAGTGCCGGCGTGAGCGACAGGGCAAGGAAGCCGGAGAAAAGGATCGAGACCACCATGGTGAGGCTGAACTGCTGGTAGATCACGCCCACGGCGCCCGGGAAGAAGGCCATCGGAACGAAAACGGCGGTCAGCACCAGCGTGATGCCGATGACGGCACCGGTGATCTGCTTCATCGCCTTTCGGGTGGCGTCCCGCGGGGAGAGGCCTTCCTCGCTCATGATGCGCTCGACATTCTCGACCACGACGATGGCATCGTCCACCAGGATGCCGATCGCGAGCACCATGGCGAACATGGTCAGCACGTTGATCGAGAAGCCGGAGGCGTACATCACCGCGCAGGTGCCGAGCAGGGCGACCGGCACCACGAGGGTCGGAATCACCGTGTAGCGGAAACTCTGCAGGAAAAGGAACATCACCACGAAAACGAGGGCGATGGCCTCGATCAGTGTATGCAGCACCTTTTCGATGGAGATTTCGACGAAGGGCGCGGTGTTGTAGGGGATCTTGTATTCCACACTGTCCGGGAAATAGCGCGCAAGCTCCTCCATCTTCGCCTCGATCGCCTTCGCGGTATCGAGCGCGTTGCCGTCGGGCGTGAGTTGCACGCCCATCGCGGCGGAAGGCTGCCCCTCTAGCCTGGCGGCGGAGGTATAGGACTCGCCGCCGATCTCGATCCGGGCCACGTCCCGAAGCCGGACCGTCGCGCCGCCGATATCGGCGCGCAGCACGATGGCGCCGAACTCCTCCGGCGTCCGGAGCTGGCCCTTGACCAGCACGCTGGCCGCGATCTGCTGTCCGGCCTCGACCGGCTTCGCGCCGATCCGCCCGGCCGCGACCTGGGCATTCTGCGCCTCGATCGCGTTGACTACGTCCTCGGTCGTCAGGCTGAGGCCGAGCATCTTGTCCGGATCGAGCCAAATCCGCATCGCCTGCTGGGTGGAAAAGAGACGTGTGTTTCCGACGCCGGCTATGCGCCGGATCTCACCCTCGACATTGCGGCTGAGATAGTCGCCGAGCGCGATCTGGTCCATCGAGCCGTCAGTGGAGGTCAGGGTGATGACGAGCAGGAACCCGGTTCCCGCGCGCTCGATCCGCATTCCCTGCCGTGATACCGAAGAAGGCAGGCGTGCCTCGACGCGGCTGATCCGGTTCTGCACCTCGACCTGTGCCTCGGCGACGTCCGTGCCGGGTTCGAAGGTGACGGTGAGACTGATCTGTCCCGAGGAATCCGAGGTCGACTCGAAATACAGCAGACCCGGCACGCCGTTGAGCTCGTCCTCGATCGGCCGGGTGACGCTCTGGTACATGTCTTCCGGCGTCGCCCCGGGGTAGCTCGTGCTGACGGTGATCTGCGGCGGGGCGACGTTCGGGTATTGCGCAACCGGCAGGAACGGGATCGCGAGCGCGCCGGCCAGCATGATGAAGATCGCGACGACCCAGGCGAAAATGGGCCGATCGATGAAGAAACTTGCCATGATGCTGGTGCCTTACTGCTTGCCGGCGGCAGCTTGCTGCTGCGGTTTCGGGTGCCAGGGCTGCGGCGCTACGGAAGCCCCCGGACGGACCTTCTGAAAGCCCTCGGCGACCACTTGCTCGCCAACGGCCAGGCCGCTCTCGACAATCCAGCGGTTACCCGTGGCGGCGCCGAGTTCGACATAGCGGATCTCGAGCGTCATATCGTCCTTCACGACATAGACCCGGGCCCGGCCGGCGGTGTCGCGCTGGATCGCCTGCTGCGGGATCGCGACGGCATTGCGCCGGATGCCCTGTTCGATCTGCACGCGGACATACATTCCGGGCAGCAGCGAGAAATCCGGATTGGGGAACTCGCCGCGCAGGGTGATCTGGCCGGTCGTTGAGTCGACGGTGCTCTCCTGCAGCAGCAGGCGGCCGTTCTGGGGGTAAGGGGCGCCGTCGTCGAAGGAGAGACGGATCGTCGCCGCACCGTCTTCAGAGAGCGAAACATTGCCCGCCTCGATGCCGGCGCGAAGGGCGCGAAGCTGCTTTGCCGACTGGGTAAAATCGGCATAGACCGGGTCGAGCTGGCGGATGACCGCGAGAGGTTCCTCGCCGCTTGTCCCGACCAGTGCGCCTTCCGTCACCAGCGCCCGTCCGATCCGTCCGCTGATCGGAGCCTTGACGTCGGTATACTGCAGGTCGAGCTCGGCCGCCGCGAGACCGGCCCGGGCGGCGGCCACGTCGGCGTCCGCCTGGGCGAGCGCGGCGATCGCGTTGTCGAGCTGCTGCGCGCTGGACACCTTGCGCGTTCGAAGTTCGGTCTGCCGGTCGGCTTCGAGACGCGCCTGCTTCTGAACGGCCTCGGCGCGCGCAAGCGTGGCGCGGGCGCTGTCGACCTGATGTTTGAACGGTGCCGGGTCGATCCGATAGAGCACGTCGCCGGCCTTGACCATCGCACCCTGCTGAAAGACCCGCTTGATCAAGAGGCCGGAGACCCGCGGCCGGACTTCGGCGATTTCGGTCGGCGCGATGCGGCCGGGGAGATCGTTGATGACGGGAATGTCCTCGGCGGCGGTCGTGATGGTCCCGACGGGCGTTGCCGGGCGCGCTTGGGGCACTGCCTTCGCGGTGCCGTCCGGGGACTCATCGCAGCCGGCGAGAAGGACGATGGTGGAGAGCGCAACGGCAAAGAGACGCAGGTGCTTTGCGGAAGGCATGTGGTGCTCCTGTAATAGGCCGGGTCGAGAAAAAGGGCCGGTAGGGTTGTCTTTCAGGGAGGCAGGTCGGAAACGGAACGTCAGATGAAATCCGTCATTTCTTCACAGGGGATTTCTTCCGGCTTCTGATCCACGAGCCAGCGGATCTCCGACATGAGCTTGCGCCGATCTTCGCGTGGCCATTCATAGAGATTGAGCCATTCCAGCGCCTTCAGGCCTTCAATGGCGAGGAAGGCGAGCATCGCGCCGCGTGGATTGTCCGAGGTATCGCGCACGCGGGCCACGCGCCGCGCCATCATCTCCCGGACCGGTGCCCTCAAGTCGGCATCGCCGGCAACACTGGCGCAGAGGCTGAGGGCGACGGCCCTGTCTTCGTCCGAAAGCTCCCGGGACTCGGCGATCAGGCGGGCGCATATCGCCGCGTTCGGTTCGTCCGGGCCGAGGCGGTTCCGGATCTCCTCGATGCGCGAGTCTTCCGCAGCGATCCGCCGTTCGATCACCGCTTTCATCAGCGCCTGCTTGTTCTTGTAATCGTAGAGCACGCTGGCCTTGCTGATTCCGGCCTCTGTCGCCACCGCCTCGAGGGTCAGGTAGGCCGCTCCGTCGCGTGCGGCAACGGCCTGGGCGGCGTCCAGCACGGCTTCTCTGTCTATCGTTCTCGGGCGTCCGACCATGTTCCTTACCGGTCAATTTATTTCCGACCGGCTGGAAAGTAATTGCGGCAACCCGCATGTCAACCTTCGCACCTGCAAAAATGTCTTTCGTCACCTCCTGCAGTGCCGGACGGCTTTCCGAGCTCCGAGAAAAGGCACGACGGCACGGAAACCGCCTCGGCGCGACCCGTCTCCTGCCGTCAGGCGACAAGGCGCGGAGGATGCATCTGCCCCAGATCCAGGAAGAGCGTGAGTTTGGACCGGCCCTGTTCGCTTCGTGTCAATGGTTCGGACAATTGGATAGCGACGCCGTTAACCCATATTTTTTTAAATAGAAATTAACATATTCCTTCACTCAGAATCGCCTAGATTGGCCTTTTACCTGACCTTGCAGGGAGAATTATTGTTATTTTTTATGTGGTTAATGGGCAAAGTCGGAGATCGCGGTTAACCAAATCATAATATTTTGAACCGAGAAACGGCTCCCGGTGGGTTCAACCTGTTTTGGAATTCGTGATGGACGTCGGACACAAGGCGCTGAATGCGGAAGAGCGCATTTCCTTCCTGCAGATCGATCAGAGCGCGCGCGCCCTGTTGGGCGAGTTCAGTCCGATACTCGAGCGCAATCTCAGCGCCATACTCGACGGCTTTTACGCGCATGTCATGACCGTGCCGCAACTCGCCGAAATGTTTGTGTCCGAAGATCGCGTGCGGCACGCCCGAGAGGGTCAGAGTGCTCACTGGAAGCGTCTTTTTTCCGGAGAGTTCGGGGAGGAGTATTTTGACTCTATCCAGCGTATCGGCCGCGTCCACAATCGACTTGGACTCGAGCCGCGCTGGTACATCGGCGGCTATGCCGCCGCAACGACGGAGCTGCACAGGCTGGCCATCGAGCACTGCATGAAGGGCTGGCGCCGCAACGATGCGGCGAAGAAGGCGGTGGCGCTGGTGCAGGCGATCGACAAGGCGGTCATGCTGGACATGGAACTCGCCATTTCGGTCTACCTGGAAGAGCAGTCGAACGATTTCCGCAACCGGCTCGAGGGACTCTCTGACCAGTTCCAGGCCTCTATCACCGGTGTAACTGGAAATCTCCTCGAATCCGCGGCCCAGCTCTCCGAAAGGTCTTCGAGCATGACCTCTGGCGCGCGCGACTGCATGGAGCAGACCAAGGACGCGTCCCGCGGTGCGGCGGCGGCGAGCGAGAACGTGCAAAGTGTCGCCTCTGCGGCCGAGGAACTCTCGGCCTCGATCGGTGAGATCTCGCATCAGCTGGCAGAGTCCAACAAGATTGCGCAAGAGGCGTCGGAGGCCGTGGACACCACGAAGCTGACGGTAGAAGGGCTGAATCAGGCCGCAGCAAAGATTTCGGGTGTCGTCAGCCTGATCCAGGATATCGCCGAACAAACCAATTTGCTGGCGCTGAACGCCACGATCGAGGCCGCACGGGCGGGCGAGGCCGGAAAGGGGTTCGCCGTCGTGGCCTCCGAGGTGAAGGCCCTGGCCAATCAGACGTCGAACGCGACCGACGAGATTTCCGAGCAGGTCTCCGGCATGCAGCAGGTTGCCGAGGAGACGCGGAGCGGGATCGAGAACATTTCGTCCGCGATGTCGAAGGTCGGGGATTCATCTGCCGCGATCTCCGCGGCTGTCGAAGAGCAGGATGCGGTCACGCGGGAGATTTCCCAGAGCGCCGCCGAGGCGCATCGGGGAACGGCCGAGGTTCAGCAGGCGATCGGGGCGGTCGAAGATTCCGTCACGAATTCGGCCGAGATGTCGGAAATGGTGTCCGAGTCGGCAACTTACGTCACCGAACAGGCCGGTGAACTGAAACGCGAAAGCGGCGAGTTCATAGAAAAGCTCTGGCGCGCTGATCGGCGCGCCGAGGATCACGACTGACGCGCGGATCGGGAGTTCCTGAAATTCGCCGGAACCGGTCCGCGTCCCGCCGCTCACGGATCGTCGGGAGTGCCGGGAACAAGATACCGGGCGAGCATTCTGCCTGGCGGAGACGGGGAGTAGCGGGTTGGCCGGGAAGAATGGTCGCGTCGAGCGCAATGTAGAGCCCGAATTCAACGATCCGTCGTCGGAGCGTATCGACGCGGCAGCGCAGCGCATTGTCCAGGGTTTGCCCTTCAGCTCGGTCGACCCGCGTTGCACGGAACTCTGGTTTGCCGGCGAAAACCGCGATCTGCCTGAGCCCAAGCTTCAATTTCTGCTGGATTACTGGCTCAAACTCAAGCGAACGATCGGCCAGATTCCCGGCCGCAAGGACATCGATGTCCTCGAGTTGCGCCAGGCGATCGGGAACATCATGATGCTTGAGCCTCTGGATAGCGGTTTCGATGCGCGCTATCGGGTCTACGGTACCGGAATCATCGAATACGCGCACAATGACTGGACCGGTCGGACCGTCTCGGATCTCGCACGCGAGACCGGTACGCCCTCGGCATTACTCTATCGTGCCTGTTACCTCGCGGTGTACAGGACCGGCCGGCCGATCTATTCGGAGCACGTTTCGGCAAGCTGGCTCTCGCCGAAGGCATGGCGGCGCCTGATCCTGCCCTACGACAAACGTGCCGACGGCTGTGACGGTTTCATGGTCGGGAACATTCCCGTCGAACCGCAACGCATCGGAGAAGGCGCTGCTGAGCGGAGCCTGGTCTACCGCAGCCGGTAACAGGACCGGCGGTCATCCCGCCTTCAAAGAAAGCTGTGAATCCGCCCCGGTTGTCATGGGGCCGCGCTTTGTTAGTATCGGCGAGTAGGGAACCAGAGCCGCCACCTTCCGAATTCGCGAGGTCATGAACGAAGATCTGCAGCCTCCGCCGCCGCAAGCGGACTGGGCCTATTTTGTCGATTTCGACGGGACGCTGGTCGATATTGCCCCCAGGCCGGAAGCGATCAGGGTCTCAGATGGACTGTCGGAACTGCTTTGCTCCGTTGGCGCTGCCGCTGACGGCGCCCTGGCCCTGGTTACCGGCCGCAGCCTCGCCGACCTGGACCGCCATCTCGCCTTGCCGGAGGTCGCGGCGGCAGGAGTTCATGGGCTTGAACTGCGCGGCGGCCCGCGTCCGGACACTCCCGATCCGGAACCGCGCGCGCGCGTGCTCGCCAGAGTGCGCGCCGCGGCAGAGCAACTCGCCGCCCGGCACGCCGGTCTCCGGGTCGAAGACAAGGGCGAAGCCATCGCCGTGCACTTCCGGGCCGCGCCGGATCTCGGGCCGGAGGTCTTGAGGACGCTGTCCGGCGTCGTCGCGGGATCGGGCGACTTGCTCACACTGCTCCAGGGCAAGATGGTCGTGGAGGTAAAACCGGCTGCCGCCAACAAGGGCGCTGCCGTGGAAAGCTTTCTGTCCGAAACGCCGTTCGCCGGCCGCAGGCCCTGTTTCATCGGCGATGACGTGACGGACGAGGACGGTTTCAGAGTGTGCAACGCCCGCGGCGGCATCTCCATCCATGTCGGCCCGCCGCACGCGGACACCGTGGCCCGCTACAGGCTGGCTTCACCGTCGGCGGTTCATGACTGGCTGGCGCAACTCCTCGGCCGCGAGAAGGATCCCCTGCATGAGCACGCTTGAACTCGGAATGATCGGAAACTGCGCGATCAGTGCCCTGATCGGCGAAACCGGGACAATCCAGTGGTGTTGTCTGCCGCGCTTTGACGGAGATCCGTTCTTCTCGGCGCTCTTGGCAGACGAAGGACAGGCTGCCGAGCGGGGCTTCTGGGAGATCGAAGTTGCCAATCTCGCCGACTCCAGCCAGCGCTACGAGCGCAACAGTGCAGTTCTGGTGACGACCCTGACCGACCGGGACGGCGCGTCGCTCGAGATCGTCGATTTCTGCCCGCGGTTCCGGAATTTTGACCGCATGTTCCACCCGACGATGATCGTCCGCCAGATCCGGCCGCTCACGGGCAGCCCGAAGGTCCGGATCCGCATCCGTCCGACGACCGGGTACGGATCGGGCCGGCCGACGATCACACGCGGCTCCAACCATGTCCGGTTCGTCGGGCCCGACCTCACCATGCGGCTGACGACGGATGCCACGATCTCCTACCTGCTCGAGGAGTCCTGGTTCCTGCTCGACAAGCCGCTCAGCATGATGCTCGGTCCGGACGAGAGCCTGACGAGTTCGCTCGCCGAGACGGGACGGACGTTCCGCGAGAGGACGGAGAGCTACTGGCGCGAATGGAGCCGGGCGCTGTCCATTCCCTACGAGTGGCAGGATGTCGTGATCCGTGCGGCCATCACTTTGAAGCTCAGCACCTTCGAGGAGACCGGTGCCATCGTCGCGGCGATGACGACGTCGGTGCCGGAGGCTGCGGGAAGCGAGCGGAACTGGGACTACCGGCTGTGCTGGCTGCGCGACGCCTATTTCGTGGTCCACGCCCTGAACCGGCTCTCGGCGACCAAGACGCTGGAACATTATCTCAACTATATCAGCAACATCGCCGTGAATGTCGGGAGCGAGGACCTGCAGCCGCTTTATGGTCTGTCGCTTGCGCACAAGCTCGACGAATACACCGTCGAGGGGCTGGCGGGCTATCGCGGAAACGGGCCGGTACGGGTCGGCAATGCGGCCTATACGCAGGTCCAGAACGACGTCTACGGCGCGGTCATCCTGGCGGCGGCGCAGACATTCTTCGACAGCCGTATCGGGCGCCCCGGGAACGAGGATCTCTATCGCGAGCTGGCCAAGCTCGGGCAGATGGCGGTGAAGAAGTTCGACAAGCCGGATGCCGGGATCTGGGAGCTCAGGACCATCGCCTCGGTCCATACCTTCTCTGCGCTGATGTGCTGGGCCGCGGCGGACCGGCTGGGCCGGATCGCGGACAGGATCGGGCACGCTGCGGAAGCGGCGGCCTGGCGCCAGCACGCGAGGGAGATGCAGCGCCGGATCATGGAGGAGGCCTGGAACGAGGAACTCGGCAGCTATGTCTCGACCTTCGGTGGCGACCAGATGGATGCGAGCCTGTTGCTGATGCACGAGCTCGGCTTCCATGACGGCAAGGATCCCCGCTTTGTCGGCACAGTGGCGATGATCGAGAAACAGCTTCGCAAGGGCGATCATCTCTTCCGCTACATCGCGCCGGACGATTTCGGCGTTCCGGAAACCGCGTTCAACGTCTGTACTTTCTGGTTCATCGAGGCACTGGCCGTGACCGGCCGCGAAGCGGAGGCGCGCGAGATGTTCGAGGGCATTCTCGCCTGCCGCAACAAGCTCGGCCTGCTGTCGGAGGATGTCGATCCGGAGACCGGAGAGCTCTGGGGCAATTTCCCGCAGACCTATTCCATGGTCGGCATGATCAAGTGCGCCATGCGTCTCAGCCGGAAATGGGAGGATGCGTTTTGAGCCGTCTCGTCGTCGTCTCGAACAGGGTCGCTCCGGTCGAGGAGGGCAAGGCGTCCGCGGGCGGGCTCTCCGTCGCCGTCGAGGAAGCCTTCGCGAAATCGGAGGGTCTCTGGTTCGGCTGGAACGGCAAGATCGAGAACAGCGGCCCGATCCGGGTAACGGTCGAGGAGGGCCAGCGGTTCGGCCGCGCGACCATGCCGCTCTCCCGCAAGGACTACAACGACTTCTATGTCGGCTACGCCAATTCGACGCTTTGGCCGCTGCTGCATTACCGGCTGAACGTGATGCAGTATTCGCGGGCGCATGCCGCGGGATACCGCCGGGTCAACGAACTCTTCGCCAACCAGCTGGCGCCGCTGCTGCGGCAGGACGATCTCGTCTGGGTGCACGACTACCATCTCTTTTTCCTCGGCCGGGACCTGAAGCGCATGGGGTTGGAGAACCGGATGGGATTTTTCCTCCACACGCCCTTCCCCCCGCCGGACATGCTCCGCGCCTGCAGCGAGCACGAGGAAATCGTCCGCGCGCTGTTCGACTATGACGTCATCGGTTTCCAGACCGAGAACGATGCCCGCAACCTGCTGGAATATGTTCGCCGTCTCCGCGGCGGCTCCGTGCGCGGCAACCGGGCCACCGCATTCGGCAAGACCGCGCGGGTGCAGGCCTTTCCGATCTCGATCCGTCCGGACGAGATGGCCGACGCGGCGGAAAAGGCCGTCCGCACGAACCGGGCGCGGCAGCTCGTGCGCTCGCTCGACAGCAAGCAGCTGATCATCGGCGTCGAGCGGCTGGACTACTCCAAGGGCCTCGACAAGCGTTTCGCAAGCTTCGAGCGGCTGCTGACCAACTACCCGGAAAACCGCGGCAGCGTGACGTTCATGCAGATTGCCCCGCCATCGCGCGGAGACGTGCAGAGCTACCGGGAGATCCGGCAGGTTCTCGAGGGCATGGCCGGACACATCAACGGCCATTTTTCCGATTTCGACTGGGTGCCGATCCGCTATCTGAACAAGAGTTATCGCCGCGACGTGCTGGCCGGCTTTTTCCGCATTGCGCGGGTCGGCTATGTGACGCCGCTGCGCGACGGGATGAACCTCGTTGCAAAGGAATATGTCGCCTCTCAGGATCCGGTCGATCCAGGTGTACTGGTGCTCTCGGAATTCGCCGGCGCGGCGGCCGAACTCGACGGCGCGGTTATCGTCAATCCGTTCGACGAGGAAGGTATGATGGAGGGGCTGCAGACGGCCCTCAGGATGCCGCTTGGCGACCGGATCGAACGGTACCGGTCGATGATGGCGGTGCTTCGGAAAAACGACCTGCAGACCTGGCGCCGGCGTTTCCTCGAGGCCCTGCGCGGGTCCTGACCGGTCAGCGGCCCGGAAGGCGCAGCCGCTTGCGATCGACCGGATGCTCCCAGTCGCGGCCCGCGATCAGGTGGGCCGCGATCCAGCCCCAGTCATCGGAGGATTTCGCCCCCTTGCCGTTCCCGCCGACGGCGACCGCGATCCGGTCGTCGAGCACGTGATCGATGTAGGGCAGGCCGGTCGCGGTCCAGGTGACGGCGCAGCTTCGGCTGTGCCAGTTCCGGCATTCGGCGAGACGGGGCATGAGATCCAGAAGGAAACTTCTGAAACGGATGCGGTTTTCCTCGATGCCGTCGGTCCTGAACCAGTGCTGCAGGTCGCGCAGCGAGATCAGGTTCGGGTCTTCCACCGACCCGATGCCGATCTTGAGGTAGGTGTGTCCGTCCGGATAGCGGATCGGCGGCAACAGATAGGCGCCGCTCTCCGCGTGCCCCAAGGTCGGCATCCTGGCGAAATGCTCGCTCAGTTCGCCATCGATGCGGGCGAGGAGAACCGTGCGTCCGAAGACCCGCAATTCGAGGTCCGTCGGCGAGAGTCCGCAGGCGTCGGTAAAGGCGCCGGTGGCGACCAGTGCCTTCTCGGCCAGCCGAACCGCGCCGTCATCGGTCTCGACTTCGACGCCGCCGGAGACGGCGCGCAGACCGGTTACCCGTCGGCGGTCGATTTGCGCTCCGCGTTTTCGCGCCGCTTCCGTCTGCGCCGCGACCATGGCGCGCGGACTGATATGTCCGGCATGCCGGTCCTCATGCAGGCCCGTGCTGTCATCCGGCAACGAGAGGAATGGGAACCGGGCATGGATTTGGGGGGTATCGAGCCGGGTCAGGTCGGCCCCGAGCGCACGGCCGGCGCTTTCGGCACGGTCCAGATAATCCGCGCCGCCGGTGGAAAAACCGAGATATCCGGAATTGCTGAAGAACGGGATTCCGCTCTCGTCTTCGATCTCCGCATAACGCTCGATCGATCGCTTGGACGTGACGGCCCAGTCCGGATCCGGATCCGAGATCCGCGTCATCCGCCCTTCGTCGTAATGGCTCGCGAAAACGCCGTCATGGGTGGTGTGGTCCGCCGGTTCGTCCGGGCCGATCAGGACAATGCCGTCGGTCATGCCGGCGAGGTGGCGGGCGGCGGCACTGCCGATCATGCCGCGCCCGATGACGGCGATCCTGTCCATTGGATTGGCTCCTATCCGAGGGCGTGGCTGGCGAGGCCGAAAATGCGTGCCTGACCGGCTGGCGGCGTCCAGTCGCCGCGCACCATGACGGGCGATGCGCCAACATCCTCCAGCCCTGCTGTCTTCAGATGTCCTATGAGCGCGGAGGCTCCCGCCGGGCAGTCGATCCGGACGAAGCCAGGACGGACGAGAGCCCTGAAGAGGGCAAGGGCATCGCCCTCCGAGACAGCCACGAGCGGGCCTATGACGGTGCCGCGGCCGAACGCGCGGGAAATCGCGTACCCCTTGATCCGTCCGCCTTCTGTCAGGACCGCGGCGCTACCGCCTACGGCGAGATCACGCAGCAGGTCCCCGCGGCCGGCGCCGAACGCCGCCGCATCGAATGCCGCAATCTCCGGGATGTCGCGCGAAGATGCAGCGGAAACCCGAGGATCCCGGACTGTGTCCCCGTTGCAGGTTCCCTGATACTGCACGAACCGGTCGAAGGTGGTGAAGCCGAGTTTCTCGTAGAGCGGCAAACCGGCATCCGTCGCCAGAAGCACGACGGGGCGCGGCGCCGTATCTTCGAGCAGTCTCTCGACCAGCTTCCGGCCGACGCCACGTCCCTGGCATTCCGGCGCGACAATGACGAGGCCGATGCGTGCCAGAACATCACCGAAGGTCCACCAGAGGCCGGTGGCGAGCGGGCGTCCGTGCTTTTCATCGCGCGCGATCCGGCCGCCGCCGAGGCGGATGAGTTGGGCGACGTCCTCGCGCCGGTGCGGCCAGGCGACGGCCCTGACCAGATCCGCAATCGGGTCGAGATCGGCCAGCGAAACCCGGTCGAAAAAGACGTGGTCTCCCGTCATTGGCCGCGCTCCTGCTTGCGCGCGCGCTTCAGGACCTCGGTCGGATCCCCGAAATGCCGGCCGAGTTCGTCGAGGACCGCGCCGATTTCGGCCGAGCGAACCAGTCCGGCGAGCCGGAAATGCTCGTCGGCAAGGTCCTGGCTGCTGCGGTATCCGCCCATAAGGCGGTGCAGGCAGAGGCGGGTTTCCGTCTGCACAGAGGCGTAACTTTGCGACAGGCGTTTGCTGCCTGCGGCGTCAACCAGTGTCTTGTGGAATGCGAAATCGAGATCTCCGCCGGCAATCCGGTCGCCGGATTTCATCGCGATATCCATCTGTCCGGCGATGCCGGTGAGGGTGTCCGCGGTTTGTCCCCGGTCGCCGGTTTCGAAAATCTTCCGGACGGCGGCCGTTTCGAGAGCGCCGCGGACGAAGAAAAGATCGCGCAAGTCGTCCTCGCCGACCTCCGTCACGAACACCCCGCGATGGGGCTCGCTCCGCAGCAGCCCTTCCTGAACGAGGCGCTGCATGGCCTCGCGCAGCGGGCCCCTGCTGACTCCGAA
Organism: Nisaea sp.; assembly: GCF_965216895.1. Classification (GTDB taxonomy): domain Bacteria; phylum Pseudomonadota; class Alphaproteobacteria; order Thalassobaculales; family Thalassobaculaceae; genus Nisaea. Next base: position 190,346 of record NZ_OZ244205.1, read on the forward strand.
GGCCAGCGCAACCTCGTTCTCGAGGAGTTGGCTGCCACATTCGTAGGCGCCGGCGAGGATGTCGGCGCGGAGCCGGTCGGCGATCTGCGTCGGGAGAGTGACGCGCTCGATTCTTTGGGAACTGGTCACGGTTGCGGCCCCGTTCTAAAGGCCGAGCAGGCCCGGCAGGCCGCCGAGATCCGGGATCGCCTGGTAGTCATAGGCCGCATTTCCCGGTCCGTGCCCGCGCTCGACGAAAACGCGCCGTCCGATTCTGAGGTCGCTCGCGGACATCAGGTCGTAACGGAGGCTGGAGGAGACATGCATGAAATGCTCCGGTCCGCAGTCGAGCGTGTCGAACATGTACTCGAATGCCCGGAGGCGGGGTTTGTAGGCTTGAGCCTGCTCGGCGGTGAGCACGGCGTGGAACGGCGCGCCGAGCAAGTCGACATTGGACTGGATCTGGCTGTTGGCTGCATTGGACAGAATGACGAGCGGAAATTTTTCGGCAACGCGGGCGAGCGGCGCGGGAACATCCGCGTGCGGGCCCCAGTTCGGGATGGCCTTGACGATGGCCCCGGCATCGCCGGCCCGGAAAGCGATCCCCCATCGCCGGCAGGTCCGCTCGAGAGCCCTTGCAAGAACGTCCGGGTATGGCTTCCAGTCGCCGAGCGTTTCATCGAATCTGTAAGCGGTGAAATCTTCCAGGAATGCGGGCATTGCCGCTGCGTCGAGGCGGTCGCCGAACCTCGCACGGGTGATGTCGCCGACCCGGAAATCAGTGAGCGTTCCGTAGCAGTCAAAAGAGATGTAGCGGATTTGATCAGCGGGCATTTCATGTCCTGGATGTGCGGGCGCTTGAAGCAGAATGACTTGCTTTGTCGGATTGTCAACAATCCTACAAGAATTCTGTTCGCAATCTGCTGCGACAGCCGGACTGCCTTTTCACGCCCGTGATCCTGTCGCACCGCAGTGGTCGCGCCGGGCCCGGCATTGCGCGTTCTCGTTCTCTTGAAATCGGCTGGTGCCTCGACGGAGACCTTCCGGATGATCGGCAAGCCCGTCGATGGTGCGGACCATGGAGGGTCACCAGGTGAATTAAGCAAGACCGAAGCCGTCTACAGCCCTTGGAGAGAAAACAAACTCCAGATGCCCGGAGTTTTTCCGCGCAGTAGTGTAATGCAGTTCTGAGATTTCATTCAGGAGTTGGCCCGATTGACGGCGATCGGCGATTGCCGGCAATCCTCGCATAGGGCCGATGTGAGAATTCCAGGCGCCTGTTCGTCGCCCGGCTGAGAGGTTGGCGGTTCGCTCCCGAAAAAAGGGGAGTAGCTGGATCAAGAAGGTCTTTCTCGGGCCGTGTCTTGTCGCTTGAGCGATCCCATGTGATCGTGTGTCGGATCGAGTTGGGACATGTCCGATGCCGCTCATGCGCCTCCTTATAGTCTTTGCTTCCGTGCTGCTGGTGCTGACCGGCGCCCTGCCTGTTCCGGGACAGGAGAGGGAGGCCATCGAGGAAAACTCCCGGGACTGGGAATATCGCGAGGCGCTTGAAAAGGCGCGGCGCCTGGAGCGGGACATGCGCATTCGGGCGCAAGAACGGTCCGCGGCGGCGGCTGCTGCCATCAGCGAACACGGCGTGGATCGGCAGGCCAATCTGGAAAAGGCGGAGCAGGTCAGGAAAGAGGCCGAGAGGAGCGCGGAAGACGCCGTTCAGAGATTGCAGGACAGTGCAAGAGACCGGGAAAACCGTGCCGCGGAAACCGCTGCCAGACGGGATGCCCGTGACCGCGCAATGCTTGAGGGCAGGGCCGAGGCGGCGCGCCGCGCACAGCAGCACCAGCAGCAAACGACGGAGCAGCGCTACAAGAGTGCGGCTCAGGAACGCGCGGCGCGGCAGTCCGCGAGCGAGGCCAAACTCGAGGCCAGGCGGAACGAGCTGGAGAGTCTGAAGGAAACGCAGGCCCGCGCAGCCCGTCAGCGCCGGGACAAGGCGGTTCAGGGGCGGGAGAACCGGGCCGCGGGCGCGACGGCGAACCGCCAATCGGCAATGCAGGACAGTCTGGCGGAGCAGAAGCGGGGGGCCCGGGAAGCCCGTATCAGACGACAGGCGGTCATGCGCAACCGGGGCCGGTGACACCGGAACGCAATCAGCCCGGCCGGGGGCCGGGCTGTTCGCGAAAGATCGGGGATTTGGAGCCTTACTTGGGACCTTCCCACTCGTCCATGATCGCGTGCTTCATGGCGCGCTTCTCGGAGCTGGGGGCTCTCCAGTTGTTGTTGATCGCGGCCCCTTCCCAGGATCCGTAGGTCGGGTTGGCGAACATGATCCACTGCTTGCCCCACATGGCCTGGTATTTCTTGAAGGTCTCGAGGCGTTCGGACGGTGAGCCTTTCACGTTCTCGTCGGTAAAATCGCCGAGATTGTCGCCGAGCTGCAGCAGCACGCGGTATTCGGCGGCCACCGCCTCGCGGCGCGGCGTCTTGTTGGAGGACTTCCATTCCTCTTTCTCGCCGCGCAACAGTACGACATCGGTGTCTTCATCGACCGGGTAACCGAACTTCTTCAGGTTGGCACGGGTCGCGTCCTCGCCGGGCGCCTTCCGGTTCGAGACGTAGATCACCTTCACGCCCTTGGACTTGGCGTATTTGGTGAATTCGAGCGATCCGGGAATGACACGCGAGGTCTGGCTCTCGACGAACGGCCCCCAGGTCTTCGAGCTGTAATATTTGTCCTTCTCGACGATCCAGGCCTGGTAGGGCGAATTGTCGAGCACGGTCTCGTCGATGTCGAGGATCACCGCCGGCGGCTTCGACTGATAGTCGCCGGTCTGCTCCAGCGCCGCGGTCCAGCTCGTGTCGGCCAGGGCCTGGTCGAGACGGACCGTGGCGAGTTGGTAGAGCGCGTAGGCATTCGCCTTGTATTCGACCGCGTTCTGCACCCAGTAGGTGGCATTCAGACCGTCATGGGCGGGAATGTCTTCGGCCTGCGCGGTGGTGGCTGCGCCGAAGGAGAGGAATGCGGCAGCGGCGCTCGCCAGCGCCGTTGTTCTGAAATGACATTGCATCGTGAAACCCTTTCGCTGTCCGGGCCCGGGAGCCGTTCCTCGCTCCCAAGCCGGGTCATGCTGTCACAAAAGCGCGATATCTTGCCAGCGGGTTTGATTCCGCCCGGCCGAAGAAAACCGCCGCGCCCGAACGGGGCGAAGGCGTCGGACAGGCAGCGACAATCTGACCCATGGTCGGGGAGTCGGTCTGGAACCATCTCCCTGTCGTTCATTTCCGCCGGACGGATCTCTTTCCGGCGGCGAATTCTTTGGATTCCGAAGATTTCTCAAACAGACATTGCGAAAGGATGTGCCGAGATGGCTAAGACGAAAACCCTGACGAACCTCCAGAAGGCGCTGAGCATGGAACTGACCGCGGCGCACCAGTATCAGCTTCACGCCCACGTTCTGGAGGATTGGGGCATCGACCTGCTGGCGGCGCAGATGCGCGAGGAAATGCAGGAAGAACTCGGTCACTCCGACGCTTTCATCGAACGCATCATGTTCCTCAAGGGCGATGTCGAGATGAAATTCGACAAGACCCCGGCCCGGGCCCAGAGCCTGAAGGACATGTTCCAGGCCGATCTCGACGACGAGAAAGGCGCGATCAAGTTCTACACCGAGGCGGCGACGCAGGCACAGGCGGACAGCGATATCGGCTCCCGTGTGCTGTTCGAGAAGATCGCCCTCGACGAGGAAGGTCACATGTCCTGGCTCGAACTTCAGCTCGACCTGATCAACCGCATGGGCGAGCCCGCCTATATCGCCAAGCATATTTCAGCGCCGGGATCGACCGCCGGCGAGGAATGAGTCCCGCCAACTAAGCGCCGTCCGCCGGGTGCGGCAATCGAACCTGCAGAGTGGGTCTACTCGCCCAGCGGAACATGGAGGCCCACTTTCGCACGGTCCATCACAACAGACGTACGGAAGCGTTTGACGTTTGTATCCTCGAAGAAGAGGCGTTGCGTCAGGTCGCGATAGTCTTCCATGTCGCGGGCGAGAGCGATCAGTGCAAAGTCGGCTTCACCGGTGATGTAGTAGCATTGCTGGATCTGCTCCTCGCCTCTGACCTTGCGGCGAAACGCATCGATCTGGTCGATCCTCTCCCGTTCCAGCTCCACCAGAATGATGAAGGTCATCTGGTAGCCGGTGGCCGCAGGGTCGATCAGCGCGGTTTCGCTCAGAATGGCGTTTTCATCCCTGAGCATCTTGATCCGGCGCTGCACAGTGGAAACCGAGAGCCCGGTCTCGAAGGCGATGGCTTCGAGGCGTTCGCGGGCGTTTTCCTGGAGAAGACGGAGGATAGAGAGGTCCGTCTTTGATAGCTCTGCTTTGGGCATATTCAGTCACTCTTGATTATTAATTTGCGATTTTTTTTCAAAATGTTCTTCACTTGGACCGAGAGGCGGCAAACTCCTCTGCTAGCATAATCCTGCGATCGGCAGTGAAATACGTCAATCAGAGCGTGTGCCTCCGGTCGTTGGTCCCGATTTTTCTATGAAAGAACCGGGATGGACAGGGAACAAGGCACAGACGCGTCCCCCATATACGGGTGTCCGCTGAAAAGAAGCCATTTGGGAGGTTCTCATCCGGTGCAGGCGCGACCGAAAGCGGTCGGCTGTGGCCGGACGAAGCTTGGCTGGGGGCACCGTGAACGAAATCATCGAATTCCGCGACGTTTCGAAGTCTTTCGGCAGCCTGAAGGTTCTCGACGACTTGAACCTTCATGTCTCTGCGGGTGAGAAACTTGCCCTGATCGGGCCGAGCGGATCGGGCAAGACAACAATCCTGCGCATACTGATGACGCTGGAGGATATCAGTGGCGGCGAGGTGCTGCTGGACGGCGAGCCGCTCTGGCACGAGTTGCGCGATGGAAAGAAGGTGCGGGCGAGCGAGAAGCATCTGCGCAAGATGCGCTCCGGTGTTGGCATGGTCTTCCAGCAGTTCAATCTGTTTCCCCACCTGACGGCGATCGAGAACATCGAGCAACCCCAGGTGCTGATTCGCAGAACGCCGAAAGCGGAAGCGCGCGACAAGGCGTCGGACCTGCTTGCGATGGTCGGATTGTCCGACAAGCACAGCCATTATCCGCACCAGCTTTCGGGCGGGCAGCAACAGCGGGTGGCGATTGCGCGCGCGCTCGCCATGGATCCGAAGATCATGCTGTTCGACGAGGTGACCTCTGCGCTTGATCCGGAACTGGTCGAGGAGGTGCTCGAGGTATTGCGGAAGCTCGCGCACGAGACCGACACGACCATGCTCACCGTCACGCACGAGATGAATTTTGCCCGGGATTTTGCGGACCGGGTGCTGTTTTTCGAGAAAGGCAAGATCGTCGAGTCCGGAGCGCCGGAACAGATCTTCACCGATCCGAAAGAGGAGAGAACACGCAGTTTTCTTCGCAACTTCCTCTCAAACATCACTTGAGAAATGGCGGGGGAAGACACTGGGAGACTTAGGCCTGAATCTGGAAATGGAGACATAAATGATACAAGGCAAAGCGGGGGCACTGTTCCGCACAGTGATCATGGGAGCGGCCGCACTGGCCGCGACCGTCGGCGCGGCGAGTGCCGGAACGCTCGATAAGCTGCGCGAGCAGGGCTATGCAACGGTCGCGGTGGCGAACGAGCCGCCCTACAGCGACGTCAAGTCGGATGGCTACGTCAGCGGCGCCGCGCCGGATGTTGCTCGCGCTGTCATGAAGATGCTCGGCGTACCGGAACTCAAGGCGCAGATCGTGCCGTACGGCTCGATGATCCCGGCCCTGCAGGCGCGGCGCGTCGACATGGCGACTTCCGGCCTCTACATCAAGCCGAAGCGCTGCGAATCCATCATCTATTCTGAACCGGATCTCTGCGGTGCCGAGGCCTTCGCAGTGGCCGCCGGAAATCCGCACAAGATCATGACCTATGAGGATATTGGGAATAACCCCGAGGTCACGATGACGACCTGCGCCGGGTGCGCCGAGGAAGCCTACGCGCTAGAGCGCGGGGTCAAGCCGGAGCAGATCAAGGTCTTCACCGATCCGCCCAGCGGTATCAAGATGCTACAGCAGGGCCGGGTCGATGTGTTCGCGCTTTCCGGGCTCGGGACCCAGGATCTCCTGCGCAAGACCAACGACCCGAACCTCGAACTCATCATGCCGGTCGCCGGCGTACCGATGGGCTGTGCCGGAGCGGCATTCAATCCGAATGACAAGGATTTCCGGGATGCTTACGACGAAGCTCTGAAAAAGCTCAAGGACAGTGGCGAGTTTGCCAAGATCGTCGAGCCGTACGGCTTCTCTCCAGCGGCAACCCTGAGCGTGAAGCGCGACGACTTCTGTCCGGGTAACTGATCCCGACAACGCATATCTGTTCCCAAAGGCGGCCGCCATCTCTTCGGAGCGTGGCGGCCGCCGGCGAGAGCATCGTCCGGAGAGCCGCATGGAAGCCGTCTTCGAATACGCACCGCTGTTGCTGAAAGGCACGATCACGACCATTGAGCTGACGCTGGCAAGCGCGGTTCTGGCGGTGGTGATCGCCTTTGTCGTTGGGCTGGCCCGGCTCTCTCCCTTCCGCACCGTCCGGTGGGCGGCGATCGTGTATCTCGAGTTCTTCCGAGGAACGTCGGCTCTCGTGCAGATGTTCTTCATGTATTTCGTGCTGCCGCTCTGGGGCATCTTCCTGCCGCCGATCGTTGCCGGCATTGTCGCCTGCGGCTGTAATCTCGGCAGCTACGGCTCAGAGGTGGTGCGCGGGGCCCTGCAGTCGGTCGCCAAGGAGCAACACGAGGCGGCGATCGCGCTCAACTACAGCAGCTATCAGAAATACCGCTACGTGCTGATCCCCCAGGCGGTGCCGATGATGTTGCCGTCTTTCGGAAACCTGCTGATCGAACTGCTGAAACTGACGGCGGTCGCCTCGCTGATCACGATTGCGGATCTCACCTACGCGGCGCAAATCGTGCGGGCGCAGACGGCCCTCACACTCGAGCCGTTTCTTGTGATCCTGGTGATCTACTTCCTGATTTCGACAGTACTTCTTGGCGGCATGAAGCAGTTGGAGAAGCGGGTATCCAAAGGGCGCAATACGGTCGCGCGGCAGGGGAGCTGATCATGGAGTGGAGCTGGGATGTCGCCGCCGCCGTGACGCCGCGCCTTGCCTCGGGCCTGGTGGTGACGGTGCAGGCAACGCTCGTCGGGGCGTTCGTTGCCTATGTACTCGGCCTTGCGTTGGCCATCCTGAAAATGTCGCCGATCCGGCCGCTCGCCTGGATCTCCTATTGGTCGTCGGAATTCGTCCGCCGGACTCCGCTTCTCGTGCAGCTCTACTTCCTGTTTTATGTCCTGCCCGACCTCGGTATATTCTTGGAGCCCTTTGTCGCCGGGGTGATCGGGCTCGGCGTTCACTTCAGCACATATACCTCCGAAGTCTTTCGGGCCGGGATCGAGAATGTGCCGAAAGGGCAATGGGAAGCCGCCAGGTCGCTGAATTACAACGCTTTCCAGACATGGCGTTACGTCGTGCTGCCGCAGGCGATCCCGCCGATGATCCCGCCGCTCGCGAACTACCTGATCACGATGTTCAAGGAAACACCGCTACTAGCGGCGATCACCGTGGTCGAGCTTTTCAATGCCGCGAATATCTACAGCAACAGTCACTACAAATATCTGGAACCCATGACCCTTGTCGGAACGTTCTTCCTGCTGGTGTCGATTCCAGCGGCGTTTCTTGCAATGAGGCTGGAGAAAAAGTTCCAGCGGAAGGTGTAAAATCCGAGGCTTCGGATTCTGTTTTCCCTGACTCTAGAAATGCTGCGTCGCACCTAAAAAATCGCCAATTTTGCGCGAATGAATTACCTATGGGCGTGCGAATGAACGGGTTCGGCAACAAATCATGCTGGCGCGAGCGTCACAAAAGCGTCATCGTACTGCATTGCAATATTAATGAACGCAGAATAGCGTCGTCCGGTCCGGGTTCTTGGGTGGAGGGCTCGGAAAGCAAAAATCCTTGGGGGACTTCATGCGTAAAACACTCCTTTTGGCTGGCGTAGCGCTCTACGCCTTCGCGGGGACGGCGCTCGCCGACTGTCCGCAAATCACCGTCGCTGACATGAAGGGCGTGAAGGCCGGGGCCTTTCCGCAGCAGTACGAGCTGGCCGAGTTCGAAAGCGCCGCCGGCTGCAAACTCGCCTTTTCCGGCAATCCGAAAGCTGACGAGTTGAACGGCAAGATCCAGGGCAACGGCGCGCTGCCGCCGCTCGCCGAGAGACTGCCGGAAGAGCCGCTGGTCGTGGTGCCCTATGCCGAGATCGGAAAATATGGCGGTGTGCTTGACGGCCTGTCGAACGCGCCTGAAGCCGGGACATCCGACCTGCTCTCCGTGCGCCATGTCAGTCTGGTGCGCTATAGCGACGATCTGGCGACCATCGTGCCGAATGTCGCCAAGAGCTGGGAATGGAACGAAGACTTCACCAAGTTGACGATGAAGCTGCGCAAGGGCCACAAATGGTCCGACGGGGCGCCCTTCACGTCCGAAGACATCAAGTTCTGGTACGACGACATGGTGTTCGACGAGAACATCATCAAGAAGCCGAAGGACTATGTTCTCGTCGCCGGCAAGCGGATGACCGTCGAGGCTCCGGATCCGCAGACCGTGGTCTTCAATCTGCCGGCGCCGAAGCCGGGCCTGCTCGCCCATTTCGCGACGCACTATTCTCAGCCCTTCATGCCGAAGCACTTCCTCGGCCAGTTCCATCCGAAATACAACCCGGATGCGGACAAAAAGGCGGCGGAACTCGGTTACGAGAACGGCTATGCCGTGATCTCGGCCTATTACGGCAATTCGGACTGGACCGATACGCCGACCATCATGCTGTCGGATCCGGAAAAGGCGCCGAAGATGCCGAAAGGCGTCTATCCGACGCTTGAATCGCATATCGTCATCGCGGAAAGCACGGAAGGCCGCCGCCTGGTGGCGAACCCCTATTTCCACATGGTCGATACGGCGGGCAACCAGCTGCCATATATCAACGAGATCGACGAGGTGCACATCAACGAGAACGAGGTCCGCATCCTGAAGGCGGTCAACGGCGAGATCGACTACAAGTCGCAGTCGTTGCAGCTTCCGTCCGCGCCGATCCTGCTCGAGAACCAGGAAAAAGGCGACTATACCGTCGACCTGAAGCCGACGATCGCCATGCCGGTCTTCGCCTTCAACGTCACCTCGCCGGATGAAGAAAAGCGCAAGGTCTTCGGCGATCTGAAGTTCCGCCAGGCGATGTCCGTCGCGATGAACCGGGACGAGATCAACGAGGTTGCCTTCTTCGGACAGGGCAAGCCGAAGCAATATGTCGCCTTCTCCCCGACGCCGAAATTCGTCGATCCGAAATGGGAAGGTCACTACGCCCAGTTCGATCCGGACCTGGCGAAGAAGCTGCTCAATGAAATCGGTGTCGTCGACAAGGACGGCGACGGTGCCCGCGAGCTGCCGAACGGCGCGCCGCTGGTGCTGAACCTGCAGTTTGCCACTCAGGGCATGCCGGGGCAGGTCGCGGAACTGGTCGCGCAGCACTGGACGAATGTTGGCGTCAAGAGCACGGTCAAGGAGGTGACTCCGGACGAATACCGCTCGGCCCAGTCCTCCAACCAGCTCGATGTCCTGATGTGGCAGAAAGGCCAGCCGCTCGCGATCGTGCTTGGCAACTCGGAGCTGTTCCAGCCGCCGTTCGAAAACTATTTCGGCAGCCGAACCGGCATGCTCTGGGCCGAATATCTCGACAGCAACGGTGCCAAGGGCGTGAAACCGCCGGCCTATGTCGACGAGATGCTGGCCGATATCGACGCCTTCCAGTCGACCCTGGTCGGCACGCCGGAGAACGACCAGATCGGTCAGCGTCTGGTGAAGAACATGACCGGGAACCTGCTCTTCCTCGGCACGGTCCAGGCGCCGAACCCGATCTACCACCGGAACGCGCTGAAGAACTTCCCGGAGTTCAAGACCTGGTCCTACGAGTATTACAGGACCTACCCCTATCGCCCGCAGCAATGGTTCCTTGCTGACGAGAGCTGACATCTCCGCGCGGCGGGGCCGGTTTTGCACCGGTCCCGCCTGCGTCGGCTTTAGATCGATGACCTCGAGAGATCGGTCGATCTAAGACCGACGGAGGTGGGGATATGCTGAGATTCGTTCAATTCGTTTGCACGCGCGCGGCGATGGCCGTGTTCACGTTGCTGCTGGTGTCCTTCATCGTCTTCACGCTGATGGAGCTGGTGCCGGCGAACTGCGCCGAGCGTTACCTCGCCTTCAAGAACACCCAGGGCGAGCAGATCAGCATCGAGGACATCAAGGCGGAGGAACAGCGTCTCGGCCTCGACAAGCCCTATATCCAGCGCTGGGCGAGCTGGGTCGGGAATGTCTTTTTCAGGGGCGATTTCGGCGACAGCTGCATCCTGCGCGTGAATATCAACCAGTTGCTCGGCGAGAAGATCTGGATCTCGCTCGGGATCTGTTTCGTCGCGCTTCTGGTCGCTTACCTGATCGCCCTGCCTGTCGGCATCATATCGGCGACGGTGTCGAGCGCGTCGCTCAACAACAGTTTGCGTTTTGTCTCCTATCTCGGACTCGCACTGCCGAATTTCCTGCTCGCGCTGATGATCATGCTGTTCTCGACCATGGTCTTCGGCGACAGCCTGACGGGCATGTTCTCCAAGGAGTTCCGCGACGCGCCCTGGTCCTGGGAGAGAGTGCTCGACTTCCTTTCCCATGCCTGGCTCCCGATCTTCATCCTCGGCTGGTCGGCGACGGCCTTCGCGCTGCAGACCGTGCGGGCGCTGATGTCGGACGAGTACGGCAAGCTCTATGTCACCGCGGCGCGGGCCAGGGGCGTGCATGGACGCGCGCTGCTCTGGCGCTATCCGGCGCGGCACGCCCTCGGCCCGATCATCAATTCGCTCGGCTTTGACCTGAACCGTGTTTTCAACGAGCTGCCGATCGTCGCGGTCATCCTGACGCTCTCGGAAGCGGGGGCGCTGCTGCTCGAGGGGCTGGCGCGCTCGAACGACCAGCAACTCGCAGGCGCGATCATTTTCATGCTGACCGCGTCGATCGTGTCGTTGAACTTCCTGACGGACATTCTGCTGTCGATCATCGATCCGCGTGTCCGCAAGAGCGTGATGGGAGGCTGAGGCGATGGTCGATCAAACCTTGTCCGGGGCTCCCGCCAAGAATGCGGACCAGAAATCGAGGGAAGCCTATTTCACGGCGAGCCAGGCGCAGCTTGTCTGGGCCCGCTTCAAGAAGAACCGGTCGGCGATGGTGGCGGGCGGCGTGCTGATCGCGATCATCCTGATGGGGCTCTTCGCGCCCTTCCTCTCGCCCTACGATCCGACCATCGCCGGACGCGACAAGGACTATCAGAACGGTGCGCCGCAGATCCCGATGTTCTGCGATCACAACGGCTGTTCGGTACGTCCCTTCCTGCACACGCTGGAGCGGACCCGCTCCATCAAGACGAATTTCCGCTGGGTGACGAGCGTCAACACCGAGAAGCGGCGGTACGTCACCTTCTTGCCGAGCGGATGGGAATACCGGCTGTTCAGCTTCCAGCTAGACCTGCCGGGGGACGCGCTGGATATCGACATACCCGGGATCAAGATGACCACGCACCTCTTCGGCATCGAGGAGGGCGGGATCCATATCTTCGGCACGGATCACGGCGGCAAGGACATCTTCTCGCGTACCCTGCATGCGATCTACACCTCGCTCGCGGTCGGCACGATCGGCGTCTTCATCAGTTTCGTGCTCGCGCTGATCATCGGCGGGGCCTCTGGCTATTTCGGGGGCGTGACCGACGGCGTGCTGCAGATGATCACCGACGCGGTGCGGACGGTGCCCGCAATCCCCCTCTTCATGGCGCTCGCCGCCTTCGTGCCAGACGAATGGAGCTCGGAGGCCCGGTTCTTCTTCATCTCCATCATCCTCGGTTTCATCGGCTGGCCGACCCTGGCGCGGCGCGTGCGCACCCACCTGTTGACGGAACGGAATCAGGAATATGTGCTGGCGGCGAAGCTTTGCGGGGCGTCGCCGGGGCACATCATCGGCCGCCATCTGCTGCCGAGCTTCACCAGCTACATCATCGTCGATCTGGTGATTTCCTTCCCCTACATGGTGCTTTCGGAGACTGCGCTCAGCTTTATCGGACTCGGTCTCAAGGAGCCGGTCAATTCGCTCGGCGTGATGCTGCAGAACGTCACCAGCGCCGACGTGCTGCTGAACTACCAGTGGTACTTCATACCGGTCGTTTTCTTCGTCGGCATGGTGCTCGCCTTCGTCTTCGTCGGAGACGGACTGCGGGACGCGGCCGACCCCTATTCGGATCACAAGTGATGACGGCACCGCTTCTTTCCGTGCGCGACCTGACGGTCCAGTTCAGGACCGACGAGGGCCTGATCACCACCGTCGACAATGTCTCTTTCGATATCGCCGCCGGCGAGGTGCTGGGCCTTGTCGGCGAGAGCGGCTCGGGCAAATCGGTGACCGCGAAGGCGCTGATGAAGCTCAATGCGGGCAACACCGTCTACGGAGCAGACAGCCGGATCACCCTCAATCTGGAGGAGGGCCCGATCGATGTGCTCTCTCTGAAGCGCGCCAAAGAGCTGAACGTGGTCCGTGGCGGCGCGATTTCGATGATCTTTCAGGAGCCGATGGCGAGCTTCGCACCGGCAATCTCGATCGGCGACCAGATGGTCGAGCAGTTGCTGCTGCATTCCGCGATGAACAAGAAGCAGGCACGGGAACTCTCGATCGAGATGCTCGACCGGGTCGGCATCTCCGACGCGGGCAAGCGGATCGACCAGTACGCCTTCGAGTTCTCCGGCGGCATGCGCCAGCGGGCGATGATCGCGATGGCGCTCTCGACGAGGCCGAAGCTTCTGATCGCCGACGAGCCCACGACGGCGCTTGACGTGACCATTCAGGCGCAGGTCATCGACCTGATGAAAGACCTGATCGACGAGTTCGGCATGGCGATCCTGTTCATCACCCATGACCTTGGCGTGATCGCGCAGACCGCCGACCGGGTCGCGGTGATGTATCTCGGCCGGGTCATGGAAACGGGCAGCGTGCGGGAGGTAATCCGCACGCCGGCCCATCCCTACACGCAGGGGCTGCTGAATGCGCTTCCGAAGCTGGACAGGCTGGACGAGCCGCTAACCCCGGTTCCGGGCGATATCCCGAGTCCGCTTGAGCGGCCGGAGGGGTGTGTCTTTCACACGCGCTGTCCGAAGATGATCCCGGGCACCTGCGACAGTCTGCGGCCCGATGCCGTGACTGTCTCCGAGAGCCATTCCGCGGCCTGTGTCGCGGTGGAGTCCGCCATGGAGGCCGCATCATGACCCTTCAGAGCCATATTCAGGTCAACCGTCTCTCGGTTCATTACGGTGTCGGGGGCGGCCTCTTGGGCGGCGGCGGGGTTCTCAAGGCTGTGGACGACATTTCGCTCGAGATCCCGCGCGGCTCGTTCTTCGGGCTGGTCGGCGAGAGCGGGTCGGGCAAGACGACTCTCGGCCGCGCGATCCTGAAGGCGGCGCCGATCTCCGAAGGTGAGGTGCGGTATGTCGACGAGGAGGTCGATTACGACATCGGCCGGCTCGGCAAGAGAGAACTGAAGGACTACCGCAAGCGGACCCAGTTGATCTTCCAGGATCCCTATGCGGCCCTCAGCCCGCGCATGACCGTGCGCGACATTATCGCCGAGCCGATCGAGGTCATGAAGCTGACGAAATCCCGGGCGGAAACCGACGAGCGCGTGCGTGAGATCGCCGCCAGGTGCCGGCTCAACCTTGAACATCTCCGGCGCTTTCCGCATGCCTTCTCGGGCGGTCAGCGCCAGCGCATCTCGATCGCCCGCGCGCTCGTCTGCCAGCCGAAATTCCTGGTCGCGGACGAAAGCGTCGCCGCGCTCGACGTCTCCATTCAGGCGGACATCCTCAACCTTCTGAAGTCGCTGCAGAAGGATATGGACATCACCTTTCTCTTCATCAGCCACGACCTCAGTGTTGTCGCCCATACCTGCGACTACGTCGCGGTGATGTATCTCGGCGCGATCGTCGAGATGGCGCCGAGCCGGGAGCTCTTCACCGCGCCGAAGCATCCCTATACCAAGGCCCTGCTTTCCGCGATCCCGTCTCTCGATCCCGACGACCGGGGTACGGCGCAGAAGCTGGAGGGGGAGATTCCATCGCCGCTCAACAAGCCGAGCGGCTGCCGTTTCCATACCCGATGCCCGATCGCGACCGCGCGCTGTTCGGTGGAGACACCTCAATGGGAGGCCCATTCGCCGGGCCATTTCGCCGCCTGTCACTTCGCGGAATAGCGGCCATGTGTCCGAATTGAGCGGACACTGTATTATCCAAGCTTCATACTGCCGTTCCCGGTACGGGTGCCTGTGGTCGCGGCATACGTTTTTTGTTTTGCGAAATCAGCAGGTTCGCATTGGAGCTTGTTTCGATGTGGAAGTTGGGTAAGATTCGATTAGCAATAAATTCGCGCGATAATCGATTGATCTTGCGGGTCAGAACGCCGCAGTAGCGGTCGGTAGTGAATAGACAGAATGTCAGTGCGGGTAATAGCCAGTGTTCGGACGCTCTAAAGCAGTCTTCGAGGTACTTTCGCTTCGCGATGGGTCCTGGTCCATCGTGGCCACGGCCACGAGCAAGGATGAAGGCCAGGCAGAAGCGCTGAAAGTCATGTCTCGCGCCGGGACGGAAGGTGTCCGCGTCATCCAGGATACCGGCAAGTCGATTCATGATCTGAAGCCGGAAGACATCCTTTTCGAAAAGCTGAAGCCGAAGGGTGAAGAGAAAGTCTTCATCCAGAATATCGACGACGCTCCGCTCTGCTACGAGCTTTCGGATTTCTACGAAGGTGAGGGGCGGCAGACGATCAACCGGCTGTTCCGCGCCTATCTCGACAAGCACAACATCACCGCGAGCGAGGCGCTGCATTCCGCTCGCGAGATGAAACGGCTGCTGGACGACGGCACGCTGCTTTTCTCGGCCGTTGCCAAGGTTGCAACTTTCCAGGCGGCGAAACTTGAGGACTCGAACGCGAACGATCGGCGCGAGACCCTGTTCGCCTTTGTCGATCACATAAACGCAGCGGCGCAGAAGACCCTGCAGCGCCCGATGCCCCGGATCCGCGATGTCGGGTTCAACGAGGCCATTGCCGAGATCAAGGCGTCTATCAAGGAGGGCGAAGACCGCGGCTACCTGATTCGCTCGGCCATAACGACAGAACTGGTCGAGAACCGGAGCTATCTCGGCAAGCTTGCTCAGTGCATCGACTGGGCGGTGATCTGCGAAGATCCCGACGCGATGCTCGACATAGATATCTTCATTTCCGACATCCTGCAGAATGCGGAAGTCCTGAAGGACATGCTCGGACACCAGCGGGACACCGGCAGCGCGCTCGTCACCATGATCTGCTTCGCCGGCGGTGAGCCGCTTGGCGAGGAGCCGGAGAACCTGACTCCGGAGCATCCGGACTATACGAACATTCAACTGAACAAGTTGATCGGCGCCGGCAAGCTGCCGGAAAGCCAGGCGGTCCTTGTCGACCGGGTTCGGCGGCAGCTCGAAGGTATCGGTCCGCTCTCGAAAGGGGACCGCGAAGAAGAGCGCGAAGTCTTCCACGGCCTGCTGCAGAAGCTGATCCCGGACTGCAACATGGTCGGCGGGCCGGACATGGCGGAAGCCGTCACCGCGCGGCAATCGACCATCATCAACAAGGGGGGCCAGAAAGGCATGAAGGAGGCGGCGGCCTCCATGCTGCCGGCGCTGGCCGACCCTGCGCGCAAGGCGGCCTATCTTCTGTCATTGCTCGAGAGCAAGCTCGGCAAGGACCTGCTGCGCACGGATATCGACACCCATCTCGATGCCATGTTCGTCAGCACGCCGACCCTGAACCATCTGGTGCGCGAGAAATTGCCGCCGAACAAGAAGATGGCGAAGGTCACGCAGATCTTCCACAAGATCAAGGAAAGCTCCCTGCCGGAACCGCGCAAGGAGGAACTGACCAGCCGGATCGACGATCTGCTCGCCTCCTACATCGTCGACGGCAAGATCCTCGACAAGATCGACGGCTCGGACAAGCCTCTGCATATCAAGGCCTTCATGCTGGTCAGCATGGTGCAGCCGGAAATGCTACCGAAGGGGAAGGCCTCGAACATGGCCCGGCAGATTATTGTCAATCACCTGAAACGCCCGAATTTCGAAGCCGAACTGGTGTCGCAGATTCCCGATCCGCAGGATCAGGCCAACACGCTGCGCAAGTTCCACGAGCAGCTGCACCGCTGCGGCTTCTTCGGCTGAGGATCAGCCAATCTCCATCTCGAGTTCATCGGCGAAATCGCCCCATTCATCCTCGTCGCCCGCCGCGGTCCGTGCCGCTTCGACGAGGCTTTCCAGGAGGTTGTCATAGCGCGCCCAGGTCTCGGCATCGCCGCGCGCCTTGTTCGCGGCCCAGGCAGCGGCCAGAGCGGTCGCACGGGCTTCGTGCGTGCGGGCCGCGGCGGCGCGCGCCGCCTCGGCAGCGGCAGCGGCCGTCACCTTGTCCGCGAGAACGTATGTGCGCGAGAGTTCTCGCGCTTCCGCCCGGGCGGAAACCCGGAAATTTTCGTTCCCGGACTCGAGGAACCTGCGGACATCGCCCGGCATCTCCCAGAGATCGGCAACGTCGAGCGCGACCTTGCGCGCAAACTCCCGCAGCAGTTCCTCGCCCTCGACGCGCCAGAGAATGGTCCGCGCGGCGCAGACCAGCTTGTCGTCCTGCCGGGCGGAAACGCCGTCGCACTCAACCCGGCAGATCGTGTTCCCGGGGGCGAACTTCAGCGCATCAAGCACGCGCGCGGAGGCGTGCAGCCCCGATTGGCAAAGCGCGACCGGAGCTCCGTGATCGAGCCTTTCGCCGTCGGCAGGAACTGGCCTGCCGTCGCGCATCCCTTCGTCGACAAAGTGCCAAGCGAGCAGTCCCGCGGATCCGTTCTGATCTGTCATCTTCTGCCTGTCCGAAACCTTCTGTCGGTGCCGGGGTATCGTCCTACGGCGCAGGCCAAAGGGCAACCTCTTGATGCAGGGATCGAATCCGGGCCCGGCCGGGACACCGGAAACAGCGAATTCACACCGTCGAGACGCAAAATGCCGGTAGGCAAAGCCGAAGCGATATGGAACCATGAAACCATTGATTCGAGGATGGTTTCCACCTGCCGGCGAGCGGTTTTCTGATGGCCAAGGTTCTGATTGTCGATGATTCCCGTCTGGTGCGCCTGACGATCAAGACGATCCTCGATCGCGCGGAGGACATGGAAGTCGTCGGTGAGGCCGAGAACGGCCGCGAAGGCGTGGACATGGCGAAGGAACTGAACCCGGATGTGGTGACGCTCGATATCGAGATGCCGGTCATGAACGGAATCGAGTGCCTGCGCCGGCTCCGCATCCTGTCGCCCGCAAAGGTGATCGTGCTTTCCTCCCTCACTCACCCGGCATCCCCGAAAGCGGTGGAAGCACGACTTGTCGGCGCCGATGCGGTGATCGGAAAGCCGTCTGGTTCGGTCAGCCGGGACGTCGATGCGAGCGGCGGTAACCTCCTGGTGGAGACGATCCACCGCGTGATGGGGGCCGGTGGGCAGGTGACGGCATGAGCGCGGTCGGAAGCATATACGAAACCCAGAAGATCCCGGTTCTACTCTTCCAGTCGGATGACCGCCGCTATGGCGTGATGCTGTCCAGTGTCCGCGAAGTGGTCGAGATCGAGGACATGGAGCCGATCGAGGGCGAGGATGCCGAGTATATCGGCGTCATGGTGCTGCGGAAGGAGCCGATTCCCCTGGTCGTGGTACGCGCCGGCGCGCACGAGCCCGAGACGGACCTGCCGATGTGCATCGTCCTGCAGCGCGGCCATGCGGTTATCGGTCTCGCGGTGCAGAAGATCATCGGAATCCGGAATTTCGATCCGGCCCATCCGACCAAGGGGCTGACGGCGTCCGAACAACCGCAGCATGCCTATCTCGACGAGCAGGGCAAGATCGTCCAGGCGGTCGATCCGGACCGCTGGTTCAATGCTCAGAACATGCTGCCGCTGCTTGCCGACCAGCGTGCGCTCCGGCTCGTTCCCGACACGGCGGAAAAGGTCGAGAAGGCGCGCAAGACCTATATGGCGCTGACGGTGAAGAACCACCTCTATGCGGTCGACTCCAGCCTGGTCGAGCGCGCGGTGGACGATGTCGGCACCACGCCGCTGCCCAAGCGTCCGGGCGTCCGGCTCGACTCGGTGATCGAGGTCAGCGGCAGCGTGCTCCCGGTGCTGCGCCTGACCGAGGGCGGGTTCGAAAGCCAGACCATCCATATCATCGTGAATTACTTCGACCAGAAATGGGCGATCGCGACCGAACAGGTGCTCGGCATCGTCTCCGACGAGAGCCCGACAGGACCGGCGACGGACGAATCCCAGGCACGGGTGATCTCCCATAAGGGCGCGTTCCACGAAGTGATCGACCTCGCGGCGCTGATCGCGCAGTCGGTGCCCGACTTCGTGCGTTCCGACGGGAGGGGGTGAGTCGATGAACGGCTTCGACGACGGTCCCGGCGCGGAAATGTGGGAGCTCTTCGAGCAGGAGAGCGAGGATTATCTCGGCCAGATCGAAAGCCTGCTGTCCGGCAGTGCGTCCGATCTGGTGAACCCGGAGACGATGAGCGCGTTGTTTCGCGCGATGCATTCCCTGAAAGGGGTTTCCGCATCGCTTGGTCTGACCGGCATCGAACTCGTGGCGCATCATGCCGAGGATCTGCTGGACCTGTTCCGCAACGGCGAGGCGCAGCCGGACGAGGCGACGCGCGACCTGCTGCTGCAAACCGCAGATACGCTGATCGCATTGCGCGAGAATTGCGTTGGCGACCGCGTCGACGCGCCGGCCGACATGCATCTCGTCGCCCAGTTGTCGCAGGCGAAAGCGCAGCTCAGAAGCGGTGGCGCCGTCCAGCCTCCGCAGGCGGCTCCCCAGCCGGCGCCGGAGCCGGCTGCGGCGCCAGACGAACCTGTTCCGGCTCCCGAACCGGCGCCTCTCCCGTCCCCGCCGCCGGTCCAGGAGGAAGAGGAGGACGCCGCGCCGGCCGGGCAAATGTCCATGCAGGTCTCGCAGGCTCCGGCCGATCCGTCCGAGCCGGAATTCCGGCCCGAGACGGTCGAGCCGTTCGCCGCGGTGGTGAAGAGCGAACTCGGCCAGCTCGCCGAAGCTCTGGAAAGCCCGGAGCTGGAGTCCCTCGATGCGCAGGGCATATCGAGCTCGATCCTGGCGATAAGGGAAGTGGCGAACGAGGTGGGCTATCTGGGGATTGCCACGGTTCTCGACGGTGTCGCCGAACAATTGAGGGATCCGGAGAGTCTCGACAAGACCGAGCTCACCCGCGGCCTTTGCATATTCGTCCATCGACTCCGCGTGCTGTCGGAGCTGGCCGAGTCCGGGATCGCCATGGATGACGTGGACGATTCCATGTCGCCGCATATCTCCCGCGAAGCCCGTGAGGTGGTCGACCGGCTGTCGGTTGAGGGCGGGGCGCCGCGTGACTGGGAACTGGTCGGTATTCTCGCCCGTGCACTCGGCGTGCAACGGATTTCCGCGTTGGCGCGTCTTTCGAGTGAACTGACGATTCAGGATGGCTGGCAGGACCGGCCGGGCGCGTTCGACACGCTCGACGAGATCCGCCGTGAGAGCCAGGTGATCGGAATCGAGGGGCTGAACGTCGCCTCGCTCGATATGCGTCGGGAAACCTACGATCGTCTGCGCGACCGTATGGCGCTGCTGCTGACCAATGCCGAGGCTGCCGTGGCCGAACTGCGGACCTCGCTCGGGGACGAGATCTTCAACTCGCTCTCACCGGATGCCCGGCAGCAGATCGCGGACTACCTGAAAGAGCCGAACGCGAACCTGCTCGAGATCCAGGCCAAGCTGCCGGACGGGCCGGCCTCAACCCAGCAGATCATGGAGCGGATCTACCGGGAACGCGTGATGTCCAATCGCGTCCTGGTCGATATCGATCCGGAACTCTACCAGTTCCTGATCGGGGTGAAGGGCCCGCACGAGCCTCTGATGGCGTCGCTCCAGGGCATCGACGGTGCGGCGCGGGCGCTGCAGTCCTGGGCGGTTCTCGCCAGCAACGCGGTGCAGAATGCGGCGACCCCGCCTCAGACCACACCGCCGCAACCCGCACAGCCCCCCTCCGCAGAACCGGCGAACGTTCTTCATGTCGGCGACGACTGGACCGTCGGACAGACCGCGGGTCGCCCGGCTGCGCCACCGCCTCCGCAACAACAGGCGCCTCGACCGTCCTCGCCGCAGCAGCAGAAGGCTTCGTCTGCGCCATCCACGCCGCCTGAATCCGGGGCGCCGCCACTGGCGGCCGAGCAATCTCAGCTCGAGCCGGTCGCGTCCGACGCGAAGATGCCGACCGAGCGCGCGGAAGGTGGCGTGCCGGGCCGCAATGTCGGCGGCGGTTCGCTCCGCGTTTCGTCGGAACTGGTCGACAATTACCTCGATACCGTGGCCGAACTCCGGCTTTGCATATCCCGCATCGAGCAGGGTGCCTCGGAAGCCGGGTTCGCCAGCACCATCTCGGAGCTCAGGTCGCTAGCCAAGCAGACCGGCGCACGAAAGGCCGAGCGCCTCAACCTTGCCGCGGGCCATATCGACGAAGCCGGGAAGATGCTCGCGAACCAGATCGCCAAGGCCGAGACGACGTTGCGGATGCTGCACTCGGTCACCCTGCAGCTCCGGGTCGTACCGATCAGTATCGTTCTCGGGCGGATGCCGCGGCTGGTCCGCGATCTGTCCCGCAGTCTCGGAAAACAGGTCAATCTGGAGATCGAGGACGGGGACATCCAGATCGACAAATCTATGGTCGAGGCGCTCATGGAGCCGATGGTTCACATGATCCGCAACGCGATGGATCACGGCATCGAGCCGGCGGACGAGCGGGTCCGGCTGGGCAAGCCGGAGAAGGCGACGCTCACCCTCGAGGCGACCCAGAACGGCAATGTCGCGCAGATCATGATCGCCGACGATGGCCGCGGCCTGAACTCCGGGCGCATCCGGTCGAAGGCGATCGAGCGTGGGCTGATCTCAGATCAGGACGCATCGCGGATGTCCGAGCGGGAGACCCAGCGTCTGATTTTCGCGCCGGGATTCTCGACCGCCGCGGCGGTGACGGAAACCTCCGGCCGCGGAGTCGGCATGGATGTGGTGCTGACAACCATCCGGAGGCTCGGCGGGGCGATCGATATCGACAGCATCGAGGGCGAGGGCACGAAGTTCTATCTGAGCTTCCCTGTCTCGGCGGCGCTGCAGCGCATCGTGGTGGTGACGGATGGCGAGCGCGATCTCGGGCTCCCGGAACGTGCCATTGTCGAGGTTATCGAGGTGCGGCGCAGTGCAATCCAGAAAGTCGGCGAACTCGCCGGAATCCAGCACCGGGACGGTTTCCTGCCGGTGCGCTCCATCGAGACGATGCTTGGTTGGGAGACGCCGGAGGCCGCGGCCAACCAGGCCGCTATGCCTGTTGTCATCATCGGCACGCCGCAGCGCCGGGTCGGTGTCGCGGTCGCTCGGGTGAAGCGCCGTCAGGAAGTCTTCATGAAGGAACTGCACCCGGCGCTGAACGCCGTTGACGTGCTGGCGGGGGCGACGGTGATGGGCGAGGGACAGCCGCTCCTGGTGCTCGACCCGGAGACTTTGATCGCGATCGCGGGCGGTTGACGGGAGGTTATTTCGGCAGCTGAAGCGTGACGCCGGCGATCCAGTTCGCAATCTTCTGCAGCGGCAGGACAGTGTCGGCGGCCTTTTCCTCGAACGCGACCTTGGGCATGCCGTAGACGATCGAGGTCTCCTCGTCCTGGGCGGCGGTACGGGCTCCCGCCTGGCGCATGGCAAGCAGTCCGTTCGCGCCGTCGCGTCCCATGCCGGTCAGGATCACCCCGACAGCCTTCTTGCCGAGTTCCTGGGCAGCGGATTTCATCATCACATCGACGGCCGGGCAGTGGCCGCCGACGCGCTCGCTCTCTCCTAGCGCGGTCCAGATCCCCTTGTTGCCCTTGCGCAGCCTGAACTGCCGGTCGCCCGGCGCGATGACGGCATGGCCGGGGCGCAGCGCCTGACCGTCATGGGCAAGTTCCACATCGATCCGGCAGGATTGATCCAGCCGCTTGGCGAAGTCGGCGACGTAGTCCTTCGGCATATGCTGTACGATGGCGACCGGCGGACAGTTCCGGTCAAGTCCCGAGAGAACGGCAAGCAGCGCGTCGGTCCCGCCGGTGGATGCGCCGATGCAGATCACCGTTCCGAGATAGGGAGGGCCGTCATGCTCGACGGGGCGGGATTTCTCCGGCGCGGAAGGTGCTGGTGCGCGCGCCTCTGCCGCTTGCGGCGGGGACTGTACGGGCTTCCCCCGAGGTCGGTCGCGCCGCGCCTGCCGCATGGCGGCTTCGAGTTTCGGCGAGGCGGCGCGCAGCTCCTCCCGGATGTCCAGCTCGGGGATGGAGATGTGCTGGGAGCCGGCAATCTTGAGATCCGCGGCGACGTTTCGGCCTTCGCCGCTCTCGCCGGCGGTGACGAGCAGGGTCGGCCGGTCCGCCGCCTTCACCAGAGAGAAGACGCTTTTCAGTCCGGAGAAGTCGGCGTCGCGCGCCGCGAGCACCACGAGAGAGGCAGCGGTGAGCCGCTCCGGGGTCGCGCGCGTCTGGGAGACAGCCGTGACGGTTGCACCGTCGGCAAAGAGCGTGACGCTCTCTGTAACCACCTTCCGCAGCAACGGGTCGAGGGCGACGACCAGGATTTCACCGGCGGCGTTCAAGTCTTCGCTTTCTTCCGGAAGATGGCCGGCTGGACCTGGTCGAGATAGATCCGTGCGTGGTCCGGGTTGTCGGTGTGGCCGATAAACAGGTATCCACCCGGCGCCAGCATATTGCTCAGGTTCCGCACCAGGTCCTCCCTCGTCGCATCATCAAAATAAATCATGACGTTGCGGCAGAGTACCAGATGGTACCGTCCGCGTAACTTATCGAGCGGCTCGGTCAGATTGAGCCACCGGAACATCACGTCGTCCCGCACCGGTTTGATCACCCTGTAGGTGTCGTCGCCGAGATATTCGAGATATTTCTGCTTCCAGTGCGGGGGCATGTGACGGAACAGGTCGGACCGGTATTCACCGATCGTTCCCCGGCGCAAGGCGGCGGTGGCGATGTCCGTCGCGAGAACGCCGGCATCGAGATCCTGATAATGCGGGCCGAAATATTCCCGCATCGCCATCACGACGGAATAGGCCTCCTCGCCGGCGGCCGCCGCCGCGCTCCAGATCCGGATATCGCGCGAGCGCTCCCGCTTCAGTCGTTCGGAGAGTTCGGGAAGCAGCCGCTTCGTCAGAAACTCGAAATGCGCGGGTTCCCGGTAGAAATAGCTGTGATTGGTCGAGAGATGCTCGACTACGTTGATGAGCAGTTCCTCTCGTCCGTCGCTCCTGGCCTCGCGCAGAAGGTCGGGGATCGAGCCGTGCCCGGACATGTTCAGAAAGCCGCGCAGACGCGAATCCAGAAAACTCTCCGCGTTCGCCGGTACGATGATGCCGAATTTGTGATGCGCCAGACGGCGGAGTTCGTCGAACTCCGCCCTGATCAGGTCAGTATTTTCCAAAATCGCCCGACGTGATCTTGTCTTCCTGCGTCTCGTGCTTTCCGCCCTGATCCTTGTCCGTCGCCGGCTGCGGCGCGGGAGCGTCTTCTGACGGCGCAGGCGCGTGGCTGCCGTTCAGCTTGAAGCGGGAAACCGATTCCTGCAGCTCCCGGCCCCGGCCGGCGAGAGCGCCGGAGGTGGCGGCCATCTGCTGGGCCGCCGCCGCGTTCTGCTGGATCACGGTGTTGAGACGGTGGATCGCGACGTTGATCTCGTCCGCGCCCACCGACTGCTCCTCGCTCGCGGCGGTGATGCCCTGGACGAGGTCCTTCGTCCGGGTGATCTCCGGCAGCAGGTCGTTGAGCAGGCGATTGGTATTCTCCGCCGCCTCCCGACCGTCCGCGGATGCGTCCTGGATTTCGCTCGCCGCTTGCTTGGAAATCTCCGCCAGGCGCGAGACTTCGGAGGCGACGACGGCGAAGCCTCGGCCGTGCTCGCCCGCCCGCGCGGCTTCGACCGAGGCGTTCAGTGCGAGCAGCTCGATCTTGCGGGTGATTTCCTCGACCACGAGGATCTTGTCGGAGATATCCTTCATCGCGGCGGCGGTCGCGGTCATCGCATCGGCGCAACGGCCGGCTTCCGTTGCCATCCGTTCGGAGACCTTCTCTGTTTCCTCCGCATTCTTGGCGTTCTGACGGATCCCGGCGGTCATCTCCTCCATGGCGGCGGAGGTTTCCTGCACGCTGGAGGCCTGGTCGTTCACGCCGTCCGAGACCTGCTGCGCGGTCTGACGGAGCTCGCTGCTTCCGCTCGTCACGCCGCCGGAAACCATGCGGATGGTGCCGAGCATGTCCTGCAGGTTCTTCTGCATTGCGTCGATGGCCTTCATGACGCGGCCGATCTCGTCATTCGACCCGGTGACCGGAACCGGCGCCGTGAGGTCGCCGGCAGCGAAGCGGTCGACCGCGGCGACGGCCGCGTTGAGGCGACGCCGGATGCCGAAGGCGAGGGGAAGACCGACGATGAGCGAGAGCGAGACCGCGACGACGGCCGCGATCGTCAGGCTGCTGATGGCGCGCTGTTCCGCGGCGTGGATGGTGTCGACCGACTCGGTGGTCATGGCATTCACCTTGTCGAGCAACTGATGCACATGCGTATTGAGGCGTTTCTGGACGTCCTCGATCTTGGTGGTGTGAATGCTGAGATGCGAGAGCCGGGGAATGCGGTCGCCGGCAGCCTTAACAAGGGCCCGAAGCTGGGTCGTCACGACCTGGCCGGTCTTGCTGATCTCATCGTGTTCGGCCTCAATTTCGGCCAGCAGTTTATGAACCTCGGCATATTCGAGGCCGCGATCTCCGCCGGCATCGATCGCGGGCTTCAGGAGCTTGTTGATTTCCGAGAATTTCTCGTCAACCGCGCTACCGAGGGTTACAAAGTTCGCGAGATGATCGTCTGCCTCGCCCCCGCGTCCCTGTGCGGCAACCGAGATCGCGATGTGGATCGCCATTTCCTGCTGCAACTGCAGTTCGACTGCGGAACCGACCAGCATGGCGATGGGGGTGTCTGTTTCCGTGATCTGTTCCACCTGCGACTTAACGTCGGACATGGTCCAGATTGCGAACCCGGCGAAGCCGCAGAGCGCGGCGGCCATGAAGAGAACCAAAGCGGTCAGCTTCGTGGACAAATTCAATGACATTGATGTGGCCCCCTGATTTTCCCGATCGGCCCACGCAGCCCTGCGTTCTGTCGGGCGAATTTACATTGAATTCCAGTATATCTTCGTGATCACCGCAGTGCAGCCTCTTAATTGGCCGCCTCGGCATACAATTGCAGCCAATACTAGTTGCGACGCAGGACTTTAGAGATCCTTTAGCGGTATTCGCCTCGGGCGGGGATTGCCTCGGGGAGGCGGCTCCCCGCCGCGTGCCCAACCGAATCGGGGTGAATGCTGGAGCGAGAGACGGTTGCGGAGCCGGTGTGGCGGGCGCCGGAGGAGGGGCCTACCCGTGCGCCTCGCGACGCACGGGCCAGGGTCGAGTGGTGCAACAACAACCCCGCACGGGAGCCGAAGCCCCAGCCAGAGATGCTCTTTGCGGCGCTCCGGGTCAATGGGTTCCCGAATATTACAAAAAGGTTAAAAAACAGGCACTGCACAATATTGGTGCAAAATTCGATCGTTCGCCAGCGCTGCAGCGTCTGTCGCAATTCTCATAAGTTAAGCTTAGAGGCATGAAAAAGAATACTTTTATTGCAACCCTCAAGGCCTCTCCCGGCATGGCACAGCGTTTGCTAATTCTTGTGCGGTGCAACAACAACCCTGGATTTGGGAGAACTGAGAATGGGGAAGCTCACAAAATGGAAAGGCGCCCTCGCGGCCGCGGCCTTTGGCGTGGCCGCACTGACCGGCGCGAGCGTGGCGCAGGCGCAGGAGACCATCAAGGTCGGTATCCTGCATTCGCTCTCCGGAACCATGGCGATCAGCGAGACCACGCTGAAAGATGTCATGCTGATGCTGATCGAGGATCAGAACAAGAAGGGCGGCGTGCTCGGCAAGAAACTCGAGCCTGTGGTCGTCGATCCGGCCTCGGACTGGCCGCTCTTCGCTGAAAAAGCGCGCGAGCTGATTTCGAAAGAAGGCGTCGCGGTGACCTTCGGCTGCTGGACCTCGGTGTCGCGCAAGTCCGTGCTGCCGGTGTTCGAGGAACTGAACGGCATGCTGTTCTATCCCGTGCAGTATGAAGGCGAAGAATCTTCCCGGAACGTTTTCTACACCGGCGCCGCACCGAACCAGCAGGCAATCCCCGCCGTCGACTACCTGCTCGGCGAGGAAGGCGGCGAGGCCAAGCGTATCGTCCTGCTCGGCACCGACTATGTCTATCCGCGTACGACCAACAAGATCCTGCGCTCCTACCTGAACGCCAAGGGTATCGCCGATGCCGACATCATGGAGAACTACACGCCGTTCGGTCACTCCGACTGGCAGACCATCGTCGCTCAGGTGAAGGAATTCGCCAGCCAGGGCAAGAAGACCGCGGTCGTCTCCACCATCAACGGAGACGCGAACGTGCCGTTCTACAAGGAACTGGCCAACCAGGGCATCAATGCCGAGGACATTCCGGTCGTCGCCTTCTCCGTCGGTGAGGAAGAGCTCGCCGGTCTCGATGCCGGCCCGCTGGTCGGTCACCTGGCTGCGTGGAACTACTTCATGTCCGTCGACACGCCGGAAAACGACGAGTTCATCAAGACCTGGCACGCTTTCATCAAGGACGAGAAGCGCGTAACCAACGACCCGATGGAAGCCCACTATATCGGTTTCAAGATGTGGGTACAGGCGGTCGAGCAGGCCGGCACCACCGATGTCGACGCGGTGCGTCAGGCGATGTACGGCCAGACCGTCAAGAACCTGACCGGCGGCACCGCGGTGATGAACACCAACCATCACCTCTCCAAGCCGGTGCTGATCGGCGAGATCCTGGAAGACGGTCAATTCGAGATCGTCTCCTCCACGGATGACGTGGTGGTGGGCGACGCCTGGTCCGATTTCATTCCCGAGAGCGCCAAGCTGACTGCCGACTGGACCTATCCGTGGGTCTGCGGCAACTGCGAAAAGCCGCGCTTCTAGGCAAATGTCACGACCGGAGCGCGGCCGACCATGGTCGCGCTCCGGCGCTTCTCCGACGCGCAGCTTTTTGGGAAGGGTGTTCCCCATGCCGGCATGCCGCAGGATTGGGCGTTTCCGCTTCGGGGTCCTGATGGTCCTCTTCACAGCAATGGCGCTGCTGGTGCCGATCGCCGTCCAGGCGGCCGAGGATCTCGAGGCTCTGGTCACCGAGCTGGGAGCCGCCAGACTCTCGAAGAAGCAGGCGGTCGTCGATCGCATGATCGAGACCGGGGAACCGGGAGTCGTGCCGATCCTGGAAGCCCTGGTCGGGCGTGATCTCTATACCCGCAAGAGCGACGACAAGGTCGTTATCGGCCGTAGGGCCGACGGCAAGATGCACCTCACCGATCCGATTACCGGAGCGGATCTCGGACAGGCCGGGACGCGCGACGTCAGACGCGTGAAGACCAACAACAAGCTGCGCTCGTCCGTCAAAGCGGTGATGGGAACGCTGACCTTGATGAGTCCCGATCCGCAGCGGCGGCTCGAAGGGGCGCGGGGACTCCTGAAATCCGCCGACCAGTCGATGCTGCCTCTGATCGAGCAGGCGCTCGCAGAAGAAACGGACGCTGCGGTGAAGAACGCGCTGCAGCTTGCCGAGGCTTCCGTCAAGCTGCAGTCGGAAAGCGCAGGCGAACGGCTCGCCGCGGTCCGGTCGCTCGCGGACCGGACCGATCCGGAAAGCCGGGTGATGCTCTCCAGACTGCTCCTCAAGGACGGCGACGTCTGGCGGGAAGCGGACGAGACGGTCCGCGCTGCCGCCGGGGAAACGCTGGCTTCGATGGAGCAGCGGCTGCAGATGTGGCGCACCGTCGAGCACCTCTATCAGGGCATCAGCCTTGGCTCCGTTCTGCTGCTTGCCGCCATGGGACTTGCCATCACCTTCGGGGTGATGGGGGTGATCAACATGGCGCATGGGGAAATGGTGATGCTTGGGGCCTACACCACTTTCGTGATCCAGGAAGCTTTCCGTTCCGCCGCGCCCGAACTCTTCGGCTGGTCGCTCGCGGTCGCGCTTCCCGCGGCTTTCCTGGTTTCCGCCTCGGTCGGGGTGGCAATGGAGCGCGGCTGCATCCGTTTCCTCTACGGCCGGCCACTCGAAACGCTGCTCGCGACCTGGGGGATCAGCCTGATCCTGCAGCAGACGGTACGCTCGATCTTCGGCCCGACGAACCGCGAGGTCGGCGCGCCGGAATGGATGCAGGGCGCTATGGAGTCCGTTGCCGGCATCACGCTGACCTACAACCGGCTCTACATCATCCTCTTCTCGTTCTGCGTGCTCGGCGCCGTGCTTCTTGTCCTGAAGAAGTCCGCCTTCGGCCTGCAGATGCGGGCCGTGACGCAGAACCGCGAGATGGCGCGGGCGATGGGCATTCCGACCGGGCGGGTCGATGCGATGACCTTCGGCCTCGGTTCCGGTATCGCCGGCATCGCGGGCGTGGCGCTCAGCCAGATCGACAATGTCAGCCCCAATCTCGGTCAGGCTTATATCGTCGACAGCTTCATGGTCGTGGTGTTCGGCGGTGTCGGAAATCTGTGGGGCGCCTTCGCCGGGGCGATGTCGCTCGGCGTGGTGAACAAGCTTCTGGAGCCCTGGGCCGGAGCGGTGCTCGGCAAGATCCTGGTGCTGGTGGCCATCATCCTCTTTATCCAGAAACGCCCGCGGGGCCTCTTCGCCCTGCGCGGCCGTGCAGTGGAGAACTGATCCCATGTCGCTGCTGCAACGCCTTTACGCGCCGCAACCGCAGGCGCCGGGCAAGGGACGGCTGGCAAGCGTCATCCTGCTGACCATCCTTGCGGGCATCGCGGTCCTGGTTCCGGTTCTCAACCTGACGGTGGCGGAAGGGTCGGCCCTGCATGTGCCGACTTATCTCGTCAGCCTGATCGGCAAGTATCTCTGCTTCGCCATGCTGGCGCTTTCGATCGACCTGATCTGGGGCTACTGCGGCATTCTCAGCCTCGGCCACGGTGCGTTCTTCGCCCTCGGCGGTTACGCCATGGGCATGCACATGATGCGGCAGATCGGCGACCGTGGCGTTTATGGCAACGCGGAACTGCCGGATTTCATGGTGTTTCTGAACTGGAAAGAGCTGCCCTGGTACTGGTACGGCTTCGACCTGTTTCCCTTCGCCGTGGTGATGGCCCTGTTCGTCCCGGGACTGCTGGCATTCGTGTTCGGCTGGCTCGCCTTCCGCTCGCGGGTCAGCGGGGTCTACCTCTCGATCATCACCCAGGCGATGACCTACGCTTTGATGCTGGCCTTCTTCCGCAACGACATGGGCTTCGGCGGCAACAACGGGCTGACCGATTTCAAGGACCTGCTCGGGTTCGACCTGCAGGCGGATACCACGCGGGCCGCACTGCTGGCCGCGACCTGCGTCGCGCTCGGCGGCTGCTATCTGATGTGCCGCGCCATCGTCGCCTCCAAGCTGGGCCGCCTGATTGCGGCGGTCCGCGACGACGAGGCACGGGTGCGCTTTCTCGGCTACCGGGTGGAGAATTTCAAACTCTTCGTCTTCGTTCTCTCGGCGATGATCGCCGGGCTCGCCGGCGCGCTGTACGTCCCGCAGGTCGGGATCATCAACCCGGGCGAATTCGCGCCGGCGAACTCGATCGAGGCGGTGATCTGGGTCGCGATCGGTGGCCGTGGAACGCTTTACGGCGCGATCGCCGGTGGCGTGCTGGTGAATTACGCCAAGACGGTGCTCACCGGTCTGATTCCGGAAATCTGGCTCTTCGCCCTTGGCGGCATGTTCATCGCCGTCACCCTGTTCTTCCCGAAGGGGCTGGTCGGCAGCCTGCCGGGCACGCTCGACTGGCTGAAGGCCAGGGCGCGTTCGGGGAGCGGTTCGAGCCCGGCTGCCCCGCTTGCCAGGGAGGCGGGAGAATGACGGTCACAGGCAAGGCCTCCTACGCGGAATCGCAGCTCTATGTCGACGGCGTCACCGTCAGCTTCGACGGCTTCAAGGCGCTCAACAATCTGAGCTTCACGGTCGAGCCGGGCGAGATGCGCGCGATCATCGGGCCGAATGGTGCCGGCAAGACCACGATGATGGACGTCATCACCGGCAAGACGAAGCCGGATGCGGGGCGTGTCATTTTCAAGGGAGACATCGATCTCGGGAAACGGGACGAGGCCGACGTGGTCGCGCTCGGCATCGGTCGCAAGTTCCAGCGTCCGAGTGTGTTCGAAAACCATACCGTCTTCGGCAATCTGGAGCTCGCCATCAAATCGGACCGGCGCCCTCTTGCCTGCCTCTTCGACCGCCTCGACACCGGACGTCGCGAGAAGATCGACGCGACTCTCGAGCGCATCGGGCTCGCGGAACAGAAGGGGCGGCTCGCCGGCCAGCTTTCGCACGGCCAGAAACAGTGGCTGGAGATCGGCATGCTGCTGGTCCAGGACCCCGAACTTCTGTTCCTCGACGAGCCGGTCGCCGGCATGACCGATGCGGAGACGGAAGGCACCGTGGAGTTGCTGCGGGACCTGCAGGGCGAACGCTCGATCGTCGTCGTGGAGCACGACATGGCGTTCGTTCGCGCGCTCGGCGTGAAGGTGACCGTTCTGCATGAGGGCTCGGTCCTCGCCGAGGGGGCAATGGACCAGGTGCAGAGCGATCCGCGCGTGATCGAAGTTTATCTGGGGCGTTGACATGCTGAAGGTTTCCGCATTGCACCTGCATTACGGCGCGAGTCACGCACTGCGCGGCATCGACCTGACGGCCGAGAGGGGCAAGATCACCTGCGTCCTCGGGCGCAATGGGGTCGGCAAAACCAGCCTGATGCGCGCCGTAACCGGGCTCGAAAATCCGAGCGCCGGGAGCATAACCTGGGACGATATCGACCTGCTGTCCCTACCGGTTCACAAGCGGGCGGCGGCGGGTGTCGCCTTCGTCCCGCAGGGCCGGGAGATCTTCCCGCTGCTGACGGTCGAGGAGAATCTCAAGACCGGATATGCCGCGCTCAAGCGTTCCGAGCGCTCGATTCCGGATGAGATCTTCGAGCTGTTTCCGGTGCTGAAGCAGATGATGAACCGGCGCGGCGGCGATCTTTCCGGGGGACAGCAGCAGCAACTCGCGATCGCCCGCGCGCTGGTACTGCGGCCGAGCCTACTGGTACTGGACGAGCCGACGGAAGGCATTCAGCCTTCTATCATCAAGGACATCGAGCGGATCATCGCGCTGCTTGCCTCGCGGGGGGACATGGCGGTGATCCTGGTCGAGCAGTATTTCGAATTCGCGCAGCATCTTGCGGACGAAATCGCGGTGATGGACCGGGGCGAGATCGTGCTGGCCGGTGCCAAATCGGCGTTGTCCGAAACGGCTGTTCGCGGTCACCTGACGGTCTAGCTGCTCACCGCCTCTCTCAGGCCGTCTGCGTCTCGTCGCGTGACAATCCGCCGTCCCTCGGCAGACGGACGGTGACCGTCGTTCCGATCTCGACCGCGCTG
Organism: Nisaea sp.; assembly: GCF_965216895.1. Classification (GTDB taxonomy): domain Bacteria; phylum Pseudomonadota; class Alphaproteobacteria; order Thalassobaculales; family Thalassobaculaceae; genus Nisaea. Next base: position 222,177 of record NZ_OZ244205.1, read on the forward strand.
TCGATCGCGAACGACCCGTCGAGAAGACTCGCGAGGGAACGGACGATCGAGAGGCCGAGCCCGGTTCCTTCCTTGGCGACATGCGGGTGGATGGCGGAGTGCGAGAAAGGCTCTGCGATCGTCGGCAGTCGTTCCTCCGAGATGCCGATCCCGTTGTCCGAGACACGAAAGACGATGTCTTCGCCAGTCTGATCGACGAAGATGCCGACCTTTCCGCCGCTCGGGGTGAATTTCACTGCGTTCGACAGCAGATTGAGCAGGATCTGGCGTATCGACCGCTCGTCCGAGATCATCGTGCCGGTCTCGGTACTCTGCTGTACGTCCAGCGCGATGTTCTTTGCGCCAGCCTGGCTCTCGATCTGTGAAAGACAATGTGCAACCAGTCTGTCGATCTCGACCTCTTCGAGGTTGAGCACCCGTTTGCCCGCCTCGATCGCGGAGATGTCGAGGATGTCGTTCACGAGCGCCAGCATGTGCTGTCCGCTCTCGTTGATGGCGGTGGAATATTCCGTAACGCGATCCGTGCCGGCTTTCAGGAGTTCCGGCATCGAGAGCAGGGAACTGAAGCCGATGATCGCATTCAGAGGCGTCCGGAATTCGTGACTCATCGTTGCCAGGAACTCGGACTTGGCACGGCTCGCCTGTTCCGCCCTCTGCAACGCTTCGTTCCGGGCCTCTGCGATCAGTCGTTCGTTGGTGACATCGGCGCCGGTCCCGCGATAGCCGATGAAGGTGCCGGCCTCGTCATAGAAGGGGCGACCGTTGATGCTGACGGTTTTCACGTCGCCGGGCTGGATTTCCATGTCATAGTGAAAGTCCCTGAACTGCCGCCTCTGGCGCCGGATTTCCTCCAGTTTGTGCCATTTCGGCGTGTTGGTGGCTTCGGATGTGGTCTCTGCAATCGTGCGTCCGTAGATTTCGCCGGACTTCTTGCTCAGGGTCTTGGTAAAACTCGGGGAAATATAGGTAATGCCGCCGTCGCGGTCGGATTCCCAGAACCAGTCGGATGAAATCTCCGCGAAGTCCTGCAGCCGCTTCTGGCTGCGATAGAGCTCGTTCGCCGTGAGGTCACGTACTTCGGAATTTCGCGTGATATCGCGCATCAGCCGAACGCCGTTCTCCGCAATCTCGCGAAATTCCCGGAACCGGAAGCTTTCCGGGTCCGGCAGCGGACTTTGCTTCGGCTCGCTCACATCGAGGCGGCGAAAGGTCTCGGCGAGGCGCAGCATGGGGCGGGTCACGTAGAGGTGCGAGACGAGGAGCAGGGTTCCGGCGAGGAGAACGGTGCCGAACAGCACACTGATCAATACCATACCGATCTGGCTCGCCCAGTTCTGGGTCGCCTGAGCGGACGAAGCCGTCACCTTCAGATATCCTTTGGCCTCGCCGCCGCTCGACGGCGGGGACAGTTCGAGCAGAATGGTCTCTTCGGCAGACGGGATCTCGAAGGGGAGCCACGACGCGAACGTCTGGACCTCTCCGCATTCCTTCCAGGCCAGAACATTGCCGGTTTCGTCGCTCAGTTCGACCGAAGCGATGGATTTGAACTCCAGCAATCCGTCCGCGATCTCCTCTGCGAGATTGCGGTCGCGATTGGCGGCCGCGCGCGCCGCGATATCCCCGAAGGCTTTCGTGACCTGTTCCGAATGTTCGAACAGTGTTGTGCGGAGCTTGATGTATTCGAGCGTGACTTCGAGCGTACCGACGACGAGCCCGAGAATGACCGCCCACAGGATGACGAGCCTGGCGAGATGGACGCTTACGCTCTGTCGCTGCTCAGGGCTTGCTCCCATGCGGGTCACGCTACCAGTTGGCGATCGGACGGAACTTCCGGTTCACTCGCTGCCATTTCTTGCGGTATCGCTCGGCGCCAGCCTTGAGAGGGATTCTCGCCCTTTTGATTATGGTCCGATGTCCTGAACAGAGCTTGCCCCCTTGCCGCAACGCATTCGCCGGTCACCGCCGATGCAGTGCGGGATCCATTGTAATCAATACGTTTCTTGATTTGGTCTGAAATATTGGCTGCGACTCCCCGTTGCTAGTTTGAGCGCCGCGGGTGCGATCTTGTCAAACCGAAATACGGAAGTTGCAGTGCCGTTCGCCGCCTCAGGCGACGACGCTGTAGCCGCCGTCTATGTGGTGGACGCCGCCGGTTACGTTCGCCGCCTCGCGGCTGGCGAGAAAAGTTGCGAAGGCACCGACGTCGTCGATGGTCGCCAGGCGATGGGTTGGCGCGCGTTCCGCGGCCGCGTTCATCAGTTCGTCGAAGTAATCGATCCCCGACGCGGCCCGGGTCCTGAGCGGGCCCGGGGAGAGGGCATGGACGGAGATGCCTTTCGGGCCGAGTTCTGCGGCGACGTAGCGTGTCGCAGATTCCAGCGCCGCCTTGACCGGACCCATGATGTTGTAGTGATCGACCACGCGGTCCGCGCCATGGAAGGAAACGGTCATGCAGGTTCCGCCATCACGCATGAGAGGTTCGGAGCGGCGAATCAGGCGCAGGAAGGAGTGTACCGACACGTCCATCGCTGCTGCGAAGCCTTCCGCCGAACAGTCGATCACACGGCCGTGCAGATCCTCTTTCGGGCAGAAGGCGATGGAGTGAAGCAGTGTGTCGAGACGTCCCCAGCGGTTGTCGATTTCCGCGAAGAGCGTGTCCGTCTGGTGACCGTCACGGACGTCCAGCGGCAAGACGATGTCCGCTTCCAACTGTTCCGCGAGCGGGCGGACATGGGGCTCGGCTTTCTCGTTGAGATAGGTGACGGCGAGTTTTGCCCCTCTTTCCCTCAGGGCCTTGGCACAACCCCAGGCGATGGACTGGTCATTCGCAATGCCGACGATCAGTGCGGTCGTGCCTTCCAGCGAGAACATCGCGAACTCCTGAATGCTGCGTTTGCGAAATTATGGTGCGACGCACAATTTTGTAAAGTGACATTCGTTGTCATCTATGGCGAGCGCTCGGCTGCCGGGAGAGCGCGATGAGTGCCTAACGATTGGGCACCTTTCCGCTAGTTGCTGCTGCCTTGTGCGAAGATGGTGGTTGAGGGACACCGAAGGTTGCAGGTTTCCGGCTGCTAGGCTTTGATTCGAGCGGCTCTGCCCGTTGGCATGAAGCTTGCCGTATGGAGCAAGAAATGCGGTGCTGCATATGCAGCGGGAACGGGGTGCATCATGGTCTTTGCGGATAAGGGGATGCGGTCTTGAACATTGCCGCTCCAGCGACGCTCACATCGTCCCTGGGACCCACGACCCGCGGGGTCGCGCGCCTTTCCGTTGTGCATGCGGATGACCGGTCTTCGGTTGCCGACCTCTATGCTGCTCAGCCGCTGCGCATCCTGACGCCGAAGCCGGGCGTCGGAGAGGCGCTGACGGCAGTCATCGCCAATCTCTCCGGCGGGATCGTCGGTGGTGACAGGTACGAGACTGCGATCGATCTGGCATCCGGCGCAACGTTGTCCGTGGCGGCGCAGGCTGCTGAAAAGGTGTATCGCTCGACGGGCGCCGAAGCGGAGAACCGACTGGCATTCAAACTCGGTGACGGCGCGGCACTCGAATGGCTGCCACAGGGCACGATCCTGTTCGACCGCGCGATTTTTCGCCAAAGCGTGGGCTTCGAACTGGCCGGGAGCGCGACACTGCTCGCCGGAGCGATCTCGGTGCTCGGACGGTCCGCCATGGGCGAGACCGTTTCCAGCGGTCGCTACCGCGAACACTGGGATCTGAGGCGCGACGGCAAGCTGGTCTGGGCCGACCGATTTGACCTGCGCGACGCGGCCGCGGCTGCGGGACCCGCGTCCGCCATGCGCGGTGTTTCCTGTTTCGCGACGGCGCTTTTTGCCCGGCGAGGCGCGTCGGGGGAACTCGATTGGGTGCGCGATGTCATGATGCAATGCGGGCCCGAGACACGCGCGGGCGCGACCGCGATCGACGATCATCTGCTGACGATGCGCTGGCTTGACGGCGATGCCATGCGGCTGCGCGAGGCGGTCGGGCATTTCTGGGGCAAGGCCCGGGCGCGCTGGCTCGGCCGGCCGGAACGGTTGCCGGTCATCTGGCGAATATGAACGAGGTAACGGGGGAGAGGCTGAGGTGAACCTGACACCGAGGGAAAAGGACAAGCTGCTGGTCTCGCTCGCGGCCATGGTCGCGCGCGGCCGGCTGGAGCGCGGCGTGAAGCTGAACTATCCGGAAGCGATCGCGCTGATCACCGACTACGTGGTCGAGGGTGCGCGGGACGGGCGATCCGTCGCCGACCTGATGGCCGCCGGCGCGACGGTGGTTCAGAAAGCCGACGTCATGGAGGGCATTGCGGAGATGATCGACGAAGTCCAGGTCGAGGCCACCTTTCCGGACGGGACCAAGCTGGTCACCGTTCATAACCCGATCCGCTAGGAGGATGCCATGATCCCAGGGGAAATCATCGCAGCCGAGGGCGAGATCGTCCTGAATGACGGCGCGGAGGCGATCACCATCGAGGTCGCGAATACCGGCGACCGACCGGTCCAGGTCGGCTCGCACTACCATTTCGCGGAAACCAATCCGGGGCTGTCCTTCGACCGCGAGGCGGCACGCGGACGCCGGCTCGATATCCCTTCGGGCACCGCCGTCCGTTTCGAGCCGGGCCAGACGCGAGCGGTTGAACTCGTGCCGTTCCAGGGCGACCGGAAAGTCTACGGTTTCAACCAGGCGGTCATGGGGCCGCTGGACGGCACTCAAAAGGCCGGGGAGGGCGCCTGAGATGCCATACAGGATTTCGCGGCAGGACTATGCGGGCATGTTCGGTCCGACCGTCGGCGACAAGGTACGTCTTGCCGACACCGACCTCTTCATCGAGGTCGAGGAGGACCGGACCTTCTACGGCGAGGAGGTGAAGTTCGGCGGCGGCAAGGTGATCCGTGACGGCATGGGACAATCCCAGGTCAGCCGCGCGGAGGGCGCCGTCGACACGGTGATCACCAACGCCCTGATCCTCGATCACTGGGGCGTGGTGAAGGCCGATATCGGCATCAAGGACGGCCGCATCTTCGCCATCGGCAAGGCCGGCAACCCGGACGTGCAGAGCGGCGTGAACATCATTGTCGGACCGGGCACCGAGGCGATCGCGGGCGAAGGCAAGATCGTCACCGCCGGCGGGCTCGATGTGCATATCCATTTCATCTGCCCGCAGCAGATCGACGAGGCGCTGAATTCCGGCGTCACCACCATGATGGGCGGCGGCACGGGGCCTGCGACCGGCACCAATGCCACGACCTGCACGCCGGGCCCTTGGCACATGGAGCGCATGCTGCAGGCGGCGGATGCCTTTCCGATGAATCTCGGCTTCTTCGGCAAGGGCAATGCCAGCGAACCGGCGGGCCTGCGCGAGCAGGTCCGGGCCGGCGCCTGCGGTCTCAAGCTGCACGAGGACTGGGGCACCACGCCGGCCGCGATCGACACATGCCTTTCCGTCGCCGACGAGATGGATGTGCAGGTCCTGATCCATACCGACACCCTGAACGAGTCCGGTTTCGTCGAGAACACGGTCAACGCCTTCAAGGGCCGTACCATCCACGCCTTTCATACCGAGGGAGCGGGCGGCGGCCATGCACCGGACATCATAAAGGTCTGCGGTCTCGACAATGTGATCCCGTCCTCGACCAATCCGACGCGGCCCTTCACGGTGAACACGATCGACGAGCATCTCGACATGCTGATGGTCTGCCATCATCTCTCGAAGAGCATTCCGGAAGATGTCGCCTTTGCCGAAAGCCGGATCAGGCGGGAGACCATCGCGGCGGAGGACATCCTGCATGACCGCGGCGCCTTCTCGATCATCGCGTCCGACAGCCAGGCGATGGGGCGGGTCGGCGAGGTGCTGATCCGCACCTGGCAGACCGCGGACAAGATGAAGAAGCAGTTCGGCCGTCTGCCACAGGAGAAAGGCGAGAACGACAATTTCCGCGCCCGTCGCTATGTCGCGAAATACACCATCAACCCGGCGATCGCCCAGGGTGTCGACGCGCATGTGGGTTCGGTCGAGATCGGCAAGCTGGCCGATCTCGTGATCTGGTCCCCGGCCTTCTTCGGGGTGAAGCCCGACATGGTGCTGAAATGCGGCACCATCGCCGCGGCCATCATGGGCGACCCGAACGCCTCGATCCCGACGCCGCAGCCGCAGCATTACAGGCCGATGTTCGGCAGCTTCGGCCGCGCCCTCACGAAGAGTTCGGTGACCTTTGTCAGTGACGCGGCGATGGAGGACGGCGTGGCGGCGCGTTTCGGGCTCGAGAAAGACGTCCTTCCGGTGCGCAACACGCGGGCGGGGATTACCAAGAAGTCGATGATCCTGAACGACGCGACACCGGAAATCTCGGTCGACCCGGAGACCTACGAGGTGCGGGCCGACGGCGAACTGCTGAGCTGCGAGCCGGCGACCGAGCTGCCAATGGCGCAGCGCTACTTCATGTATTGAGAGACGCATGACGGAAATCGAGACGATGATCCAAGACCTTGGGCGTGCCGTCTCGCATGAGACGGCGGGGCACTGGGACCGGGCGCGGCAGGTCGGTCAGGTGACACTTGCCTTCGACGACCGGCACAGGCGCCGCATCCGGCTTGAGACGGACGAGGGTGCGTCGGTGCTCCTCGACCTGCCACGGGCTGTCGCGCTCTCGGACGGTGACGGACTGGAGCTTGAAGACGGCGGCGGTTGGGTGCGGGTCGCCGCAGCGCCGGAGCCGGTCATGGAAGTAAGAGCCTCATCGCCGCATCACCTCCTCCGTCTGGCCTGGCATATCGGCAACCGGCATCTGCCGGCGCAGATTTCCGAGACCGTGATCCTGCTGCGTCCGGATCATGTCATCGCCGACATGCTGCGCGGCCTCGGCGCGACCGTCACGGAAACGGAGCGGACCTTTCAGCCTGAAGGCGGTGCCTACGATCATGGGCACGGACATGCGCATGAACATGGACATTCCCATAGCCATGACCATGGCTGACGGCGGCGGTACACGCGCGGTACTCCGGCTGCAATCATGGTTGTCTCCGGCGTTCCCGATCGGCGCCTACAGCTATAGTCACGGGATCGAGGCAGCGATCGAGAGTACCCTCGTCCACGATGCGGTGACTCTGGAAGACTGGATCGGAGGGCTGCTTCAATTCGGCACCGGCCGTAACGACGCGATCCTGCTCTCGGAAGCCTGGCGTCTGGCGTCGGAGCGGGATGCAACCGGGCTCTCGGATCTTGCGGAAATCGCTCTGGCCCTGATCCCGACTTCGGAGTTGCGACTGGAGGCAACCGCCCAGGGAGGAGCATTTCGAAAGACGGTGTCCGCCGCATGGCCGGAGATCGGGCTGTTCGAGTTGCCTCCGGCGCCTTCGTTGCCGGTTGCATACGGTGCCCTGATTGCCGCCGCAGGAATCCCGCTGGACCTTGCCGGCCCGCTGTTCCTGCAAGCATTCGTCCACAATGTCGTCTCGGCCGCTGTCCGTGCTGTGCCGCTCGGTCAGACCGACGGCCAGAGGGTGATCGCAGCACTGGAGAGTGTGGTCGACAGAGTCTGGCGGGAGAGCCGGGGGTGCGGCGTCGACGATATCGGTACCGCCGCGCTGATGGCGGAATGGAGTTCATTGCAGCATGAGGCCATGGACGGCCGGCTGTTCAGATCGTGAAGGAGGAAACGATGGCAACGGGACCGCTACGGGTCGGGATCGGCGGGCCGGTGGGCTCGGGAAAGACCGCGCTCTGCGAAATGCTGTGCCGGGAGATGAGCGGCGGCACGGACATGTTCGTCATCACCAACGACATTTACACCAAGGAGGACCAGAAGATCCTGACCCGCACCGGCGCGATCGCGGCCGAGCGTATCATGGGCGTCGAGACCGGCGGTTGTCCGCACACGGCGATCCGTGAGGACGCCTCGATCAACCTGGCGGCGATAGACACCATGGCCGGGGTCTTTCCGAAAGCCGAACTGGCGCTGATCGAGTCCGGAGGCGACAATCTCGCCGCGACCTTCAGCCCGGAACTGGCGGATCTGACGATCTACGTGATCGACGTCGCGGCCGGCGAAAAGATCCCGCGCAAGGGCGGCCCGGGGATCACGCGGTCGGACCTTCTGGTCATCAACAAGACGGATCTCGCGCCGCTGGTCGGCGCCGATCTCGACGTGATGTCGGAGGATACGAAACGTCAGCGCGGCAATCGGCCCTTCGTCTTCACGCAATTGAAGAATGGCAAGGGTGCTCGGGAAATTGCTGCTTTCATCCGGGAAAAGGGTGGGCTCAAGAGTCGATCGAGTGCGGCTTGAAGCCATATGCCTATGGCCGCCGCATCTCGTTCTGCCGCATGGGCATTGAATCAATGGCTCCAAAGAGCACGGGGTTCGTGAGCGGGGCACGGGACCTGAGCTTCGAGCCACCGTCTTTACCGATCAGGATCGCCGTGAAACGACCGGCCGGGACGTCATAGCGGTTGCGCAGGACGGCCGCATCGATGCGCGGGGCGGTCATGCCATCGATCCGGACCGTGCCGGCGCTTATTTCGATGAGCAACAGATCCCGCTCGGCCCAGGCGGATCGCGCCGCGTCGCGTTCTGCGCGCTGACGGGCATTGTTCTCGCCGGACCCGTCTTCGGCAAACGACAAGACGAGCCGGTTCTCCCATAGAAACCTCTCGAGACCCTGATCCTTCGCCTCAAGGTTTTCGGCGCCGATGACAGCCAGTGCCATCGCCACAAATGCGGGCACCGTACAAAGCGTTCGTGTGGCCATGGCGTGTGACTCCCTCACGGTTTGGCTTGAGGCGTTTCGGTCATCCTTCCGCCGTTGTGCGCGGGGGCGAGCGCATTGAGCCGTCAGGATGGCCGTCCCGTTCGAGGAGCGCCTCTGCTACGGCTGAACCGCTTCTAAAGGCATCTTCGGCAGTGTCTCCGAGACACCAGTCGCCACAGGCAAAGAGGGTGCTTTCCGGATCGCTCAGGAATGGAAGTCCGAGCGCACGATCCGTAAGGGCAAAGCGCCAGCGATGCGCCGACTCGTACAGCGCGGGCGGCAGTGGACGCCCTACCGCGCGTGCGAACAGTTCGCGCAGTTCGGGCAATATTGTTTCCGGCGCGAGCTCGAGATGATTGCGGGTCCATTCTGCGCTTGCATGCAGGATCCATCGATCCGTATCGCCCGTCCTTCCGGGCTTGGCGCTATCCCGCGCGACCCATTCGACCCGGGTGTCCTCGCTCGCCGGAAGATCTGTCGCCCCCTGCAATGGCCGCTCGAAAACCGCGAGATATGTCCAGCGTGGGGACATCCGGACGTTCTCGAGCGGCGAAAATGCGTCTCCTGCGTCTCGCAGCAAAGCGGCCGCCTGCGGCGCCGGTACGGCGAGGATGATCCGGTCGAATACGGCCTTGGACAACTCATCGTCTATTTGCAGCCTCCAGCCGTCCCTACTGCGGCTGATTCTGGTCACGTGGGATTGCAGCTGCGTCCTTATTCCTGCAGCGAGCGGCTTAACGAGGCCGTTCATTGTCGGTAGTCCCACGAAGCGGCGAGCCGACTCGGACCGGGAAATCGCCCAGCATGCGGCCACGCCGTTTGTTGAGGACACGTCGAGGAAGTTCGAAAACGCGGGTGTTCGTGGTGAGATGAACCGGGCCCCATGATCCAGGGGGCCATGAGGTGTGCGCCGGCTGGCAAGCCGTCCGCCCAGCCCGCGGCTCTTGTCCAGAAGCGTGACGTCGTGTCCGGCATCCGCAAGCTGCCGCGCGCTGACGAGCCCGGCCATGCCGGCCCCGACTACTGCGATCCTGAGTTCAGGCCCCATGTGCTTACCGGTGGCGCTTGGTTGCGGCATTGCGGAGGGGTAGGAACAGACGGTAGAGGCGCTCGAGCAGGAACGTGACGGGCGGTAGCAGAGCAAAGCGGCCAAGCAGGCGGAAGAGGGGAAGGGCCGACCAGAGATGGCCGAATGCCTCCGCTCCCGAGACCAGCGTTCCGTCTCTCCGGCGCAAATGGAAACGCGACATTGCCTCCCCTGCGCTCAGGTCTTCCGCTATCTGCCGGCCTTCAATGATGCTGACATCCTGCCACTCTATCCGTTCTGCACCGCGCACTCGCCGATAGGCCGCAATTTCTCTGCTACAGATCGGGCAAGACCCATCGAAATAGACAATCTCGCGGTTCTCGGAGGCAGGTTTCGGGCTGGTTTTCATAGCGTCTCGCGATCAACATCCTCCAGATGTTACGCGAGTGGCCGGCAGTCGGATCGAAATCGGTCGAGGGACGCGTTCAGTCCTTCTCGCTTCGAATATACAGGTAAATAAGGAAGCCGACGAAAGCGAAGGTGAAGACATTGCCGATCATGTCGAGGACGTGGAAGCTGTTCATTTCACGCGCTCCGCTTTCAACGCTTTGAGGAAGCAGACCAGCAGCAGCAGGACGATAAAGACAAACGGCAAGGCGCCGAGCGCGATGATCGATTTCACCGCATCGATGCTGCCGGAAAGTATCATCACGAGTCCCAGTGCGCCAAGGATGACACCCCAGGCCAGCTTCACCTTGCGCGTTGGGTTTAGATCGCCGCCACTCGAGAACATTCCAAGGACGAAGGCGGCGCTGACGACGCTGGTCACGATGAAAAGGAACGCCGCAACGATGGTCGCGATGCTGGTCAGCGTCGGCAGCTGCAGGCTCTGGAGCAGGAAGAAACTGGTATAGGCAGGATCCTTTTCCGTGACGGCGAGAATTCCGGTCGGCGTGCGCAGAATGTCGTGAAAACCGGCAGCGCCGAAGGTCCCGAACCAGGCCATGGAGAAGGCGGTCGGCACCAGGATGACGCCGGTGACGAATTCCCGGATCGTCCGTCCGCGCGAGATCCGTGCGATGAAAACGCCGACGAACGGTGCCCAGGCAAGCCACCAGACCATGTAGGTCAGCGTCCAGGACTGGAACCAGCCGCCGACCCGTTCGTCGAAGAAGGTATAGGTAACAAAACCTTGTTGCAGCACGTTGCTCAGATAGGCCCCGATCTGTTCAACGACCGCATTCATGATGTAGTGGGTCGGTCCGGACAGCAGGACAAAGATCATCAGGGCCCCGGCGATTGCCATCGCGGCCTGCGACATCAGCGACATGCCACGGTCGAGCGACACCAGAAGCGGGACCACGTAGGCGGCGCACAGCACGGCGAAAATGGGAAGAGCGAGGGAAAGCCCGGCGGGGGACATGCCGAGGATGCTTTCGATTCCGCCCTGGACCTGGAACACCCCCATCGCGACAGATCCTCCGAGTCCGATGGCAATGGCGACGATTGCCATCACGTCGCTGAGCCAGCCGACGCCCCGGGTCCAGGCGCGCTTGCCGAACACCAGCTGGATCGGCGTACTCAGCAGCGTCGGGCAATCGCGCCGAAAGCTGAAATAGGCGATGATCATGCCGACGATGGCGTAGATGGCCCAGGCATGCAGGCCCCAGTGAAAATTGGTTGCGAACAGCGCGCGCATGGCCGCCTGTCCTTCATTCCCGTAGTCTCGGGCCAAGACAAAATGGGTGATCGGTTCGGCCGATCCCCAGTACAGCAGCCCGACGCCCATCCCGGCCGCGAACAGCATGGAGAGCCATTGAGATGTCGAGAATTCGGGCCTGTCACCGTCCTTTCCGAGCACGATCTTTCCGTATGGAGACAGCGCGAGAACAAACGCGGCGATCAGCAGCACGCTGACCGTCAGCATGACGAACCATCCGCGGCTGGTGAAATAGAACCCGACGACCGCCTCGGCTAATTCGGAAAGCCCCCGGGTGTCCGCTATACCCCAGAATGCGATACCGCCAGTCACCGCCAGGGCGAATACCAGTTTGGCGCTGGTTGTTCCGGTCGTCTTGCCGTCGAACGCGTCTTTGTTCATGCCCGCTTCCATCGAGAATTCGAGATGCGCCGATGCTATGTGTTCCGTGCCGCTCGCACCATGACTTTGGAGGCCAGTCTCAATCGAGCCTTAGTTTCGGCGTATTCCGTACTATGTTTCAATGGCGTCGAGAGGTCGCTTCGAGACGTTTTCGGGAGCACCGTCGTCGCCAGGTGAACTGCGTGTCGGGTGGGGAGTGAGAATGGGGCGTTTCGCGTTGGCGCTGATCGGCGCTTTGCTTCTGCTGGCGGTCTGTACCGCGGTAAATCGGACTTCGGCGATCATAGAGTATGCGGGGGATTCGAGTCGGTATTATGGCGGCCGGTCAATCGAGCGGATCGAGTTCGTTTCTCTTTCAGACCTGTCCGGTCTGACCCAAGACCTGGGTTACACGGCGGATGCCTGGCAGGACGGACTGGTGCAGGTTCCCCGCCTGGTCCTGACACAGGTGCCGCAAAGGTTCGGCGAGGTCACGGTCCACGAGATCTCCGTGGAGGAAAAAAAGCGTTTGTTCTTCCAGATGATTCTGCCGCTCGTCCTGATCGCGAACGAGGAAGTCGCCCTGGAGCGTGCGCGCCTGTTGCAGCTGAAGCGCCGGCTGGAGGAGTCGCGAACTCCTCATTCCGACGACCTGAAGACGCTGCGCAAACTTGCCAAGAAATATGAAGTCCCGATAGAGGGCGACGTCTTGCCGCTGCAGGACATACTCCGGACGTTGGAACGGCGGATCGACCTTGTGCCACCGTCTCTGGCCCTAGCGCAGGCCGCCTCTGAGAGCGCCTGGGGGACGTCGCGCTTCGCGGTCGAGGGGAACGCGCTCTTCGGCCAATGGACTTTCGGCGGTAACGGCATGCGGCCGGAAGAGCAACGCGCGGAGAAGGGTGACTACAAGGTCGCGGCTTTCCGGACTCCGCTCTACTCCGTACGCAGCTATCTGCGCAATCTGAATACAAACCCGGCCTACAGGAAGTTTCGAGAGCGGCGGGCGGCCGGGCGCATGCAGGGGCAACTGCCGTCGGGGCGGGCGCTGGCGACGAGCCTGCATCGCTATTCGGAGCGGGGAAAGGCCTATACCGACGAGATCCGGGAAATTATCGCCGTGAATCGGCTGTCGGCGTTCGACCGCAGTTCTCTGACCGAGGGAACTGTCTATGAACTGATTCCGGTCTGGTCCGCGGGAAGTTGATCGCGACAATCCTGAAGGGCGTCTGTTTCCTTCCCCGCTTGCATGTCGCCGGATTGTGCACCGGAGCCGTCCTGTTCATTCAATCTTAAAGTTCGCTCAATAGCGTTCTCCCGAACCGGGGGGACAGAACGCTTGAGTCATGTCTATCTCTATTTCTGTTACGGGCTCGCGTTCTTTGCGATGGGGGTCGCGGTACTGACTTTTGTTCACGGGACCCATTCTTCACTGGGTATTCGCGAACTGAGATGGGTCGGCATCTTCGGTCTGCTGCACGGCGCAAGCGAATGGCTCGTGATGTTCACGTTCCTGGAGACCGGGTCGGAGATCCTGCGGTACGGGGGCGTGCTGAAAGAGTTCGTCAATGCGGCCTCCTACATCGCCCTCATGACCGGCGCCATGCGGCTCCTTGGCAGCCGGGGGTGGCGGCTCGCCGGACTGGGGCTCATCCTGCTCTGGGGAGTGTCGTTGGCTGTCCTCCGGTCCCTTGGGGCGCCAATTGTCGAGTTTGATGCCGTGACAAGGCTGCTGCTGGGGAGCCCCGCGTCCTTCTTGACAGCCGTCGCGTTCCTCCGTCCCCGGCTTGGCCCATTGGGTCTTGAGTCTTCTCGGGCTGGGCGCAGACTGGCGTTCCGGGTGGTCGCCGCAGCTTTCGGGTTCTACGGACTGTTTGCGCTCATAGCGCAGCCCTCGGACTTCTTTCCGGCTTCGCACGTCAATACAGCCTGGTTCGTCGAACTGACAGGGATCGAAGTCGCCTGGTTCCGCGCCTTGGCGGCTGGAGCCATATCGATTGCACTGCTTTACGTTCTGCGCCTGATATCGATGGAGCGCATCGACAGCCTGAAACAGCGCGAGCACCGTTTGCTGGCGATACTGGACAAGTCTCCGATGGGGGTCAGTATCTTCAGCTCCGAACCGTTCGAACGTCACTACGTGAACCGGAGATTCAGGGAACAGGTCGGCTATGAGCGGGATGCCGAGCCGGACGCGGTTGGACGAGAGACCTTCGTCAACCCGGAAGACTACCAGGAAATGACGGATGACCTCGCAAGGGGCAAGGAGCGGGACAACATTGTCGCGCAGCGTGTGCGCCCGAATACCGGCGAACTCTGGTGGAGTGCTGTCAGCACCCGGAAGATCCAGTTTGCCGGGCGCGAGGCGGCGCTCGTATGGGTACTGGATATTTCAGATCCCAAAGAGCGGGAAGAGCAACTTGCCCAGAGTGCGCTCCAACTCCGTGCCATACTTGAGAGCAGCGAGGCCGGGGTCTCCGTCTTCCGACGCGGAACCTTGCAACGGGTCTACGCTAACCAGGGGTTCTTGCGCCTCTTCGGACTAGCCTCTTATGAAGACCTCAACGGAATGGATCTGCGGAAAACCTATGTGAATCCCGAGGATGCCGATTTCGCCGTCGAGCATCTCCGGTCGGGAACGGGGCCGCAACGCTTCGCAATGGAGCGGCTGCGGACCGACGGTTCGAAATGGTGGGCCCAGATAGAGACCAAGCCGATCGTGTTTGACGGTGAGACGGCAACGATCGTCTGGCACTACGACATTACCGAGCAAATGCGGAGTCAACAGGAGCTCGAGGTCGGGGCACGGCGCATTCGGGAGATCCTTGACAGCAGCGAGGCCGGAATCTCGATCTTCGATGTTGAGACCTTTGAGCGCCGATACGTGAACAGCGTCTTTCTCAGGATGTTCGGTGCCGAGACCATCGAAGAAATCAACGCAGTCGACTTCAGGGACACCTTCGAGAGTCATGCTGTTGCGGAACGCGTAACGGCACAGCTCCGGAATGGCCACCTCATGGGGCGCCGGTCGGAAATGCGTCGCAGGATTGACGGCTCGACCTGGTGGGCGGTTATCGATGCCAAACGGATCGAGTTTGATGGAGAACCCGCCGTCATTACGTGGCATTACGACATCAGTGAACAGAAGCAGGTCGAGAACGAGTTGCGAGAGACGGTCGACGTCCTGCGGCAAACCCAGAATGAACTCGTCCAGGCGGAGAAAATGGCTTCGCTCGGCAGCCTTGTCGCCGGGGTCGCGCACGAGATCAACACGCCGATCGGGATTTGTCTGACTTCGGCGTCGGCAATGACTCAACAAATTGATGAACTCAAGACAGCTTACAATACGGGTCAGCTGACACGCGGTCACTTCGCCTCACGGCTTGATCGGATCGAAAGTGCAGCCGATCTGGTGGCGCGGAATGCCAAACGCGCCGGGGACCTCATTTCGAGCTTCAAGAAAGTCGCCGTCGACCAGACCAGCGACGAGCGCCGGGTCTTCGCTCTTCTTGACTACATTGAGGACGTGCTCGTCAGTCTTGGTCCCGAACTGACCCGCAGAAAGATCGCGTTCGTGCTCAAGGGAGACCGGGAACTCGAACTGAGCGGCTATCCGGGCGCGATCGGCCAGATTGTGACCAACCTTGCAATGAACGTTGCACTGCACGCCTACAGCGAGACCGGCGGAGGTGAAATAGAGATCACCGTAGAGCATGGAAATTCCGGCGAGATCGCCATGACGTTCAGGGACTTCGGAAAAGGGATGGGCGAAGAGGAGGTTCGCAGGGTTTTCGAGCCTTTCTTCACAACCAAGCGCGGCAAAGGAGGAACCGGATTGGGAATGCACGTCCTCTACAACCTGGTGACACAAAGACTGGGCGGGCGTGTCGAATGCCGGTCCGAACCCGGCAAGGGGACCACGGTCGAAATCAGGTTTCCAAGGGTCTCGGCCTGACGGGGGAACCCGCTTGGACCTAGAGATTGTCCAGCTGATGCCGCGAGAGCAGGTCTGTCAGCATCTGGCCGGCAGCCTGGCGGTGCGCGAAATGGACATCCCGCGCACCCTCGGGGTCTCTCGCAAGAAGCCTGTCGACGAGAGCGCGGTGATCCCTGGTCGATTGTAGCGGACGCGGGCGGAGCGACAGCGTCGCCATGCGGGCCCGATGGACCTGTGTCCGGTAGCGCGCGACGGCTTCGATCAGGCGCCGGTTTCCGGAGGCCTCGACGAGCCGGACGTGGAAAGTATCATCCGCTTCCGCCCAGGCGACGAGATCGTTCTCGGCAAGAGCCTCTTCCATTCGGTCCGTCGCCTGCTCCAGCGCATTGGCCTCATCTGCGGAAAGGCCGCGCTCGGCGGCGAGCTGCGCGGCGAGCGGTTCCAAGGCGCTCAGCAACTGGTAAATCTCTTCCATATCCTCTGCGGAGACCGGGAGCACCTGGATGCCTCGACGTGGCCGCACTGTGACGAGGCCTTCGCGCTCCAGACGAAGCGCCGCCTCGCGCGCCGGCGTGCGGCTGACCCCGATCCGTTCCGCAAGCTCGGTCTCGAGATATGATGCCGAAGGCTTGAGGCGCCCATCGAGAATCATGGCCTTGATGGCGTGGTAGGCTTTCGCGCCGGCGCTCACATGTTTGTCATCGGTCATTCGGGATGCGGCTGCCGCAAGTTGATTTTCCGGGATTCTGCGGCAGAACGATATGCGGCCGCCTCGATGCGAATGTTGTGCAGGTAGTCCGATGCCTGCGTCTCAAGCGGGGTGCCATGCCTCAAGTGAGCAATGACATGATTCTGAAAATGAAACACGCAATCGCCGCCGAAATCCCTGTCTTCGAAAGGATAGAGGATTTCCCGTGCCTCTGCCGCGCCGCGCATTCTATGCAACAAGTGTCCGTCACCGTCGAGCATGAGTGCGCCCTCGTCACCTTCGACAATGAACTCGCCCATCGTCAGGCGCGGGTTCTTCGCGACATGATCGAGGGTCCTGTTCGCATCGAGCGTTGCCCGCAGGCCGTTTTCCCATGTCAGGGTCAGTAGACCGGCATCCTCTCCCCGAATGACCGGGTTTGCCCGCCAAAGATCGGCATAGACCGCGTCCGGCTCACCGAACAGATAGCGGAAAACATCGATCCAGTGGATACCGGTCTCATGGACGAGAAACCGCTCCATGTCGCGAAAATAGGGTTGGCGCGACAGGTAGGCATCCGCGCCCGCGCCGTCGCCGGGCCTCAGTCTGAAGCAGGCCTGTCTGACGGTTCCGATCTTGCCCTCTCGGATCGCCTCGACAATCGCGCGGTACCAGGGCATGAAGCGGAAATTCTCGTGCACGATCAGCAATGTGCCGGCGTCTTCGGCCTCTCTGGCAAGGTCTTCGGCCTCTTCCAGGGAGCGGCAGAACGGTTTTTGGCAGATGATGGTCGGAATCCGGCCGAGCAGTGGGCGAATGAGAGCCGCCTGGTGCGCCGGCGCAATCGCGACATCGAGGACATCCGGATATCCGCCCGCGAGGAGAGAGTCGACGTCGCGATGCAGGGCAAGATCCGGATAGAGCGCCGCGAGGTCTGCGCGGCATGTGTCGGACAGGTCGGCGAGGCCGGTCAGCGTCGCGTGCTTCATCCGCCGCCAGGCGTTGATGTGAAAGCGGCCGAAATAGCCTCCGCCAACCATTCCGATCTTCAGGGTCATGCGGCGATCCCGCCCAGAACGGCATCCGACATGTCCGAGGTGCCGGCATCGCCGCCGAGATCCCGGGTGAGGACTTTCCCATCCGCAAGCGCCGCGGCCACCGCCGCTTCGATCATGTGGGCGCCCTCGGTGAGTGCGCCATCCTCGTGTTCGTCGGAAAGCCAGTCCAGCATCATCGCGGCGGAGAGGAACATGGCGAGCGGGTTCGCAAGCCCTTTGCCCGCGATGTCGGGAGCGCTTCCGTGACAGGGCTGGAAGACTGCGTTGCTATCGCCGATATCGGCCGACGGCGCGAGCCCGAGCGTGCCCATGATTCCGGCGCCGAGATCGGAAAGAATGTCGCCGAACATGTTCTCCGTGACGACGACGTCGAACTCCCACGGTCTCTGCACCATCCACATGGCGAAGGCGTCCACATAGGCACTGTCGGCGTCGATCTCGGGGAACGCCTTCGCCCGCTCCTCGAAGATCGACCGGAAGAACCAGAAGGCGCGGAACACGTTGGCCTTGTCGATACAGGTCACGCGGCCGGGTTTGCCGCGCTTGTCGGACCGGCGTCGGGCGAGGCGAAAGGCGAAATCGAACAGCTTCTCGCTGGTCTTCCGGGTGATGCGGAGCGTCTCGGTCGCGTACTGGTCGTCGACGACCAGGCCTTCGTCCTTGTGGGCGAAGAGGCCTTCCGTGGACTCGCGGATCAGTACGAAATCGGTTTCGAAGACGCGCGGGTCGGCAAGCGGGGTGTTCTGGCCGGGATAGAGTTTGACCGGCCGCACACCGGCATAGAGGCCGAGCGCGAAGCGCAGATCAAGCTGCGGGGAGATCTCCGTGCCGTCATCCTTGCGGATGTCGGGCAGTCCCATCGCCGAGAGCAGGATCGCATCCGCTTCGCGCGCCGTTTCCATCGAATCGGCGGGCAGCGACTCTCCCGTCTGGGCGAAATGCTGTGCGCCGGCAGGGACGGAGTCGAACTCGAACTTGCGCCCGATCCGTTTCGATATCTCTTCGAGGAGCACGCGCGTCGGCGCCATGATCTCCGGGCCGATCCCGTCCCCGTCAAAAAGGGCGATACGGTAGACGCGGTTACTCGTCATCAAAACCTCGTTCTCATCATTGAAAATAATGTATGCATTAATGTGTACATTAAATCCGGCAGAATAGTCGAGTCTGGACAGCGTCGGATAGTGCAGCACAGCGTTCGTGCTTTCGGCATCAATCACCCGTTCCGGGCGGGCGGTTGCATCCGTTGCGGGGGCATGTTCCCCTTTTGCCCATATGGTCATTCAAGGGAGGTGTGGCCGTGAAGGCGCTTTTCGGCAATGGGTGAGATGCTAGGGGAGCGTTGGTGCGAACCCGGCGGGCCTGCTCGACTCGACGCCGGTGGGGCTGAACTGGAGGCCTTCACCGTCGGGCCCGCACCGGACCGGGCCCCGACGCTCGTCCTGCTCCATGAAGGGCTCGGCTGCGTCGCGCTCTGGCGGGATTTCCCGAGGCTGCTCTCCGATGCCACGGAGTGCGGCGTGCTTGTCTTTTCGCGCACCGGGTACGGCACCTCCGATCCCTGCATGTTGCCGCGCCCGCTTGATTACATGACGCGCGAGGCGGTCTCGGTTCTGCCCGAAGTGCTGGACGCAGCGGGTATCCGCGAAGGAATCCTGATCGGCCACAGCGACGGTGCGTCCATTGCCGCGATCCATTGCGGTGAGATCCGTGATCCGCGGGTGCGTGGATTGGTTCTCATGGCGCCTCATTTCTTTACCGAGGAGATGGGGCTCGCGGCGATCGGGGAGGCGCGAACAGCCTATGTCGAGGGCGATCTGCGCAACCGGCTGGCCAAGTATCACAGCGATGTCGACGTGGCCTTTCGGGGCTGGAACGATGCCTGGCTCGACCCCGCGTTCAAGGCCTGGGATATTCGGACCTGTCTCGACCGGATCCAGGTGCCGGTCCTTTGCCTGCAGGGTGAGGGGGACCAGTATGGCACGGTGGAACAGGTTCGGGTGGTTGCCGAGCGGGTGCCGGAGCAGGTGGAGATCCGGATGATCGCCGATTGCCGTCATGCCCCGCATCTGGAGGCATCTGACACCACACTGAGAGAAATCACAGAATTTGTCGCTGGCCTGCGGGCCGGCGGCGCGCTGACGATCGGAGCGATGGATGTTCGACGGATTCCGGACTGAGACGATTACAGTTGCCGATACCGAGATTTTTGTCCGGACGGCGGGCATTGGAGATCCGGTTCTCCTGATCCACGGATTCCCGCAGACGGGGGCATGCTGGCATCGGATCGCGCCGACACTCGCCGAACGCTTCCGGGTGGTCGTGCCGGACCTGCGCGGCTACGGGGCGAGCGGCAAACCGGCGCCGACGCACGATCATGCCGCTCACAGCAAACGGGCAATGGCGACGGATCTCTCGGAACTGATGGCCGCCCTTGGCCATGAGAGGTTCGCCGTTGTCGGGCACGATCGCGGCGCGCGTGTCGGTTTTCGTCTCAGCATGGATTATCCGGACAAGGTCAGCCGGTTCTGTTCGCTGGACGTCATTCCGACACTGGATATGTGGGAGAAGATGGACCTGGCGGGCGCTGTCGGCGGGTTTCACTGGTCCTTCCTGGCGCAGCCGGCACCCGTCCCGGAGACCATGATCGGAGAGGATCCCGATTTCTTCTACGGCTACCTGATGCGGAAATGGGCGGCGCCGGAGTTCCTGTTCGACTCGCATGCGATGCAGCTCTATCTCGAGGCAATGCGCGATCCGGCCGTCATCGAGGCGACCTGCGAGGACTACCGCGCCGGTGCCTCGATCGATGTCGTTCATGACAGGGACGACCGGGAGGCGGGCCGCAGGCTCGCCTGCCCTCTGTTGTTTCTCTATGGAGGGATTCGCGGTTTCGGCGGTCCGGGTGGGCCGAGGGATCCCCTCGATACCTGGCGGAACTGGAGCGACGCCGAGGTCACCGGCGGGCCGGCGCCATGCGGTCATTTTCTCCCCGAAGAAGCGCCCGGCACCGTTCTGGAGCAGCTTCTGCCATTCCTGTTGGATGGCAACTGACGATGCCGTATAAGTCGTAACATGGTATTTCAGAGGTGATGATTTTGAATTTCGCGGGCAAATATGGCGCCGATCAAGACATCGAACTGCGGATAACGGTATGACGGTGACGGCGGGAAGACTTCCGGGAAACGTCTCGGACTTTCTCGAAGAACCGCAAAGCCTGCAGTTGTTCGATTATTGGTGCAGCAAGCGGGCCGGACGCATCGCGCCGAGCCGGCAGGACATCGACCCGAGCGAGATCGTCTCGCTATTGTCCGTGATCTACCTGGTCGATTTCGAAGCACCCGACATCTTCCGTTACCGGCTTGCGGGGACGGATATTGCCGAGACCTTCGGTCATGGCAATCTCAAGGGACAGACGCTGGGTGACATCCTGGCGGACCAGGGGCGCGAGTTCGTCACCGCGCGGTGGTTACCGGTCGTGACCGAGGGCCTCGTCGTCTGCATGAAGGGGCAGATCTATAACTCGGTGAACCGGTTTGCGTTCGGCGAGCGCATTCTCCTGCCCCTGGCCGAAACCCCGAATGGCCCGATGACCGGCCTGCTCGGCATGACCTTCTGCAAGTGGGTCGATCGCATCGGCCCGGCGGAACGGCGGGACTCGGATATGATGACGTTTCGGGCGGCAGATATTCCCTGACGGGCCGGCTATTTCCCCGCCGGCAGTTTCCAGGTCGAGGTTGCCATCGCCGCAAGGTCGCCGGCCTCGTTGAACATCCGGGACTCCAGAAAGCAGAGCGAGCGCCCGCGCCGGAGGATCCGTCCCTCGCAGCAGGCCGTGCCCGAGGTGAGGGGGCGCAGATACTGCACTTTCATCTCCAGCGTCGCGCCCGCCATCCCGGTGACGTGTTTCAGCAGATGACCCATCGAGATGTCCATCACCGTGGCGATGGCCCCGCCATGCAGGCTTCCCTGAGGGTTGAAGAGAAACTCCTCAACCGGAAACCGGATCCGGCAGAGTTCTTCTTCGTACTCGAAGCCGAGGTCGAGCAGGCGGGCGAGGAAGAAAGTCTCGAATTCCTGACGGTAGGTTGCGAGCGCGCTCTCGAAGCGGGCCCGTGCGCGGTCTTCGTTCATGGAGTTGCCTGTCCTGGTCTGGATGGTGGTTACGAACCGGAGAAGTTTGGCTTGCGCTTTTCCATGAAGGCCCGGCGGCCTTCGACATAATCCTGGCTGGCGAAGCATTCCGCGACCAGGCGAGCGCACATGTCGAGGTCCCGTTCGCTCTCGTCCTTCATCACCTCATTGACGATGGCCTTGACCGCATTGACCGTGAGCGGTGCGTTGCCGGCAATCGTTTCCGCATATTCGGTGCAGTAGGCCGCAACGTCGGCATCGGGCACGACCCGGTTCGCGAGCCCCATGTCGTAGGCTTCCGCAGCGCTGAATCGGCGCGCCGTATAGAAGATCTCCTTGGCGAAACTCGGTCCGACCACGCCGGTCAGACGCCGCAGGCCTTCGTAAGGATAGCCGAGACCGAGCTTGGCGGCGGGGACGGCGAACTGCGAGCCTTCGCCGCAGATCCGCATGTCGCAGCATACTGCGAGCGCGACGCCGCCGCCGACGCAGAAGCCGTCGATCTGCGCGATCACCGGTTTCGGGAAGGCGGCGACCTTGTCGTAGACCCGCTTCGTCGTCGCGTTATAGTGGGCCACGGCCTCCGCGCTGGCACGTTCGGACTCGAACTTGGAAATGTCGGCACCCGAGACAAAGGCCTTGCCGCCGGCGCCGGAAAGAATCAGCACCCGGACGCCATCGTCGTCCCTATAGGAATCAAGCGCCCTTTCCACCGCCTCCCACATTTCCAGCGAGACGGCATTGCGCTTTTCCGGCTGGTTGAACACGATGCGGGCAATGTTTCCATCCTGGCGCGTCAGGATCTTGTCGGTCATCGGGGCGGGCTCCGGAGCGTTTCCAAATCTGATTTCGGCAGACAATATTGCGCAAAGGCGAGGGCGATAATCGTCAATTTCACGCTGCGGTGTTCGGCCGGGGGAAAGCATCGGACAAGAAACGGGAAAGCGGGGAGCGATGACAGGCGAAACGGCGATCGATTGCCACATCCATATTATTGGTGACGGGCAGACCTATCCGCTCGACCCGAAGCGGCGTTACACGCCGGCGCCGGCGTCCGTGGAGGATTACTGGGCCGCGCTGGCGGATACGCCGGTTTCCCGCGCCGTCATCGTGCAGCCGAGTTTCTACGGCACGGACAATTCCTGTCTGATCGACGCGCTGCGGGCCATGGGCGACCGCGCACGGGGGGTGGCGGTGCTCGATCCGGGGCAGATCGACGACCGGATGCTGGAGGACCTGCATTCGGCCGGGATCCGGGGGCTACGCCTCAATATGCTATCGGTCCGCAGCGGGGAGCGCCCGCTCGAAGAGTCGCTCGGGGAGGTCGATGCGGCTCTCGCGGGCAGCGGCTGGCATATCCAGGTCTTCTGCGATCCGGGCAGCTACGCGTTCCTGGCGGAGCAACAACGGAAGCTCTCCTGCGCACTCGTGCTCGATCACTTCGGCTTTCTCGCTCCCGGTGCGGCGGCGGATGAGCGGGCGGGACTTCTGCGCCTGATCGGGGACGGCGCCTGGATCAAGCTGTCGGGCGTCGACCGGTTGACGCGGGGGGCAGATGCGGGCTGGTTCCGCGATCTTGCGAGCGAGATTGCGGACACCGCCCCGCGTCGGATCGTCTGGGGCAGTGACTGGCCCCACACTCCGTTGCACACGGATGCGACGATGGATGCCGGAGTGCCATCTCCGCCGCGCTCTCCCGGCACCGCCCAGCTGTTCCGGAGCGCGGAATCATGGTTCGAGGACGCATCGGCGCGCCGGCGGTTTCTCTGGGAGAACCCGGCCGCCCTCTATGACTTTCCGATCTGATGGAGGGAGGCGTGATCGGCCTTCGATGTTGATTCTGTCGGAATCGGCGGCTGGAAGTCGCTCAAGACGCGCTTAGGCGCAGTGATCATGCGGTTTTTTTGACCGCAGGGAGGTACAGCGAATAGGTGTGACGGTCGGGCCGAATTTAACCTGTATCCTCGTAACGCTTTGATTTTACGAGGTTATTAAAATATCCGGTGGGCTTGACTAAAAACAGCGGAGAAACTCGCGCGAAATCTCGTATTTCCGAGCAATTCCGGGGCTTGCAGCGGGAATGAGAATCCCAGAGACTGCGGCCCATCCAATAACGGGAGATCAGTTCCATGAATAAATCCGAACTCAGCGCGGCAGTTGCCTCCAAGACCGGCCTTACCCAGGCTCAGGCCGAGGCGGCGGTTAATGGTGTGATCGATGCGGTCACCGACACGCTGAAAAAGGGTGGCGATGTCCGCCTCGTCGGCTTCGGCACCTTCTCTGTCTCCGAGCGGGCCGCCACCACCGGCCGCAACCCGCGCACGGGCGAGACCATCAACATCGCCGCGTCGAAGCAGGCGAAGTTCAAGGCTGGTCAGGCCCTGAAGTCGGCCGTCAACGGCTGATTCTCTTTCGAACCGGGCGCGCGTGTCGCGCCCGGTTCGTTTTGCCCGTTCGTTCGAGACCGCCCGCGAGGCGGTTTTTTTCTGCCCGCTTGCCGCCTGCTGTGGCGGCGCGACTCAACCTTCCTTCAGATCCCGGACCTCGGCGCGGAGCGCCCGCAGCTCGGTCAGGAGCTCCATATGGTCGGCATGGGTGAAGGTCTTCATCGCTTCCGTTGCGGTCTCCGATCGTTCCCGGGCCACATCTTCCGCAATCGACTGCATCGAGTTCACGATGATGGCGATGAAGAGGTTCAGCATCGTGAAGGTCGCGACCAGGATGAAGGGCACGAAGAACGCCCAGGCATAGGGGTGCTGTTCCATGACGGGCCGGACGATCCCCATCGACCAGCTTTCCAGGGTCATGATCTGAAACAGGCTGTACATGCTGGCGCCGATATTGCCGAACCAGTCGGGGAACGCCGCGCCATAGAGCTTCGTCGCCATCACCGCGAAGACGTAATAGACCAGCAGCAGAAGTCCCGCGATCGAGCCGAGGCCGGGCAGGGAGCGGAGCAGGGCTTCGACCACCATACGCATGCGCGGCACCATCGAGAGCAGGCGCAGCGCCCGCAGCACGCGCAGCGCGCGCAGGACCGACAGGGCACCTGTGCTTGGGACGAGGGCGATGCCAACGACGATGGTGTCGAACCAGTTCCAGGGCTGGCGTACGAAATCCCGCCCCTGTCCCACCAT
Source organism: Nisaea sp. (assembly GCF_965216895.1). Classification (GTDB taxonomy): domain Bacteria; phylum Pseudomonadota; class Alphaproteobacteria; order Thalassobaculales; family Thalassobaculaceae; genus Nisaea. The sequence goes on from NZ_OZ244205.1 coordinate 246,986, forward strand.
CTTCAACAACAGCTCGGCGCAAAAACAGATCAGGAGAATGCGATCGATGGCCCGCAGCAGCGGGCCCGCGGCATCCATCGCGGCGGGCCAGGTCTCGAGCCCCAGGATGACCGCGTTCGTGACGATCAGCACCGTGACGAGGTTGGAGAAGCCGTTGCTGTCGACCAGATGCCGCAAACGCGTGCGATACCCCTGTCCATTCCCCATGCTCTGAGTGCTCCTTGCCCGGTCCTGGGATTTTCCTGCCGGGCCTATTTAATGATCCGGCGGGCGGAGGGAAAGGGTCAGTCCTCGAATGGCGGGGTCTCGCCCTCCGGCACGCTGATGCGAAAGATGTTGAGATTGGCCGAGATCATTGCGTAATAGCCGGCCAGCGTGACGAGGTCGGCCATGCCCCGGTCGCCGATAAACCGATGCGTCGCGTCGTAGGTCGCGTCGGAAACGTCGCGAGTTTCCATCAGCTCCGCGACAAAGCGCCGGATTGCTGCGAGATCGGGACGTCCGGCCGGACCGGTACCGGTCTTCACTTCGGCGATTTCCTCCGGCGTCATGCCTTCCTTCAGGGCGATCTGCTCGTGCGCCCACCATTCGTATTGCGAGCGCCAGTGCCGGGCGACGGTCAGGATCGCGGTCTCGCGCTGCGGACCCGAGAGAGAGCTCTCGAAACGCAGCTTCACGCCGAGCGCCTGAGCGGCCTCGCCGGTCTCGGGAATCTGCAGCCAGGCGTTGAACGGGCCCCGCAGGGTTCCGTCCGGTTCCATCATGTCGAGCCCGGGCGTCGACTTGAAGCGCACCCCTCGTGTGATCGTCTCGTAGAGCTTCGCCTGGGCGGGCGCGAGGTTGTCGGGGGTCATCTTGGGAAGGCGGGGCATGGCTGATCCAGATCGAATGCGGGGCGCGGGCGCGCCGGAGGATGGGGGGCCGATGATACAGCGGCGCGCGGCATTTTCCAGAACCGCGGACCGGGAATGCCTTCCCGGCGTCACCTTTCCGGCCGGATTGGTCCGATAGAGACGATACCTGTCCGGGTTTCAGGCGCGATACTGAAGGCGTTCCGGGTTCGCTCGGGAGGGGCGGCGCGGCAATGACCGTCCCGGAAACCAGCGGCGGTCCGCCCGCCGCAAGGGAGGAGGCAACCATGCCCGGCATGGAGCGCCGGTCCGGACGACGATCCGGCGGCGGTCGCAGACGCGAGGGCGACCCTTCGATCCTCGATCGCCAGAGGCCGTTCGGCCGCATCGTCAATCCGTTCCCGCCGGTAGACCCGATGTCCCCGGAGCAGTTGGCCAAGGTGCACGACGTCTCGATGCGGATCCTCGAGGAGATCGGCATCGAGGTGATGAGCGCCGATGCGCGCCGCCGGCTGAAGGCGGCCGGCGCCGAGACGGACGAGGCGAGCGGCATTGTGCGCATGGACCGGGCGCTGGTGACGGAACTGCTCGCGAAGGCGCCGGACCACTTCACGCTGACACCGTGGAACCCGGAGCGGGCGGTGACCATCGGCGGCAACGTGCTCAATTTCGGCATGGTCTCCGGCCCGCCGAACGTGCATGACGCGGTGCGCGGGCGCCGGCCGGGGAACTTCTCCGATTACCGGGAACTGATGAAGCTGGCGCAGAGTTTCAACATCATCAGCATGTTCGGCAACCAGACCCTGGCGCCGACCGACCTGCCGGCCAATACCCGCCATCTCGACACCTATCTCGCCAACCTGACGCTGACCGACAAGGTGTTCTGCGGCATGTCCATCGGCAGCGGGCGGGTGCGCGACCTGATGGAGATGCAGGCCATCGCGCGCGGGCTGACGGTGGAGGATCTGGCGTCGAGCCCGTCGGCGATCACAAACATCAATGTCAATTCGCCGCGCAAGCTCGACAAGGAGATGTGGGACGCGGCCACGACACTGGCCGCGATGGGGCAGGCGGTGGTGGTGACGCCTTTCACCCTGATGGGCGCGATGACGCCGGTGACGCTCCCGGCGGCTCTGGCGCAGCAAAATGCCGAGGCGTTGCTGACCATCGCGCTGCTCCAGGCGGTCCGGCCGGGGGCGCCGGTCGTCTATGGCTGCTTCACCTCGAATGTGGACATGCGCACCGGCGCCCCCGCCTTCGGCACGCCGGAGAACGCCTGGGCAAATCTCGCCGGCGGCCAGCTCGCGCGGCATTACCGGCTGCCCTACCGCACCAGTTCCTGCAATGCCTCCAACGTGACCGATGCGCAGGCGGTCTACGAGACGGAGATGGCGCTCTGGGGCGCGGTAATGGGGCACGGCAACATGATCTACCACGCTGCCGGCTGGCTCGAGGGCGGGCTCGTCGCCTCCTTCGAGAAGCTGGTGATCGATGTCGAGATCCTGCAGAACATGGCGGCCTTCCTCGAGCCGGTCGATTTCTCTGACGCCGAATTCGCCTTCGAGGCGATCCGCGACACCGCGCCGGGCGGGCATTTCTTCGGCGCCGCGCACACCATGGACCGCTTCAAGACAGCGTTCTACGAGCCCATGGTGAGCGACTGGCAGAACCACGAGAACTGGGAGCTCGCGGGCGCGCAGGACGCCAGCACACGTGCGACGGCGATATGGAAACAGGTGCTGGAACGCTACGAGCCGCCGCCGCTCGATCCGGGACGGCGCGAGGCGCTGGAGGACTATGTCGTCCGGCGACGAGAGGAGATCGGCTCGGGAGAGCCGTAGGGAAGAAAGCGATGCGGAGGCGGCGATGGCCACACCTTTCTCGACACAGATCCCCAAAATCGACCCGAGCCGCCGCCCGCCGCAGAGGCCGGCCCTCCGCCCCGATAACACGCCCGACAATGAAGATCGGGTGGAAATCGGTCCCACCGCGCTTGCCTTTGAGGAATGGCGGGCGGCGGGGCTCGAGTGCCCGGACCTGCAGGCGATGCGTCGCCACCGCTGGCAGCGGCTGACCGAAGCGATTGTCGTGCGCGATTATGCGGGCCTGCTTATCTACGACCCGCTGTCGATCCGCTACGCGACCGACACCACGAACATGCAGCTGTGGGCCGCGCACAACCCGTTCCGGGCCTGCCTGCTGCTGGCCGACGGACACATGGTGCTCTGGGAATATGGCGGGCTGCGGCATCTCTCCGCGTTCAACCCGCTGGTGAAGGAAGTGCGGTTGGGCGGTTCCTTTTTCTACTTCTCCACCGGCGACCGGACGGAGGAGAAGGCGGAACTGTTCGCCCGACAAGTCGACGAACTGATGCGCGAACACGCGCCGGGAAACCGGCGGCTCGCTGTCGACAAGATCCAGATCGCCGGGCTCCGCGCCCTCGATCGTCTCGGCATCGAGGTGATGGACGGCGAGGAGGTGACGGAACGGACCCGCGCGGTGAAGGGCGTGGAAGAGATCAGGGCCATGCGTTGCGCCATGCATGCCTGCGAGCAGGCCGTCGCCGGAATGCGCGCCGCCGCGCGCCCCGGGATCACCGAGAACGATCTCTGGGCGGAACTGCACTGGGAGAATATCCGCCGTGGCGGCGAGTGGATCGAGACCCGCATTCTCTCGTCCGGCCCGCGCACCAATCCCTGGTTCCAGGAATGCGGGCCCCGCGTGCTGCGGAACAACGAGCTGGTGAGCTGGGACAGCGATCTCGTCGGCTGCTACGGCATGTGTGCCGACATCTCCCGCTCCTGGTTCATCGGCGACGGGGAGCCCAGCGACGAGCAGAAGCGGCTGCATGCCATCGCGCTCGAGCACATCATGACCAACCGGGAGCTGCTGAAGCCCGGCGTCACCTTCCGCGAGCTTTCCCTCGGCGGGCATCTGCTGCCGGAAGAGTTCGTTAAGCAGCGCTACGGCTCCAAGTTCCACGGCGTCGGCCTCTGCGACGAATGGCCGGCGATCCCCTATCCGGAGGATCTGGAGGCGAAGGGCTATGACGGCGTGCTGGAACCCGGAATGATGCTCTGCGTCGAGGTCTATCTCGGCGCGGTCGGGGCGCCGGACGGGATTAAGCTCGAGAATCAGGTGCTGATCACCGAGGACGGCTACGAGGACCTGACGAACTGCCCGTTCGACGAGAAGCTGATGGGGGCAGTGGGCTAGATCTTCGATGCCGCTCGAATAATGTCGTGATTATTTCAGGAGCGGATCTGCAATTCGAATCTCTAGCTCTTCTTTCCACCGCTGCCTTGATTCGGTGGGTTCGAAGGTGGTTTGGTGGGGCTTCCTTGACTCGTGGTCGTATGGCCGCCCTGTGGCTTAAAGCCTTCGTTGAAAGTTTGGGGTTGATAGCCTTTTTGGATTGGAGTGCTTCCAGACGAATTAGACGACTTATCATTGTTGCTCATTTTCGTTTTCCTCCGGTACATAGGGCCAAAACTCAATGGACAGTATTTCACCCGCTGGAATCAGAGCGCCGGTTTCTCCTCTGGGAATCCATTCGTTAGAGTCGTTAATGTCATAGATCCATTGAATAAAAATATCTCGTTCTGTTGGTTGCGATGAGATAAATGAAGCATTGCCGCAGAATCCGCCGAATTTCGTCCCATCTTTTAACGCTACGAGCACCCATTGATCTTGCATGTTGCCGAATTTCCAATCCCACGCGCTCGGCACTACATGTACTGGGTTCAATCCAATTTTGCGCAATAATCTGTAAATATAATTTTTCTGTACATTTATTCCTAATAGTAATCCGAGAATCGCGGGTCCGATGAAAACTAGAGAAAACCACGCAAATGCCTTCCCGTATCCGGGTTCTTGGATTGTTGTGACGGCGTCCACAATAGGAAGTGTGAGTGCATAGTAGGCAACTGATATTGTTAAATAATCTAGTGCGACAAGTGAGCTGGAAGCTCGCTGTCCTGTTACGAATTGTGCTCTTACGAATAAGACAATTAATCCTGGCACCAGAAATCCCAGTGCAAAATAGACGCTCTCAATGGAGTCTATTTTTGGCATTCCGATTCCAGTGCGTCGAGCGGGTGAATCGCGAAAATAAGGAGTTTCTCTATTTAATTTTGATGAACTGATTGAATGCAACACTAAATGGTTTCGAATTAAAAAAACTGTAGCGGCGCTATGTGTTGCATATGCACGAATGCCAGTGTTTTCGAAGGGGTAGTGAACCTGATTAGCTCAACCCGAAAATCAAACGTACCGGAACACCAGCACTCCATAGACCAGCGCGATCCCGAGCGGGCCCCAGAGCACCGTTCCGACCAGCCCGAGCCACGCCAGGAAGATGAAGGCGCTCCCGAGCAACCAGATGAAGAGCCGGTCGCCGCGCGTGGTGGTGAGGCCGAGCACGCCGTCGCGCGGCGCGCCGCCCGGATTGCGCAACTCCAACATCGTCATGGTCGCGAGGCAGCAGGCTATGAAGGCGAAGAAGGCGGCGGTGGGCCAGGTCCAGGCCATCCAGCTCAGCAGCATGGTCTTGCTCCTTCCGTCCGTCAGACCCGCCCGAGGGCGAAGCCCTTGGCGATATAGTTGCGCACGAAATAGATCACGAAGGCGCCGGGAATGATGGTGAGCGTCCCGGCGGCGGCGAGCAGGCCGAGCTCGTAGCCTGACGAGCTTGCCGTCTTCGTCATGGTGGCGGCGATCGGTTTCGCCTCGACCGCCGTCAGGGTCTTGGCCAGCAGCAGCTCGACCCAGGAGAACATGAAACAGAAGAAGGCGGCGACGCCGATACCGGCGGCGATGGTCGGCACGAAGATCTTCAGGAAGAAGCTCCAGAAGGAATGGCCGTCCACATAGGCCGTCTCGTCCAGCTCCCGCGGCACGCCGGACATGAACCCCTCAAGGATCCAGACGGCGAGCGGGATGTTGAAGAGCGTGTGCGCCAGCGCCACGGCGATATGGGTATCAAAGAGGCCGACCGCGGAATAGAGCTGGAAGAAGGGCAGGGCGAACACCGCCGGCGGCGCCATCCGGTTGGTCAGCAGCCAGAAAAAGAGATGCTTGTCGCCGATGAAGCGGTAGCGCGAGAAGGCATAGGCGGCCGGCAGCGCCACCGCGACCGAGATCACCGTGTTCAGGGTGACGTAGGCGATGGAATTCACATAGCCCATGTACCAGGTCGGGTCGGTGAAGATGGTGATGTAGTTGTCGAGCGTGAATTCCTGCGGATAGAGCGTGAAGCTGCCGAGGATCTCGTTCGTGGTCTTGAACGACATGTTCACCAGCCAGTAGATCGGCAGCATCAGGAAAAGGATGTAGAGGGTCGGGACCACCCGCCGGGCGGTTTTCTGCGCGTTCATCTCACTGCTCCTCGTTTCGCGTCATCACCGTGTAGAAGACCCAGCTCAGGAGCAGGATGATCAGGAAGTAGATCAGCGACATCGCCGCCGCGGGGCCGAGATCGAACTGGCCGAGGGCGATCTTCACCAGGTCGATGGAGAGCAGGGTGGTCGAGTTGCCGGGCCCGCCGCCGGTGAGCACGAAGGGCTCGGTATAGATCATGAAACTGTCCATGAAACGCAGCAGGAAGGCGATGGTCAGGACCCGCTTCAGCTTCGGCAGCTGGATGAAACGGAAGATCGCCCAGCTTCCGGCACCGTCGATCTTCGCCGCCTGATAATAGGCGTCGGGGATCGAGCTCAGGCCCGCATAGGCCAGCAGCACGACGAGCGAGGTCCAGTGCCAGACATCCATCAGGATCAGCGTGAACCAGGCGTCTTCCGGCTGGCGGGTGAAGTTGAAGTCTATGCCGAGGGAATTCAGCGTGTAGCCGAGGAAGCCAATATCGGGCAGGGCGAAAATGTTCCACATCGCGCCGACCACGTTCCAGGGAATCAGCAGCGGCAGCGCCATCAGCACCAGGCAGACCGAAACCCAGGGCCCCTTGCGCGGCATGGTCAGCGCGATGGCGACGCCGAGCGGCATCTCGATGGCGAGGATGCTGGCGGTGAAGATCGCCTGTCTGCCGAGGCTGGCATGGAAACGCTCGGAGTTCAGGATATCCTGGAACCACATCACGCCGGCCCAGAAGAATTCGTTGTTGCCGAAGGTTTCCTGGACCGAATAGTTGACCACGGTCATCAGCGGGATGATCGCGTTGAAGGCAACCAGCGCGAAGACCGGCAGGACGAAGAGCCAGGCCTTGTTGTTCTGCAGCTTGTTCATGTGTCCGCTCCTCCGGCCACCAGCCAGCCGTCGCGATAGATCCGCGTCCGGTCGGCGCGGAAGGCAAGGGACGTCCGGCCGGTCGGAATTTCGACGCCTTCGTTCACCAGCAGCTTCACCGGCGCATCGCCGACACGGGTCTCGACGATCTGGAAGCGGCCGCTGTCGCTCACCTTCACCACATCGGCCGCGATGCCGTCTTCGGCGAGGCTGACGAACTCGGGGCGCACGCCGAGCCGCAGCGGGCCGGTCTCCCCGTCCTTCACCGCGCCCGCATTGGCGGCTGCGACCTCCTGGCCTTGCAGGAAGGCTTTTCCGCCTTTCACCTCGCAATCGAGGATGTTCATGCCGGGGGAGCCGATGAAATGGCCGACGAACTCGTGGCTCGGTGTCTCGAAGAGTTCGACCGGGGTGCCGATCTGCACCACCTGGCCGACATTCATCACCACCACCTTGTCGGCGAAGGTGAGCGCCTCGGTCTGGTCGTGGGTGACGTAGATCATGGTCCGCGCGACACGCTGGTGCAGTTCCTTCAGCTTGGAGCGGAGCTGCCATTTCAGGTGCGGGTCGATCACCGTCAGGGGTTCGTCGAACATGATGACGTTGACGTCGTCGCGCACCAGGCCGCGGCCGAGGGATATCTTCTGCTTGCCGTCGGCGGTAAGGCCGGAGGCGCGGTTCTGCAGCGTGTCCTCAAGGTCGATCATGGACGCGATCTCGCGTACCTTGCGATCGACGTACGCTTCGGCGACGCCGCGGTTACGCAGCGGAAAGGCGAGATTGTCGTAGACGCTCATGGTGTCGTAGACGACCGGGAACTGGAAGACTTGCGCGATATGGCGCTGGTCCGGCGCGAGGCCGGTGACGTCCTTGCCGTCGAACAATACCTTGCCGTGGCTCGGCGTCAGCAGCCCGGAAATGATGTTCAGCAGTGTGGTCTTGCCGCAGCCGGACGGGCCGAGAAGGGCATAGGCGCCGCCGTCCTCGAAGCTGACATCGAGCTGCTTCAGGGCATAGTCCTCCGGGCCCGCCGGGTTCGGCACATAGGCGTGCCGGAGATCGTCGAGGGTGATCTTCGCCATCCTCTCTCTCCTAACTCTGCGCTGCGCCGGCGGCAGCGAAACTGCCGTCCGGGGCGAAATAGAGCGCCTGCGAGAAATCGGCATGCAGATGCGCTTCGCTGCCAACCTCGAAAGCATGGATGCCATGCGACTGGGAGACCCAGGTCCCGCCACCCTTGGCGAAATGGATGATGCTCTCCGAGCCGCTGAGTTCGGTGACGAGGACCCGTCCGGAGACCGGGATCGGGTCCGTGCCGGTCGCGGCGGGCGTGACGAAATGCGGACGGATGGCGAGGGTGTAGGCACCGTCGGAAAGCGCGGCTGCGGCCCCCTTGGCCGTCCAGCGCGTGCCGTCCGCGTCCTCGAAATGATCGCCCTTCTTCTCGCAGTCCATCACGTTGACAGGCGGGTCGGAGAAGACCTCCGCGCTCACCAGGCTGTTGGGCTTGCGGTAGATTTCCCGTGTCGGTCCGAACTGAGTGACGGCGCCCTCGAAGAGCGTCGCGGTGTTGCCCCCGAAGAGCAGTGCCTCGGTCGGCTCGGTCGTCGCGTAGACGACGATGCAGTTGCGGTCGGCGAAGAGGCGCGGGAGTTCGTCCCTGAGTTCCTCGCGCAGCTTGAAATCGAGATTGGCGAGCGGTTCGTCGAGCAGCACTAGGTCCGCGTCCTTGACCAGCGCGCGGGCGATCGCGGTGCGCTGCTGCTGGCCACCGGAAAGGGCACCGGGCAGCCGGTCCAGCATCGGGGTCAGGCGCAGCAGCTCGGCCATCGTACCGACCCGCTCCCTGATCAGCGCTTCTGGCGCGCGCGCGACCCGAAGCGGCGAGGCGATGTTCTCGAACACGCTCATGTTCGGATAGTTGATGAATTGCTGGTAGACCATCGACACGTTGCGCTTCTGCACGGGCATGCCGGTGACGTTCTCGCCGTCGAACCAGATTTCGCCTTCGAGCGGGCGCTCGAGGCCCGCCATCAGTTGCATCAGCGTGGTCTTGCCGGCGAGCGTGGAGCCGAGCAGAATGTTGAAGCTTCCGGTCTCGAACGTCAGGTCGGTCGGGTGGATATGCACCACGTTTCCGACACGCTTGGTTACGCCTTTGAGTGTAAGTGCCATGGCCTGTCGAAAGCTCGGCGGATCACGTCGCGGGCCGTCCCGCCATGTCCGCATATGTATGGAACTCTAGCCCGGAAGCCGTTCTTCGAAAACCGCTGCAGGGCCTTGCAGAAAAGTCCGGGGCCGGATCGAGGGATTCGGCCCCGGGGAGTGAAGTCTCCGAGCTAGGGAGAGGGTCCTATTTCTGAGCCCAGCGTTTCACGAGCTCATCATAGGAAACGGTTTCGCCCTGCGGCTTTTCGTTGGCGAGCTTCGCCTTCGCGCCGCCCTTGCCGAGCCATTCGGACGGATCCTTTTCCGCGTTCAGACGCGGGCCGCAGCCGCCATAGGTGTTGGCGCCCTTGTCCGCGCGTTCCATGCGGGCCATCACCTGGTCCATCTCGCTGGCGAGGCGGTCCATCGCTTCCTGCGGCGTAAAGGCGCCGGAATTGACGTCACCGATCTGCTGCCACCAGAGCTGGGCCAGCTTCGGATAGTCCGGCACGTTCACGCCTGTCGGGGTCCAGTTCACCCGGTCGGGCGAACGGTAGAACTCGACCAGACCGCCGAGCTTCGGTGCTCGTTCGGTGAAGGAGGCGTGGTTGATGTCGCTGTCCCGGATGATGGTCAGGCCGACATGGCTCTTCTTCAGCGAGACGGTCTTGGAGACCACGAACTGGGCATAGAGCCAGGCTGCCTTGCGGCGATCGACCGGAGTGGACTTGAAGAGGGTCCATGAACCGGCATCCTGATAGCCGAGCTTCTGGCCTTCTTCCCAGTACGGGCCGTGCGGCGACGGGGCCATGCGCCAGAGCGGGTTGCCGTCATCGTCGACCGTGTTGTTGCCCTCGCTCTTCGGCGCCACCATCGAGGCGGTGAAGGCGGTGTACCAGAAGATCTGCTGGGCGACGTTGCCCTGGCTCAGCGCGGGCAGCGACTGATAGAAATCATAGTCGGCCGCACCCGGAGGGGCGTATTTGCGGAGCCATTCGTCCCATTTCCGGATCGCATAGACCGCCGCCGGGCCGTTCGTGCCGCCGCCGCGGGTGACGGATGCGCCGGCCGGATTGCAGGAGCCTTCCTCCATCCGGATGCCCCATTCGTCGATCGGACGGCCGTTCGGCAGACCCTTCGAGCCGGCGCCGGCCATGGACAGCCAGGCGTCGGTCATGCGCCAGCCGAGGTCTGGTGCGCGCTTGCCGTAATCCATGTGTCCGTAGACGCGGACGCCGTCGATTTCCTTCACGTGGTCGGTGAAGAATTCCGCGATATCCTCATAAGCGGACCAGTTCACCGGAACGCCCAGCTCGTAGCCGTACATTTCCTTGAACTTGGCCTTCAGCTCCGGCTTGTTGAACCAGTCGTAGCGGAACCAGTAGAGGTTCGCGAACTGCTGGTCGGGAAGCTGGTAGAGCTTGCCGTCCGGGCCCGTGGTGAAGGACTTGCCGATGAAGTCGTCCACGTCGAGGGTCGGGTTGGTGACGTCCTTGCCTTCGCCGGCCATCCAGTCGGACAGGTTGACCGCGAGTTGCAGGCGCGAATGCGTTCCGATCAAGTCGGAATCGTTGATGTAGGCGTCGTAGAGATTCCGGTTCGTCTGCATCTGCGTCTGAACCGCCTGCACCACCTCGCCCTCGCCGAGAAGCTGATGGTTCACCTTGATGCCGGTGATCTCCTCGAAGGCCTTGGCGAGGGTCTTCGATTCATACTCGTGAGTCGGGATCGTCTCGGACAGGACGTTGATTTCCATGCCCTTGAACGGCTCGGCCGCCTTGATGAACCACTCCATCTCGGACTTCTGCGCGTCCTTGGAGAGGGTGGAAGGCTGAAACTCGTCGTTGATCCATTTTTCGGCCTCGGCCATGCCCGCCACGGCTGCGCCCGGCAGAGCGAGCAGCGCCGTGACCGCCACAGCGGCCATCAGTCCATTTCTCATTGCTTTTCCTCCCAGCTAAAAAGCTAGCTGACTATCAAGCGAAAAAAATCGAAGGTCAAGCGATGCAATGTGAAATCAAGTCGAAGGCCTGAATCCTGCTGATCGGACAGGCCTGGATTCGTCCGTCTTCGTCCGGTAAGCCTTCGGAATATCAACAGGATAAGGTTCCGATGAGGGGCGATATCTGTTGCATATAAAGGTATTTTGCGGATTTTCATGGATAGCGGACTTGTCAGTCAATCGAAAGGAAACGAATATAGGCTCTCTGCGCGAGCGTAGTCTGCGGTTGCTTGCTTTCGCTTTCGTGCCAAGGCTGGGGCCTTGGCTGCGAATCTTCTGGAACGAACCTAAACGAAAGGTCACGAGATGGATCCGGTTTCGCCGCGCCAGACCGATATCCTGAGAAAGGCGCGCCAGGTCGGTCGTGTCGAGGTCGACGATCTCGCGCTCCAGTTCGACGTGACGCCGCAAACCATCCGCAAGGATCTGAACGAGATCTGCGACGCCGGGCTGCTGCAGCGGGTACATGGCGGCGCGGTCTATCCGTCCGGGGCGATCAATTATGCCTACGACGCGCGGCGTTCGCTCGCGGCCGACGAGAAGCGGCGGATCGGCGAGACGGCGGCGGCGCTCATTCCGGACAACAGTTCGGTGATCCTCAATATCGGGACCACCACGGAGCAGGTCGCCTTCGCGCTGCGCGACCGCGACGGGTTGATGGTCATCACCAACAATATCAATGTCGCCAATATCCTGCGCGAGTCGGCCTCGACGGAGGTGATCATCGCGGGCGGTCTGGTGCGCCGCTCCGACGGCGGAATCGTCGGCGAAGCGACCGTCGACTTCATCCGCCAGTTCAAGGTGGATTACGCGGTGATCGGCGCTTCGGCGATCGACGAGGACGGGACGGTTCTCGATTACGACTACAGGGAAGTGCGTGTGGCCCAGGAGATCATCTCTCACGCACGGCGAACGATCCTCGTTGCCGACCACATGAAATTCGACCGGAACGCGCCGGTTCGGATCGGCCATCTGAGCGATATCGACGTGCTTGTCACCGACGGCGAGGTGCCTGAGAGCCTGCGGGAAATCTGCACCGCGCAGGGCGTCGCGATTGAGCTTCCGCCGCGAGATCCGCAGGCCGCAAACGACCAGAGTTGAGAAGGAACGCTGAATGTACGATATCGCCATCATCGGCGGCGGAATCAATGGTTGCGGGATCGCGCGCGACGCGGTGGGACGGGGATATTCCGTCTGCCTGGCGGAGATGTCCGACCTCGCGAGCGGGACCTCTTCCTGGTCGACCAAGCTGATCCACGGGGGCCTTCGCTACCTCGAGCACTACGAGTTCCGTCTCGTGCGCGAGTCGCTTGAGGAGCGGGAAGTGCTCTGGTCGATGGCGCCGCATATTGTGCGCCCCCTCCGGTTCATCCTGCCGCATCATTCAGGTTTGCGTCCCGCCTGGCTGCTCCGGCTCGGACTCTTCATCTACGACCATCTCGGCGGACGCAAACTCCTGCCGCCGACCCGGGTCGTCGATCTGACGCGGGATGACGCGGGCGCCCCGCTCAGGGACGCCTTTCGCAAGGGATTCGAGTATTCCGACTGCTGGGTCGACGACGCGCGGCTCGTCGTCCTCAATGCGCGCGATGCGGCCAACCGGGGCGCAGACATCCACACCCGCACCCAGGTCGTGAGGGCGGTGCGTGAGGCCGGACACTGGCGTGTGACGCTCCGTGATCTTGCCAGTGGAAACGAACGCGAGATCGAGGCGCGGCTTCTGGTCAACGCCGCCGGGCCCTGGGTCGACAAGGTGCTCTCCGACGCGGCCGGTTGGAACGGCGCGCGCAATGTCCGGCTCGTTCAGGGCAGCCACATCGTGGTGCCGAAACTCTATGATCACGACCGTTGCTACATCTTCCAGAATCCGGACGGACGGATCTTCTTTTCCATTCCCTACGAGCAGGATTTCACGCTCATCGGCACCACCGACCGGGACTATGACGGAGACCCGGGAGCGGTCGCGATCACCGCGGAGGAGAAGGTCTATCTCTGCAAGGCGGCGGGCGCGTATTTCAACCGGCCGGTCGAGGTCGAGGACATCGTATGGACATATTCCGGGGTTCGCCCGCTGTTCGACGACGGCGCGTCGAAAGCGCAGGAAGCGACCCGGGATTACGTGCTGCGCGAGGACGGCGATAAAGATAGCGGTGTCCTCGTCAACATCTTCGGCGGCAAGCTGACGACCTACCGGCGTCTTGCCAATTCCGTCATGGGCAAGATCGAGGCCGTGCTGGGCGCCAAGGGGCCGGAGTGGAGCGGTGCGGAACCTTTGCCCGGCGGCGATTTTCCCGTGCTCGATTTCGCCGCGAGACTGCAGGCGGTGAAACAGAAATATCCCTTTCTCGACGATCGCACGGCGCTGCGCCTCACCCGGCAGTACGGGACGCTGGTGTTTGAGATCTTTGGCGATGCGATCAAGGCCGGTGATCTCGGCCGTGATTTCGGTGCAGGCCTGACCGAGGCGGAAGTCCGCTATCTGATCGAACGGGAGTGGGCAACCACGGCCGAAGACGTGCTCTGGCGCCGCAGCAAGCTCGGTCTCCGCCTCGACGAGGGGCAGGTCACCACTCTCCAGGGATTCATGTCGGAGGCTGTGTCCCGCGCTGCATGACGCATCCTTGCGCGTAATTTCCTTGCGGGCATGAAGCGGGGTCCCCATGCTGCTCGTCCGGCCACTCGGCCGGCAAATCAATCCCATGGGAGGGAGCCCGGACATGACGGGGCCGAAAGCGGACGGCATCGCAGCCGTCTTCTACGGAAACGCCTATATCATGCTTGCGCTGACCACGATGATGTGGGGCGGCAACGCGATCGCCGGACGGTTGGCGATCGGCGAGGTGTCCCCCATGGCACTGGTTCTGCTGCGCTGGGCCGGCGTGGTTCTCCTGATGGGCGTGGTCTCTAGGAAGAAGGTGCTCGCCGAATGGCCGGTGATGCGCCAGCGGATCTGGTTTCTGCTCGCGCTTGGCGCCTGCGGTTTCACCCTGTTCAACGGACTGTTCTACGTCGCCGCCCATTCCACTGTCGCGCTCAATATGGGGATCCTGCAGGGCGCGATTCCCGTGTTCGTTCTGCTCGGCGCACTGATCGTCTACGGCACCCGGGTTTCGTTGGTGCAGGCCGGGGGCGTGCTGCTGACCATGGTCGGGATCGCGCTGATCGCCTCGCGCGGCGAACTGGAGCGGCTTGCCGCGCTGGAATTCAACAAGGGTGATCTGCTGATGGTCGCCGCCTGCGCGCTCTATGCCGGCTATACGGTGGCGCTGCGCAAGCGCCCGAATGTCTCGGGGCTGGCCATGTTCACGGTGATGGCGGGCGCGGCCTTCATCGTCGCGATTCCATTGGCCGCGATCGAGGCCTATTTCGGCGATTTCCAGTGGCCGACGCTGAAGGGCTGGGGAATCGTACTCTTTGTCACCGTCTTCCCGTCCTTCCTGGCGCAGATCTTCTTCCTGCGCGGTGTCGATCTGATCGGACCCGGCCGGGCCGGCGTTTGGGTCAATCTGGTGCCGATTTTCGCCGCCGCTCTGGCCGTGATCATTCTCGGCGAGGTCTTTGCCTGGTTCCACGCAGCGGCATTGGCGCTTGTTCTCGGAGGGATCGCACTGGCGAACCGCACCAAAAGCTAGTTTCCGACTCCCCGGGCTTGCCCTTTTTGGACGACAGCGTATGACTGGCTAGAATTCATATGTCCGGCATCACTCCGGTTTGGGGCCGGAGCCTGAGGAGAGCAGTCCCGTGAGCGCACAACCCGTTACCGTCGTCGATCATCCGCTGGTGCAGCACAAACTGACCATCATGCGAAAGGCCGATACGGCCACCGCGAAGTTCCGTCATCTCCTCAAAGAGATCGCGCATCTGCTCTGCTACGAGGTGTTGCGCGACCTCAGCCTGGAGACCGTAGAAATCGAGACCCCTCTCGAGACCATGATGGCGCCGCGGCTCGAGGGGAAGAAGCTCTGCTTCGTCTCCATTCTGCGAGCCGGCAACGGACTGCTGGACGGCATGCTGGAACTCGTCCCATCCGCCCGGGTCGGCCATATCGGGCTTTACCGTGACCCGAAGACCCTGCAGCCGGTCGAATATTACCTCAAGCTCCCGGAACATCGCGACGAACGGCTGTTCATCGTCGTCGATCCGATGCTGGCAACGGGTAATTCCGCCGTCGCCGCGATCGAGCGGCTGCGCGAGGCCGGTGCGACCAACATCAAGTTCGTCTGCCTGCTCGCTGCTCCGGAAGGCATCGAGACCTTCCAGAAGGCGCTCCCCGATGTCCCGATCTTCACCGCTGCGGTGGATCGGGAACTGAACGATCACGCCTACATCATGCCCGGCCTCGGCGATGCGGGTGACCGGATGTACGGTACCAAGTAGGACAAACATGCCGGCTCCGAAGCCTTTGGGGGGAAGGCGGGTCCTCGACCTGACCAACGTGTTGGCGGGACCGTTCTGCTGTCACCAGCTTGCCCATCTCGGGGCCGAGGTGATCAAGGTGGAAGTGCCTGGCAGCGGCGATCTCGCCCGCCAGCTCGGCTCCGATCCGAAACTGAACGAGGCCCTGATGGGGGTCTCGTTCCTCGCTCAGAACGCCGGCAAGCGCTCGATCACCCTCAACCTTAAGTCCGATGACGGCAAAGAGGCCTTTCTCCGGCTCGTCGCGACCGCGGACGTCCTGGTGGAGAATTTCCGGCCCGGTGTGATGTACCGGCTCGGCCTCGGTTTCGATCATCTGAAGACGGTGCGCAGCGACCTGGTCTATTGCGCGATATCCGGATTCGGGCAGGACGGACCGATGCGGGACCTGCCGGCCTACGACCAGATCGTGCAGGGGCTTTCCGGCATCATGAGCATCACCGGGGCGCCGGATACCGCGCCCTACCGTGTCGGATTTCCGGTGGCCGATACCATCGGCGGCCTGACGGCGGCGATGGCGGTGTCAGCGGCGCTTGCGGAGACGGACAGGACCGAACCGCGCTTCATCGATGTCGCGATGCTGGAGGCCGTGCTGGCGACCATGGGGTGGGCGGTTTCGAATTATCTCATCGCCGGTAACCCGCCGCGCCCGCTTGGCAACGACAACGTCACGGCGAGCCCCTCGGGCACTTTCGCAACCGCGGACGGTCTGCTCAATATCGCGGCGAACAAGCAGGAGCAGTTCGAGGCGGTGTGCCGCACCGTCGGGAGGGACGACCTGATTGCCGATCCCCGTTTCGCGACCCGGCTTGCCCGCCTTGAAAACAGAGCGGAGCTGTCTGCGCTGCTGACGGAGGCGCTGTCGGCCGAAGACGCTGCGAGCTGGGAGACGAAATTCAACGAAGCGGGCGTGCCGGCCGGCCGGGTGATGACCGTCCCGGACATTCTTGCCGCGCCACAGATCGCGGACCGGGGCATGGTCGAGACCTTTGCCAATGTTCCCGGTGTCGGGCGCGATGTCTCGGTGGTGACGCCCGGGATCAAGCTGGACGGTGCCCCGCCGCGGGTATCGGACCCGCCGCCGGAACTCGGCCAGGATACCGAGAGCATCCTGGCGGAACTCGGTTACAGCCCCGCTGATATTGCGGCTCTGCGGGATTCGGACGCGATCTAGGCGCCTGCCTTCTTCGCCTGCCAGTCTTTCAGGGCCGAATGGGCGTGCCCGTCGCTGCCGTCCATCGCCGCGTCATGACCTTCGCGCTTGGCCGTCAACTCGATGACATAGCCGTTCGGGTCGCGGAAATAGATCGAGTCGATGAAACCGTGATCGGCAATGCCGCGGGTCTCGATCCCGGCCTGCTTACCCTTCTCGTACATCGACTTCAACTCGTCCATGTCGACCTCGAGCGCGATATGCAGGTCGAAATCGTGCTGGTCCTTGAATTCGAACGGACGATCCGGGGCTTCGAAGAAGGCGAGGGCGGAGCCGTCCTCCATCCTGTAGAACGAGTGCAGCGTGCTCGTCGGCCGCCCGCTCTTCGTCTCCTCGATCTCGAAAGCGTGCACCAGGGGCAGGCCGAGAAAGTCCTCGTAGAAGGCCCGGGTTTCTTCGGAATCGCGGCAACGATAGGCGTTGTGGTGAAGCCCTTTTATCATCGTTTTCTCCCTGCTTCGCTTCTGACCGGTTCGGCGATACCTCTCTTCAATATCTCTGGTCCGCAGCCGCAATGCGAGAGCTGGCGTCCGAACAGTCCTTTGCCCTGACGAAACAATAGCCGATTTCGGACCGATCTCTGACCGAATTAACCTGCCGCTAAGACTATGACGTCTATCCTTCGGGACTGGCAGAGATCTTTCCGCAACTCAGTTTGTGAAATGAACCCGAACAATCATGCTTCGTCATCAATGCTAAGTGCGATGAGCAACTACGAGGCTCTCGAAGCATTCGCGGACATCACCGATGGCTGGTTCTGGGAAACCGACGCAGAGCACCGCTTTACCTACATGTCGCGGTCGGTGGAAAAACTCGCCGGCGTTCCACCTGAATGGCACTATGGAAAGCTACGTTCAGAAATCGGCGGACGGAACGTGGCGCCGAACGTCTGGCAGGCCCACCTCGATTTGATCGAAGCCCGCAAACCCTTTGATAGTTTCACCTACCGTCGACAGACCGACCATGGAGAACTGTGGGTGCGGACGAGCGGAAAACCAAGGTTCGATGCCGATGGTTCCTTCGCCGGCTACCGCGGGTTCGCGTCGAACATAACCGGCGAGGTGATGGCCCGCCGGGAAGCACGTCTCCTGCGTGAGGCGGTGCAGCAGATCACCGAACCGTTCGTCCTCTGGGGGCCGGACGACAAGCTTGTTGTCTGCAATGAGGCGTATATCGAACTGAACCGGAATATCGAGAACCTCCTCGTTCCCGGTACGACCTTCGATGAAATCCTGCACGCGCTCGCCTACAGCGGACACGCCCTCGCGGCCGTCGGCCGTGAAAAGGAATGGATCGAAGAGCGCACGTCGCAACATCGCGGCATGCAAATGATCCGGGACGTCGAAATCCAGGGCGGCCGGCATCTCATGGTTCATGAGCAGCGTCTTCCCAGCGGGGCCGTTGCCTGGTTCGGGTTGGAAATCACCCGGATCAAGCAAGCCGAACGCCGTGCGGAGGAGATCCACCAGCGGCTGAACGACGCGATCGAGGCGCTTCCGGACGGGTTCTGCTACTTCGACGCCGATGACCGTCTGCTTTTCTACAATTCCCGTTACGCGAAGTTCCTCCGCACGTTCGGCGTCGAGGCAAGGGTCGGCCTGCCCTACGAGGAAAGCGTCCGGGCCGCGGCCTCTTCGGGGCTGTTCGAGATTCCTGAAGGTGGCGAGGAGGAATGGGTCCGGAAGCGGATCGCGCTGCATCGCTCGAAGGACGTCGTGCGTTTCGATCGCCCGTTCAACGGTGGGTGGGCGCGGGCGATCGAGAGTTCGACCAGCGATGGCGGGCGCGTCGGGTTGCGGGTTGATATTTCCGAGTTGAAGAACCAGGAAGCGGAGCTGCAGAAGGCGCTTGCGGCAGCCGATGTGGCCAACTCCGCCAAGTCGATGTTCCTTGCCAATATGAGCCATGAAATCCGCACGCCGCTGAACGGAATCATCGGGCTGAGCCAGTTGCTTGCCGACACCAGGCTCGACCGCGTGCAGCGCGACTACATGAACAAGATACAGGCGTCGTCCGGAAGTCTGCTGGCAATCATCAACGACATTCTCGACTTTTCCAAGATCGAAGCCGGCGAGATGCAAATCGAGATTGTCGATTTCAACCTCGAGGACGAGATCGGGAGGATCAGCGACATCGTGTCCCTCCGGGCCGCCGAAAAGGGACTTTCCTTCAAGACGCATGTCGATCCGAACACGCCGACGAGCTTGAAGAGCGATCCGTTTCGCATTTGCCAGATCATTCTCAATTTCCTCAGCAATGCGGTCAAGTTCACCGACGAGGGGGAGGTGTCGCTGTCGGTCTGGAGCGAACGGATCGAGAGCGGTCGCGCAACGCTGCGTTTCGAGGTGCGCGATACCGGAATCGGAATGACCGAGGAGCAGGCAGCGAAAGTCTTCGCCTCGTTCACCCAGGCCGATGCGTCCACGACGCGCCAGTTCGGCGGTACCGGGCTCGGGTTGTCGATATCCGCATCTCTCGCCGAATTGCTGGGCGGAGAGATCTGGGTCGAGAGCACGCCCGGCGAAGGCAGCGCGTTCAATTTCCGCCTGTCGCTCGAGTTGGGAGTCACGCCGACGACCGCTCTGCAGTGCGGCCCGAGAGAGATTCGGGGCAGGGCCCTGATTGCCGATGACAACGTGACGGCCCGCGAATTGATGCGCGAATTGCTCGCCGGCATGGGGATCGAGAGTGTCGTCGTCGCCAATGGCCGCGAGGCCGTGCAGACCGCAGAGCGGGAGGGGCCATTCGATATCGCGCTTCTCGATTGGTTGATGCCGGAAGCCGACGGTCTCCAGGCGTGCACGCAGATCATCAGGACTGCCGAGGCAGCGGGTCAACCGGCTCCCCGGGTTCTGCTGGTCTCGGCGCAGGTCGACGAAACCTTGCGAGAGGGTGCGCTTGCCGCCGGAGCCAAGGGGGTGCTGGCGAAACCGATCAGTTCCTCGACATTGCATGACGGTGTGTGCGCCGCTCTGAACAACTCCGAGATCGGGAAGAGGCGGTCGAGAGATGAGATCGAGGATGTCGCGGTTCTCAAGGGTCTCAGGGTTCTGCTGGTGGAAGACAACGAAATCAACCGCGAGATAGCGTCGGTCGTTCTTGGCAAAGCCGGAATCATTGTGACCGAGGCCGAGAACGGGGAGGTCGCAGTCGCGCTTCTCAAGTCAGGCGGCTCCGACGCGTTCGATGCCGTCCTGATGGATATCCAGATGCCGGTACTCGGTGGCTATGCGGCGACGGAAATCATTCGCAGCGATCCCGCCTATGATGCTTTGCCGATCATTGCCATGACCGCCAACGCACTGACGGACGAGAAGGAAAAATGTTTTGCCGCCGGCATGCAGGATCACGTCGCCAAGCCGGTGGACAACAAAAAACTGTTCAATGCGCTGATCCGGTGGTGCACCATGGAGGGCAATCTTGTGCACCATCGAGTGGAAGAGGGCGAGGCCCCGACGAAGCACTCAACCGGGTCCGGCCCTGCCGGGGGCGGTGAGACGACAGAGGTAGCTACGATGTCTCCGAACGAGCTTTCGCAAAGATATGAACCGATCGCGAAAATGATCGGCGATGCGTCGATGGTCGGTCGCTTCCTGAAACAGTTCCGCGAGAACTTTTCCGGGGCGCGCTCGGTCTTCGAGGGGCACATTTCGGATGGAGATCTCGAGGCGGTGTACCGCTATGCGCACCAAATAAAGGGGGTCTCCGGCAATCTGCGGCTGAACGACGTCTACGAACAGGCTCTGAAGGTTGAAAGTGATTTCAAGGAAGCGACCGCGGTCTCGCAAGCAAATTCCGACGAGCTGGAGCGGCTGTTGAAGCTGATCGATGAGGAAATCCGGTTTATCGACTCGTATCTTGCGTCCGCGGACGGCTAGCTCTCGAACGAGATCAGGCTCCTGTAGAGGTGCCAGGTCGCGTGGCCGAGCACCGGCAGGGCGACGATCAGGCCGAGAAACAGCGGGATCATCGACAGGTATAGAGTGACGCCGATCACTGCGGCCCAGCCCACCATCACCGCGGGGCTCATGGTGACCGTCTTGAAGCTGGTGATCATGGCGGTGATGAAATCGTGTTCCTGATCCAGCAGAAGCGGGAACGAGATCGCGGTGGCGGAAAACAGGATCAGCGCAAGGACCGCGCCGAAGACATGGCCGAGGCCGAGAAACAAGAGGCCGTCGGTGGTCGTCAGGATCACTTCAAGGAAACCCGCGAAACTGGTGAACGACTGGAAGCCGAGAAAAATCGCCAGCAGGACCCGGACTTGATACATCCACATGATCAGCATGAACATGGTCACGAAAGCCATCCAGCCAAGTTCGCGCCGGCGCTGCGCCACGATCACTCCAAGAATGTCTTTCCAGGCAAGAGGTTGTCCCGATGAGAGGCGCCTGCTGACTTCATAGAGGCCAACGGCGGCAAATGGACCGATGAGGGAAAATCCGACGGCGGTCGGATAGGCCAGATAGGAGAGGTCGAGGGCCCAGGCCATGGCCAGAATCGACAAGCCGCCGAAGGCAAAGAAACTGCCGAAAAAGAGACCGAATGCGGGCGCGGTGCGAAAATCCCGCCATCCCGCGGCCAATGCATTTCGGACGTCGCCAATGGTGGCAGCACGGACAATTATCCTGGGTGGGTAGATGGAATCATCGCTCACGTATCGTCCTCCCCAGTTTCCTTATTTGTGATTCTATGCCGGTCGGCCGGATTGCGGAAGCGCTTCCGGCTGTTGTCCATTCGCCCGCCCGAAGAGTTTCGTTCCGCTTCGTCAGCGTCCGGTGCGCGCAACATCTTGACCGCTTGCCATTAGCCGATATGGTGTTTGCGAAACGCAATTTCGCAAAAGTGCCGCATCACCATAAACAGCACTTTGCAAGGGGTCCGGGCCGCATTCTTCATGCGAAACCGGGTCGTCAGGGAGCCTAGAGGAGGAAATTCATGGGCATTTCTATTCATTCTATCCGGCATGCCGCGCTTGCCGGAGCGGTCCTTACGGTCGCTCTTGGCGGGACTGCCTTCGCGGACGCCAAACTTCCGAGCCAGCTTGCCTGGACCGCTTACGGTACCGGTACGGCCGGATACAACCAGTCGGTCGCGATCGGTGGCGCACTGAAATCGAAGCTTGGCGTCAATCTCCGGGTCCTGCCGGGCAAGAACGACGTCTCGCGGACCGAACCGCTCCGACAGGGCAAGGTGCATTTCTCGGCGACCGGCGTCGGCGCCAGCTTCATGGCGCAGGAAGGTGCGTTCGACTTCGGCGCCAAGCGCTGGGGGCCGCAGAAGATCCGCACGCTGATGATGAATAACGGTGCGATCGGTCTTGCCGTCGGCGTCGCCGGCGATGTCGGGGTCAAGGAATACAGCGACCTCAAGGGCAAGCGCGTAGCCTGGGTTAAGGGATCGCCGTCGCTCAACGTCAACACCGGGGCTTATCTCGCCTATGGCGGACTGACCTGGGACGATGTCGAGAAGGTCGAGTTCGGCGGCTTTGGCGCCTCCTGGGCCGGCATGGTCAACGGGCAGGTGGACGCGGCTTTCGCCTCGACCAGCTCCGGCAAGGCCTATGAGATGGAGGCCAGCCCGCGCGGCTTGCTCTGGCCGCCGATCGATGCCGGGAACAAGGAAGGCCTGGAGCGTATGTCCAGCATCGCGCCGTTCTTCCAGCCGACGATGGCGAGCGTCGGCGCGACCATCAAGAAAGAGTCGCCGGTTCCGACCGCGGCCTATCCCTATCCGGTCCTGGTCGCCTACCCCGATCAGGAGGAAGACCTGGTCTACAACATGACCAAGGCGATGGTTGAACTGTTCGACGATTACGCGGGCAAGGCGCCGGGCATCAACGGCTGGGCGCTCGAAAAGCAGAACCTGAAATGGGTCGTGCCCTATCATGCGGGTGCGGTTCGCTACTACAAGGAAATCGGCAAGTGGGGCGCCGAAGAGCAGGCCCATAACGACAAGCTGATCGAACGGCAGGAAGTGCTCGCGGCGGCGTGGAAGGACTTCGTTGCCAAGGGTGCGTCGGACGATGCCTGGGACGCCGAATGGCGGTCGGCGCGTCACGCCGCTCTGAAAGCCAAGGGCTTCAACGCGGTCTTCTGAGTCGCGTTCGATCTTTCGACGGCGGGACGGCGCGTGTGCGCCGTCCCTTGCCGATTCCCGTCAGCAAGATTTCCAGGTTGAGGCGCTCCGATGAGTGAGCAAGTTTCCCCGTCGTCCGGCAGCGGCGATCAAGACATCGAGGCCGGTGAAAAACTGCGAACCCGTCCGCTTGGCGGCATCGCCAAATGGATTTTTGTCCTGTTCACGGCGGCGGCGGTCATACTGTCCGTCAATCAGCTCTTCAATCTCCAGTTCTTCGCCGGAGTCGTCATCCTCGAAGGACGCTATCTCTTCCTGCTGGCCGGACTGTTCCTGTCCCTGACCTTTCTCTCCTTTCCGCTGAAGGGGGCGCCGGGCGCCTCCGTCGCCTGGTATGACTGGATTCTGGCGGCACTCGGCGCCGCGGTGTCCGGCTATTTCGCCTACACGGCCGATCTCAGTCTGGAAGAGGGATGGGAATACGCGCCGCCGGAAACGGCGCGCTGGGTGTCCATCCTGTTCTGGCTGCTGATCCTGGAAGCGACCCGCCGGGCAGGCGGCTTCGTGATCTTCCTGATCGTCTTCGTCTTCTCGCTCTATCCGACCTTCGCCGACGTGCTGCCCGGGCCGATCTCGGGATTTGCGCAGCCGTTCCTCGACGTGATCCCGTATCACATCATTTCGTCCGAGAGTTCGTTCGGCATTCCGATGCGCGCCTTCGGCAATCTGGTGATCGGCTTCATCATCTTCGGTGCCGCGCTGCAATACACGGGCGGTGGCGCCTTCTTCAACAACCTGGCGCTGGCGCTCGTCGGCGGCCTGCGCGGCGGCGCGGCCAAGGTCGCGATCTTCGCCTCCGGCTTCATGGGCTCGCTTTCCGGCAGCGTGATCTCGAACGTGCTGACGACCGGTGCGATCTCGATACCGGCGATGAAGAAGACGGGTTTCCCGGCGCGCTACGCGGCGGGAACCGAGGCCTGCGCCTCCACGGGCGGCGTGCTGATGCCGCCCGTCATGGGCACCACGGCCTTCGTCATGGCCTCCTTCCTCGGCCGGCCGTATCTCGAGATCGCGGCGGCTGCGGCGGTGCCGTCCATCCTCTACTATTTCGGTCTCTTCGTGCAGATCGACGCCTATGCCGCGCGGCATGACCTGAAGGGAATTCCGCGCGAGCAATTGCCCTCGGTCTGGGAGACCATGAAGGAGGGCTGGTACTATCTCTTCGTCTTCGCGCTGCTGATCTTCCTGATGATGTTCCTGCGTCAGGAGACCTGGGCGCCGTTCTTCGCCACCGCCCTGCTTCTGGTGATCAACCAGGCCTCGAAGAAGCACCGCTTCGACCTGAAGGGGTTCTTCAACCTGATCTACAGCATCGGCCGCGGCCTGACGGAACTGGTCGCCGTGCTGCTCGGGATCGGCCTGATCGTCGGTGCCTTCTCGGCGACCGGCCTCGCCGGCACGCTGGTGAACGACCTGATCTTCCTTGCCGGCGGTTCGGTGTTCATGCTGCTGATCATGGGAGCGATCACGAGCTTCATCTTCGGCATGGGGATGACGGTGACCGCCTGCTACATCTTCCTCGCTGTGGTGCTCGCGCCGGCACTGGTGAAGGCGGGCCTGAACGAACTCGCTGTGCACCTGTTCATCCTCTACTGGGGCATGGTCTCCTACATCACGCCTCCGGTTGCCCTCGGAGCCTTCGCGGCGGCCACGATGGCGCGTACCAATGCGCTCTCGGCGGGGATCGAGGCCATGCGTCTCGGCAGCATCATCTACTTCGTGCCGTTCTTCTTCGTGCTTAATCCGGCGCTGATCGGAGAGGGCAACTGGACCGAGGTGCTGGTGGTGTTCGCGACCGCGGTGCTCGGCGTCTATCTGCTCGGTAGCGCGCTGCAGGGATATGTCGCCGGGTTTGGCCGGCTTGGCACCGGGCCGATTGCCATCGGCGCCAAGGTGCTGCTGCTCCTTGGCGGGCTTTTCTTCGCAGCGCCTGGCGATGTGATCCCCGGCGTCTCGCATCTGCAGATGGGCATGATCGGAGCTCTGCTCGCAGCGCCGGTCCTGTTCTATGCCCGGATGAATCGGCGCCGCGAGATGGCGCTCGGCTGAGTCGCCCGGATTTGGTGCGGCGGGGGGCGGGTTCGTTGGGCCCGCCCTTGTTGCGGCGAAAGGCATCGCTTGTGCTGGTGCTCCCTGCGCCTCCGATGCCATCCGCCGCGAGCTCCGCGCCGCATCGATCTTCTAGGTGAGTCTCGTAACGAAGCGATTGCTCTTGCGTGACTTTCTGATGTCGCTTGCTTCCGGTTTCAGGGTAATTTCCATCGAAGTACTCGGTCTCTCCGGGCGCCGGCGGGGAAATCAAACTGGAAAATCGCCGGGGTCGGCGCGAATATGCCGCCTCAATTCTCACCGCCTGTTCCCGGCCGCAACAAGACACACAGCCAAGTTCTACTGGACCCGCAATGACCGATGCTCTCATTCCCGTTTTCGATGGCCACAACGACACGCTGCTCCGCCTTGCTCTCGGAAGAGCGGGTCGCGACGCGCGAAGTTTCTTCGACGAGGGCAAGACAGGTCACATCGATCTGCCGCGTGCACGCCGCGGCGGCTTCTGCGGTGGCTTGTTCGCGATGTTCACCCCGTCGCGGATGTCAGAGGGAGAGGAACTCGAGCTCTCGCCGCGCGATCCGGCGAATTTCGCTCCGGTCTCGAGGCATGTCGCCGAGCCTTTCACCCAGCGCATGATCGAGATGGCGAGGTCGGTGGAGGTCTTGTCCGGCGGCGACGTGGTGATCGCCCGGTCCGTCGCAGAAGCGCGCCTCGCGATGTCCGACGGCAAGCTCGCGATTCTCCTGCATGTCGAGGGCGTCGAATGCCTGAAAACCGATCTTTCCAACCTGCACGGGCTGTACCAGGCGGGATTGCGTTCCCTCGGTCCGGTCTGGAGCCGGAAGAACGAATTCGGTGACGGCGTGCCGATGAGTTTCCCGTCCTCTCCCGATACCGGCAGCGGTCTGACAGAGGCGGGACGCGATCTGATCCGTGCCTGCAATACCATGGGAATCATGGTCGATCTCTCGCACATCACGGAGAAGGGCTTCTGGGATGTCGCGCGACTTTCCACCAAGCCGCTGGTCGCCTCGCATTCCAACGTGCATGCGATCTGTCCGTCACCGCGCAATCTGACCGACCGGCAGCTCGAGGCGATCCGGGCCAGCGGGGGACTGGTCGGGGTGAATTTCCATGTCGGGTTCCTGCGCCCCGACGGGCAGCAGAACTCGGCGACAGACCTCGACCAGGTCGTCGCCCATACCGATTACCTCCTGGAGAAGCTAGGCGAGGACGGCGTGGCGCTCGGGTCGGATTTCGACGGCTGCACGGTGCCGGATGCGATCGGCGACGTCGCGGGGCTGCCGCATCTCATCGATCGGTATCGGCTGGCCGGATATGGTGAGGAACTGATCCGCAAGATCGCTGCGGAGAACTGGCTGTCTCTGCTGGAGCGGACGGGGATCTAGGAAGAGGCGTCGGGACGCGGGAGGAGGTGTTCCGGACCCCCTCGAGGAGGTCCGGAACGGAAAATCTGTCAGTCGACTTTCAGGTCTGCGGCGAAAGAGCGGCCACGACGGGAATCTTCTTCCAGCTCGTAGCTGATCTTGGTGCCGTCCGGCAGGTCGGTCAGGCCAGCGGTTTGCAGCGCGGTGATGTGCACGAACACGTCGGATCCGCCATCGTCCGGCTTGATGAAGCCATAGCCTTTGGTGGTGTTGAACCACTTAACTGTTCCTGTCGGCATTTTCGTCTCCTTATCAATTCAATGCCATGACCCTAGCCGGCCCGGTCGCCCGGATCGGCCGTGACCCGTTCGCGCGGCTATGCGGCCTCACGACGCTTGTTGGCCTTGCGGCGGAGGGGCGCTTCACCGCCGCCGTTCGGCTTTCCGTGATTCTGCTGTTTCCTGGGCCGGTCGCCGGACTTGTGCTGACGTCCGTCCGACTTCTGGCCGGAGGGCGATCCGCTGCGCCGGCGTCCGCGGTTCTTGCGAGAGCCGTTGGGACGCTGGCCGCCGTCGTTCGCAGGACGCCGTTCCGGTGCCGTTCCGCCAACCACTTCGATACGCTGGCCGGTCAGGCGCTCGATATCGAGCAGATAGGCGAATTCGTCCGGATCGCAGAGCGAAAGCGCGGAACCGTCGGTGCCGGCGCGTGCCGTACGACCGATCCGGTGCACATAGCTCTCAGGTTCGTTCGGCAGTTCGAAATTGATCACATGGGTCACGTCACTGACATCGATGCCGCGGGCGGCGATATCGGTCGCCACCAAGGCACGGACGGCGCCCTGCTTGAACCGTTTCAGGGCCTTTTGACGGGCACTCTGGGTCTTGTTGCCGTGCAGGGCTTCGGATTCGATGCCTTCTGCGGTCAGCATTTTGGAGATACGGTCCGCCTTGTGCTTGGTCCGGGTGAAGATGATCACCTTGTTGTAGTCGGGGTTGCTCATCACCTTGAGAAGCACGCTCTTCTTGTTCGAAGCGGCCTCGACGTGATGAACGGTCTGGTGGATGCGCTCCACCGTCAGCCGCTCCGGCGTCACTTCCACACGGGCAGGGTCGTTCAGGAGAAACTGGGCCAGCTGCTCGACCTTCGGCGGCATGGTCGCCGAGAAGAGCAGGCTCTGCCGGTCCGAGGGGACCAGCTTGGCGATCTTGCGCACGTCATGGATAAAGCCCATGTCGAGCATCCGGTCGGCCTCGTCGAGCACCAGATGCGTCACGCCGTCGAGGAGGACGCAATTCTGCTGAACGAGATCGAGCAGGCGGCCGGGGGTTGCGATCAGGATGTCGGTGCCGCGGGCAAGTGCCGAGCGCTGCGGGCCGAAGGAGACGCCGCCGACAATGACGACCTGCTTCATCCGCAAGTGCCGGGTATAAGTCGCGATATTCTCGCCGATCTGAACCGCGAGTTCGCGGGTCGGCGCGAGGATCAGGGCCCGTACCGATTTCGGCGCGGGCTTGCGGCGTCCGGCCTTGTCCGCCTCCGCAAGGTGATCGAGGATCGGCAGCGAGAACGCGGCCGTCTTCCCGGTACCCGTCTGCGCGATCGCGAGCAGGTCGCGGCGCTTGAGAAGCAGGGGAATGGATTGCTGCTGGATCGGGGTCGGGGTTTCGTATCCTGTTTCCTTCAGGGAACGCAGGATGGGCTCGCACAAGGCGAGTTCTGAAAAAGTCTGATTGGTCACAGAGTCATTGAGTCCATTACAACGGGGCGCTATCGGGTCCGGAAACCATAGACAGGGCTTCGTATTTAGCCGTCTTCCACGCGCACCTGGAGATAACGGAGTTTCATCCAATTGCGGCGTGACAGAAGGTCAACCTCTCGGAAAACCGCCGCGCGATCACCCCGCAGTCGCCTAAAATTGGTGGTTAACGCTCGAGAAGTCAAGGACCTGATTTCGCATGGCGGGCCCGCGCGGGCCGGTTTGCTGCGCCGTGAACGGCTCAGGCGGTCTTAAGGTTTTCGGCTTCTTGCTTCAGCTGCGCTTTCAGGATCTTGCCCGTTGCCGTGGCCGGCAGGGCTGCCAGAAAGACGTAATGACTCGGGCATTTGTAAGGGGCGAGGTTGGCCCGCATGTAGCTTTCCAGCGCGTCTCTGTCGATGTTCCGGCCGGCAATTGGCTGCACGAAGGCGACCACTTCCTCGTTGTCTCCCGAACTTCGGCCGACGACGGCCGATAGCGCGACATCGGGGTGAGCCGCCAGTGCGCCCTCGACTTCGGCGGGATAGACATTGAAGCCGGAGCGGATGATCAGTTCCTTCAGGCGGCCGACAACATAGAGATTGCCGTCCTCGTCGATGCGGCCGAGATCCCCGGTCTTGAACCAGCCGTCCGACGTCATGACCTTCGCGGTCTGTTCCGGGTCGCGGTAATAGCCCTTCATCACATTGGCGCCGCGGACCCAGATCTCGCCGACTTCTCCGCCGGTGCGCGGCAGTCCGCTGACCTGATCGGCGATCCGGCATTCTATGCCCGGGAGCACCGGGCCGACGGTCTCGTCCGTTGCCGGCGCCTCCATCCGGGTTGTTGTCACGGTGGGCGAGGTCTCGGTCAGCCCGTAGCCGTTATGCAGCGGCTGGTTCCACATCTCTTCGACCCGCGCCTTGATCGCGAGGTCGAGCGGAGCCCCGCCGGCGGAAAGATAGCGCAGTTTCGGAGCCGGTAGCGGGGCGCCGCGCTTGGCGGACAGTTCGAGCAGGTGGGCATACATCGCCGGCACCCCCTGGAAGATCGTCACCGCGTCCTCGGCCAACGCCCGCGCCGCTTCCGCCGGCGCGAAGCGCGAGACCGTCCTGAGATGTCCCCCGTGTACGAGGGTGCCGAGGAAGACCGAGGCGAGGCCGAAGACGTGCGAGGTCGGCA
Source organism: Nisaea sp. (assembly GCF_965216895.1). Lineage (GTDB taxonomy): Bacteria > Pseudomonadota > Alphaproteobacteria > Thalassobaculales > Thalassobaculaceae > Nisaea. The sequence goes on from NZ_OZ244205.1 coordinate 276,351, forward strand.
ATACGCCATAGGCGAGGTCGTCGGGGCCGATCTTGCGGATCGTGCCCGAAGCCTCTGCGATGAAGAGCAGATTATCGTGGGTCAGCATCACGCCCTTCGGTTGGCCGGTCGTGCCCGAGGTATATATCAGCGCTGCGACCTGAGCGGTCCCGTCTTTGTCGAGCGGTTCGGGCACGGCGTCTTCGTTCAGCGGCGCGATCCTCACATCTCCGATTGGTCCGATATCGAACGGCGCGGCGCCGGTGGCGTCGGCATGACCCGATGCGTCCGGCGAGACTCCGGTCGTATAGAGAGTGGTCCGTGCGCCGGAATGGTCCGCGATCTTGCCGATCTCCGCGTCGGTCAGGCGTGCGTTGACAAGGACGGTCCAGGCACCGATCCGTGAGAGCGCGAAGATCAGGACCTGCAGGGCGACTGAATTCTCGTTCACAAGAAGGACACGGTCTCCGCCGCGGACCCCATAATCGCGCAGTGCCTGCTCGGCGCCATCCACCGCCGCTTTCAATCCCTTGCCATCCAGCGAAACGGTGTCGTCGCTCAACAGGATACGGTTGGGCGCGTCCACCGCCCTGCGGTCGACGATCGCGTGCAGGTACGAGCCTTCGGGAAAGCTGCGTTCGAAAGTGCTGGTCATTCTCGGTCCGTTCGGATGCAGGGCGGAAGCCCGGTCAGGTCTCAGGGAGTGGCGGCGACGACATGGAAACCCTGGCCGCCCATGGTCAGGGTCTCTGCAAGGTGCACGAGACGCGGCCCCAGTTCCTCCTCAAGGAGCTCCTTGGAGAGAATGAAGCGGGGGCCGCCGCAATTCAGCGCGAAGATCGCCGAGCGGTCGGGAAGCAGCACCGGAGCTCCGACGGCGTGCACGTCCTTGTGCCAGTCGGCAAGCGAGAGGGTGAACCCGCGTGTCGCGACATCTTCGACCGCCTGGTCTATGCCGTCCTTCAGTTTCGGGAACCGGTCCGGATCCTTGCGCTTTATGTGGTCCATCAGATAGGCGCGCTCGTCCTCGGGCAGCGCCGCGAGGAAGGCGCGGCCCATCGCGGTTTCGGCGATCGGGATGCGGGAACCGACATCGAGGCGAAGAGTCAACGCTCCGTCGCCACGGCAGGTCTCCAGATAGAGCATGGTCAGACGGTCACGCGTGCCGAGCGATATCGCCGCGTCGACATCGTTCGCCATTTCCTGCATCAGCGGTCGGGCCCGCGCGCGAATGTCGAGATTGGCGAGAAACGAATAGCCGAGGGAGAGGACGCTCGGACCGAGCTGATAGAGTCCGGTGCTTTCGTCAAAGGCGAGATAGCCGAGTGTGCGCAATGTGTGGGTCAGGCGTGAGACCGTCGGTTTCGGAAGTCCCGTCCGCTCGGCGAGGTCCTGGTTCCCGAGGCCGCCGTCGCCGGGTTCGAAGGCGCGAAGGATCTCGAGGCCCCTCGCGAGTGCGGTGACGAACTGACGGTCCTTGCCATCCTCGGTCATGTCGTTGTCGTGGGACATTGTGTCTGGTCGTTTCCTCTTTTTCCGCGCCGGGGATTCGCCTCCCGGCCCCGCCTCTCGATACGAGCGGGTTCCGGGAAATATGCCATGTCGGGCGCAAGCAGGTCAATTTGCGGAATGGAATTCCGCGTGTCGAAACTACGATGGCGGGAAGCTCCTGGCCGGGGGCTTGTCCGCGACGCCCTCGCGGCGATGTCATTTCGGGTGGGCGGAAAGCTGTACTAGCGTGCGCGCCGCATTCCTTGCGGTCAATGTAACGGAGATTCAATCGTGCTCTTGATGCGCCATCTGACTTCCCTCGCGCTCGCTCTGGTGGTCGCTGCGGTTCTTTTGCCGGCACGGGCCGACTCGCCTCCGGCGGAATGGAATCGCGTCCTGAACAGTGCAAGAGGGCAGACGGTTTACTGGAATGCCTGGGGCGGCGATCCCCGAATCAATGCCTATATCGGCTGGGCCGGCGAACAGGTATCCGCGCGCCATGGTGTCGAGGTCGTCCATGTAAAGCTGACGGACACGGCGGAGGCCGTCGCGCGCGTCCTGGCGGAAAAATCTGCGGGCCGCAGTGAAGGCGGCGCGATCGATCTTATCTGGATCAACGGCGAGAATTTCGCCGCGATGAAGCGCAACGGGCTGCTGTACGGTCCGTGGATCGAGAGCTTGCCGAATTTCAAACTGACCGATCCGGCGAACAGCCCCGATCTCGAGCTTGATTTCGGCGTGCCGGTCGAAGGGCTGGAAATGCCGTGGGCGCGGGCGCGGCTTGTTTTCTACCGCGACTCCGCGCTGCTTCCGGAGCCGCCGCGCAGCAGCGACGCCCTGCTGGCATGGACGAAGGCAAACCCGGGACGCTTTACCTATCCGCTTCCGCCCTCGTTCCTCGGCACGACCTTTCTGAAGCAGGTTCTGCTGGAACGCGCCGGGTCGGCCGACGCGCTCTACGGGCCGGTTGGAGACGCCGATTTCCCGGCGGTGACGGCGCCGCTCTGGGACTATCTCGACGACCTGCATCCGCACCTTTGGCGCAGGGCCCGGAGCTTCCCGGCCAATGCCGGAGCGATGCGCCGCCTGATGAGCGACGGCGAGATCGACATCGCCTTCGCCTTCAGCCAGTCCGAAGCGACCGCGGGCATCGAGAGCGGGGAATTGCCGGCGACCGTGCGCAATTATGTCTTCGATGCCGGAACCATCGGCAATGTCAGTTTCCTTGCCATTCCATTCAACGCGGCGCACCGGGAAGGCGCGATGGTTCTGGCGAATTTCCTTCTCTCTCCGGAAGCGCAGTTGCGAAAGCAGGACCCCGAACATTGGGGCTCTGCGACCGTTCTCGACCTGGAGGAACTGACCCCGGAACAGGCCGAGGCCTTCCGCACCATGGATCTTGGTCCGGCGGCGATCCCGGCGGGGCGGCTCGGCACCATGCTGGCGGAACCGCACCCGAGCTGGACCGACGCGCTTGAGAAGGAGTGGAACCGGCGCTACGCAGTACGGTGATTTTGACCTCGGCCGTGCCGGTTTCATGTTGAGAGCAGCTCCCTATCTCGTCGCCGTCATTCTCGCGGGGCCTGTGGCCGCCGGGACGCTTGGCGCCGTGATTCCGTCCCTCGGCTTTCTGCCGGCACTTGGCCATCACGGATTCGGACTCGCGGTCTGGCGGGATCTTCTGGCATCGCCGGGGCTCGGCGGCTCGGTGCTTCTGTCGCTCGCCTCGGGACTCGTCACTGCGGGACTCGCGTTTGCGCTGGCGATGCTGTTCCTTGCGGTGTTTTTCGAGACCCGTTCCTTTTCCTGGCTGCGTAAGGCGATCGCGCCTTTGCTTGCCGTGCCGCACGCGGCGGCTGCCTTCGCGCTCGCTTTCCTGATCGCGCCATCCGGATTTCTCGCCCGGTTGCTGTCGCCCTGGGCGACCGGCTGGCAACGGCCGCCGGACCTCCTCATCGTTCAGGACGAACTCGGGCTCTCGTTGATGGCGGGGCTGGTGATGAAGGAAGTGCCGTTCCTGCTGCTCGTCGCGCTGGCGCCGCTGGCGCAGATTCGCGCGGTGGAACGGATGCATATGGCGCGGGCGCTCGGTTACGGGCGGATCGCCGCCTGGTTCAAGACCGTGGTCCCCGCGCTCTACCCGCTGCTGCGGCTGCCGGTCTATGCGGTGATCGCCTATTCCTCGGCGAACATCGACGTCGCCTTGATCCTCGGGCCGGTCTCGCCTCCGCCGCTTGCGGTGCAGGTGCTGCGCTGGTCGAACGACCCGGAACTCGACCACCGGCTGATCGCCGCCGCCGGCGCGGTCCTGCAGTTCGGCGTCACCGCGCTTGCCATCGCGCTCTGGATCGCTGCGGAGCGGGCGGTCATCCGGCTTGGGCGCCGCTGGCTGGAGACGGGCGGGCGATCTCTCGCCGAGACCGGTCTGAAGCTGACCGGCCTGATTCTCTTCCCGGTTCTGCTGCTCAGTGCCGGTCTCGGCATCTTTGCCCTCGCGCTCAGTGCCTTCACGCATGTCTGGCGCTTTCCCGATCCCTGGCCGAGTCGCTGGACGCTGGCGCATTGGCAGACAGTGGGCGAGACCGCATCCGGTCCGCTCTGGGCCACAATCTGGATCGCGGTTGTCGCTGCCGGACTGTCGCTCGCATTGGTCATCGCCATGCTGGAGAACGAGCGCCGGAGCGGCCGGCGGGCAGAGCGCGCGCTGGAACTGCTGTTCTATGTTCCGCTCCTGGTGCCGCAGATCGGCTTTCTTTTCGGGCTCGTCCTGCTGGCGGAACTGGTAAATCTTCCGCCGGGCGGCGGGCTGGTCGCGGCCGGGCACATCGTTTTCGTGCTGCCCTACGTCTATCTGACGCTCTCGGAATCCTACCGCCGTCTCGACCCGGCCTGGGGCCGGCTTTCCCGGACGCTCGGGAAGGGTGAGGGCGCGACGTTCTGGAAGGTCACCCTGCCGATGCTGCTGACACCCATCTTCGCGGCCCTGGCGGTCGGTCTCGCTGTCAGTATCGGCCAGTACCTGGTGACCCGGCTGCTCGGTGCCGGGCGGATCGATACGGTGACGACCGAAGCCATCGCGCTTGCCGCCGGCGGAGACCGCCGCCTGATCGGGGCCTGGGCGCTGACCCAGGCGGTGCTCCCGATCCTCGGTTTCGCCCTCGCGATCGCGGCGCCGCGGCTCATCTGGCGGAACCGCCGCGGCATGTTGGAGACGGCGCAGTGACTTCGGGGCTGGTCCTGCAAGGGGTGCGGATCGCGCTCGGCGACCGGGAGCTGCTGGCGCTCGACCGGGAGGTCGCGCCGGGCTCGGTCCTCACCGTGATGGGCCCGTCAGGTGTCGGAAAATCGACGCTGCTGTCCTTCGTCGCGGGGTTCCTGACCCAACCCTTCTCGGCCTCGGGTCGGGTCCTGCTCGACGGTGCCGAGATCACAGCGAAGCCGCCTGAGGCACGTCACGTCGGGCTCTTGTTCCAGGACCCGATGCTGTTTCCGCATCTGAGTGTCGGCGGCAATCTGCTCTTTGGCATGCCCTCCGGGCGGTCCGGTCGCGCCACGCATGCGGCGGAGGCGCTGGCGCGTTTCGGCCTCGAAGGCTTTGCCGACCGGGATCCGGCCACGCTCTCCGGCGGCCAGGCCTCCCGCGTCGCGCTGCTCCGGCTGTTGCTCTCCGAGCCGCGCGCGGCGTTGCTGGACGAGCCGTTTTCGAAGCTCGATCGGCACCTTCGCGGGGAAATCCGGAGTTTCACTTTCATGCGGTTGCGCGAGGCGGGATTGGCGACGATCCTTGTGACGCACGATGCCGAAGACGCGGAAGCTGCCGGCGGGCCGGTCGTGGAACTCTCACTCTAGCGGCCTCTTCGCCACCACTGCTTTCTTTTACCGTTCGCAGGACAGACGTCGCGGTTCCGCTCTGGACCGGGGCTTGCAGAGAAGGCTATCCAGAATGCGGCATACTGGGGAGACCAAACCATGACTGATCGCATAAACCGCCGCTGGCTACTGGCATCACGCCCTGAGGGAGAGCCGAAAGCGACAGATTTCCGTATGGACGAGGTCGCGGTGCCGGAGCCCGGGCCGGGCGAGCTCTTGCTGCGGACGATCTATCTCTCCCTTGATCCCTATATGCGCGGCCGGATGAGCGATGCGAAATCCTACGCCGCGCCGGTGCCGATCGGGGGTGTGCTGGAAGGCGAGACGGTTGCCGAGGTGGTGGCCTCGAATCATTCCGATTACGTCGCGGGTGATATCGTGCTCAACCGGATCGGCTGGCAGAGTTACGGGATCTCGGACGGCAGCGGGCTGCGCAAGCTCGACCCGAAGGCGGCGCCGATATCCACTGCGCTCGGCGTGCTCGGCATGCCGGGGCTGACGGCCTATGCGGGGCTGAAGAATATCGGTCAACCGAAAGCGGGCGAAACGGTTGTGGTCGCCGCGGCGTCGGGCCCGGTGGGCTCGGCGGTGGGACAGATCGCGAAGATCCAGGGCGCCCGCGCAGTCGGGATCGCAGGCGGTCCGGACAAATGCGCCTTCGTGAAGGACGAACTCGGATTCGACGCGGCGATCGACCATCGCGCGCCCGATTTCGTGGATCAGCTCGCCGCCGCCTGTCCCGACGGGATCGACGTCTATTTCGAGAATGTCAGCGGCAGGGTCTTCGATGCCGTGTTCCCGTTGTTCAACCAGTTCGCCCGCATGCCGGTCTGCGGTACGATCGCCTTCTACAACGCGACCGGCTTTCCGGAGATGGAGACCAAGGTGCCTCCGTTGATGCGGGCGGTGCTAACCAAGCGGCTCCGGATCCAGGGCTTCATCGTCTATGATTTCGCTTCCGATTATGCGGACTTCGCGCGCGACATGGCCGGCTGGATCTCCAGCGGAAAATTGAAATACCGCGAGGACGTCGTCGAGGGACTGGACGCGGCGCCGGAGGCTTTTATCGGTCTCCTGAAAGGGCGGAACTTCGGCAAGCTGGTGGTCAAGGTCGGCGCAGACCCGACGGCGGCGTGACGCCGGGAAGATGTTTGCTTCCTTCGACCCTGGAGAATGACGATGTGAGGGAGCCGCCACCCGCCGCCGCTTCCCTCAGGGCTTAACGCGGCAGGGAACCCTCTCGCTTTTTCGTATCCTGACGGGACCGATACCGAGAAATCGCCTGCCGTCTCGCGGCGGTAATTGACAGCGTCTCCGCGAAACCGGACGGTGATGGCTCTGTGGTGTCATGACCGGGGCGGGGCATGTCGGAGCAAGCGAAAGTCGATCCTTATGTCGGCAAGCCGTGGGAGCATCCCGAACGGAACCGGCCGATGGTAAGGGTCCGCGGGCTGGTCAAGCGGTTCGGGCTGTTCGAGGCGGTCGCGGGTGTAGATCTGGATGTCTACAGGGGGGAGATCTTCTCCCTGCTCGGAGGATCCGGCTGCGGCAAGACCACGCTGCTGCGGATGCTGGCGGGGCTCGAGGAACCGAGCGAGGGCCGGGTCGAGATCGACGGCGAGGACGTTACGGACCGGCCGGCCTATGATCGCCCGGTCAACATGATGTTCCAGAGTTATGCCCTGTTCCCGCACATGACCGTTGCGGGCAACGTCGCCTTCGGCCTCAAACGCGATGGCGTCCGCGGCACGGAACTCGATGATCGGGTGGCGGATGCGCTGGCGCAGCTCGAACTGACCGATTTTGCCGCGCGCAAGCCGAACCAGCTCTCCGGCGGTCAGCGCCAGCGCGCCGCACTCGCCCGCGCCATCGTGAAGCGGCCGAAGATCCTGCTGCTGGACGAGCCGCTCGGGGCGCTCGACAAGCGGCTCCGGGAGAGCGCCCAGTACCGCCTGATGAAACTGGCGGACGATACCGGGATCACGATGATCGTCGTCACCCATGACCAGGAGGAGGCAATGGTGCTCTCCACACGGGCCGCGGTGATGGACAAGGGCAGGGTGAAGCAGATCGGAACGCCGGAAGGGCTCTACGAAAAGCCCTGCTCCCGTTTCGTCGCAGAGTTCCTTGGCAATATCTCGCTCTTCGACGGCCGGGTGACGGCGGTCCGCGACGGGGTCGCGGAACTGGCGGTCGAAGGGATGGAAACACCGCTGTTTGCTGCCGCCGGCGAGGCCTCCGGGGGCATGCGCGGCGCGGTCGCCGTGCGTCCGGAGAAGGTCCGGATCGCGCGCGAGGGATCGGCGCCGCCGAAGCTGGTGAACCGGCTCAAGGGAACGGTCGAGGGGTTGGCCTATCTCGGCGACGTCACATCCTACCGGGTGCGGACCCAGCAAGGCCATCTGGTCGAGGTCACCCGCGCGAACAGCGAGACCGGTGCGATACGGGAGGTCGACTGGGACGACCGGGTCGAGATCTGGTTCGAGCCGGCCAACGCGCTGCTTCTGGGAGCCGACTGAAATGGCCGCCGCCACCCGCCGTCCGTTCTGGCTTTCCGGCAGGGGCGCCGTCGCCGGAATCCCCTATCTCTGGCTTTTTGTCTTCTTCCTCGTGCCCTTCGCCATCGTCTTCCGGATTTCGCTTTCCGAGCCGATGCTCGCGCAGCCGCCCTACTCGCCGCTGTTCGCGCAGGACGGAAGCTATGCCGGATCGTTCTTCAATTACGAGTTCCTGTTCGACGACGCCCTCTACAGGGCAGGCTATTTCAACTCGCTCATGGTCGCCGGTATCTCGACCTTCATCACGCTGCTGATCGGCTATCCGATGGCCTACGCCATCGCCAGGGCGACCCCGACGGCGCGCAATCTGCTGCTCATGGCGGTGATGCTGCCGTTCTGGAGTTCCTTCCTGCTTCGGGTCTATGCCCTGAAGACACTGATGGCCGATACCGGCCTGGTGAACGCCGTGCTGCTCGCCATAGGCGTGACCGACACGCCGATCCGCATGCTGCAGACCGATTTCGCGCTTTATGCCGGTATCTCCTACACCTATCTGCCGTTCATGATCCTGCCGCTCTACGCAACGCTCGAACGCCTTGACTGGTCGCTGGTCGAGGCGGCGGAAGATCTCGGCTGCCGCCCGTGGGAGGCCTTTCTGCTGGTCACGTTGCCGCTCTCGGTCCCCGGGGTGATCGCCGGTGCCATGCTGGTTTTCATTCCGGCGACCGGAGAGTTCGTTATCCCGAACCTGCTCGGCGCTTCGGACACGCTGATGATCGGACGGATGCTCTGGGACACCTTCTTCAACGAGCGTGACTGGACCCTGGCCTCGGCCCTCGCGGTCGTCCTGCTGCTCCTGCTGGTGGTGCCGATCATGCTGTTTCAGGCGGTCGAGAACCGGCGACGGGGAGGCGAGGCATGAGCCGGGCGGGAAGCCGCGTCGCGCTGTACTGCGTCGTGGCCGGCGGCTTCGCCTTCCTCTATCTGCCCTTGGTCGTGCTGGTCGTGTTCAGTTTCAATGCTTCGAAACTCGTCAGCGTGTGGGGCGGCTGGTCGGTTGGCTGGTACGCGGAGCTGTTTCGCAACGAACAGGTGCTCTCGGCGGCCTGGCTTTCGATCAAGATCGCCATCATCAACGCGACCGGCGCGACCCTGCTCGGGACCATGGCCGGCCTCGCTCTGTCGCGCTTCGGGCGGTTCGGCGGACGGCTGCTCTTCACCGGCCTGATCGCGGCGCCGCTGGTGATGCCGGACGTGATCATCGGCATCAGCCTGCTGCTCACCTTCGTCTCGATGGAGCAGCTCATCGGCTGGCCGGTCGGGCGCGGGGTGGACACCATCCTGATCGCCCATATTACCTTCTCGACCGCCTTTGTCGCCGTGGTGGTGCAGTCGCGGGCAAGCGGCCTCGACCTTTCGATCGAGGAGGCGGCGCTCGATCTCGGCGCGAGGCCGCTGACCGCCTTCCTGCTCGTTACATTGCCGATGCTCGCCCCGGCGCTCGCCTCCGGCTGGCTGCTTGCCTTCACCCTGTCGCTCGACGATCTGGTCATCGCCAGCTTCGTCTCGGGCCCCGGCTCCTCGACCCTGCCGATGGTGATTTTCTCGAAGGTGAGGCTCGGTGTCTCGCCGGACATCAATGCGCTCGCCACTCTGTTGATCGGCTCGGTCGCGCTTGCCGCCGGGGCGGCGACCTGGCTGCAGATCAGGCGGATGAACCGGGGCTAACGGTCAGGCCGCACGAAATGGTGCGCAAGGAAGCGCGGCGAGAGCTTCTGAAGCCGCGCATCGTTCTATGGCTGCGCAGGGGAGCGCGCGGCGCCAGCGTCATGGGCTTCGGCAGCTCAGCCGTCTGCTGGACTGCCGTTTCCGGCGCAACGGATTTTCGGAGCAATGTGTTCCAGGCGTTGAAAGACCAAGGTCCGCTGCCTATTCAGATGGCCGGGCAAACCGGCTGCCTGATGAACAGCGGCTTTATGGTTTTCAATTTTCCGTGGCTCGGCTTCGCTGTGCTGGGGTGGAAGCTGGGTGTCCAGATCCCGCCCCCAAACCGGATGTCTTGACCGACTTCGGCGCCCGCACCGACGGCAAAGGAAATTCTGTAAGGCGAGGTGGAGCCGGTCTGGTCTATCAATAAGGACTCTCGACGTCCCCCATCTCGACATAGACGCTCTTGAGCTGGGTGTAATGCTCGACCGCGGCGCGCGCGTTCTCGCGGCCGACGCCGGATTTCTTTACGCCGCCGAAGGGCATCTCGATCGGGGTCAGGTTGTAGGTGTTGATCCAGCAGGTGCCGGCCTCGAGCGCGGCGACGACCCGGTGCCCACGCTGGATGTCCTTCGTGAAGACGCCGGCGGCGAGGCCGAACTCGGTTCCGTTCGCGCGGGCGACGGCTTCCTCCTCGGTGTCGAAATCGAGCACGCACATGACCGGGCCGAAAATCTCCTCGCGGGCGATGGTCATGCTGTCCTTCACGTCGGCGAACACGGTCGGGGCGACGAACCAGCCCTCCTTGTAGGCGGGAACGGTCGCGGCATCGCCGCCGATGATCACGCGGGCGCCTTCCTCGCGGCCGGTCCGGATGTATGAGAGTACCTTCTCGAACTGTGCCTCGGAGACGAGGGGGCCGAGATGAGTCTCCTCGTCCATCGGATCGCCGAGACGGATCTTCGCCGTCCGTTCGCGCAGACGCTCAAGGAACTTCTGCTTGATCGCTTTCTGCACGAAGACGCGGGTGCCGTTGGAGCAGATCTGGCCGCTCGAATAGAAGTTGCCGAGCATGGCGCCGGAGATCGCGTTCTCGATATCCGCGTCCTCGAAGACGATCAGCGGCGACTTGCCGCCGAGCTCGAGGGTCACCTGCTTCAGCCCCTCGGCCGCGGCCGCCATGACCCGCATGCCGGTGGGCACGGACCCCGTGACCGAAACCTTGGCGACACCGGGATGCGCGACCAGCTTGGCGCCGACGTCACCGAAACCCTGCACGACGTTGAAGACGCCGTCCGGCAGGCCTGCCTCCTTGTAGATCTCGGCCAGCTTCAGCGCGGTCAGCGGCGTGGTTTCCGACGGCTTGAAGATCATTGCGTTGCCGCAGGCCAGAGCCGGTGCGGATTTCCAGCAGGCGATCTGGATCGGATAGTTCCAGGCGCCGATACCGACGCAGACGCCGAGCGGCTCGCGCCTTGTATAGGCGAAGGAGCCGCCGAGGTCTGTGAACTCGCCATGAATGTCGGCCGCGATACCGCCGAAATATTCGAGGCAGTCCGCGCCGGAAGCCGCGTCGGCGACCAGCGTTTCCTGCAGCGGCTTGCCGGTGTCCAGCGTTTCAAGCTCCGAAAGTTCGCGGTTGCGCGCGCGAATGATTTCCGCTGCCCGGCGCAGCACTCGTCCGCGTTCCGCGCCGCTGCGCGCCGCCCAGTCCTGCTGCGCGCCACGGGCCGCTGCGACCGCCGCGTCGATGGTTGATTCGCCCGCGGCATGCATCTTTGCGATGATCTCGCCCGTCGCCGGATAGAGGCTGTCGAAACCCGGGGCGTTCGGGCTCTCGATGTATGAGCCAGCGATGAAATGGGAGGCTTTGGGTTGGGCGCGCATGGTCAGTGACTTTCCTTGTTACATTATCCGGGGACGCGTAGCGGGCTTGTTTGCATGGACCGGCGCTCTACGCATTTCATATCACAGGGCCGGTGTTGCGCAACTCGTGCAGGAGCCGTTCCGGTCGGCATAAACATGAGCGTTGCGCACTTTTCTGATGTTGGGATGGTGAGATGGCGAATGGAGATCTTTGGCGCATATTCACGACTCATAAGGGAAGGGTTGTGAATAAATGGAAACATTATTTGCCGATATATGAGAGATATTTCGAAAAGTTCATTAATCAGTCAATCAATGTGCTTGAGATAGGCATAGGAGAAGGCGGTTCACTGCAAATGTGGAAAGCGTTCTTCGGTCCTCATGCACGGATCGTTGGCGTCGATGTTGTTGAAGAGAAATTGTCTTTTGAGGAAGATCAAATTCAGATTCGAATTGGCGATCAATCTGACGAGCGCTTTCTGCGTTCGATCGTTCAGGAATTCGGCGGATTTGATGTGATAATTGATGATGGAAGTCATCAGCAAGCGCACATAAGAACCGCATTTGACGTCCTGTATCCTGCGCTTTCCAGGAATGGTGTTTATGTTGTTGAGGATTTGCATACAGCGTATTGGGAAAGCTATGGGGGAGGTTACTTGAATGAGGAATCATTTATTGAATTTGCAAAAAGTAAAATCGATGAGCTGCATGCGGATTATGACGACTCGTCGATGAGTTCAACGAAGTTCACCAGAACGACCGTGGGTATTCATTTTTATGATTCTGTTTGTGTTTTCGAGCGCGGCCAGATCTTCAACAAGAAGGCGCCGTATTTCGGATCTGATCAGGCGTGATGGAGGGGCTGACTAGCGATCTGAACTCTCCCAGCGCGGATTGATCCAGGGCTGCTTGTTGGACGGTGCCAGCGGCGCCTTGCCGAGGATATGATCCGAGGCTTTCTCGCCGACCATGATCGACGGGCCGTTCAGGTTTCCGTTGGGAATGCGCGGGAAGATCGAGCTGTCGGCGAGGCGCAGGCCCTCGACACCGATCACCCGGTTCTCCGGATCGACCACCGCCTTCGGATCGTCCGCCGCGCCCATGCGGCAGGTGCCGCAGGGATGGTAGGCGCTCTCGACCGCGTCCCGGATGAAGTCGTCGAGCGCTTCGTCGCTGGCGACGTGATCGCCGGGAGCAATCTCCCTTCCGCGGAACGGATCAAAAGCGGTCTGGCCGAAGATCTCGCGGGTCAGGCGGATGCAATGCCGGAAATCGGCCCAGTCGTCCGCGTGGCTCATGTAGTTGAACTGGATCCTCGGCGCGTCCATCGGGTCGGCGGAGCGCAGGGTGACGCTGCCGCGCGATTTCGAGCGCATAGGTCCGACATGGGCCTGGAAGCCGTGGCTCTTGGCCGGTGCCTTGCCGTCGTAACGGATCGCGACGGGCAGGAAATGGTACTGGATGTCCGGATATTCGACACCGGGTTTCGAGCGCAGGAAGGCCGCGCTCTCGAAATGGTTGGTCGCGCCGAGGCCGGATTTGAAGAGCAGCCATTCGAGCCCGATCAGGCCCTTGGAGACGAGGTTCAGCTTTGAATAGAGGCTGATCGGCTGGGTGCATTCCTGCTGGATGTAGAGCTCGAGGTGGTCCTGAAGGTTGGCGCCGACACCGGGCCGGTCTGCCAGCACCTCGATGCCGTGACCGGCCAACTCGGCCGCCGGGCCGATACCGGACAGCTTCAGGAGTTTCGGCGAATTGATCGAGGAGGCGGCGAGGATCACCTCGCGGTTCGCGGTCACCGTCTCCACAGTGCCGCCGCGCGAGATCTCGACGCCGGTCGCCCTCTTGCCGTCGAACTTCACCTTGCGGGCGAGGCCGTTCACCAGCGTCAGGTTGGGGCGTTTCAGCGCGGGCTTCAGGTAGGCGTTCGCGGCGGACCAGCGGCGGCCATTGTGGACCGTCATTTCCATTGGTCCGAAGCCTTCCTGCTTCTCGCCGTTATAGTCCTCGGTCAGCTCGAATCCCGCCTGCCGTCCCGCCTCGACGAAGGCGTGATAGAGCGGGTTCCGGCGCGGTCCCCGGCTGACATGCAGGGGGCCGTCGGTGCCGCGCCAGCCCTCCTGGCCGCCATGGCTCGTCTCCATGCGCTCGAAATAGGGTGCCACGTCCTTGTAGGCCCAGCCCTTGGCGCCCTGTTCGGCCCAGTGGTCGTAATCGCGGGCGTGGCCGCGGACATAGACCATGCCGTTGATAGAGGAGGAGCCGCCGATCACCTTGCCACGCGGGCAGGCGAGGCGGCGGCCACCGAGGAAAGGCTCCGGCTCGCTCTCGTATCCCCAATCGTAGCGGCGCATGTTCATCGGATAGGAGAGCGCCGCCGGCATCTGGATGAAGGGGCCGATATCGGTCCCGCCGTATTCGATGACGATAACGGAGTGTTTGCCGTCCGCCGAGAGCCGGTCCGCCATGACGGCGCCCGCCGAGCCCGACCCCACGATTACGAAATCTGCCTGCATGTACCCTATACCTTACTCGCCGCGCGGGAAACGCGCGTTCTCCTCGAGCACGTTGAGATCCATGTGATTGCGCATGTAGCGCTCGGAGGCCTTCTGCAGCGGCTGAAAATCCCACGGATAGTAGGAGCCGTTGCGCAGTGCCTCGTAGACGACCCAGCGCCGGGCCTGGCTGTCCCGTACTTCGCGGTCGAATTGCGCCATGTCCCAGCGCGCTCTCATCTCTGCGGTGAAGGCGTTCAGAGCCTCCGCGTGCACCGGGTCTTCGGCGAGGTTCGCGAGTTCTTCGGGGTCCTCTTCCAGGTCGAAGAGTTGCGGCGGGTCGAGTTCGCAGTGATTGTACTTGTACTTGCCGCGCCGGATCGAGACCAGAGGGGCATAGGAGCCCTCGGCGGCATATTCCATATAGACCGGCTCGGTCCGCTCCTCGCCCTCGATCTGCGGGACAAGGGAATGGCCGTCGGTCCATGGGGCGACTTCGGAAAGATCGATACCGGCGATATCCGCCAGGGTCGGCGTGAGGTCGATGGTCGAGACCGGTTCGGTCACCGAGCGTCCCGCGATACCGGGACCGGCGATCATCATCGGCACCCGGGCGGAGCCCTCGTAGAAGCTCATCTTGAACCAGAGGCCCCGCTCGCCGAGCATGTCGCCGTGATCGGAGACGAACACGATGACGGTGTCGTCCGCCATCCGGCAGCGCTTTAGTGTGTCGAGCAGGCTCGCGATCTTTTCGTCGAGATAGGTGATGTTGGAGAAATAGGCCCGGCGCGAGCGGCGTATGTTCTCTACCGAAATGTCGAATTTGCGGTAGTCGTTCGCGAGATACAGCCGCTTGCTGTGCGGATCCTGGACCTCGAAGGCCATTTCAGGGGTTCGCGGCAGCAGCGCCGGGCAGTCTTCGTACAGATCCCAGTATTTACGTCGCGCGACGTAGGGATCGTGTGGATGGGTAAAGCTCACGGTGAGGCACCAGGGGCGCGTGTCGGTGCCGCGGGAGAGCTGATAGAGCTTCTGTTCCGCGTTGAAAGCGACCTCGTCGTCATATTCCATCTGATTGGAGGTCTCGGCGACGCCGGCGCCGGTGACGGATCCAAGATTATGATACCACCAGTCGATCCGCTCGCCCGGCTTGCGGTAGTCCGGGGTCCAGCCGAAATCGGCGGGATAGATGTCGGTGGTCAGCCGTTCCTCGAAGCCGTGCAACTGGTCCGGGCCGACGAAATGCATCTTGCCGGAGAGGCAGGTGTAGTAGCCGGCGCGGCGCAGGTGATGCGCGTAGGTTGGGATGTCGGAGGCGAATTCCGCCGCGTTGTCATAGACCCGGGTCCGCGAGGGCAGGCGTCCGGACATGAAGGAGGCGCGGCCGGGGGCGCAAAGCGGACTCGCCGTGTAGCTGTTCCGGAAGCGCACCGAACGATCCGCCAGTGCGCGCAGCGCCGGCGCATGCAGGAAATCCGCCGGGCCGTCCGGAAACAGCGTCCCGTTCAACTGGTCGACCATCAGGATCAGAAAGTTGGGTTGCCGTGTCACCGCGGTGCTCCGGTGGTGAGCTGGGCATCGACATAATCCTCGGTAAGCCGGATCGCCGCCTCCCGGTCAGGATCGCTGTCAAGCAGGGCGTGGCGGAGATAGAGCCCGTCAATCATTGCCGCGGTGCCTTCGGCGATCCGCTTTGCGCTGTCCCTGTCGGTGATCTGCTTGAGCGCATGACAGAGATTGCTCCGCAGGCGCCGCGCATAGACCGAGAGCACCCGCCGCGCGGGGCCGGAGCCTTGCGCCTTCACATAGAAGGTCAGCCAGGCCGAGATCGTCGCAGGGCGGAACTGGTCCGAGCCGAAATTCGCCCGGATAATCCCTGTGATGCGTTGCCGTGGTGTCTCCGCTGCCTCCAGTGCCGCGACGATATCGTCGCCGAGTTCGTTCAGCAGATGGCGCATGGTGGCCAGAAGGAGCTGATCCTTGCTGCCGAAATAGTGATGCGCGAGCGCCGTCGAAACACCCGCCTCGCGGGCAATCTCGCTCATTGTCACATCATATGACCCGCGCGCGTGGATGGCCTCGATCGCGGCATTGATCAGCGCTTTGCGGCGGATCGGTTCCATTCCGATTTTGGGCATGGGCGGGAGGTCCTTTCCCCGACGACCGTATTTTTGATTGATTGCTCAATCAATAAAAATCTTGCGCCGGATCAGCTATGATGTTTGCTTGACGTGAACAAACCGGGGCTAAACAACAGGGAGCCGAAAAATGCTGAAATCCAGAATTGCGTTCGCTGCCGCGCTTGCCGCGGGACTGCTGTCCTCCGGCGCTGCGTTTGCCGACAATCATTGTTCGACTGTCCGCTTCTCCGATGTCGGTTGGACCGACATCACGGCGACCACTGCGGCGACCACCACCGTACTCGAGGCGATGGGCTACGAGACGGACGTGAAGGTGCTGTCCGTTCCGGTCACCTATGCTTCGCTGAAGAACAAGGATATCGATGTCTTTCTCGGCAACTGGATGCCGACCATGGAAGGCGATATCGCGAAATACCGCGACGAGGGCTCGGTCGAGACCACAGGGGTCAATCTCTACGGGGCGAAATACACCCTCGCGGTGCCGAAATATGCCTACGACGCGGGCCTGAAGAGCTTCGGCGACATCGCAAAGTTCAGGGATCAGCTCGATGGCAAGATCTACGGCATCGAGCCGGGCAATGACGGCAACCGCCTGATCCTCGACATGATCGAGAAGGATGCTTTCGGGCTGAAGGGATTCGATGTCGTCGAGTCCTCCGAGCAGGGCATGCTGGCGCAGGTCGCCCGCGCGGTGAAGAAAGAGGAGCCGGTGGTCTTCCTTGGCTGGGAACCGCACCCGATGAATGCCAATTTCGAGATGGCCTATCTCTCCGGCGGTGACGACTTCTTCGGCCCGGATCTCGGCGGAGCCACGGTCTATACGAATACCCGCGCCGGATATTCCAAGGAATGCCCGAATGTCGGCCGGCTGCTCGACAACCTGATGTTCTCCCTGCGTCTCGAGAACGAGATCATGGGGGCGATCCTGAATGACGGAGAGGAGCCGAAGGATGCCGCGAAAGCCTGGCTGAAGGCCAATGCCGGCATTCTCGATGCATGGCTCTCCGGTGTCACCACGATCGACGGTCAGGCGGCGCTCCCGGCGGTCCGCAAGGCCCTCGGGCTCTAAGAACCTCAAGCATTCGGGAGGGGGCGACGGCGCAGCCTCCCGTTTGCGTGCAGCGGGCGTGATGGCACAGCGGAGGGGCGTTCCATGGAATGGCTGACCGAGAACAAGTTGCCGGTGGGCAAGGCGGCGCAGAAGTTCGTCGACTGGCTGACGGACCACGGCGCCTGGTTCTTCGACGGACTCGCGGCCGGGCTCGAACTGATGATCGACGCCATTCTCTGGGTCCTGCAGGCGCCGCCCCCGCTACTGGCCGTCGCGATCGTGACCGCAATCGCCTTCGCGGTGCGCCGGAACGTCTGGTTCCCGCTGCTGGTTGCGGTCGGCCTGCTGCTCATCATCAACCAGGGTTACTGGGAAGAGACGACGGAAACCGTCGCGCTGGTGCTGGCGTCCTCCGTCGTCTGTATGGGCGTCGGTGTGCCGCTCGGCATCGCCGCGGCACGGCGCCCCTGGCTTTTCTCCGCCATGCGCCCGGTCCTGGACCTGATGCAGACGATCCCGACCTTCGTCTATCTGATACCGGCCCTGATCCTCTTCGGGCTCGGCATGGTGCCGGGACTGATCGCGACGGTGATATTCGCCATTCCGGCGCCGATCCGGCTCACCCATCTCGGCATCTCTTCGACGCCGCAGATGCTGCTCGAAGCGGGAGAGGCCTTCGGCGCGACCCGCACCCAGTTGCTCTGGAAGGTGGAACTGCCCTATGCCATGCCGCAGATCATGGCGGGGCTGACCCAGACCATCATGCTGTCGCTCTCCATGGTCGTCATCGCCGCACTGGTCGGCGCGGATGGGCTCGGCGTTCCTACATTGCGGGCGCTCAACCAGGTGAACATTGCCAAGGGGTTCGAGGTCGGACTCGCGATCGTGCTGATCGCCATCATCCTCGACCGCATGTTCCGCGGCCGTGAAGGAGACGGCAAATGAGCCGCCCGGCAGTGCGATTCGAAGAGGTGAGCATCGTCTTTGGCGAGACTCCGGCGACGGCCTTGCCGTTGATGGATCGCGGCATGGAGCGGGCCGAGATCCAGGAACAGACCGGCCAGATCCTCGGGGTGCACGATTGCAGCCTCACGGTCGAGCCGGGCGAAATCGTCGTGATCATGGGGCTTTCCGGCTCCGGAAAATCGACCTTGTTGCGGTCCGTGAACGGTCTGAACCCGGTGGTCCGCGGTGCGGTCTGGGTCGACGATGGCGAAAACGAGATCGATGTCGCCACGGCCGAAGAGGCAACGCTCCGGCGCCTCAGGACCAATCGCGTTACCATGGTGTTCCAGAATTTCGCGCTGCTGCCCTGGCGCACCGTGGCGGAGAATGTGGGGCTTGGCCTGGAACTTTCCGGCGTGCAGAAGGCCGAGCGAGACGAGCGGGTCGCGAAGCAGCTCGCCCTGGTCGGGCTAAGCGACTGGGCCGAGCGCAGGGTGTATGA
Source organism: Nisaea sp. (assembly GCF_965216895.1). Lineage (GTDB taxonomy): Bacteria > Pseudomonadota > Alphaproteobacteria > Thalassobaculales > Thalassobaculaceae > Nisaea. The sequence continues at coordinate 294,896 of NZ_OZ244205.1, forward strand.
ACTTTCCGGCGGTATGCAGCAGCGCGTCGGTCTTGCCCGCGCCTTCGCGACGGAGGCGCCGATCCTGCTGATGGACGAGCCTTTCTCCGCGCTCGATCCCCTGATCCGCGCGAAATTGCAGGATGAGTTGCTGGATCTTCAGGCGCAGTTGCGGCGGACCATCATCTTTGTCAGCCACGATCTCGACGAGGCGCTGAAACTCGGATCGAAGGTCGCGATCATGGAGGGCGGGCGCATCGTCCAGTGCGGCACGCCGCAACAGATCGTGCTCGAGCCAGCGAATGAATATGTCGCCGAATTTGTCTCCCACATGAACCCGCTGAATGTCCTGACTGCCTCTTCGGTAATGCGGAAGGTGGAAGAGGGCGCACCGGTTCCGGACGGCGCGGTCGTTGCCGGCCCGGACACGCCGCTCTCGGACTTGATGCGCTCCCGCATCCAGACGTCCGAGCCGATCCGCGTTGTGGACGGTGGCAAGCTGGTCGGCGAGATTGGCGATGTTGAAATCTATTCCTCTCTGCTGAAGGAATAGGCTACGACTCTGCACTATAATTCATTGCAGGGAGGAAGCCCGTGACGGACAAGGGCATCGTGATCGTGGGCGCCAGCCATGGCGGTGTGCAGATGGCGGCCAGTCTGCGCGAAAAAGGCTATGACGGCCCGCTCACCATGCTGACCGGCGAGCCGGACCTCCCCTATCAGAAGCCGCCGCTCTCCAAGGGCTACATCAAGGAGCCGGATCCGAAACCGACGATCCTGCGTCCGGAGAAATTCTACGCCGATCGCAACATCGACCTCCGTCTCGGAACAGAAGCGATGGGGATCGACCGGGGCGCGGGATCGATCACGCTGGCGGATGGCGGCAACATCGCCTGTTCGAAGATCGTGCTCGCGGTGGGCTCCCGTCCGCGCCGGATTCCCGTACCGAACATCGACGCGCCGGGCGTGTTCGAGCTCCGCACCTATCACGACAGCCAGGACATCAAGGCCGCCTTCGACGCGTCCGGCTCGGTGCTGGTGATCGGCGGCGGCTTCATCGGTCTGGAGATCGCGGCGACCGCCGCCCAGCTCGGCAGGAAGGTCACGGTTCTCGAAGCAGAAGCCCGTTTGATGGCGCGCGCGGTGTCGCCGACGGTCTCCGCCTATTTCTTCGGCTATCTGACGTCGCTCGGCGCCGACATCCGTCTCAATGCAAGGGTCGCCGGCGTGCGGGTTGACGACGGCAGGGCATCGGGGGCGGACCTCGCCGACGGGACGGCGATCGAAGCCGATTGCGTCATTTCCGGAACCGGGGTCGTCCCGTGTACGGAACTGGCGGAAAGTGCCGGGCTGACGCTGGAGAACGGCATTGCCGTGAACGAGACCATGTTGAGCTCGGTGCCCGAGATCGCGGCCATCGGGGATTGCGCGAGCTATGTGCACTGGCAGCTCGGACGCCGGGTGCGGCTGGAATCCGTGCAGAATGCGGTCGATCAGGCAAAGACCGCGGCGGCGGCGCTGCTCGGCGACGCCGCGCCATACCGCGAGGTGCCCTGGTTCTGGTCAGATCAAGCCGAGGCCAAGTTGCAGATCGCGGGCCTTTCCGACGGTACGGAAGGGGCGGTGCTGCGCGGCGATCCGGAAAGCGGGTCGTTCTCCGCCTTTCTCTTTTCCGGCGGAAAGCTGCGCTGCGTCGAGTCGGTCAACAAGGCTGGAGATCATGCGCTTGCCCGCCGTCTGATTGCAATGGACGCCGCGGTGACGCCGGAGCAGGCGGCAGATCCGGATTTCGATCTGCGCGGGCTGGTGAAACGGGCGCGCGGCTGAGGGCGTTCTCTCGCAAGGAATCCGCTCTTGCCGCGCCTCATCCCGGCCGTGGCGCGGGGACCCGCTCGAACACCGGGCCCGTTCTGTGTAAGGTCCCGGACCACGCCCAAGCTGACGAGCTCGGAGTACTGTGACATCGGGCACTGTACCCGAGCCGTAATTTAGGTATTCCATGGCATAAAGTGTGTGGTATACCAGAACCCACGCTCCCGTCTTCGGGCGCATCCTCCGTGGGTCGAAACGGCCGGGGAAATCTGAATGAACGACACTTCCGCGTTGATGGTGACGCCCATCGCGGCCGAGGTCAGTCTGAAGGACAAGACCTATGCGGCTCTGAAGGACGGTATCGTCTCGATGAACATATACGACCCCGATGCCAACCTTCGGCTCGATGAACGTCAGCTGTCCGAACAGCTCGGGATCAGCCGGACTCCGCTGCGCGAGGCGCTTGCCCGTCTTGCCCAGGAAGGTCTGGTCGATATCCAGCCGCGGCGCGGTGTCTTCATCGTCCGCAAGACCAAGGCCGAAATCATCGAGATGATCAAGGTCTGGGCGGCGCTGGAAGGCATGGCGGCGCGTCTCGCATGCGACGTGGCCTCCGACGGCGAGATCAGGCAGCTGCGGCGCATCTTCCAGGAGACGGAGCAGGGCCGACTGGAAATCGACGAGTATTCAAGCCGCAATATCGAATTCCACCAGGCGATCCTCAAGCTCGCCCATTCGCCGCTGATCGAGGAAATGATCGACAAGATCTTCCTGCATGTCCGCGCGATCCGGAACCGGACCATCGGCGAGCGTGATCGTATCGCCCGCTCGATGCAGGATCACATGCATATCGTCGAGGCGATCGAGGCGCGCGACGCGGAAGCTGCGGAACGGCTCGTGCGGGATCATGCGTTGGCGCTGGCCAAGCATGTCGCCGACAACGTGAACTATCTCGGATAACAGAAGATCAAGAGGGGGGCCGGGCGAAACCGGCCGCCTGCAATAAAAGGGAGCTACTAGAATGAGCGATACCGCCTCCGATACCCTTAAAGAAAAAGATCGCTCCGGCGAGGTTGTTTCCGGCGGGCACTTGGTCGCCAAGGCCCTGAAGAACGAAGGCGTCGATACGATCTTCACACTCTGCGGCGGGCATATCATCGACATCTATGACGGCTGCGTCGACGAAGGCATCCGCATCATCGACGTCAGGCACGAGCAGGTCGCGGCCCATGCCGCCGACGGCTATGCCCGGCAGACCGGCAAGCTCGGCTGTGTCGTGACCACGGCGGGCCCGGGCTGCACCAACGCCATGACCGGCGTCGCGACGGCCTTCCGCTCCGAAAGCCCGGTGCTGCATATCGGCGGCCAGGGCGCGCTGACACAGCATAAGATGGGCTCGCTGCAGGATCTGCCCCATGTCGACATCATGGCGCCGATCACCAAGTTTTCCGCCGGTGTGCGTTCGACCGAGCGGGCCGGCGACATGGTTTCCATGGCGGCCCGCGAATGCTTTGCCGGCGCCTACGGTCCGTCCTATCTCGAAATCCCGCGTGATGTGCTCGACCGCGAGGTGCCGATCTCCAGTGCCGTGATCCCGGCGCCGGGCAAATATCGCGGCTCGGTGAAATCGATCGGCGATCCGGCCGATATCGAGGCGCTGGCGGATCTGATCGTGAAGGCGGAGCGTCCGGCGATCCTCGTCGGTTCCCAGGTCTGGATGAGTCGTGGCCATCAGGCGGCGATCGATCTGGTCAAGGACCTGAACATCGCCTGCTACATGAATGGTGCGGCGCGCGGCATCCTGCCCCAGACCGACAGCCACTATTTCAACCGCACCCGCCGTCTTGCCTTCCAGAAGGCGGACCTGCTGCTGATCGTCGGCACTCCGTTCGACTTCCGCATGGGCTACGGCAAGCGCATCCGCGAGGACCTGACGCTGGTGCAGATCGACCAGGACTATCGGACGGTCGGCAAGAACCGCGACGTGGATCTCGGTCTCGCCGGCGACCCGGGCGCGATCCTCTCCGCCGTGCATGCGGCCATCAAGGGACGGGTGGATAACGGCTCCAAGAGCCGGGAAGGATGGCTCAAGGAACTGAAGGCGGCGGAGGAGGCGGCAACCGAGAAACTGATGCCGCTGTTCCTTTCCGACCAGTCCCCGATCCACCCCTACCGGGTGGCATGGGAACTGAACGAGTTCCTGTCCGAGAAGACGGTCTATATCGGTGACGGTGGCGATGTGGTCACGATTTCCGCGCAGGCCGTGGCGCCGAAAGGACCCGGCAACTGGATGGATCCGGGCGCCCTCGGTTCGCTCGGTGTGGGTACCGGGTTCGCCATCGCGGCCGGACTCGCAAACCCGGACAAGGAAATCCTCTGCTATTACGGCGACGGTTCCTTCGGCATGACCGCCTTCGACATGGAAACCGCCAACCGCTTCGGCGTCCCGTATATCGCGGTCATCGGCAACAACTCCTCGATGAACCAGATCCGCTACGGCCAGATCGCCAAGTACGGCGAGCAGCGCGGCAATGTCGGCAACAAGCTCGGGGACATTCCGTTCTCCAAGTTCGCCGAAATGCTCGGCGGTCACGGCGAGGAAGTGCACGAGGCCTCAATGATCGCTCCGGCGCTCCAGCGTGCCCGCGAGGCGGTCAAGAGCACCGGCAAGTCGGCCGTTGTGAACATCTGGGTCGATCCGAACGAATACGCGCCGGGAACCAAGAACCAGACCATGTACAAGTAAGCGGAAGGGCGTGCCGGGTTTCCGGCGCGCCCTTTTTGCGTTCAATCCGCTAAGGGGGAAGAGGAAGACAATGAGCGAAGCGTTGAAAGGCGTCCGCATTCTGGACATGACGCATGTGCAGTCGGGACCGACCTGCACCCAGCTGCTGGCGTGGTTCGGCGCCGACGTGATCAAGGTGGAGCGCCCGGGTGTCGGTGACATCACGCGCGGCCAGCTCCGCGACCTGCCGGATGCCGATAGCCTCTATTTCACCATGCTGAACAGCAACAAGCGCAGCGTCACGCTCAATACCAAGACCGAAAAGGGGAAGGAGATCCTGACCCGCCTCATCGAGGAATGCGACGTCATGGTCGAGAACTTTGCGCCGGGCGCGCTGGATCGCATGGGGTTCAGCTGGGAGCGGATTCAGGAGATCAATCCCCGGATCATCTATGCCAGCATCAAGGGCTTCGGCCCCGGCGCCTACGAGGACTGCAAAGTCTACGAGAACGTCGCCCAGTGCACCGGCGGTTCCGCCTCCACCACGGGGTTCGATGATGGTCCGCCGACCGTTACGGGGTCCCAGATCGGCGACAGCGGCACCGGCCTGCACCTCGCGCTTGGCATTGTGACGGCGCTCTATCACCGGACCCATTCCGGCAAGGGCCAGCGTGTCGAGTGCGCCATGCAGGACGGTGTTCTCAACCTCTGCCGCGTGAAGCTGCGCGACCAGCAGCGCCTCGAGCACGGTCCGCTGAAGGAATATCCGCAATATCCGAACGGCGAGTTCGGCGAAGCCGTGCCGCGGGCGGGCAACGCCTCGGGCGGCGGCCAGCCGGGCTGGGCAGTGCAGACCAAGGGCGGCGGCCCGAACGACTACATCTACGTCATCATCCAGCCGCCGGGCTGGGCGCCGCTGATGAAGACCATCGGCCGCGAGGAGCTGATCGAGGATCCGGAATGGGCGACCCCGGAGGTCCGCCTGCCGAAACTCGACCAGTGCTTTGCCATGATCGAGGAATGGACCAAGACCAAGAGCAAGTTCGAGGTCATGGAGATCCTGAACGCGCTCAACGTGCCCTGCGGCCCGATCCTCAGCATGAAGGAACTTGCGGAAGATCAGTCGCTGCGGGCGACGGGCACGGTGGTCGAAGTACCGCACCCGACCCGCGGTAGCTACCTGACCGTCGGCAATCCGATTAAGCTCTCCGCGTCGCCGGCCAAGGTCGATCGCTCGCCCCTTCTGGGCGAGCACACCGACGAGATCCTGGGCGCAGTGCTCGGGATGTCGGCTGCGGATATCGAAGCCGCCAAGGCTGAAGGTGCTGTCTAAAAAGGCACCAGGCCGCCAGGGATAGAACGAGCGGCGTCGGCGGTTAGCGTCGGCGCCGTTTTCATACTGTCGAATACAGAGGGAAAATCTAGGTATGAAAGTTTGTATCTATGGCGCTGGCGCGATCGGCGGCTATCTCGGCGTCGAACTGGCGCAGGTCGAGGGCGTTGAGGTCTCGCTGATTGCGCGGGGCTCGCACCTGGCGGCGATCCGGGAAAACGGGCTGAAGCTTCAGATCGGTGAGGAAGAACATGTGGCGAAGGTCGCGGCGACGGACAATCCGAAAGAGCTCGGTCCGCAGGATTATGTGATCGTCGCGCTGAAGACCCACCAGGCCTGGGAGGTCGCCGACCAGATGGTGCCGCTGCTCGGGGAGGATACGGCGGTCGTCACTTGCCAGAACGGCGTTCCCTGGTGGTATTTCCACGGTGTCGACAATGCCTACCGGAACCTGCGCCTCAACACCGTCGATCCGGACGACCGGCAATGGGACCTGATCGGTCCGGAGCGCGCCATCGGCTGCGTCGTCTATCCCGCGACCGAGATCACCGCCCCCGGCGTCGTCAAGCACACCTACGGCAACAAGTTTGCGATCGGCGAGCCGGACGGCTCGATCTCCGAGCGCTGCAAGCGCCTGAGCGAAGTGCTGGAGAAGGCCGGCTTCAAGGCGCCGGTACTGCCGAACATCCGGGACGAGATATGGCTGAAGCTCTGGGGCAACCTCTGCTTCAACCCGATCAGCGCGCTGACCCGCGCGACGCTGGACGTGGTCGCGACCGACCCCGGCACCCGTGCGCTCTCGCGCAACATGATGGAGGAGGCACAGCGCATCGGCGCCCGACTCGGGGTGCATTTCCGCGTTGATGTCGAACGCCGGATCAACGGCGCGGCCAAGGTCGGCGCGCACCGAACCTCGATGCTGCAGGACCTGGAGAAGGGCCGGCAGCTTGAGATCGACGCACTTCTGAGCGCGGTTCAGGAGATGGGCCGTCTCGTCGACCTCCATACACCGCACATCGACTCGGTGCTGGCGCTCGTGCAACAACTGGGACGCACCCAGGGCCTCTATCCGGTCTTCCCGGAGGAGGCCGGCAGCCCCGAATCCCTGGCAGTCGACTAACCCGGAGCCGAGTGAAATGAGCAATGCCAGCCTTCCGGCGGAGATGAATGTCATCGAAATCAGCGAACCGGGCGGGCCGGACGCGCTCGTCCCCGGAACGCGCCCTGTGCCGGAGGCGGCACCGGGCGAGGTGCTGGTCAAGGTCGCCTATGCCGGTGTGAACGGTCCGGACCTTGTGCAGCGGCGCGGTCATTATCCGCCGCCGAAAGGCGCCTCCGACCTGCTCGGTCTGGAGATTTCCGGCGAGGTGGTCGCGGTCGGTGCGGGCGTCGGCAACTGGTCGGTCGGCGACAGGCTCTGCGCGCTGACCAATGGCGGGGGCTATGCGGAGTTCTGTGCGGTCGACGCAAGGCATTGCCTGCCCTTGCCGCACGGCTTCAACCTGCTTGAGGCGGCGTCGGTGCCGGAGACCTACTTCACGATCTGGTCCAATGTCTTTATGGGCGCGAAGCTGTCGCGCGGCGAGGTTTTCCTCGTTCATGGCGGAGCCGGAGGGCTCGGAACGACCTCGATCCAGCTTGCCAAAGCCATCGGCGCGACGGTGGTCGCAGTCGACAGTCCGGCGGAACGCTGTGCCGTATGCCGAGAGCTCGGCGCGGATCTGGCCATCGACTTCCGGACCGACGATTTCGTCGAGATCGTGCGCGGCGAGTACAAGGGGGCCGACGTCATCCTGGACATCATCGGCGGCCCGAACATTGCGAAGAACATCAAGGCGTCGAAGCCGGACGGGCGCATCGTGCAACTCGCTTTCAATGCGGGCTCGAAGGTCGAGATCGACCTGATGCCGGTGATGCTGAAACGCCTGACCTACACCGGTTCGACCTTGCGTTCCCGCACGCCGGAGAACAAAACGGAGATCCGAGACAGCCTCGCGCTCAATGTCTGGCCAATGTTCGAGGAAGGCAAGCTGAAGCCGGTTGTGAACCGGACCTTCCCCCTGGCCGAAGCGGCGGTGGCCCATGCCTTCATGGAGAGCGCCGGCCATAGTGGCAAGATCATGCTGGAAGTCGGCGGACACTGATCCGTCGCTTTCCATTGACTCTCTCCCGCAGGCGGCGTGCTACAGGTTGGTGGCGGTCTTGTCGCGCAATGACGGGGAAACGGCATGAAGCCCAGAATCAGCATGGTGGCCCTGGCCGTGAAGGACCTCGCGGTCTCGCGCGATTTCTACGAGAACGGGCTCGGTTTTCCCCGGCTCGACTCCCCGCCTACCGTTGCTTTCTTCAATCTGAACGGCACCTGGCTCGGATTGTCCGAGCGCGAGGACCTGGCGGCGGATGCCGGGGTGCCGTCCGAAGGTAGCGGATATCGCGGCTTCTCCCTTGCCTACAACGTCCACTCTCCGGAGGAGGTCGCCTGGACACTGGAGGAAGCGGTGGCGGCCGGAGGACAAACCGTCAAGCCGCCACAGGATGCGCACTGGGGCGGTTACCACGCCTATTTCAGCGATCCGGACGGCCATCTCTGGGAGATCTGCTACAATCCTTTTGCATGGGTCGGGCCTGCCGACGAGCAATAAGGGCGGTGTGAGGAGCGAAAGCGTGACCGGCGATGATCTGATGAAGTTCGTCGAGGCTCAGGAGCGCGACTATGAACGCGCCCTCGGAGAGCTCCGCGCCGGCCACAAGACAAGCCACTGGATCTGGTATGTGCTCCCGCAGCTCCGAGAACTGGGGCGCAGCCAGCGTGCGATCCATTACGGCATCACGGGGCGGGAGCAGGCGCAGCGCTATCTGCAAGATCCGGTTCTCGGCCCGCGTCTCAAGACTTGCGTCGAGGCGATGCTGGACCACGAGGAAAAGACCGCCCGTGAAATCCTCGGCTCGCCGGACGATCTGAAGTTCCGCTCATGCCTCACATTGTTCGAGGCCGCCGCCGGGGAAGGGGAAGAGAAGGGCCTGTTTGCCCGCGCACTCGATGTCTTCTACGCGGGCGACCGGGACCGCAGGACGCTTGATCTTCTATAGCAACGCCAGCATCGGCAGCATCAGCAGCAGGCCCGCGACGCCGATGGCGAGGGCGGGGCGCATCAGCCGGGTCTCTTCCCCGGAGAGCCCGGAAACCGCCGCGGCAAGCACGATCCGGCCGGGCGAAGCTAGGGTGATGTTCGCCCCCGCGGCGTTCTGCGCCGCCGCGACCAGCACCGGATCGAGCCCGAGGCGAGTTGCGACCGTGCTCTGGAACGCCATGAAGATGGCGTTGGAGCCGGCATTGCTCGCGGTAAGGAAGCCGCCAAGCGCGCCGACGCCGGGGACGGCGAAGAGATAGGCGGCCCCGGCGCCGGCCGCGACCGTCTCTGCCAGATTGTCCGTCATGCCGGCATGCAGCATCACATGTCCGAAACAAATGAAGCCGGCGACGGAGAGGCTGGCCGTCATCCATTGCCGGAGCGCGTTCGGCAGCAGGATCCGTACTTCGTTCGCGGGAATGCGGAGACACGCGATCCCGGTGGCTGCCGCGAGCAGCATCCAGAAGCCCGGATGATGCACCAGCGACAGCGAAAAGTGGTGGGAAGGAATTTCGAGCAGCAGCGTGTTGCTCGTCCACCGTTCGATTTCCGGGACAAGCCGGGTCAGGCTGAGCGTGCCCATCAGCACGAAGAGCGGCAGAGCCGCCGTGGCGAGGCCGTCGCTGTCCGCCCGCGTTCCGGTCCTGAGGCGTGCGATCAGCAGGCCGGCGAGCGTGACGCCGAGTCCGGCGATACATCCAGCCAGCTCGACGCTGACCCAGGCGCTGCCGGCCCAAAGCAGGGCCGCGAGCAGGGCGCTGTAGCCTGCCGCCGCAATCAGATGAGCCGGGGGGCCCAGGCTCTCTTCGGCGAAATGCAGTGTGGCGAAGGCGCAGAGCAGAATGAAGGGCAGGCAGAGCCAGACCGCTTCGAGGGCGGTTTCGGAAACAGAAAGGTCCGAGAGATCGGCGCCGAGCACGGTGCCGATGGCGAGCGCGCCCCAGGGCACGGCACATTGACCGACCAGAGCCATCAGGGCGGCGCGCACCGGGCTGTAGCCAAGGGCGATCAGCAACGGGACGGTGACGATGATACCGACGCCGAAGCCGGTCGCGCTCTCGAAGAAGACAGAGACGCCGAGCACGAGGACGAGGACGCGCTGTGCCGGATCGGGGATCGCTTCCGCCGCCGCCTTGCCGAGCCGTTCCAGCGCGCCGCCGGTCCTGAGCACCCAGTAGAGCGTGACCCCGCCAAGCAGTACGTAGGCGACTGTCGCGGTCGTCAGCAGGCCGTCAATGATGGCGGCGAGAATGCCGTCCCAGGGTAGCGCGAAGTGCGGACTGATCGCCGCAATCAGAGAGGCAGCGGCTAGTCCGAGCCCACCCGCGCGCATGGCTGACTGGCGTGCGAGCAGGATGGCGAGGGTCGCTAGGATGAGCGGCGTAGCAGCGAGGAGGGTGGACATGTGACCGTCTTGGAAGGAGATGCGGCAGGTCGCCGTCGGCGATCATAACCGCAAGATCCGTCGGGCGGCGAGGGCGAAGCGATGGCATGCTCTTTCCCATGAGAAAGCAGACCAAGGCCTCCTATGCGGAACGGATCGGCCGCGTGCTGAAGCAGGTCGCGGAGAATGTCGACGCACCCCTGCCGCTCGCGGTGCTGGCGGAGACCGCCGCGCTCTCGCCGTTCCATTTCCATCGTGTCTATCGCGGCATCGTCGGGGAGACGGTGCAGGAGACCCGGCGCCGGGTGCGTATGATGCGGGCGGGACACGCGCTCCGCTCCGGCGACAAGAGCGTGACCGTGATCGCGTTCGAGGCCGGTTACGAAAGCCCCGAGGGGTTCGCGCGAGCCTTCAGGCAGGGCTTCGGGCAGTCGCCGAGCGCATATCGGAAAGCGAATGCGGCGACGCCGTTTCGGCCGACCAATATCAAGGTCCACTACCGCCCGGAAACCGGAAAGATCCGCCTCATCGCGGACAGGAAGGAGCACGGCATGCAGGTCGAGATTCGAACTATCGAGGCTCAGCCGATGGTCGCATTGCGGCATCTCGGCCCCTATCACAAGGTAGGCCGCGCCTTCACGGCGCTGAAAGGATGGCTTTCCGAGCAGGGATTGGAGGAGGCCGTCACGGGCAGCTACGGGCTCTCCTATGACGACCCGGAAAGCGTGCCGGCGGCGGAACTGCGCTACGATGCCTGCGCGACCTTGCTAGCGGGCGCGGAGCTGCCGCAGAACCTGCCGGACGGCATGCGCCTCGAAGCGTTGCCCGCAGGCCGCTATGCCTGCGCGCTGCTCGAAGGTTCCTATACCGGCATGCAGGACACTTTCCAGCGCCTGTTCGGGCTTTGGTTGCCGGAAAGCGGGGAGGAGCTGGACGAGCGAGCTTGTATGGATTGGTACCTGGACGACCCAATGGAGGTCGCGGAAGCCGATCTCCGGACCCTGGTCTGCATTCCGTTGAAGGGGTGAGCGAGATGGAAAAGCTGTTTCGTGCGGTCGATGAGCCGGTGCCGGGACCATTCGCACGCCGGGCGATCGAGGAGAGCCGGGAGTTCGCCCGGGGTTGGTACGCGAGGGCCGAGCGCATACCGGACCCGGACGCATGCCGCCGCCGCGTCGCGCAGGATATGCCGGAAATGTTGCCGGTCTTCGATGACCTGGCCGAGTTCGCGGGTGACGACGCGGCGATGGTGGCCGCTCTTGCCGGCATTGATCCGCCGCCCCTGATCCCGGCGGGCTGCACGGTTCGTGCCTTGTCGCGCCCTCTAGCGACCCTGCTCAGGAACTACGATTTCCACCCCGATGCGACCTCCGGTGTCATCCTCCGCACCAACTGGGCCGGAACGGGGGTGCTCGGCATGGGGGAGGGGGTAAGCGGCCTGCTCGACGGGGTGAACGAACATGGCCTGGCGGCCGCGATGACCTTCGGCGGCCGTCATGTCTACGGGTCCGGTTTCGGCATCATTCTGATTGTCCGCTATCTGCTGCAGGTCGCGCGTGATCTGAAGGATGCTGCGGAGGTGTTGGCAAGGTTGCCTTGTGCGTGGGCGCACAACGTGGTCGTACAGGATCCGACAGGAAAGGCAATCCGCGCAGAACTGGCTCCGGACCGTGCGCCCTCGATTGTCGAGGTGGATGCCGCGACGAACCACCAGGCGAACGTGGTTCCGGCGGAAAGCTCGCGCTGGCGCTTCGAGACGGCCGGCGGACTCCCGGACGATGCGGACATGGCGCGGACCATATTCTCCCGGGGGAGGCTCTGCCTTGACGATTTCGAGGGCTGGCTCGGCACGCTCTACACTGCGGAATACCGCCCGCCCGACGGCTCCGTCCGGTTTCACTGGGGGGCGGACAGCTGGGAGCAGTCGCTCGACCGGTTCGAAGAGGGGACTCGCCGCGTCGCCTACCGGGTCGGTGCGGCTCCGCAGATCGTTGCGTAGGCGCATTTGAGGCCAACCGACAGCGCCGTTGCGATCGACAGCAGCGCGTTCTCCGTTTCTCGCTCCTGGCAGTCGAAGTGCCGGGAGCGAGAGCAGGCGTCAGTTGGCGAGAATGCCCTCGACCAGCTTCTGCACCGAGAGCGCGTCGGCGGCCGACGGCATGGTATGCGGCGTGCCGTCCATCCAGCGCGCGACATTGTCGATCTGGCGCGGAACGGAGACCGAACGCGGATCCTCCGGCAGTTCCATCGCCAGCTCCCAGGCTCCGCCCGTGGTCTGTTCGAGGATGTAGAAGCCGCTGAGCCGGTAGCTCTTTTTGGTGCCGTAGAAAGTGCCCTCGATACGGTCCGGTCCGACGCCGCCCACCGCGGCGCTGTAGCTCACAGGGACGCCGCCGCATTCCAGCATGGCGTGGACATGGGTCTCGCAAAGCTTCGGGTCGGCCTGGTAGGTCGGCTTGCTCCAGAGCAGTTTGGCGCGGCCGAGGAAGCGTTCGGTGATGTAGAGATAGTGGGAGGTCACCTCGCGGGTGTAGCCGCCCTGATCGCGGAAGCGCAGCCAATCGGCATCGGCCTGCCAGTCGCGCGGCCATTGCGAGAAATGCATGACCAGTTCGGCGCCGACGATCTCGCCCATCTCGCCGCTCTTCATCGCCGCCTCGATGATCTCGACTCCTTCGAGCGAGGCTTGCGAGAAGTTGACGACGTTCGGAATCTTGGTTTCTTCCAGACGACGGACCATTGCCTCGCTCTCAGGCACGGAGATGCCGAGCGGCTTCTCGCAATAGACCGGTTTGCCCGCATCCATCGCGAGGTCGGCGTAGTGCTTGTGGAAGGCAGGCGGGCAGGCGATGTAGACCAGCTCCGTCTCCGGTGCGGCGATCATCGCCTCGGCGCTGTCCCAGATCTTCACGTCCGGAAACTCGGCCTTCGCAGTGGCGACGGACTCCGCAGACGGATCCCAGGCGCCGATAACGGTGAACCGCTCATGCGGGATCATGTACTGGATCATGCGGCGGCCCATGATGCCGAGGCCGACGACGACGAGATTGTAGCTCTTGCTCATGCTTTTCGGGTCTTTCGCTGGGTGTCGGTCAGTAGCCGGAGGCGTGGCCGTCCTTGCGCGGGTCGGAACCCGCCTGTAGCACGCCGGTCTCCGGGTCGCGCCAGACGCACTGGCTGCCGCCGATCGGCTTTTCCACCCGGTCCAGCTTGTGGCCCTTGGCTTCGAGCGCGGCATAGGTCGCTTCCTCGAAGGCGCACTCGACCTGCAGGATACCTTCGGTCGCGAAGCTGCGCGGCGCATCCATCGCCTCCTGGACGTCATGGCCGAGGTCGACGACGTTGGAAATGAAATTGGCCTGGCCGGTGGATTGGTACTGGCCGCCCATGACGCCGAACGGGGCGACCGGGGTGCCGCCCTTGAAGACGAAGCCCGGGATGATCGTGTGCATCGGTCGCTTGCGCGGCTCGATGCAGTTCGGGTGGCCCTCCTTGACGTGGAAGCTGTTGCCGCGGCTGTGCAGCATGACGCCGGATTTCGGCGCCATGATCATGCTGCCGAAGCCGGAGAAGAGCGAGTTGATGAAAGAGATCGCGTTGCCCTGCGCGTCGATGCAGGAGAGGTAGATCGTGTCGCGATGCACCGGGAAGTCGCTGTCCTCGAAGTTGCCGGCCTTGTTCATGTCGACCATGGCGCGCATCTGGGCCGTATGCTCCGCGCCCAGCATCCAGTCGATCGGGACGTCGGCGAACTTCGGATCGGCAACATAGGCATCGCGCTGGTTGTAGCCGATCTTGGTCGCTTCCGCGATCAGGTGGACCCGGTCGGCCTCGCTCATGGACGCGATGTCGAAACCGGAGAGAATGTTCATGATCATCAGCGCGCAGACGCCCTGGCCGTTCGGCGGGCACTCGTAGATGTCATAGCCGCGATAGTCGGACTTGATCGGCTCGACATATTCCGCGTCAGCCGCCGCGAAATCGTCCATCGTGTGCAGCCCGCCGAGCGCGTTCAGCTTCGCCACCATGTCCTCGGCAACCTCGCCCGTGTAGAAGGCGTCGCGGCCGCCGGCGGCGATCTTCTTCAGGGTCTCGGCGAGTTCGGGCTGCCGGTGGATGCTGCCTGCTCTCGGAGCCTTGCCGTCGACCAACATGATCCGGGCGGTGTCCGGGTCGGCGCTGAGCTCCTCGACCTCGCCCTCCCAGTCGAAGGCGACGCGGGAATGTACGACATATCCCTGCTCGGCATAGTCGATGGCCGGTGCAAGAATCTCGGCAAAGCTCTTGGAGCCGTGGTCCTCGATCAGCTTCGACCAGGCCGCGATGGCGCCGGGTACGGTCACCGCATGCGGGCTATGCAGCGGGATCTCGTCCTTGATGCCGAGTTCATTCAATTTCGCCAGCGTCGCAGCCTTGGGCGCCTTGCCGGAGCCGTTAAGCGCGATTGGCTTGCCGGCGCCCTTCGGAGCGTAGAGCGCGAAACAGTCGCCGCCGATTCCGGTCATGGCCGGCTCGACAACGCACATCACGGCGCAGGCCGCGATGGCCGCGTCGACAGCGTTGCCACCGGATTTCAGGATCGAGAGGCCGGCTGCCGTCGCAAGCGGATGACTGGTCGCGATCGCGGCATTGCGCGCATAAACGGGAGAGCGGCCGGGGAGCTGAAGGTTTCTCATGATCTCAGGACTCGTCTTGTCGGAGCGCATTCGTGCGCGGGCGGGGGGAAATCCATGCTCGAACCGGCGTGGACACCGGAAAGTGGCCTTCCCTAAGATGCGGCGCCTTTAGAGACAAGCGCCGTGGAACATCTTTCCACAATTCGGAAGGCGCAACCAGATGGCAGCTGACTGGGGAGCGAAATGAGTCAGAAAACCGTTATCACCTGTGCCCTTACGGGCAGTGCGGATACCGCCGGCAAGAGCAAGGCCGTGCCGGTCACGCCGAAGCAGATCGCCGATGCCGCGATCGATGCACGCAAGGCCGGCGCTGCCGTCGTTCATATCCATGTCCGCGACCCGGAGACCGGCAAAGCGAGCATGGACCTCGAACTCTACCGCGAGACCGTCGGGCGGATCCGCGACAGTGGCTCGGACGTCGTCATCAATCTGACGACCGGGCCCGGCGGCAGCTTCATTCCGGGCGATGTCGAGCCCATTGCCTTCGACACGGGCACCAACATGAAAACGCCGGACGTCCGCATGCAGCACATCGCGGATCTGCTGCCGGATATCTGCACCCTCGACGTCGCGACGCTGAATTTCGGTGAGCGCGCCATGGTCAATGTGCCGAAGCATCTGCGCGCCATGGCCGACCGGGCGACAGAGCTCGGTGTGAAGCCGGAGCTGGAGGTGTTCGACAGCGGCCATGTGCTGCTGGCGAAGCAGCTGATCAAGGAGGGTCATCTCGAATCTCCCGCCCTGTTCCAGCTCTGCCTCGGCATTCCCTGGGGGGCGCCGGCGACGCCGGAAGGCATGGCTTTCCTGAAGAGCCTCTTGCCCGAGGATGCGATCTGGTCCGGCTTCGGGATCTCGCGCACCGAGTTCCCGATGGTGGCGCAGGCGGCCATGCTCGGCGGCCATACCCGGGTCGGGCTGGAAGACAATCTCTACATGGCCCGCGGCGAGCTCGCGAAGAACAACGGACAACTCGTCGAGCGCGCGGTGCAGATCATCGAGAGCATCGGCGGCGAGGTTGCGGATCCGAGCGAGGCGCGTGCCGCCTTCAAGCTCGGCGCGAACGCCTGAACGGGGAGCGGAACATGCTGAAGGCCGATCTGAGCGGAAAGAAGGCCCTGGTGACCGGCGGTGCGTCGGGCATCGGCCGGGCGACGGCGAAGCTGCTGGCCGAATGCGGCGCCGAGGTCGCGGTCAATCACCTGCCGGACGACGTTCGCGGCGAGGAGACGGTGGCGGCTTTCCGCCAGGCCGGACTCTCGGCGCAGGCGATCGCCGGTAACGTCGCCGACCCGGAGGATGCCGACCGCATGGTGGCGGACGCGATCGACGCGCTCGGCGGGCTCGACATCCTGATCAACAATGCGGGAACCCCGGTCTCCAATGAACCGATTCCGTTCGAGGATCTGGAGGCGATGACGGAGGAGTTCTGGTCGCAGATCCTGCACACCAACCTGCTTGGCCCGTTCCGCTGTGCCCGCGCCGCGCGTCCGGCCCTGACGGAGAGCCGGGGCTGTATTGTCAACACGGCCTCCATCGCGGCCTTCGGCGGGATCGGCAGCTCGATCGCCTATGCCGCCTCCAAGGGCGCGCTGATGAACCTGACCAAGAACCTGGCGAAAGCCATGGCGCCGGAGGTCAGGGTCAACGCGGTGGCGCCTGGCCTGGTGCGGACACCCTGGACGGATGTCTGGCCGCAGTCACGCAAGGACACCTCTGTTGCCAATTCGCTCCTGAAGCGCATGGTGGAGCCCGAGAATATCGCCGAGACCATGCTGTTCTTCTGCGCCAACGACGCGATCACCGGTCAGACCCTGCTGATCGATTGCGGTCGCTTCGGCGCCTGAGGCAAGACTGACGGGGAGAGTTGCGATGAAAGCCTACGAGATCGTCTCCGACGGCGGCATTGATGCGCTGGCGCTGAACGAGCGGCCCGACCCGAAGCCGGGCCCGGGCGAGGTGCTGGTGCGGGTCCGCGCCTCCTCGATCAATTACCGGGACCTCTCGACAATCGAGGATCCGGTGCCGCGGAACATTCCCTATCCGCGCATCCCGAATTCCGACGGGGCCGGGGACGTGGTCGAGGTCGGCGCCGGCGTTACCCGCTGGAAGACTGGCGACAAGGTGTGCGGCTGCTTCTTCCAGGGCTGGCAGGACGGCGACATCACACCGGAGATCATGGGCCGCGCGCTCGGCGGCACCGTCGACGGCATGCTGGCGGAATATGTCGTGCTGCGCGAGGACGGGCTCGTCGCCATGCCGGCGCATCTCTCCTACGAGGAAGCGGCGACGCTACCCTGCGCCGCGCTGACCGCCTGGGTCAGCCTGGTCGAGAAAGGCAAGGTGAAGGCCGGCGAGACGGTTCTGCTGCTCGGCACCGGCGGGGTCTCGGTCTTCGCGCTGCAATTCTGCAAGCTGATGGGCGTGCGGACGATCTGCACCTCTTCCAGCGACGAGAAGATCGCGCGCCTGAAGCAGATGGGCGCGGACGAAGTGATCAACTACCGCACGCATCCCGAGTGGCAGGAGAGGGTTCTTGACCTGACCGGCGGGCGCGGGGTCGATCACACCGTCGAGGTCGGCGGCGCCGGAACGCTCGAGCGCTCTATTGCCGCGACCCGCGTCACCGGTAGCATCGGCCTGATCGGCGTGCTCACGGGCGGTACGGTCAATCCGGTAATGATCATGCGCAAGTCCATTCGGCTGCAGGGGATCTATGTCGGATCCCGGCGGGTCTTCGAGGACATGAACGCGGCGATTTCGCAGCACGGTCTGAAGCCGGTGATCAGCGAGACCTACGATTTCGCCGACGCACGCCAGGCCTTTCACGCGATGCGCGCGGCCGGTCATTTCGGCAAACTTGTCGTCCGTCTCTAGTTTCCCGCGCCAGAACGGCGATTTGCAATTTTAAATTGCATATTGCGTTACTCTTCTCCATCCTCGCGGAGGGCGTGGAGACGAGCAATGACGGAAGACGCGACCTTCAGGCCGATCGGATCGCGCACCAAGGACGAGATCCGCGGCGAGAATTTCTGTGAAAGCGAAATCTATCTGCTGGAACGGGCCCGGCTTTCGGCCCGGCGCCGGAAATTCGGTGGCGGTGATGCGGACCGGTTCACCGGGCTCGCCATTTCCGGCGGCGGCATCCGCTCCGCGACCTTCGCGCTCGGGCTGCTGCAATCGCTCGCGCGCCACGATCTGCTGAAGGGTTTCGATTACCTCTCCACGGTCTCCGGCGGCGGCTATGTCGGTTCCTGCCTCAGCTGGCTGCTCGGCAGGAATTACGAGAAGTATCGCGCCGAGGCGGGTGCCGGCAGCGGCCCCTACGGCCTCGGCTCCGCGGATTTTCCCTTTGGTACCGCGCCGCCGAAGGATCGCGCCAACCCGGCGCACTGGGACGGCATGCTGCGCTACCTGCGCGAGCATGCGGAATATCTGGCGCCCAACAACGACATCTCTTTGCTCTCCGGCGTCGCCGTCGTGGTCCGGGGGATTCTTCTGAACCTGCTGGTCTGGGTGCCGGTGTTCATGGCGATATTCCTGATCTCCATGCTGGGGGTCCGGGCGCCCGGATGGCCGGATCTCCGGGCGACTGTGATGGAGGGTGTGTCGACTGATCCGCACATGCCGGAGGCGGCGGCGACTCTTCTGAGACCGGGATTCCTCAACCTGCATGAGATCGTCCTGATCGCCGGCCTCTCGGGCCTTGTCTTTTTCTCGGTGGTTTCGCTGGTCTATTCCGTCGGCACCTTCTTCATCACCCGCCGGCACGACGCCGACTGGTCCTATGGTCAGCGGCGGTTGTTCGAGAGCTCGGGCAAGTGGATTCTTCCTCTGAGCGTTCTGGCTCTTGCTGTCGGCGCCCTGCCTTACATGGCCGCGGTGCTGCACAACGCGCTCGGGAGTGTCGGCGGGGCGGGCGCGGGGGCGATGGCCACCGGCATGGTCAGTGCTCTGGTCTCTGCGAAAAAGACACAGCTCCCCCTGGTCAGGAATGCGATTCTTCCCGCGATGGCGCTGCTGGTGCTCGCCGGCTTTCTGGTGCTGACCTGTACCCTTGCACTGGTCGTGCGGGAAAGCGGCAACGTCATCGCCGTCTCCGATTCCGACGGACACTGGATCGCCCAGCTCGGGATTGGCAATGTCGTCTTTCTCGGCTTCCTCGCGGTCGCGCTGCTCAGCGGTTATCTGGTCAATGCGAACTATATCTCGCTGCACCGCTTCTACCGCGACCGCCTGATGGAAGCCTTCATGCCGATGCCCGGTTCGATTTCCGGCAACCGGGTCGACAGGGCGACCGGTGCCAATATCGAGGAACTGCGGATGATCTCCGATCCGGAGACCGGAGCACCCTATCACCTGGTCAATACCAACCTGATCCTGACGGAATCCGGGAACAGCCTCTACCGCCGGCGCGGCGGTGACAATTTCGTCATGTCGCGGCTCTATTGCGGCGGCGATGCCGGAGGCTACCAGCCGACCGTCAAGTTTTCCGGCGGCGACATGACGCTCGCGACCGCGATGACGATCTCGGGCGCCGCGGCGAACCCGAATGCCGGCTGGGCCGGAACCGGGGCGACGCGGATGCGCTCGGTCTCCTGGCTGATGAGCCTGCTGAACATCCGGCTCGGCTATTTCGTGCGCAACCGGAATGCACCCAAATTCCTCTGGTACAGCGGCAAGCCGAGCCATTTCGACGTCATGGCCTCGTCGATCGGTCTGTCCCCGTTGTCGGAAAAGGGGAAATGGTTCCAGCTCAGCGACGGCGGGCATTTCGAGAATCTCGCGGTCTACGAACTGATCCGCCGGCGCTGCCGTCTCATCCTGGTGTCTGACGCCGGAGCCGATCCGGATTTCCGGTTCGGCGATCTGCAGAACACGGTGCGCCGGGTGAGCCAGGATTTCGGCGTCAGCGTCGATTTCGGCAAGCCGTTCTACGATCGCGACACGTATGTGAAGGCCTTCGAGACGGAGGACGGATCCGGCAAGCCCGAACTCGGAGAAAGCCAGGTCTACGACCATTGGCGCAACCGCGTCTCCAGCCTCGTGCCGCGCCGCGAGACCGGCTTTCCCGTCAACGGCACGGCGGCGGATCACGGTTACATCATTGGCCGGATCAGATATCCCGCGTTCGGGAACGAGGTGCCGGAAGAGGAGGGCGTCATCGTCTATGTGAAGGCGGTGATGCTGGACGGGCTCAGCCTCGAGACGCGGGGCTACAAGACCGATCATCCCGCCTTTCCGCACGAGCCGACCTCGGATCAGTTTTTCGATCCGGGGCAGTTCGAGGCCTATCGGGAATTGGGCAATGCGATCGGAGAGGATATGATCAGGGGCGCGCGCCTCAGGACATTGCTATCGCGCGCCTGGGGAGCGGCGGACGACGGTGCGTAACCTCCCGCCGCCGCCATCCTCCGCTCCCTCTGGAGGGATGGTCCCTCGCTGTCCTACTCGCCCTTGAAATCCGGCCGGCGCTTTTCGATGAAGGCATGCATGCCCTCGCTCTGGTCGGCGGTGGCGAAGAGGCCCTGGAACATCGCCCGCTCCAGCGCCATGCCGGTCTCAAGCGAGGCGTCCTGGCCGCGGAGGATCGCCGACTTGATCTGCTGCACGGCGATCGGCGGCATGCGGGAGATGTCCTTCGCCATCTTGTAGGCGGTCTCGAACACCTCGGTGTCCGGCACGACCTGGCTGGCGATGCCGATGGCATAGGCTTCCCGGCCGTTGATCGGCCGGCCGGTCAGGCAGAGCCGCATCGCCTGGAACTTGCCGACCGCGCGGGTCAGGCGCTGGGTGCCGCCGGCGCCGGGCATGATGCCGACCCGGACTTCCGGCTGGCCGACCTGTGCGTTCTCGCCGATCACGATGATGTCGGAATGCATGGCGAGTTCGAGGCCGCCGCCGAGGGCGTAGCCGTTGATCGCCGCGATCACCGGCTTCGGGTAGTCGGCGACCGCCTGCCAGAGCCGCTCGGTCTTGCGCTGGAACATCTCGACCGTGGTGCGGTCCGCCATGTCTTTCAGGTCGGCGCCGGCGGCGAAGGCCTTCTCGTCGCCGGTCAGCACGACCGCCAGCACATCGTCGTCTTCCGTCAGCTCCCGGAAGATGCGGGCCAGCTCCTGGCGCACTTCGAGGTTTAGCGCGTTCAGCGCGTCCGGGCGGTTGATGCGGACGATGGCGATGCGGTCGTTCTCTTCGCGCTCGCGCGGGTGATCGAGGATGACGACGGACACGGTTTGCTCCCTTGGTTTCGGCGCCGCTCCGGAGGAGGGTGGAACGGCAAGATTATGCTTCCCGACTGGAAATTGACCGGGATATTAGGCTGTGCATACTGCAGGCGACAATAAGCTGCGAAATTGAGTTTCGCAAAAAATCGACCTTGGGAGCCGCCATCATGACCGAAGCCTTCATCTGCGATGCCATACGCACCCCCATCGGCCGCTATGGCGGCGCGCTCTCGCCGGTGCGCGCGGACGATCTCGCGGCGCATCCGATCAAGAGCCTGATGGCGCGCAACGGCTCGGTCGACTGGAACGATCTCGACGACGTCTATTACGGCTGCGTCAACCAGGCCGGCGAGGACAACCGCAATGTCGCCCGCATGGCCCTGCTGCTCGCCGGCCTCTCGCCGGAAGTGCCGGGCGCGACGGTGAACCGGCTCTGCGCCTCGGGCATGGAGGCGGTGAACGCCGCGGCCCGCGCGATCCGCTCCGGCGAGGGCGATTTCTTCATTGCCGGCGGGGTCGAGAGCATGTCCCGCGCGCCCTTCGTCATGGGCAAGGCGACCAGCGCCTTCGACCGCAATGCCGAGATCTACGACACCACCATCGGCTGGCGCTTCGTCAATCCCGAGATGGAAGAGCAGTACGGCACCGACTCCATGCCGGAGACGGCGGAGAACGTGGCCGAGCAGTTCCAGATCAGCCGCGAGGACCAGGACGCCTTCGCGCTGCGCTCGCAGCAGCGCGCCGGCAGGGCGCTGGAGAACGGCCGTCTCGCCCGCGAGATCGCCTCCGTCGAGATCAAGGGCCGCAAGGGCCAGGTGACCGTGGTCGACACGGACGAGCATCCGCGTCCCTCCACCACGGCCGAAGCGCTCGCCAAGCTCGCCACCCCGTTCCGCAAGGAAGGCGGCTCCGTGACCGCGGGCAATGCCAGCGGCGTCAATGACGGCGCGGCGGCGATGATCGTCTGCTCCGAGGAGGCGGCCAGGCGCCACGGTCTCACCCCGCGCGCCCGCATCGTCACCGGCGCGGCGGCCGGCGTCGAGCCGCGGATCATGGGCGTCGGCCCGATCCCGGCCAGCCGCAAGGTGTTGGAACGCGCCGGCCTCAAGGTCGACGATCTCTCGGTGATGGAACTGAACGAGGCCTTCGCGGCCCAGGTGCTCGCCTCGCTGCGCGATCTCGGAATCGCCGACGACGACGAGCGGGTGAACCCGAACGGCGGCGCCATCGCGCTCGGCCATCCGCTCGGCGCCAGCGGCGCGCGTCTGATCCTGACCGCGACCGAGGAGCTGCAGGACAAGGGCGGCAAATACGCGCTCTGCACCATGTGCATCGGCGTCGGCCAGGGCATGGCGACCATCATCGAGAAGGTCTGATTTGATGAAATTCGATGCGGGAAAAGCCGGTCTCACCGTCGGTGTGATCGGGGCGGGCGCCATGGGGCAGGGGATCGTGCAGGTCTCCCTCCAGGGCGAGATGAAGGTCGTGCTCTATGACGCCAAGGACGGCGCTGCCGCGGCCGGCAAGGAACAGGTGGTGAAACGCCTGGAGCGGCTGGTCGAGAAGGGCAAGCTCTCGGCCGACGCCGTCGCCGCAATGGCGGCGCGGGTGACCGTCGCCTCCA
Source organism: Nisaea sp. (assembly GCF_965216895.1). Taxonomy (GTDB): domain Bacteria; phylum Pseudomonadota; class Alphaproteobacteria; order Thalassobaculales; family Thalassobaculaceae; genus Nisaea. The sequence continues at coordinate 317,784 of NZ_OZ244205.1, forward strand.
GTCTCGCCGAGTTCAGGGACTGCGCCTGCGTGGTCGAGGCGATCTTCGAGAATCTCGAGGTGAAGCAGCAGGTCTTCTCCGAGCTCGAAGAGCATGTCGCCGAAGACTGCCTCCTGACCTCCAACACCTCCTCGCTGCCGATCGGCTCCATCGCCCGGGTCTGCAAGCATCCGGAACGGGTCGCCGGCTTCCATTTCTTCAATCCCGTGCCGCTGATGCGCCTGGTCGAGGTGATCCGCGGGCCGGGCACCGAGGAATGGGTGATGGACGGGCTCTGCGCGCTTGGCGAGCGCATGGGCCGCACGCCGGTGAAGGTGAAGGACGCGCCGGGCTTCCTGGTCAATTTCGGCGGCCGCGCCTTTACAACCGAAGGGCTCGCGGTGGTGCACGAGGGCGTGGCGACGCCGGCCGAGGTCGATGCGGTGATGCGCGATTGCGGGCATTTCCGCATGGGCCCGTTCCAGCTCATGGACCTGACCGGGATCGACGTGAACTATCCGGTCTCGCTGATCGTGCACGAGCAGTACAGCTACGATCCGCGCCTGCGCACCGTGCCGCTGCACAAGGCGCTCTACGATGCCGGCCGCTTCGGGCGGAAGACCGGGATCGGCCATTTCCGCTATGACGAGAAGGGCCAGGAGGTGAACCCGCCGAGCCCGGACCACGAGACCGCGGCCGCCCCGGCGGTGCAGGTCTACGTGGCCGCCGAGGCGCCGGAACTCGCCGACCTGCTGGCGGGCGTCGCCCTGGACGAGACCGACGACGGCTCCTCGCCGATCGTCGCCGCGCTGTTCGGCGAGGATTGCGCCACCTTCGCCAGCCGCATGGGCATCGACCATACCCGCCTCGTCGCCATCGACGTGACCGGCGACACCTCGAAGCGGGTGACGATCATGTCCGCGCCGGGGGCCTCGGAAGACGCGCGGGACGCGGTCTCGGCGGCCTTGCAGAAGAACGGCCGCAAGGTCACCGCGATCAGGGACAGCGCCGGCTTCATCGCCCAGCGCATCCGCGGCATGGTCGGCAATCTCGGCTGCGAGATGGCGCAGATCGGCATTGCCGATCCGGACAGCATCGATCTCGCCATGAAGCTCGGCCTCAACTATCCGCTCGGCCCGCTGGAGATCATTTCCGACCTCGGTGTGGAGCGTGCCTTCGCCATCATGGCGGCGATGCATGCCGTCAGCGGCGACGACCGATACCGGCCTAGCCTCTGGCTCCGCCGTCGGGCACAATTGGGCCTCGATATCAAGACACCCAATTGACGTGAGCGAGGGACTGCCATGAGCGGCGACGACAAGACCGGGACCGAGGAGCGCAAACCCTTCATCCTGGAGAGGCCGCTCTGGCGCGGCGTGTTCAACGGCGTCGTGCTCTGCCTGCTGATGCTCGGCGCCCAGGCCCAGGGCTGGCTCGGCCCGAGCTCCGAGGTGACCGGCGGAGACGTCTACCGCGCCGTGGTCTATGGCGTGGTGTTCGGCGCGGTCATCTATCTCTACGCGCTCTGGCGCCAGAAGCGGCAGGAGAAGGCGCGGGCCGCCGCCGCGGTCGAGACGCGCGACGACGACTGAGCCCGTCCATGGCGCAGTACAAGATCTACGGTGAGCGCGCCCATCTGGCGCGCCACCGCGCGCGCCTTTCCGACATCCTGCACGGCTGCTCGACCGACTTCCTGAAGCTCCCCGAAGACAAACGCTTCCACCGCTTCATCCCGCTGGACCCGGAGGATTTCATCCGCCCGGCGGACCGGACGTCTGCCTATACGGTGATCGAGATCTCCATGTTCGAGGGCAGGGCGCCGGAGACGAAGAAGGCGCTGCTGCACGCGATCATGGAACGGGTCCCGGCGGGGCTCGGCATCCCGGTCGGGGACGTGGAGATCACGATCTTCGAAACGCCGATGGTGAACTGGGGGATCCGGGGGAAGACGGGGGACGAGCTGGTGTTGGGGTATAGGGTGAAGCTTGGCGCTAAATAACTATATATCCCGAATGCCGCGAATCTTCGCTCCGCCATCTAGTTTTTCGAGCTCGATGTTAGACACGTGAGGCGAGTGATGTTTTATGAGGTTAAATAATTCTATCAAATTATTAGTGTGTTTCGCGAGCATTTCCAGAAAATGACTCAAGTATGTATGATTCAATTTATTTTTGTTGTGTTTAATGTCATCTATCCAGTGTTCTAAGACTATTCCTGATTCCATTATTTCGGCAAAAATTATCCATTCGTTGTGGTCAAAATGTTGGATGTGAATCGGGTGGTCGCGATGAATATTTGTCGACGAAAATTTGATCAGAACATTTTTTTGTCGTTCACTCATTTCTGGTTTGTCATTTCGCTCTTTTGTCGAATCGATGAATTCAGAAATTGATTTTGCGGCAGATTTGAGCGATCTGATGTTGGGTATTAAGTGCGCTAAGACAAGTCTGTAGGATTTTTCTCTATCCAGGTTTTTGGCTTTATTTGTTTGCCATGCGGCAATTGAATATGCGCCTATCACACCAAGTGCGGACCCAACTAATCCACCAGTCCAAGTTGGAATGTTGTTCAGTTCGCGCGATACAGTTGGGGACAGTAAAGCGGCTGTAGCTGCCGTAATCGCAACGAATGCGAAGAACATGAGCGCTACCCAGCAAAATAATATCGATTTATCAACATTCCTCATGGCTAATTAACCCCAATGAGCGTTTTGAAGATCGGTAGTGTGTACGCTGGATATACTGAGGGCGCGATTTAATTTTCCCGAAACTGAGGAGCATTTGCGCAGGTTAACGAGGTTCAATTAAGGGGACCAATTAAGGGGACACCAATTAAGGGGACACCAATTAAGGGGACACACGACTTAACTCCACACTGCGACCTGTGACCCCGGAATTAAAGGACAGGAATTAAAGGGAACACGAGACTTATTTGCCCTTCCCACCGAATCTCCCTCCTCTATGGTTGTACCGGGCATGCATCGCCGGGGCGGCGCACCGGATAGACAAGTCGGACAAAAGAGGGAGTTGGTTTCATGTGTGGTTTCGTATGTCTCTGGAACGCCGGGGACGAAGCGCTGGCGGACCGGATGATCCGGAGAATTGCGCACCGGGGGCCGGACGCGGTCGAGGTGGCGCGGCTGCCGGGCACGCAAACCGTCATGGCCCATTGCCGCCTCTCCATCATCGGCCCGGAGGACGGCAAGCAGCCGATCCACCAGACGAACGACCTGCTGGTCGCGAACGGCGAGATCTACAACCACCAGGACCTGCGCGCGATCCTCGGCGAGAGCGCGTTCGAGACCGCGAGCGACAGCGAGGCGATCCTGCATCTGTTCCGCTCCGGCGAAACCCGCTGGATCAGCAAGCTCGACGGCATGTTCGCCTTCGTCCTGGCGAGCCGGAGCCGGATCATCGCCGCGCGCGATCCGCTCGGCATCAAGCCGCTCTATGTCGCCCGGCTGAACGGCGGCTACGCCTTCGCTTCCGAGCTGAAGGCCTTCGACGGCATCGAGGTCACGGAGATCGAGGCGATCCCGCCAGGCTCGCTCTATGACAGCCGGGACGGCTGGCGGCAGTGGTACCGCACGCCCCAGGGCGCCGCGGAGGCGGAGCCGGACCTCGATATCGGCCGCACCGCGCGCGAGCTCCGGCTGGTGCTGGAAGAGGCGGTCGCGAAATGGATGGTCGCGGATGTCGAGGTCGGCGCCTTCCTCTCCGGCGGGCTGGACAGCTCGATCATCGCCGCGATCGGCCAGAAGGTGCGCCGTGGCGCCGGAAAGGGTCCGCTGAAGACCTTTTCCGTCGGCACGGAAGGCTCGCCCGACCTCACGGCTGCCCGCGCCGTCGCGGCCCATATCGGCTCCGACCACCGCGAATACGTCTTCACGGCAGAGGACGTCGCCGAGAACCTGCCGCACGTGATCTATCATCTGGAAAGCGCGGATGTGGATCTGGTGCGCAGCGCGGTGCCGACCCTGTTCGCCGCCCGCCTGGCCCGCCGCGAGGTCAAGGCGGTCCTGACCGGCGAGGGCGCCGACGAGCTCTTCGCCGGCTATGCCTATCATCACGGCTATGTCGACCAGCCCCGCGCGCTGGCGGACGAACTGACCCGCGCCCTCGGCACCATGCACAACATCAACCTGCAGCGGGTGGACCGGGTCACCATGGCGGAGAGCCTGGAGGCGCGCACCCCGTTCCTCGACCGCGACCTGATCGATTTCGCCCAGTCCATCCCGGCCGAGCTGAAACTCCGCCGCACCGACCCGAACGCGCTCGAATCCACCGGGCCGACCACGGAGAAATGGATCCTGCGCAAGAGCTGCGAGGACCTGCTGCCGGCGGATCTGGTCTGGCGCAAGAAGGCCCAGTTCGACGAGGGTTCCGGCACCGTCGACGCGCTCGACGGCGCGCTGCGGGGCCTTGTGGGCAAGGACGGTCCTGTCACCCGCGCCGAGGAGGGCCTGCTCTACGAGAAAATCCTGCGCAGCCGCTACGAGAACCCGGACCGCATCATCGAGAATGCGGGCACCTGGTCGGCGGACCGGGTCGCCGTCTGAACGGGAGAGCTAACCCGCGTAATTCGAGCCTTCCTCGTCGAGGATCGCCTTCATCTCGGCGAGGTGTCGCTCGTCCTGGCCCGGATAGCTTTCCAGCTCCCGCGCCGTCTTCTCCGCGATCTCGTCGGGAATGACCCGCTTAAACTACCTCAGCTCGACAGCTACCACACATATCCTCGATCTTAGGAAACCAACCCTCACCGTGCGAATACCTCTTAAGGGAATTAATGAGGGGGGAATTAAAGGGGACACGGAATTAAAGGCGGAATTAAAGGGGACACACGACTTAATTCTGGCCGCTATTCGTTACCCCGGCACTCCCTCCTTACCACCCGTCAGAACCTTCGCCTCACCCCCAGCGTAAGCACGTTCGAGCCTCCCGACTCCGCGAACAGGCCGTAGCCGGCGGAGCGGTGGTGCAGGCGGGCGACGCCGCTCCAGGGACTGTCCGGGAGGCCGAGCTCGAGTTCCGCGGTCCAGTAGAGCAGGAGTTGCTCGCTGCTGCCGTCCATCGCGACCTCGGCCGGCGGCAGGTCGGTAGCGTAGGAGGGGCCGATGCCGAAGGCGAGGCTGGTCGGCAGCCGGTCGTTCCAGGGAAAGGCGCGCCAGCGGGCATAGAGCGGGAGGTTGACCTCCCAGTGGGTCTGCTCGCCGAAATGCTTTGCCGCCTGCAGCTCGATCTCGAGCGCCCAGGCGGCCGTGCCGGCAAATTCGTACACGATCCCGGCGCCGGCGAGCCAGCTGTCGCGCAGGGAGACATCGTCGAGGGCGGCGATCTCGCGCCAGCCATTGTCGGTCATCCATCCGCCGAACAGGGTGACGGCATAGTCGCGCTCCCCGGTTTCCTCACCCCGGGCTGGACCGCCCGGCGCGGCGAGGAGGCCGGCGACGAGGGCGATGGCGGCCAGCACCGCCATGGCTCGGTGCGTTCCGGTCAAGCTGCTCCTCCACTTGCCGCGGCGCGCGGTGCCGGTGGGAGAATGCGGTGTCTCTCCATGATATGGGGGCGGCGCGGGCGGAGACCAGAGCCTCCGGCCGCAACAGTCCCCGGCCGCCTGTCGCGCGCAACCCCGGTTGAGACGCGCAAGGCGCGCGTGATAGAGATGGCCGGCGCGGCCTGAGGGCCGCAATGTCCGGCGCCGTGGCGCCCTTCGACGCGCCCCGGTCTCCGGCGGCGCCATTACTTCAGACAGTCGCCTGGGTGGTCGCCCGAACATGTCGCTGATCGAAAGAATTCTGGGCGGGGATCCGGAGGCGGTCGGGGAAGCCGAAACCCTGCTCCGGGACTTTCCCGATACGGAGAACGGCTTCGAGCTCCGCCGCGCCCTGGTGCGGAACTACATCAACTGGAAGGGCGCCCGCCGGGATGCCGGCGTCAATGACCTGGAGCGCGATTCCGAGGCCGCCCTCAGGCATATGCGGCTGCTGCACGCGGCCCACCCGGAGATCCACGGGCTGACCCACCAGTTCTCCTCCCTCCTGATCGAGACCGGCCGGCATGGCGAGGCGCTGCGGGTGCTCGAGGAGCTTCTGGAGGCGGTGCCGGCGAAGTCCCTCGGCCTCCGGATGACGATCCTCGACTCGATCGCGCGGGTGCATGCCGTGCAGGGCCGGTCCGGCCGGGCCGCCGCCTTGTTCGAAGAGATCTTCTCGACCGCGCTGGCCGCGTGCGGGCCCGTTCTGGACGAGAACCAGCAGACCTTCTTCGGCTCGGTGCTCGCGCGTCTGGCGCGGATCCGCGTCAATGCCGGCGACCATGCGGAGGCGGTGCGGGTGATCGAGGACTTCCCGCACAAGATCGACCTCGCACCGCTCAACAACACCCTGAACCGGGCCCGCGCGCTGCTGCGGGACGGACTGCCGTCGCAAGGCCCGGACGCCCGGCCGGTCGATCTGGACCAGCTGACCGTCGCCTGCGTCAAGCACGGCACGAAATACGGGGCGGACTATGTCAATCGCCTCTACGCGATGGTGCGCCGCCATCTGCCGGGGGACTGGCGCTTCGTCTGCCTGACCGACGATGCCGAGGGCCTGCGCCCGGAGATCGGCGTTATCGATATCTCGGACAGGCCGCTGCAGGGATGGTGGGCGAAGCTGGCCCTGTTCGATCCGCAGACACCGTTCGCCGACCGGACGATCTTCTATCTCGACCTCGACACGGTCGTGGTCGGGGATCTCGGCTTCATCGCGGACCTGAAAGCGGGTTTCCACATTCTCGAGCATTCCTTCAATCCCGGCTTCAATTCCTCCGTCATGCTGTTCGACCGGGCTTTCGCCGCGCCGGTGCATGACCGCTTCACCCGGAGCGCGCTCGACCGGCTGACCGGCGACCAGGACTGGATCGAGGAATGCCTGCCCGGGATCGATATCTTCCCGCGGAGCCCCGTCCGCATCTACAAGTCGCTCGAACCGGACCTCGACTCGGCGGGGCTGGCCCGGACCGGTGCGAGGATCGTAACCTTCCCGACCGTGCCGAAGCCACACCAGGTCCGGTCCGGATGGGTGCCCGAGCACTGGCGCTAGGCACGCGGGTTTGCCCGGACGATGCTGCCGTTCCGTATTCTGCCATCGAGGCTGCGATGCTGATTACCCCCCTGACGCGCGCGAAGCTCGTCGAACTGCTGCCCGAGAGCCTGGAGATTGCCGAGATCGGCGTCGCATCCGGCGAATTCTCGCGCAGGATCCTCGAGGGCTGCAAGCCGCGCCGGCTGCGGATGATCGATGCCTGGGCGCATCAGGATGTCGCGCATCTGAAGCCGGACTCGAACAATCCGGAGCAGGCGGTCCAGGATTCCCGCCACGCGCAGGTCCTGCAGGATTTCGCTCCGGAGATCGCCTCGGGACGGGTCGTGGTCGAGCGGGCGTTCTCGCATGTCGCGGCGGAGCGTATCGCCGATGGCTCGCTCGATGTGGTCTATATCGACGCCGACCATTCCTACGACGCGGTGATGCGGGACCTGGCCTGCTACGCGCCGAAAGTCGCGCCCGGCGGACTGGTCATGGGCCATGACTACACGCTCCATCCGAGGGTCGAGTTCGGCGTGGTGCGGGCGGTGAACGATTTCGTGCTGGCGAACGGATACACGTTCCTGGCTCTCACGACCGGCGAGAACTTCCCGAGCTGGGCCATCGCCGCCGGGCTGCAGGGCACGGCGGGAGTCTTCATGGAGCGGATCGCCAGTCGCGTCCGCAATGTGGTCGAAGTGACGGGCTACCCCGAGGACATTGCCTTCGAGCCGAAATATGTCCGGCATGAAACCAAAGGAGTTCAATTCGTGCCGAGCTTCTCCGCGATCAGGAAATAGACAGGCATGGTGCCCGGTGTGATCGCCAGTTTATTCAGGGCTGCTTAACCTTTCGCGACTAGACTGGGAGAACCGGAGCGGCCGTGGCCGGAATCCGGCTCGTTTTGCCCGTGATATGCAGAGTGTTCGCCGCCGGTCATGACCAGTTCCGAGAGTTTCTGCCCACCTCCGGATCGGGCCCCGATGTGCCCGCAGCTCCCGACGGCGTCCGCGCCGGTGCTGGCCTTGTTCGAGCACTGGATGAGCCTCTGGTCGCCGGGAACGGTGCCGCTGCGCAGACGGATCGACCCGACCGCCTTTCCCACGGCATTGCCCCACAGCTGGATCTATCGCTACGAGGCCGATGGCGACTTTCGTTGCGTGCTCGCCGGTGAAATGATCAATGCCGCCTGGGGCCGGAGCATCAAGGGGATGACCTCGCGGGAGATCATTGGCGACGATCACGAGGAGGCCCATCCGCGCTGGCTTACCGTGATCAACCGGCCGGCGATCCTCTATCTCACGCAGTCCGAACTCAGAATGCCGAAGAAGTCGGAGCGCCTTGTCCTGCCGGTGGCGGAACACGACGGCTCGATCCGCGCCGTGCTCGGCATTTCGTGCTACACGACACTGTTCGAGGAGAGGGCGGAATCGCCACGCGCCAGGCCGGGTACGCCCCACTTCTGGGACGCGCTGACGCTGGCGCCGTTCGAGGGAGGTCTCCCCGGTGCCTAGCCGCGTTCGGCAACAGTCCGGCCCGCGGCCTGGTTTGCCGCCGGCCCGGAACTCGGATATCGTGGCTATCCTCCTGATGTAGCGTGGTTCCGGTCGATAAATCGTTGCTGGATTGTTCCCGACATAGCGGATTGCCGTTGACGGCCTGCCGCCTCCGTCAGTGCGGGGGGAGGGGCTGAATTGTCGAAATCCGATATCGTCTCCGAAGAAGATGTCACCAGCCCGCTCGTCCGCTCCTTTCACCGATTCTGGAAAGACTGCCGGAAGGGGTCCCCCATTCCGGACCGTGCGCATTTCACTCCGGAGAGCCTGTGGCCCTGGATCGGCCGTGTGCTGATCGTCGACGTGGTGGACGGCGGACGGGATTTCTTCCACCGCATCGTCGGCACCGAGATCGTCACCGCGGTCGGCCGCGACCTGACGCGGAAATACGTTTCCGAATGCGATTATCAGATCGGCACCGAAGCGATGCTGGCGCGCTATCGCGAGACCGCGGCGCGCGCGATGCCGACTTTCCGCAAGGGCTTGATGATCTGGGCCTTCGACCGCACCTGGATCGCCTTCGAGTCGGTGACTGCGCCGATGGGATGCGGCAGCGCCGGGGTGGACCAGCTGATCACGGTCATCGACCACCCCTCCCTGCCGGCTGCCCAGGGACGGGTTTCCTGAGCCGGCGAGGTTCCCCGGCGGACCGGAGGCGGCTAGTCTGTCTGCATTGGTCCGCATGATGACAGGAGGAATTTCATGACCCTCTTCGGCGCCTTCACGCTTTTCCTCGTCCTCGCGGCGATGGCGGCGCTTCCCAGTTCCAGCGTCGCGCTCGTCGTCGCGCGATCGGCGATGTCGGGCGTGCCGCACGGGCTCGCGGTGGCCGTCGGCATCGTTGCAGGCGACCTCGTCTTCATCGCGCTGGCGGTGCTCGGCATGGCGGCGCTGGCGGCCGAGCTCGGCGCGCTCTTCGCGCTGATCCGCTACGCGGCGGCAGCCTATCTCGTCTGGTTCGGACTATCCCTGATCCGCGCCCAGCTCCGGGCCGCGCCCGAGCAAGAGGCGGCGGACCCGAAGACCGCGCGCGGCGGACTGACCGGAAGCTTCATGGCCGGCCTGCTGCTGACCATGGGCGACGTCAAGGCGATCCTGTTCTATGCGAGCCTGCTGCCGACCTTCGTCGATCTCGCCAGCCTTTCCGGAGCCGATGTCGCGCTGCTTTCGCTCATCGCGGTGCTGTCCGTCGGGGGCGTGAAGGTGGTCTATGTCTTTGCCGCACAGCGGCTGGCGGCACGGGCGACCGGATTCGCCTATCTTCGGCAGGCGAAGATTCTTGCGGGCGGGGTGTTCGTTGCGATCGGCGGGGTTCTCGCGGTGAAGGGATAGCCTCGCCAAATCCAGATCCCGAAGAGATCGACCGCAATGACGGGGGCATCAGGGGGCGTGCTCAGGACCGGCACCGGCCGCACGCCTTGAAGAGTTCCCTGTTGCTGCACCGATCCACACAAGAGGCCGCGGATCTGACGCAGATGCGGGCCACGCGAACGGTTTGCGGAGTTCTTGATCCCCGGGGCTCCGGGTTCGCGTGAAAGAGTCCGCTCAGGCCTCCGGCTTGTTGGCGTGGGCGTTGAGGTAGGCTTCGAGGTCCTTCACCGCGACGCGCCAGTCGCGGCCCATCTTGATCGCGCGCAGCTCGCCGTCGCGGATCCAGTTGCGAACCGTGCTTTCCTTCATTTTCAGGAGGTCTGCGACCTCGTGGATCGTGAGAAGAGGTTTGCTCAGCATGATCTGACCCGGTTCGAATTGGGTGTTTTTATCATTATATATCTGTTTATTGAATTTTGGATGCTTTGTTGTAAATATATTGGAGTTTTTGGTGTTTCTATCATCGGGCCATCATAAGTCATTCCCACTTGCCCCGGTTCGGTGAGCGACCGCGGCCTTTCTTATTGAAGTGTCATGGATTTCAACAGCATCGTCACTCTCGCCGCCAGTACCCTCGGGTCCCCGGTGGTCCTGTTCTTTATCCTCGGCTTCCTGGCGGCGCTCGCGCGCGTCGACCTGTCCCTGCCGCAACCGGTCGCCAAGACCATCGCGCTCTACCTGATGCTGGCGATCGGCTTCAAGGGCGGGGCCGGGCTGGCTGAGAGCGGTGCCGGGGCGGCGAGCGTGATGCCGCTGCTGGTCGGGATTGTCTTCAGCGGCCTGTTTCCCTTGCTGGCATTCGGCGCGCTTCGGGTCGCGAGCGGGCTCGGCCGCACCGACGCCGCGGCGGTCGCGGCGCATTACGGCTCCATCAGCATCGTCACCTTCCTGACCGCGACCCAGGTTCTTGCGGACCGGGGCGACAGCGCCGAGGGGATCCTGGTCGCGGTAGCCGCGGCGATGGAGGCACCTGCCATTGTTGCCGGACTCTGGCCGGACGGGCGGCGAAGGAGGCAGGCGCGCCGGCGACCGGACGCCCCTCGCTCTCGGCGCGCGAGGCGGTGCTGAACTCCTCGGTCGTCGTGCTGCTCGGCGCGCTCGCGATCGGCTGGTTCACCGGCTCGGAGGGACTCGCCGACATCAAGCCCTTCGTGGTCGATCCGTTCAAGGGCGTGCTCTGCCTCTTCCTGCTCGACATGGGAGCGGTTGCGGGGCGGGGTTTGCTGCAGAACCGGTCGGCGATCGACCGGGGCACGGTGCTGTTCGGTCTCTACATGCCATTGGTCGGCGCGGCGCTGATGGCTGCCGCGGTGTGGCCGCTGGAGCTCTCCCCGGCGGGCAAGGCGCTGATGATGGTCCTGGCTGCGAGTGCCTCCTACATCGCGGTACCGGCGGCAATGCGTCTGGCCCTCCCTGAGGCCAAGCCGGTGATCTATACGACGCTGTCGCTCGGCATTACCTTTCCCTTCAATGTCGTGATCGGCATTCCGGTCTACATTGCCGCCGCGTTCGCGCTCTTCACGCCTTGAGCCGACATTTGGAGACAGTCATGCAGACGCATCCGAAAGTCCGCCTGGACATTCTGATTGAACAACTGGCCGTTCCCCGCCTGGAGGCCCTTCTCGAGGAACTTCCGGGCGTGCACGGCTATACCGTCCTGCCCGTGCATGGTGGCAGTGGTCTGAACGGCGGCTGGACGCGCGACGGCCAGATCGCCGGCGCCGAGGGCATGATGATGATCTGGTGCATCCTGGACGGGCAGCACAAGGACGAGGTCCTGGGATCGCTGTTCCCGTTCGTAAATGCGCGCTCCGGACTGATTTCTGTCTCGAACGTGGAGGTGGTGCGCGCGGAGCGCTTCTGAGCCCTGCGCTGCGCCCGGCGCTCAAGACACTCTTTCCGCACTCCTCTCTGGTGCGGAAAGCCCGCCGCGCGTAGTCTCCCGGAAACCGGTCATTCGCACCGAGCCGTCACCGCCGATCACCTCCGGGAGTTCCAATGTTACGTATCGATGCTGCCTTCGACAGCGGCAATATCGAGGTCGTCTCGTTCGAGGATCCGAACGACATCCAGCTCCGCATCGTCAAGGATCACCTCTCCGACTTTTACCAGTGGTTCCATTTCCGCCTTTCCGGCGCGAACGGGCGCGGCGTGACCATGCGGATCCTGAACGCGAGCGGGTCGAGCTATCCGAAGGGCTGGGAGAATTACCGTGCCTGTGCCTCCTACGACCGGGAGTCCTGGTTCCGGGTACCGACCTCCTATGACGGCACCGAGCTGACTATCCGCCATGTGCCGGAGGCGGATTATGTCTGGTACGCCTATTTCCAGCCCTATTCGATGGAGCGGCATCAGGACCTGATCGCCGCCGCGCAGGGTTCCCCGCGCTGTGCTGTCGAGGTGATCGGCCAGACCCACGATCAGCAGACCATCGACCTGCTGACCATCGGGACCCCGTCGGACGGGAAGAAGAAGCTCTGGGTCTTCGCGCGCCAGCACCCGGGCGAGCCTATGGCGGAATGGTACATGGAAGGTTTCATCGAGCGTCTGCTCGACCCCGCCGACGGCGCCAGCCGGGGACTGCTGGAAAAGGCGGTGGTCTACGCGGTGCCGAACATGAACCCGGACGGCAGCCGGCGCGGGCATCTCAGGACCAACGCGCTCGGGGTGAACCTGAACCGGGAATGGGCGGAGCCGAGCCCGGATAAGAGCCCGGAGGTCCTGTGTGTGCTGGAGGCCATGGCGGCGCGCGGCATCGACCTCTCCTTCGACGTGCACGGGGATGAGGCGATTCCCTACAATTTCATCGCCGGAAGCTATGGCGTGCCGGGGATTTCCGAGGCGCATGTTACGATGCTCGACCGGTTCCAGGCGACCTATGCGGCGATGAACCCGGATTTCCAGACGGCGCACGGCTATCCGAAACCGGCGCCGGGCAAGGGAAATCTCACCACCTCGACTGGGCATATCGCCAACGGCCTCGGCGCGTTTTCGATGACGCTGGAAATGCCGTTCAAGGATGCCGACAACCAGCCGGACCCGGTGCATGGCTGGGACGGGGAGCGCTCGAAGACCCTCGGCCGCAGCCTGGTGGACGTCCTGCTTGCGACGGTGGATGACCTGCCGGCGCCGATGGAAAGGAACTGAGGCGATGATTACGGTCTATGGCATTCCGAATTGCGACACGGTGAAGAAAGCCCGTAAGTGGTTGGATTCGCGCGGCGTCACCTACAGCTTCCATGATTTCAAGAAAGGCGGGCTGACACCCGAGCGCGCGGCGGACTGGATCGCCGAACTCGGCGTCGAGAAGGTGGTGAACAAGCGCGGCACGACCTGGAAGAAACTCGATCCGGCAATTCAGGAAAGTGTGACCGACACGACGGCCCCGGCGCTGCTGGCGAGCCAGCCCTCGCTGGTGAAGCGGCCGGTTATCGATCTTGGCGAGATCCGCGTGATCGGGTTCGACAAATCGGTCCAGGCCGACCTCGAAGCGCTGCTCGACTGAGGGCGATATGACTGAGGCCAGCGACGTCATCGTGGTCGGCGGCGGGCTTGTCGGCGCGGCGGTGGCCTACGGTCTCGCCCGCGAGGGCGCCTCTGTCATAATGCTTGATGAAGGCGATGTCGCGCTGCGCGCCTCACGCGGAAATTTCGGCCTTGTCTGGGTGCAGGGCAAGGGCGACGGGATGCATGAATATGCGAGCTGGACACGCCGCTCGAAGGAGCTCTACCGAGGCTTTGCCGAGGATATAAGCGGGTGCGACGGGACCGATGTCGAACTGAGACAGGAAGGCGGGCTTGAGCTCTGTCTCGGCGAGGACGAGTTCCGTGCAAACGCGGAAGAGATTCGCCGCATGCAGGGTCAGCCCGGCGTCGGCGAGAACGACCGGGTGATGCTGGGTCGCGAAGAGGTTCTGAAGATGATGCCGCTGGTCGGTCCCGAGGTGACCGGCGCCAGCTATTCCCCGCATGACGGTCATGTGAACCCGCTCTACCTGCTGCGCGGCCTGCATGGCGGCGCACAGGCGCTCGGCGCGCGCTATGTCAGCGGCGCGCAGGCCCGGAAGATCGAAAAGGACGGGGAGGGGTTCAGCGTGTCGACCAGGGCGGGGACCTTTCGCGGCGGCAAGGTGGTGATCGCCGCCGGACTCGCCAACAAGTGGCTGGCCGAGATGGTCGGGCTCGCGATCCCGGTCTCCCCGAACCGCGGTCACATCCTGATCACCGAGCGGATGCAGCCGGTGATCCCGATGCTTCTTGTGAATGCGCGGCAGACTGCCGACGGTACGATCAATTTCGGCAATTCCAAAGAGGATGCCGGCTACAGCACGCGGATCAACCCGGCCAAGCTCGGTGAGATCGCCCGCTCGATCATCCGCTGTTTCCCGATCCTCAAAGATGCCCGCATCGTCCGGACCTGGAGCGCACTCCGGGTGATGTCGCCGGACGGTTTCCCGATCTACCGGGAGAGCGAGCACATGCCCGGCGCCTTCAGCCTCTCCTGCCACAGCGGTGTCACGCTCGCCGCCGCCCATGCGCTGGAGTTGGCGCCGGTCATTCTGCGCGGCGGCTTCAACACGCGCTTTGCCGCTTTCTCGCCGGGGAGGTTCGATGCTGCGCCGGCTGCCTGAACAGAACGGACGGACGGTGCGCTTCCTGTTCGAAGGCGAGCAGGTGAGCGCGTTGGAAGGCGACAGCGTCGCGGCGGCGATTCTGGCGGCGGGAGCCGGATCCTCGCGCACGACCCCGAAGAGCGGAACGGCCCGCGCGCCCTATTGCATGATGGGTGTCTGTTTCGAGTGCCTGGTCGAGATCGACGGCGTGCCGAACCGGCAGGCCTGCCTGATCGAGGTGCGGGACGGCATGCGGGTGCGCCGCCAGCGTGGCGCACCCGGGCTGCCGGGGGAGGCGGACGATGATGCGGTTTGACCTTGCCATTATCGGGGCCGGTCCGGCGGGGATGTCGGCGGCGGTCACGGCGCGCGAGAGCGGACTTTCGGTTCTCGTGGTGGACGAGCAGCCGACGCCCGGCGGTCAGATCTGGCGCGCGATCGGGCGGAACGCGGAGGCCCGGCGCGACAATCTCGATTTCCTCGGCGAGGATTACGCCAAAGGAGCGGATCTTGCCGCGCGTTTCGAGGCCTCGGGCGCGCAGTTCTGGCCGAGCGCCTCCGTCTGGCACGTCGACAGTCCGGACGAGGGCGACAAGAGCGTGACGGTTGCCTGGGACGGAGTGACCCGGCAGGTTGCGGCACGTTCCCTGCTGATCGCCACCGGCGCAATGGAACGCCCGGTCCCGGTTCCCGGATGGACGCTACCGGGGGTTATGACGGTCGGCGCGGCGCAGACGTTGCTGAAGAGCTCCGGGCTCTATCCGGAGGCGCCCTTGGTGCTTGCCGGGAGCGGTCCCTTGCTGCTGCTATTCGCGGCCCAGTGCACCGCGGCCGGGATCGAGATTGCCGCTGTGCTTGAAACAACGCCGCCGGGAGCCTACTTGCGCGGATTGCCGCATATTCCAGGCGCGCTGCTGGGCTGGCGTACGCTGCTCAAGGGCCATCGGCTGAAGCGTCAGTTGGCGGCGTCCGGGATTCCGGTTCACCGGGCTGTGACCGATATCGAAGCACGGGGCGCCGAGCGTCTGCAGAGCGTCCGCTTCCGGAGTGCGGGGGAGGCGGTGGAGCTGGAGGCCGCTCACCTGTTGTTGCACGAAGGCGTGGTTCCGAACCCGCAATTGACCAGGCTGCTGCGCTGCGATCATCACTGGGATCCCGCGCAGCGCTGTTTCCGTCCGGATCTGAGCGACCGTGGCGAGACCAGCGTCGAGAATGTCTTCGTCGCCGGCGACGGGGGCGGGATCGGCGGCGCCATGGCGGCCGTCCATTCCGGGCGCATCGCCGCGCTCGAGATCGCCGAGCGTTCCGGTTCGGTCAACCGGCCTTCGGGCGACGTCGAGATCGTCAAGGCGCGGGACGAACTGCGCGCGGAGCTCGCGGTCCGGCCCCTGCTGGATGCGATGTTTCCGCCGCCGGACTGGATCGCCCGTCTCGACGGCGATCTCACGGTCTGCCGCTGCGAGGAGGTGAGTGCCGCCGCGCTCCGCAAGGCGGCCGCTCTCGGCGCACCGGGGCCGAATCAGACGAAAGCGTTCCTGCGCGCCGGCATGGGGCCCTGCCAGGGACGCTTGTGCGGTCTTGCCGTCACCGAGATTCTTGCTGATGCGCTGGGCAAGAGCCCGGAAGAGGTCGGCTACTACCGGATCCGTCCTCCTATCAAGCCGGTCACGCTTGGTGAACTGGCGGCATTGGACGGATCGGACTGACAGGAGGACAGAGTGAGCAAGGAGAAAGTTCATGCCCTCGAAATCGGGCTGCCGGTCCCGGATGCGGACGATCTCTCGCCGGACACCAGAAAATACTGGGATCTCTGCGCCGACAAACTCGGTCTGGTGCCGAACGTCATCAAGGCCTATAGCTTCGACGACGCGCATCTGAAGGGGTTTACCACACTCTATAACACGCTGATGCTCGGCCCCTCCGGTCTCGGCAAGCTCGAGCGGGAGATGATCGCCGTCGTCGTCTCGTCGATAAATCAATGTTTCTATTGTCTTGTCGCCCACGGCGCGGCCGTGCGCGAATTGTCCGGCCAGCCGGAACTCGGCGAAGCGCTCGCGTTCAATCACCGCTACGCCGACCTCGATGCGCGGCAACGGGCGATGGTCGCGTTTGCCGAGAAGCTGACCCGTGCGCCCTGGGAGATTGAAGAAGCCGACCGGCAGGCGCTGCGCGCCGCGGGCTTCACGGACCGGGACATCTGGGACATCGCGAATGTCGCCGGTTTCTTCAACATGTCGAACCGGGTGGCCAGCGCCGTGCACATGTTGCCGAACGCGGATTACCACAAGGCCGGGCGCGGCTGATGCCGTCCGCTCGCGTCAGCTCTCGCGGCTCTGGCGGAACTCGTCGATCGTCTTGGGCTTGCGGTAGTAGCTCGGCATCGACCAGTTGAAGACGATCGCCATGGCGCGGACGGTGAAGGTCACGACGAAGGCGGCCACCGCCGCCTCCAGCCGTCCGACCGCGAGCCCCGCCAGCGCAACGTAGGTGATCGCGCCGAGAGCGGCCGCGGTGACGTAGATCTCCCGGCGCAAGATGATGGATTCCTCATTTCCGACGACATCGCGCACGATGCCGCCCACCGATGCCGTCACCACGCCCATGACCACGGCAATCAGCGGCCCTGTGCCATGATCCAGCCCCTTTACCGTGCCGACCACGGTGACGAAGGCCAGTCCAAGCGTGTCGAACCAGAGGACCAGCCGGATCCGTGATTCCACCTTGGGCGCAAGGAAGAACATGACAGTCGCGGTGAGCAGGCAGGCGATCACATGGGACGGGTCGGCAACCCAGAACACCGGGACATCGAGGACGAGATCGCGCACCGTGCCGCCGCCGACGCCGGTCAGGATCGCGAGCCACATGAAGCCGAGAATGTCGAGCCCCTTGCGGGAGGCGACGAGCGAGCCGGAGATCGCGAAGGCGACAGCCGCCAGCATGTCCGTCACGAAAGTCAGCTGCGAAAGTTCGACAATGTCCTGCATGGCTTCTCCCCGATGCCGATAATACGACGGATCGCGGGCAACGCGCTCTTGTTCTCGTATGGAATGACAGGTTGGGCCGCCTGTGCGTTTATCGGTTGCAGAATGCTGGCATAATGATCCGACTGTCGTCCCAGATGACCTGTCTGGGCGACAGAGCGATATTCGGAGTCCGGCGGTGCCGAGGGAGAATGTGATGGCAATGGATCCTGAGCGGAAACGCGTCGATACCCCGGCCGGGCATATCTCCTTCCGGGAAGCCGGCGCGGGTAGCAGCAAACCCGTGCTCCTGGCGCTGCACGGGCTCGGCGGCAATTCGGCTACCTGGCGGGCGCAATATGCCGCGCTCTCCGACGCCTGGCATGTTATCGGCTGGGACGCGCCGGGTTACGGTGAGACCATGGTGATCGGTCCGGACCAGACGGCGTTTGCGACCCTCGCCCTTGCGTTGATGGACCATCTCGGCGTCGGCGATTTTTCGGTGATCGGGCACTCCATGGGTGGAATCGTCGCACAGGCAGTGGCGGCCGAGGCCGGCGACCGGGTCAGGCACATGATCCTGTCCTGTACCCATTCCGGCAGCGCCAAACCCGCAACCGAGCCGCTTTCCGGGAGCTACGCGACACGTATCGCGGCGCTGGAAAAAGAGGGGAGCGCGGCCTACGCGGCGCAGCGCTCGGGCATGATGGTCGCAGACGGTGCACCGGAGGGGGTGCGTGCGACGGTCGAGGAAATTGCCCACGGGGTGACCGCCGCCGGGCTCAGGACCTGCGCGACGATGCTGCATCATGCCGATGCCCGGCCGCTGGCGCCGACGATCCGCTGTCCGGTCCTGCTGATCTCCGGGGCGGGCGACAAGGTGGTGTCCGAGCGGCAGTCGGAAGCGCTTGCGGCGCTCTATCCGGCGGGGCGGCACGTCCGGATCGATGGGGTCGGACACGCGCCCTACATGGAAGCGCCGGAGGCCTATAACGCGCTCTTGAGGGAGATTCTCTCAACATAGGCTTGTCAGCACGTCCGATAATGCGCGCTAATACGGGTGGAGGTCACCTGATATGCCGCTTGCGCGTTCTATCGGTGTTTGGCGTAAATCCGTGATCGGCGCGCTCGCCGCGCTCTTCCTTTATCCTGAAACAACCTCCGCCCAGAGCGAGAATCAGCCGCAACTTGTGGATCTGAAGCTTCTGCTTGCCGTGGACGTTTCCGGCTCGATCGATTTCTGGGAAGGCGGGCTGCAGCGCGACGGGTATGTTCAGGCGCTGCGCGACCAGGCCGTTGTCGATACCATTCTGTCGGGGCAGCTCGGTCGGATCGCACTTGCCTATGTCGAGTGGGCGGGCGGAGATCATCAGCGCGTGCTTCTCGACTGGACGCTGATCGACAGCAGGCAGGCGGCCTACGATTTTTCCGAAAACCTGTCAGTCAGGGCCCACATGGGCGGGCGGCGCACTTCGATCGGGAACATGCTCGATTTCGGGGTCCGGATGTTTCAGGATCCGCGCTTTTTTGCCGAACGTCAGGTAATCGATATTTCCGGTGACGGGCCGAACAACACCGGTGCCCGTGTTGACGAGGCACGGGACCGGGCGATCGCCTCGGGACTGGTGATCAATGCCCTGCCGATCCTGAACGAGCGCCCATCACCCTACGGATTCCCGAAACTCGACGATCTCGACGTTTATTACGAGGAATGCGTCATCGGAGGTGACGGCGCCTTCGTGATCGTCGCCAAGGGGATCAAGTCCTTCGCCTCCGCAGTCCGCCGCAAGATGATCCTCGAGGTCGCCGGCCTCACTCCCGAGAAACCGGTCCGGGCGCTTCCCGCCGCGCTCGGCAACGGCCCCGGCGGTTACAATTGCGATATCGGTGAGCAGCAGCTCCACGATTTCCTGAACCGCGGCGGCGACTGAAAACTGCAGGGAATTCGCGGATTCGGTTCGGGCGTCAGTTGAAGAATCCGCTGCGCTGCAGTTGTACGTGGAAATCCCGGAGGATCTTTTCTTTCTTCGTCGGGTCAGCGATCTGCGCCACGAGCTCGGTCTCGAAGTTCGGCCGGCGCAAATGCTTGACGATGATTTCCCGCGCCAGCTTCGACGCCTTGCCGTCGGGCAGCATTTCCGGCTGGCACATGCTGACGAGCATGAATGCGCGGATATGCAGCGGTTTGTCCGGATCGTCGACGCGATCCAGGATGCGGCCGTCGACGATGTAGGTCGCGAGTAGCTCGTCCAGGTGCTGGGTCAGTTGCTGCTTGCGCCCATCGGGCAGGTTGGAGTTCTGGATCCGGTAGAAGATCGAGGTGACCTTCTCCATTTTCCTGTTCGGGGCAACGCTGGTACGGACGATCTGATTGACCGATGCCGGGGTCATGAAGAGCCCGTTCAGATGATGGTCGATTTCGTCTTTCAATATGGTTCGGCCGAGATCGCTCTCGAACAGAGAGAGCAGATATCCGGCCTTGCGGCCCGGGTCGCGAAGCGCCGGCAGGACGCTGGCGGTCGCCGCCTTGAGGCCGCCTTCGCCGCCTTTGTTGATGATGTGGGACTGCCGGTGCGTGATCGCCTCGGCCATCTCCGGGCCGCCGACGAGCTCGGTTCCGGGAATCAGTTTCTGCAGCATTTCCCGGAATACTTTGGGCTCCTCCTCCTTGTCCTTGGTCAGGGAACCGGAACTCTGCAGCTGGCGACAGACCCGGTCCATCACGGCGACCTTCGACTCCGGCAGCTTTGACTTGCGGAACAGATTGTTGATCTTGAATGCCGTGGCTTCGACATTCTCCGGGTTCTCAGCCCGTTGGGGATCGATTTCGCGCACTCCGTCGGCGATCTCCATCAGCGTGATCAGGGCATCGGCGAGGCTTTCCCGGTCCCCGAGCAGATCCTGCAGGACCTCCGCGTTGCTGAGCGCATCGCTGATGAACCAGTCGAGATTTGTGAGCGCGGGATCGGACTCGCACGCTTCGGCCCAGTCGACAGTGGTTGCGAACTTGTCCCACCAGTTGCGCCTTGCAACCAGATCGCGGCTCGCCGCGACGCGGAAGAGATACCCGGGAGCCTCTCCATTCGCGGACTTGTTGATGCGCTCGATCGCCTCGTTGATGCCGTCCTTCTCGATCGACGGAAGCTTTTTGCGCTCCGCGTTCCTGGCACGGTCGCTGATCTTCTCGACGAAACCGTAGAGCGCGTCGCGACGGGCCCCCGGGTCTCCGCCGTCTTCGCCTCGTGCCTGCATCTGGGCGACCTTGGCGACTGCCGAGGGAAGCATGCTCTGGAAATCCATCGCCCGCTTCATCTCGCGGGCATTGTGCATGACTTCGGTGGGCGTGACCCCCTGCTTGTCGAGATAGGCGCGGAACAGCCTGTTGATGGTCTTTCGGCCCGGGCCGTGGAACAGATCCTCGACATCTTCGCAGATCGCCGGTGTGCCGCTGACATCGCCGACAGCGATGAGATCGCCGCTGCCGGTCTGGCGCAATCGCTCGAACAGAATGTCGCCCGGCGCCGGGTTGCTGATGTCCTTGAGTGACTCCTTGACCACGCGGACTCCCATGACGCCGGCGCGCGTCATGAATTGCATAGCCGTCTTTTCCGCGCTCTCAAGGTCGCGTGCGGCACCCTCAATGGCCCACGACCCGTTGCGGAGGGTCAGGATCTCTAAGTTTTTGTTGCGAAGCATTCCGCCCGAGCGCCTTTCCCGGATTTCCATGGATTTTATTGGCAATCTGTTCGTGGATAAAGGCGTTTCAGGAATCGTGCCAGGTTAGGTGCGGCGCTCGTGTGCCGTCTCTGTTGCCTGGAGAGGCGGCACGGGACTCTTTCGCAGAGCTTTCTGTTCGCTCCAGATATTGAGCAGATTTCCGGAGAAGGTGATCGCGCCGCCGATCAGGACATACGGATTCCATGGCTCCTGGTAGAGCATGAAACCGATCACCGCGACCAGCGGAAGGCGCAGGAAATCGAGCGGGCTGACGACGGCCGCGTCAGCATGAGCCATGGCGCGCGCGATGCTGTAATGCGACGTGATTCCGCCGATCCCGAGGATGGCGATGAAAGGGATCATTTCCACGTCCGGCGTTACCCAGACAGGGACCGACAGCACGAGTCCGATCGGGAGCTGGATCAGGTTCATGTAGAAGATGATCTTGAAGGCGCTCTCTGTGGCGGCGAGGCCCCGGGTGAAGACGTAGGTGCAGGCAAAGCAGACAGCGGCTCCGATGACAACAAATGCGGCCGGCTGCATCAGGTCGGAGCCCGGGCGCAGGATCACCAGGATGCCCGCGAAACCGAGCGCGATGGAGATCACTCGGATCCGGGTCAGTTTCTCCTTCAGAAAAATGGCGGCCAGGATCGCGGTCCAGACCGGGGCGCTGAACTCCAGCGAGAAAACGGCGGCCAGCGGGAGCACGCTCACCCCGAAGATCCAGCCGAATTGCCCGCCGAAATGGATGATGTTGCGGCCGATATGCGTCTTCAGGCGCGCGGTCTTCATTTCCTGCCAGCCGAGCCTGTAGGCGTAGGGCATGAGCAGCGAGAGACAGATCACCGTCCGCATGAAGGAAATCTGGAAGACCGAGAGGTCCTGGGTCAGTTCCCGCGCCGCGACGGCCATCGAGGTGAAGGAGGCGAGTGCGCCCATCATCCAGAGAACGGCGAGCAGGGGCTGAGACTGGGTTTGCGGCGATGTCATGGCGGGACTGGGCGGTATTCTTGATTGTTTGTGAAAGGCCCGGCGCATCCGGATACGCGGCTGCGTATCCTGCAATAAATCGCTCGCATGGTCGCGCCGAATGTGGCACATCTGAGGTGCTTTCCCGGAATTAGAACCTTTCAAATTTTTCCCGTCAGACCGCAGATTACGGTTGATTTATCGGCACGCAGGCTTAATTAATAGGACAAAATCAGTCCGAATTCGGGGCGACGCGATGCTGAAACTGAACAAAATGACCGACTATGCGGTCGTGGTCCTCGGCCAGATGGCGCGCGAGCCGGGCCGGGTCCGGACTGCTTCGGCGCTCTCGGACAGCACGGCGATCCCGCTTCCCACGGTTTCCAAGCTGCTGAAAATTCTCGCCGGAACCGGGCTTATCACCTCCCATCGCGGGGCCAACGGCGGATATTCCATCGGCATGACGGCAGAGCAGGTGACTGTGGCACGGATCGTTCAGGCGATCGACGGTCCGATCGCGCTCACGGCCTGTGTCGAGGACGGAGACGGCGGTTGCGAGGTCAGCAATTCCTGCCCGATCAGCGGCAATTGGGATCGGGTCAATCTGGCTGTGCGTGCGGCGCTCGAGGAAGTGACGCTGGCAGACCTGCTGGACCCGACCGAGATGTTCCCGCTGCGGCCGGCGGTGCGGGAAGGCGAGCGGAGCGAGGCCGCGGCCGAGAGCTGACGCGGATAAGTTTTTTTGAGTTTGACGCTTTAGGACACGGGACACAGAGACATGGCGGCAACTGTCGAGACAATCGAACAGGTCGAACAACTCGGTACCGAGAAGTACAAGTACGGATTCGTCACCGACATCGAGTCGGAAATGGCGCCAAAGGGCCTCAGCGAAGAGGTCATCCGCTTCATCTCGGCGAAGAAGGAAGAGCCGGAATGGATGCTGGAATGGCGCCTCAAGGCCTATGAGCATTTCAAGACGATGGAAGAACCGGACTGGGCCAAGGTCGAGTACGCCCCGATCGATCTGAGCGATATCTACTACTACGCCGCGCCGAAAGTGAAGGAGCGGCCGAACAGCCTCGACGAGGTCGATCCGGAACTGCTCAAGACTTACGAGAAGCTTGGGATTCCCCTGAAGGAGCAGGAAGTTCTCGCCGGAGTCGTCGCAGTCGACGCGGTCTTCGACTCCGTCTCTGTCGCGACCACCTACCGCAAGAAGCTGGCGGAATACGGCGTCATCTTCTGTTCCATATCCGAGGCGATCCAGGAGCATCCTGAGTTGGTGAAGAAGTATCTCGGCTCGGTCGTTCCCTATTCCGACAATTACTTCGCGACGCTGAACTGCGCGGTGTTCACCGACGGCTCCTTCGTCTACATCCCGAAGGGCGTGCGCTGTCCGATGGAACTCTCGACCTATTTCCGCATCAACGCGGAAAACACGGGCCAGTTCGAGCGGACCCTGATCGTCGCCGAGGAAGGCTCCTACGTCTCCTATCTGGAAGGCTGCACCGCCCCGCAGCGCGACGAGAACCAGCTTCACGCGGCCGTGGTCGAACTGGTCGCGATGAAGGATGCGGAGATCAAGTATTCGACGGTGCAGAACTGGTATCCGGGCGACGAGACCGGGGCCGGCGGGATCTACAACTTCGTGACCAAGCGTGGCGCCTGCCGTGGCGACAACTCGAAGATCTCCTGGACCCAGGTCGAGACTGGCTCCGCCGTCACCTGGAAATATCCGAGCTGCATCCTGCAGGGTGATAATTCGGTCGGCGAGTTCTACTCGGTCGCGATCACCAACAATGCGCAGCAGGCCGATACCGGCACCAAGATGATCCATATCGGCAAGAACACGAAGTCGACGATCATCTCCAAGGGTATCAGCGCCGGAAAGGCGGACAATACCTATCGCGGCCTGGTGAAGGTTCTTCCGGGCGCGGAGAACGCACGCAACTACACCCAGTGCGACAGCCTGCTGATCGGCGACCAGTGCGGCGCCCATACGGTGCCCTACATCGAATCCCGCAACCCGACCGCGCGGGTCGAGCATGAGGCGACCACCTCGAAGATCAGCGAGGATCAGCTCTTCTACTGTGCCCAGCGCGGGCTTTCCGAAGAGGACGCGGTCTCGATCATCGTCAACGGCTTCTGCAAGGAAGTCATGAAGGAACTGCCGATGGAATTCGCCGTCGAGGCGCAGAAACTCATCGGTATTAGCCTGGAAGGCAGCGTCGGCTGACGCGCCGGAACCCAAGAAAAAGTACGCTCGGAGAGAGATATGGCTCTGTTGGAAATCAAGAACCTGCACGCCTCGCTGGAAGAGGAGGACAAGGAGATCCTCAAGGGGATCGACCTGACCATCCAGCCGGGAGAGGTGCATGCGATCATGGGGCCGAACGGCTCGGGCAAGAGCACGCTGTCCTACGTGCTGGCCGGGCGCGACGGTTACGAGGTGACGGAAGGCTCCGTGACCTTCGACGGCAAGGACCTGCTCGATCTGGAGGCGGACGAGCGGGCCAACGAGGGCCTTTTCCTCGCCTTTCAGTATCCGGTCGAGATCCCGGGCGTTCCCAGCATGACCTTCCTGCGCGAGGCGTTGAATTCCAAGCGCAAGTACAACGATCAGGAAGAACTGGACGCGATGCAGTTCCTGAAGCTTGTGCGCGAGAAGGCGAAGGCGCTGGAGATGGGTGACGACATGCTGAAGCGCGCAGTCAATGTCGGGTTCTCCGGCGGCGAGAAGAAGCGCAACGAGATCCTGCAGATGGCGGTGCTCGAGCCCACCCTCTGCGTGCTCGACGAGACCGATTCCGGCCTTGACATCGATGCCCTGAAGATCGTTGCGGACGGTGTCAATGCGCTGCGAGACGCGGGCCGCTCGATGCTGGTCATCACGCACTACCAGCGCCTGCTGAACTACATCCAGCCTGACCACGTGCATGTCATGGCCTCCGGCAAGATTCAGAAGTCCGGCGGCAAGGAGCTGGCCCTCGAACTCGAGGAAAAGGGCTACGCGGACTTCACCGGCAAGGCAGCCTGATCGGGTCGGGAGACAGACACATGCCGAACGATATGGCACACGACAATCCGCTGCTGAAGACCTTCGGCGCCGCGGCGCTCGACGGCGCGCCCGAGTGGTTCGGCGAGGTGACGCGGAAAGGTGCGGAGCGTTTCGCGGAACTCGGATTGCCGACGAACCGGACGGAGGCCTGGAAATATACCAGCCTGCGCGGTCTTGGCGGCCTGGGGTTCAGCGCTCCCGCCAGAGAGGCCGAGGCGGTGGAGATCCCGCGCGACAGGATCGCCGGGATCGAGGGGATCGAGATCGTTCTGGTGAACGGTCGTCTGGACGAGAGCCGCACAGCGCTTGACGAAATGCCGGTCGGACTGATGGTCACGCCGCTGGCGGACGCAGTGCAGTTCAAGGACGGCGTGACCAGGCATGCCCTGGAGGACGAGAGCGCGCTCGACGGGCTGCCGCTTGCTGCACTCAGCACGGCCGGCATTACCGGCGGCGTTCTGATCGAGGTCGCGCGGGACGCCGACATCGCCAGGCCGATCCACATTATCTCGATCGGATCCGGATCGGCGGCCTTTGCCCCGCGCAATGTGATCTGGGTCGGCCCGAAGGCCAAGGTGACGCTGGTCGAAAGCCATGTCGGCGAGGGAAGCTACTTTTCGAACTCGGTCACCCACGTGACGCTCGAGGACGAGGCGGTCTTCCATCACTACAAGCTGCAGAACGAGTCCCGTGACGCCTATCACGTCGCCATGACTCACGTGCATTGCGGCGAGAAGACGGTCTACGACAATTTCGCGCTTTCCTGCGGCGCGAAACTGGCGCGCAATGAGATTCGCAGCAAGCTCGATGGCTCGGATATCCTCTACGCGGTGAACGGCGTCTACATGGCGGCGGCGAACCAGCATCTCGACAACACCACTTTCATCGAACATGCGAAGCCGAACAGCGAGTCCCGCGAGATTTACAAGGGCGTGCTGGACGAGAACGGACGCGGCGTTTTCCAGGGCAAGATCCTGGTGCAGCGTCCGGCGCAGAAGACAGACGGCTACCAGATGAACCGCGCGCTGCTGCTTTCCCGCAAGGCGGAGATCGACAGCAAGCCGGAACTGGAAATCTATGCCGACGACGTGAAATGCAGCCACGGCGCGACCGTCGGCGAACTCGATGCCGAGCAACTCTTCTATCTGAAGGCGCGCGGCATCAACGAGCACGATGCCCGCAACATGCTGATCGAGGCCTATCTCCGCGACGCGCTGGACGAGATTCGAGTGGACAAGGTCGCTCTGGCCTTCGGCGACAAGATCTCGGACTGGCTGGCCGAGCGGATCCGGCGAGAGGAAGCCGCGTGATGAACGAGCTTGCATACGACGTCGAGGCAATCCGCCGGGATTTTCCGATCCTTCAGACGGAAGTCCGCGGCAAGCCGCTGGTCTTCCTGGATTCCGCTGCCTCGGCGCAGAAACCGCGTCAGGTGATCGATGCCGTGACGCAGATGTATGAGGCCGAGTACGCCAACGTGCATCGAGGCCTGCACTATCTGAGCGAGCTGGCGACGGCGCGCTATGAAGGCGCACGCGAGAAGGTCCAGGCCTTCATCAAGGCCCGCCACAGTCACGAGGTGATCTTCACTAAGGGCACGACCGAAGCACTCAATCTGGTGGCGCATTCCTGGGCGCGCGCCTTTCTCGAGAAAGGCGACGAGATCATCATCACCACGATGGAGCATCACTCCAACATCGTGCCCTGGCAGATGGTCCGCGACGAAAAGGAGCTGGTGCTCAAGGTCGTGGATGTTGACGAGGAGGGCGCCTTCCACCTGGCGGACCTCGAAGCGTTGATCACGGACAAGACACGGCTGATTGCGATCCCGCATGTCTCGAACGTGCTCGGCACGGTGTTGCCGGTGAAGGAGATCGCGTCGCTGGCCCACAGGGCAGGTGCGGTGCTGGTGGTGGATGGCGCGCAGGGCGTCACCCATATGCCGGTCGACGTTCAGGACCTCGATTGCGACTTCTACGCCTTCTCCGGACACAAGCTCTACGGCCCGTCGGGCATCGGTATCCTCTACGGCAAGGAAGAGCTGTTGGAGAAGATGCCGCCCTATCAGGGCGGCGGTGACATGATCAATACGGTCACCATGGAGAAATCGACCTGGGCCGACCTGCCGCACAAGTTCGAGGCCGGAACGCCACCGATCGCGCAGGCGGTGGGGCTCGGCGCGGCGATCGACTATATCGACGCCATCGGTATCGCGGCTGTCGGCGCGCATGAAGGCGATGTGCTGAACTACGCGACCCAGCGTCTGGCGTCGGTGGACGGTCTGCGACTGATCGGGACCGCTCCCGGCAAGGTGAGCGTGATTTCCTTCGTCATGGACTGCGCGCACCCGCACGACATTTCGACCATCATCGATCAGGCCGGTGTGGCGGTCCGCGCCGGGCACCATTGTGCGCAGCCGCTGATGGAGCGCTTCGACGTGCCGGCGATGGCCCGCGCCAGCCTCGGCATGTACAACACGCGTCAGGATATCGACGCACTTGCCGACAGCCTCGAAAAGGTCAGGGAGATCTTCGCATGATGCCGCATGGTCCAGGTATGCACGACTTCCTCGATCTTCCGCCGCCGGAAGAGGGGATCGTCGCGGAGGTCGGCGAACCGCTCGCCGACGGCGTTGCGGTTGCCAGGGAAGATGCAATCATCCTGGCGCTGAAAGAGGTCTACGACCCGGAAATTCCGGTCGATATCTACGAGCTCGGGCTGATCTACGAGATCGCCATCGCGGAGAACGGAGATGTCCGGATCGTGATGTCGCTGACGGCACCGGCCTGCCCGGTCGCGGGACAGCTCCCGATCGACGTCGCCGAGAAGGCGGCCTCCGTCGAAGGTGTGGGACGCGTGCAGGTGGAACTTACCTGGGATCCCGCCTGGAGCCCGGAGCGGATGAGCGACGAGGCGCGCCTCGCCCTCAACATGTTCTAGAAACTGATCTGCCTCATCATTATATTTGGAGGGCAGGCTCATCAGAGGACAGAGACACCATGTTTCAACCCGGTAAAGCCCCGATCACGCTGACAGACGCCGCCGCCGGCAGGGTCAAGGACCTGATGGCGGCCAATCCCGAGGACGGTGTTCTCGGTCTGCGCGTCGGCGTGAAGGCGAAAGGCTGTTCCGGTCTCAGCTATTTCGTCGAATATGCCAAGGAGCGGAAGAAGTTCGAGGACGTGGTGGAGGACAAGGGCGTGACAATCTTCGTCGACCCGGCCTCGGTCATGTTCATCCTCGGCTCCGAAATGGATTTCCAGCAGGACAAATACTATTCGGGCTTCGTGTTCAAGAACCCGAACGAGACCAGCCGCTGCGGCTGCGGCGAGAGTTTCAACGTCGCTTCGTGAGGATCGGGGGGCCACCATGCTTCCGAACTTTCTCCAGACCGGCACGTCGACGGACCAGAAAAGCCTGAATTCCGCGAAAGAGCTTCTTGACGAAGCGGAGGCTCTGCTGGGACAGGCGCGCGATCTGTCGGCGAAGGTGAAGCAGGCGCGGGCGGAAAAACACCCGGAGCTTGCGGACAACCTGGAGAGACAGGCCCGCGAATATGCCCAGCATGCCAAGAGGCTCAGCGATATCGGCAAGAGGCTTCTCGGCAAGAAAACCAAGACCGGTTGATCATGGCCGACACTGAACTCGATGATTTCATCGCTTCGGTGTCTGCGGATGTGGGCGGTCTCAAGCAGACCTACGAAGAATCGGCCGAAGATTACGCCGCGCGGAAAGCTGCAAAAGACCGTTCGCTGATCGGTTATATCATCGTTGTGATGTATGCCGTCGCCGTGCTCATCGTGCTTGTCGCGACCTGGCGGAATTTCCCTGAGCTTGTCTGCAACGAGGGATCTGATTGCGCCGCCCCCATCGGGTACTGGATTGAGCTGGCGAAATTCATGCTCGAGGTCATTTCCGTCGCTGTGCTGCCTGTGGTCACCCTGGTCATCGGTTTCTATTTCGGTTCCGAGCGGTCGAAGTCGAACAACAGCTGAGCCCTCTGGTCGCGAGCCAGCCGGCTCTTGCCAGCTTGCGGCATGGCGGTGTCTCGGTCCGCTCGATCATCTGCAGGTCAATCTGCCGGGTCGTTTCGGGCGCGAGCCGGACAATCCGAAGCAACGAGAGGCTTGCGCTCGCGCGAAATAGTTCCATATTCATCGAACAAAAATAGAGAGTGGCCACGTTTCCGCAGCCACCTGACAGGAAGTCTCATGCCCCGCCGCCCGACCGCGAACCTGACCGAATCCGACGCTCCGGCGACGGCCGATATCCAGACGGTGAAAACGCTTCTGCCCTATCTCTGGCCGAAAGGACAGTTCGAGATGCGGGCGCGCGTGGTGATCGCGCTGCTTTGTCTTGCGCTAGCCAAGGGCGCCTCGGTTTATGTTCCGATCCTCTACAAGGATGCGGTCGACCTGATTTCCGGCGGCGACAGGTTCGATTTCACCGTCCTGATCTGGATCATCGTCGCCTATGGTCTGACGCGGCTGGGCCAGCAGGCCTTCGCCCAGCTAAGGGAGTTCTTCTTCGCGCGGGTCGCGCAAAGGGCGATCCGGATGGCGGCGCTGAAGACCTTCCGGCATCTACACCAGCTCTCGCTGCGCTTTCATCTCGACCGGCAGACGGGTGGCATCTCGCGGGTGATCGAACGCGGTACCAAGGCAATCGAGTTCCTGTTGAACTTCATGCTGTTCAATATCCTGCCGACCCTGTTCGAGATCCTTCTGGTCTGCGGCATTCTCTGGGCGATGTTCGACTACCGCTATGCGGTGGTCACGTTCGGCACAATCGGCTCCTATATTCTCTTCACCACGCTGATCACCGAGTGGCGTTTGAAGTTCCGCCGCAGGATGAACTCGATGGACAACCGCGCCACCACGCGCGCCATCGACAGCCTGCTGAACTACGAGACGGTAAAATATTTCGGCAACGAGCGGCACGAGGAGGAGCGCTTCGACCAGTCGATGCGCTCCTACGAGGACGCGGCGGTTCAGAGCCGCACCAGCCTCTCGCTGGTCAATGTCGGGCAGGGCGGAATCATCGCCGGCGGCCTGACGCTGGTGATGATTCTTGCCGGCGGTGACATCGCCGCGGGCCGGGCGACGGTCGGCGACTTCGTGATGGTGAACACCTACCTGATCCAGCTCTATCTGCCCCTCAACTTCCTCGGCTTCGTCTACCGCGAGATCAAGCAGTCGCTGACCGACATGGAGCAGATGTTCCGTCTGCTCGAAGAAGAACGGGAGATTGAGGATGCGCCGGATGCGGCGGACCTCGTGGTCGATAGGGGGACGGTGCGTTTCGAGGACGTGAAGTTCGGTTATTCCGACGCACGTCCGATCCTGAAGGGGATCAGCTTCGACGTCCCGGCGGGCAGGACGGTGGCGCTGGTCGGGCCGAGCGGTGCCGGAAAGTCGACGATCTCGAGGCTGCTGTTCCGGTTCTACGATATCGACGACGGTCGGATCCTGATCGACGGGCAGGACATCCGCCACGTCACCCAAGACAGCCTGCGCCGGGCGATCGGGATCGTTCCCCAGGACACCGTTCTGTTCAACGACACGATCTACTACAACATCGCCTATGGTCGCCCGTCGGCGAACCGCGAGGAGGTCGAGGAGGCCGCGCGGCTCGCCAGCATCCACGATTTCGTCACGAGCTTGCCCGACGGCTACGAGACGATGGTCGGCGAACGCGGCCTGAAGCTTTCCGGCGGGGAAAAGCAGCGCGTCGCGATCGCCAGGACTCTGCTCAAGCAGCCGAAGATCTTCCTTTTCGACGAGGCCACCTCGGCGCTCGACAGCCAGACCGAAAAGGCAATCCAGAGCAGTCTCTCCGAGGTCAGCCAGAACTACACCACGCTCGTCATCGCGCACCGGCTCTCGACCGTGATCGACGCGCACGAGATCATCGTGCTGCGCGACGGGGAGATTGCCGAGCGGGGGAGTCACGTGGAGCTCTTGGCGCGGGACGGAGTCTATGCTGCCATGTGGAGGGAACAGATGCGGGAAGAGGGGGGGCAGTCGAAGGACGCGTTCGCCGAATTCGCCGCACGGACGACGGTTTCCTAGGTCTCAGACCGGCCCTGTTGCCGATGTTTGCGACGGGCTTGCATCATTGTCACATCAGGATTTGCGGGTGATCTGCGTGCCCAGTCAAAGAATGGCCGCGCCGCTCTTGAGCCGGTTGTAGTCCTTGTGCGCCATCATTCCCGCAAGCTCTACCACGCTTATTTTCGGTGCCCAGTCCAGTTCCTGCCGGGCCTTTGAGGCGTCTCCGATCAGGGTGTTTACCTCCGCCGGACGGTAATGCTCCGGATCGATGCGCAGAATACATCTTCCGGTCCTCGTATCGTGCGCCGTTTCTTCACTGCCTTCGCCGTCGAACTCCAGCTGCATGTCCAGGGCCTCGGCTGCGTGGATCACGAAGTCGCGGACGCTGATGGCGGTTCCTGTCGCGAGCACATAGTCGGCGGGATTGTCGCGGGTCATCATCAGATGCATCCCGTGGCAGTAATCCTCGGCATATCCCCAATCCCGCCGCGCGTCGATGTTGCCCAACCTGAGTGGCCGGTCGTCGCCAAGTGCGAGTCGGGCAAGGTTCGTTGTGATCTTGCGGGTGACGAACTCCGCTCCCCGCAACGGAGACTCGTGGTTGAACAATATGCCGTTGCAGCAGAACAGTTGGTGCGCCTCGCGATAGTTCGTCGTGGCCATGTGTGCGGCAACCTTGGAGACAGCATACGGACTCTTCGGATAGAAACGCGAAGTCTCGCCGCAGCTCTCGGTCGTGATGCCGCCGTACATTTCCGACGTTGACGCCTGGTAGAGGCGGATTTCCGGGTCGACGATACGGATCGCCTCAAGCAGGCGGTAGACGGCTACAGCATTGGCTTCCATGGTGAATATCGGCTGCTCGAACGACACCCCGACGAAACTTTGTGCTGCGAGATTGTAGATCTCGTCAGGTCGGAATTCCTGGAGTACCGACAGGATGTTTCCGAACTCGAGCATCTCGACGGTCGCCAGTTCGACGCGTTCGGTGATTCCGAGTTCATCGAGGCGCCACGTATTCGTACTTGCAGAGCGTCTCTTGGTGCCGATCACCCTGTAGCCTTCGTTGATGAGATGGCGGGCGAGGTAAGCACCGTCCTGCCCCGTGATGCCGGTAATAAGTGCGGTCTTCATGCTTCGCTTCCGGCTTCCAGTGAATACAGTTTGCGGATACGGGCCAGTTTTTCAGGGGAGGCGGTTACCGCGAGAGCGATGGCCAGGCCGCTAGAGAATTTGTCGACTACCGGAAGAACGATGTGGGGCACGGTCTCGAGCAGCCTGTTGCACCCGTACGCCTCGGTATCGGCGCCAGCCAGATAGAAGTCGTCGAACACGATCAGGTCGGACCGCTTGAGGCGAGAATAGTCGCTCGCGATTGTCTCGCAGGCATGTCCGCCGTCGATAAAACAGAAATCGGCCCGTTGTTCTTCCAGCGTCTCAAGGGTGTTGCCGCGAACCAGGCTGTAGCTGAATCCGGGGTTTGCGGATTTGAATGCAGAGAGCCTCGCATCCACATTCTCAAGCGTGACCGGACTCTTGCCGTTCAATTCGTCCCGGTCGCTCTGCGGCGTCGTGTCTTCGAAAAGGTCGTATCCGCGGTATTCAACCTCTTTCAGAGAGCCGAGGACGGTGCTTGCCATCTCGATGGCACGTCCGCCGTTCCAGGTTCCAATCTCCACGATCGATCCCGGTAGAAAGGTCCGAAGCAGATGAGTGATCTGCTCGTAGCGGCGCGGATTGTCCATGGTCTCGAGGGCGGTTGGTGCAGCGGGACCGTCCGCGGTCTTGAGCTGGCCCTTGAGGTGGTTCATGTACGCCGAGAGGGAGCTCTCCGAAAACGGGTCGAGAGTCTCCATATCGGCCGACAGGTCGCGAGTCTTGATTTTCCCCTGGGCTTCAAACACCGTGCGCGTGACGTCGAAGACCTCACTGTCATGCCATGCGTTCAGCTTGAAGAGTTCGCCGGAGAGGTAGATGCGCTCCATCGTCTCGAAAAACGGTTTCGCTTCCGGATGGCGCAGATCGAAACAGATAAATCCGGTCTCGCTATGCATGCCCTTGCGCCCGAGATAGACGGCGAACACACCCTCCATCAGTTCGGGGATCATGTTCTCGGGGATATCGGCATGGGCGACGACGTCGCCGTCGAGCCAGACAAGATAGTCGGTCGTCCGATCTCTTGCGGCCGCGAACATGGCGAACATCTTGTGGGAGAAGCGGACCGCGTCGAAATTGTAATCATAGCCGGTCGCGGTATGGCCGTTGGCCATCGGTTGCTGCAGGTAATGCTTCTTGAATGTCACCAGCCGGGGCGACGCCTCGGCCAGGTCAACCGCCCGGACTCGGCCGGTTTCCTCGAACGTGAATCCCTCGGAATAGACCACGAGCCGAACCGATGGCGGCCAATGTGAGACAAAACTATCGATCGCCTTGCGTCCGTACTGTTCCAGCCCCTTCTTGTTGAAGGTCGTTATGGCCGTAACTTTCGGCATCTTCAGATCCAATCTCCATAGGCTGGGCGCACGGCCCTCGGAATCGCGCAGAGCATCCTGCATTTCCCGGAGTCAGCTCGCCAAACCTTCTATTTCTCCGGCGGTCCCGCAAGCAAGGGGGAAATGGTTCGCTCATGCCTCGCGCAGGCTCTACGGGGAAAGAAAGTTCCGTTTACCGCTGGCTCACTAGAAAACCCGCTTGGTGCGGAGCGATATTCGTTCGATCCTTGCGTCTTGATCTGCGCCTATCGACACATTATTTCGCCGGCAGCATATTCCCCCGGTCAATGACCGATAGGAAGGGGCGGCAATGGGCCTGCTGGAACCGCAAGACAAGATCGAAACCCTGCGCGAACTGGAGAAAAAAGTGCTCTGGCTGGCGATGTGGATGATCCACAATGCCAACCATGTCCGGCCCTCGCGCGACGGCATCAAGGTCGGCGGGCACCAGGCGTCCTGCGCGTCCGTCGCGACCCTCATGACGGCGCTGTATTTCGACGTTCTGAAGCCGCAGGACCGGGTTGCCGTAAAGCCGCATGCGAGCCCGATCTTCCATGCCATCCAGTATATGATGGGACGGCAGGACCAGTCGGCGCTGGAGCGCTTCCGGGCGCTCGGCGGCGCGCAGTCCTATCCTTCGCGCACAAAGGACCGCGACGAGGTGGATTTCTCCACCGGTTCGGTGGGCCTCGGCGTTGCGATGACGCTCTTCGCCTCGATGGTGCAGGACTATGTCCGCCTGCATCACCTGATTCAGGACCAGGGCCTGCAGCAGCAGCCGGCCGGCCGGATGATCGCCGTCATGGGCGATGCCGAACTCGACGAGGGCAATATCTACGAGGCCATGCTCGAGGGCTGGAAATACGACGTCCGGAATGTCTGGTGGGTGATCGACTACAACCGCCAGAGTCTCGACGGCGTGGTCTCGGACGGCCTGTTCCAGAAGATTCGGCAGTTCTTCGGAACCGTCGACTGGAACGTCAACATGCTGAAATACGGCAAGAAGCTGCAGCGGGTCTTCGAGATGCCGGGGGGCGACGTGCTGGAGAACTGGATCGACGAGTGCCCGAACGATCTCTACAGCGCGTTGACTTTCAAGGGACAGTCCGGGGCGGACACCACCTGGCGCGACCATCTGAAGAAGGACCTGCGCGGGGTGAAGGGGATCAAGGCAATCCTCGACGAGCATGATGATCATGCCCTGCACGAGCTGATGACGAACCTCGCCGGGCACGACATGGAGTCGGTGTTGGAGAGTTTCCACGGGGTGAAGGACGACAGCCCGCAATGCTTCATCGCCTACACGGTGAAGGGCTTCAACACGCCGCTGGCGGGTCACAAGGACAACCATGCGGGGCTTATGACTCCGGAGCAGATGGAAATGTTCCGCTCCGGCATGGGGGTGCCGGAAGGCGGCGAGTGGGATCCGTTTGCGCATCTCTCCATTCCGAAGGAGGAGGTTCGTGACTATGTCGCCGGCGTGTCCTTCAATCGCGGCGGATCGCGCGTCCATCAGGCCGACAGGGTCGAGTTGCCTGACAGTCTCGCGACCAAGAAACAGACCCGGACCTCGACCCAGCAGGCATTCGGCGCGGTGCTGAACGAGCTGGCGCGCGGCAATTCGGCGCTGGCGTCCAGGCTGGTCACGACCTCGCCGGACGTGACGGTCTCGACCAATCTCGGCCCCTGGGTGAACCAGCGCGGTATCTTCAGTCTCGACATGCGGAACGACGTGTTCCGGGACGAGAAGGTGGCCTCGGCGCAGAAATGGCTGCGCCATGGCGGTGGCCAGCATTTCGAACTTGGCATCGCGGAGAGCAATCTCTTCATCATGCTGGGGGCGCTCGGCCTCTCGGGGCCGCTTTTCGGGACGCGACTGCTGCCGGTCGGAACGCTCTACGATCCCTTCATTCAGCGCGGTCTCGATTCGCTGAATTATGCCTGTTACCAGGACGCCCGATTCATGGTGGTGGCGACCCCGTCGGGCATCTCGCTGGCGCCGGAGGGCGGCGCGCACCAGTCGGTCTCGACGCCGCTGATCGGCATGGGGCAGCCGGGCCTTACCAGTTTCGAGCCGACCTATGCGGACGAGCTGGCGGAGATCATGCGCTGGAGTTTCGCGCATATGCAGGCCGACGATGGCGGTGCGGTCTATCTCCGGCTATCGACCCGGCCGCTGGAACAGCCGGAGCGCGAGATCACGGACGATCTGCGCGATGACATCGTTTCAGGTGGCTACTGGTTGCGCGAACCGGCCGAGGACGCCCCGGCGGTGATCGTCTTCACCGGCGCGGTGGTCCCTGAGGTCCTGCAGGCCTGCGAGATGCTGGAAGAGGAATTGCCGGGCGTCGGCGTGCTCGCGGTCACCAGCGCGGACCGGCTCTATTCCGGCTGGCAGTCCCGTATCCGGCGCCCGGAGGCACCGAAATCGCATCTGGAAAAGCTGATGGGCGATCTCGGGCCGGACGTGCGCATCGTCACCGTGCAGGATGGCCATCCGGCGAACCTGAGCTGGATCGGCAGCGCGCTCGGCCGGAGGCTGTTCCCCCTCGGTGTCACCGGCTTCGGCCAATCCGGCGATCTTCCGGACCTCTACCAGACCCACGGCATCGACGCCGAAGCCATCATGGATGCGGTGGCGGCAGCCTGCGTGGATACGGCACGGGGCACGCCGATGGCGGTCTGAGGCGTCTCAGGCGAAATCGGCCTTCAGTTTGTAGCGTGGAATCGGGTGATCCCAGTCGCCGCCCTCCATCAGGCGGGCGGCGGCGTAGCCCCAGTCGTCCGAGCCTTTTGCGCCCTTGCCGTTGCCGCAGATCGCGACGGCGAGATGGTCGCCCGCAACGAAGTCGATATAAGGCAGCCCGGAAGTGCTGTAGGTCGTCACGCAGGTGTCGGTATGCCGCTCCGGACAGTCCTTCAGGATCGGAATGAGGCGTTCGAGCACGTCAGTGAATTCCAGTCTATTCCGTTCCGAGCCGGCGGATCTGAACCAGGCGTCGAGCTCCTCGCGGGAGCCGAGCCGGGCATCCGCTTCGGTGCCTATCCCGATCTTCACGTAGGAATGCCCGTCCGGATAGCGGATCGGCGGCAGTATGTAGGAGCCGGCAAACGTCTCGATGACGGTCGGCATATGCTCTAGAACCTCCGCTGCCGCGTCGGTAACCCTGAACAGGACGACGGTTCGGGCATAAACCTTGGTGGCCAACGGTCGCGGCAGCAGCTTGCAGGCGGTGGTGTAGCCGCCGGTCGCGATGAGGACCCGTTCCGCTTCGAAGGTCCGGCCGTCGTCCGTGGTGACGTCCACGCTCGAGCCTTTAACGTCTATCGCCGTAACCGTCGCGCGTATGACCTCTGCTCCGTTCTTCTCCGCCAGCGCGGACTGTGCCCTGACCAGCGCACGCGGGCTGATATGGCCGGCGGTTTGGGTTTCCCGGATCCCTGCGCAATCGTTCGGCAAAGAGAGAAAGGGGTAGAGCTCGCGCATCGCGGCCGCGTCGATCACCGTTGTGTTGCCGCCATTTTCCCGCGCGAGTGCGACCGTGGCTCTGGTGTTCACGTCTTCCGAGCCGACAATGCCGAGGAATCCGCTGGGGGTGAAGAAATCGATCCCGCTTTCGGCTTCTATCTCCGGATAGCGCGCGATCGAGCGTGTGGCGGTCAGCGACCATTCCGGCACCGGATCATAGATCCGGGTCAGCCGCCCCTCGTCGTAGTGACTGGCGAATACGCCGTCGTGGGACATCCGGTCCGCCGGCTCGTCGGGGCCGATCACTGCCACGCCGTCCTGCCAGGACGAGAGGTGACGCGCTGCCGCGGACCCGATCAGGCCGCGTCCGACGATGATATGGCGATACATAGGACACGCTCCGGCGAGTGAAACCGGCAAAGCCTAGTCCCGATCCGGAAGCGCATCCAGCCCAAGCACCCGCATCCCGTGAATTGGAGGCAAGAATAAGCCGATGGCCCGCCTCCGCGCCGGCTAGACGACCAGCCGCGGAAGGGCCGCACTGAGCCAGACGAGAACGTTCAGCACGATGGCGCCGAGAATGACGCAGGATCGCTTGAGGTTGTAGGCTTCGACGGTCATGACCCTCTCCCCATGCCATTTCGCCTCTTCAAGGGAAGTCGGGCGGCGGCACTTCGTGTGAACAGCCTGGGCAGCGACACTATCGCTGACAATCGAAATCCTCGTGACCGATCGTGATCGTTCTGTGACCGGATAAGGGCAGCTATTCCGCGAATCCGATTGTCTAACTTGACAGTCATCCTCGCGCGGCGGACACAGGTTGAAACAAGCATGCCCAACATGCAGGGGAGGAATGGCAGTGCTGATCGGTGTTCCAAAGGAAATCAAGACAGACGAGAACCGGGTCGGCCTGATCCCGTCCAGCGTGCGCGAACTTGTCCATCACGGGCACAAGGTCCTGATCGAGACCCATGCCGGTTACGGCATCGGGCTCGATGACGAGCATTATCTCGCCGCCGGGGCCGAGATCGTCCAGACCGCCGAGGAGATCTTCGCGCGGGCGGACATGATCGTGAAGGTGAAGGAACCGCAGCCGGTGGAGTGCCGGATGCTCCGCGAGGGCCAGATCCTCTTCACCTATCTTCACCTCGCGCCCGACCTGCCGCAGACGACGGGACTGATCGAGAGCGGCGCCATCGCCATCGCCTACGAGACCGTGACCAATGCGCGCGGCGGCCTGCCCCTGCTGGCGCCGATGAGCGAGGTCGCCGGCCGCATGGCGATCCAGGCCGGTGCCCACTGTCTCGAGAAGGCGCAGGGCGGCAGCGGCACGCTGCTCGGCGGCGTCCCCGGCGTACCGGCGGGCAATGTCGTTGTGATCGGCGGCGGCGTCGTCGGCACCAACGCGGCGCGCATGGCGATGGGGCTGGAGGCCAAGGTCACGGTCATCGATCGCAGCCTCGAACGGCTCTACGAACTCGACCTGCAGTTCGGTCCGATCCTGAACACGATCTATTCCACGGTGGATGCCATCGAGGAGCATGTGCTGCAGGCGGACCTGGTCGTCGGTGCGGTCCTTGTGCCCGGAGCCGCCGCCCCGAAACTGGTGACGAGAGAGCTTGTCGCGAAGATGCGCCGTGGCGCGGTGCTGGTCGATGTCGCGATCGACCAGGGCGGCTGCTTCGAGACGTCGCGTCCGACGACCCACAGGGAGCCGACCTATCTGGTCGACGATGTCGTGCATTACTGCGTCGCCAACATGCCCGGCGGCGTCGCGCGAACCTCGACCTTCGCCCTGAACAACGCGACCCTGCCGTTCGTGATCGCGCTGGCCGACAAAGGGCACCGTCAGGCGCTCGCCGACGACAGGCATCTGCTGAACGGCCTCAATGTCCATCACGGCGAGGTCACCTACAAAGCGGTCGCCGAGGCGCACGGACTCGCGTTCAAGGCTCCGGAGGAGGCATTGGGCCTCTGACCGGAGCGGACAGGAAGGGATCGTGCGAAGAAAATTTTCGTAATCAAGAAAGTGCCTGGAGTGTCACTCTAAAAATTGTGTGATAGAAATTGCGCGCCTAGAAGAGGCGCAGAACTATCCCTCAATTGACGTCCAGAACGGACAATAGATGTGGCTGTAACGCATTCGATCACGACGGACGTATACGTCGTGGAGGCTCTGGACACTGTCGGAAACGTGCTTGCCGGACTTGCCGCCTCGGCGCGCTATATCGAATCCCAGATCTCTTTCAATGAATCGGTCTCCAATGCGACGGAGGAGGGGCTTGGCAATATTGTGGATGCCGATCTGGCGCGCGGTGCGGCAGAGGTCACGGCGTTACAGGTTCAGCAACAGCTCGCTATTCAAACCCTCGGCATTGCCAACCAGAGGCCGAACGCCCTGCTTTCACTATTTTCATAGAGCCGGAGTGGCGGTTGCGTACAGCATGGCGTCAGTTATTTTCAAAGTATTTAAAATTATAGATAAATCGTCTTTTAATTATTTGATTTATTAAAGATAAAATTATTGAAGCCTGTCTGATCTCTGCATAACATTCGGCTGGATTTCGCGAGTTACCAGCCAGTGCAAAGTACCGGCCCGCGGAAATTGCCTCGTTTCCAGAAAGGAGACCGGACATGACCGACCTCATGAACCCGGACGGCGTGACGGACGAGTCGGCAAGCGACTCAAAGACGCGCGGCATACGTCAATCGTCACATCTGAAACGCTTTGAAGGCGCGGCTGCGTTGCGCCTTGCGAGCGAGGCGGAACTTGCCGTCGTGGCGCATGCTCTGTCCCTGGAATCCGAGGCGCCGGACTTGTTCGAAAGCCGCTCACGGCAGAAGGCCGGTGACAGTGACGTCCATCTCGGACCGAAGGCCGCGCTTGTTCTGGCGTCCGCGGTGCGACGCCGCCTGGCTCATCAGGCTCTCGGAATCGCGAACCGGGATCCGCGGCGGATCGGAAAGCTGCTTCGCAAGAAAGCGCTCTAGGTCTCGTCCGCTATTTCGACAATCCGACCATGTCGCGCAGCTTGAACCAGGCCATGCCGAGGGCTAGCACTGCCTGTCGCGCCGGACCGCCGGGAAAACGGTAGTTCGGCAGCCGGGAAAAGACGTCGAAACGTTCCGCATCGCCCGCGGCAGCCTCGGCGATGAGCTTGCCGGCGAGACCGGTGAGGGCGACGCCGTGTCCCGAAAGACCCTGTGCATAATAGATATTGCTGTCGACCCGCCCGAAATCCGGCATCCGTGTAACCGTGATGGCTAGTTTGCCCGACCAGCAATACTCCATGTCGATGTTCGAGAGTTCCGGATAGACGCCGGCCATGCGCTTGCGGAGCGCCGCCGACGCGTTGTTCAGCGGGCGTCCGGAATAGCTTGCGAGACCACCGAACAACAGGCGGCCGTCCGGTGTCTTGCGGAAATAGTTCAGCGCGGTGTTGGAATCGGCCACCGCCTCGTTGCCGGGCAGGATCCGGGCCTGCTGATCGGCCGTGAGCGGAGCGGTCGCGGCCACCGCACTCAGAACAGGTGCGATGCGGTATTCGATCTCCGGCACCAGTCCGCCGAGATAGGCGTTTCCGGCGAGAACCACCATGCGCGCGGTCACACGCCCGCGCGCGGTCTCCAGGACGGGCCGCGT
Source organism: Nisaea sp. (assembly GCF_965216895.1). Taxonomy (GTDB): domain Bacteria; phylum Pseudomonadota; class Alphaproteobacteria; order Thalassobaculales; family Thalassobaculaceae; genus Nisaea. The sequence goes on from NZ_OZ244205.1 coordinate 358,727, forward strand.
GCCGCGCTGAAGACACGTCACCCGGCTCGCTTCGAACAGGCGCGCGCCGGCGTTTTCGGCAGCCCGTGCCAGGCCGCGCAGGTAGGCGAGCGGATTGATGTGTCCGCTGCCCCGTTCCAGCAGGGCGGCGCGGTAGATGTCCGATCCGGTCGCGGCAGCGGTATCTCCGGCATCGAGCATGCGAATGTCCGCGAAGCCGTAGGTGCCCGACCAGCTTTCCGCCAGTTCCAGCAGTCCTCCGGCCTGACGGGCATTGAGCGCTGCATGGAGATAACCACGTCGGTAGTCTGCGGCAATGCCATGCCGCTCGATCCGGAGGTTGATGTCGGTAACGGCTTCCGTTCCCATTTGCCAGATGGTCTTGGCCGCTTCGCGACCGACCGCGCGCTCGAACGTGGTCATGTCGCAGCCGTAGCCCATGACGATCTGGCCGCCGTTGCGTCCGGAAGCGCCGTCGCCGATGCGCCCCGCTTCCAGCAGCACGGTCGAATATCCGCGCTCGGCGAGCTGCAACGCCGCGCAGACGCCGGTCAGTCCGCCGCCGACTATGCAGGCATCCGCGTCTATTTCGCCCGCCAGTGATGGACGCTGCTCGAACTCGGGAGTGGTTGCGTGATAATAGGTTAGGTCGGTCATCGCGGTGGCCCGGAGTGGGAATGCCCTGCCATTACCACGCCCGCCAAATCAGGGCGAGCCGGATGATCTCCTTGCAACTGCTCCTGGAGCACACATGTCGGTCGATCTGAAGACCTGGATCAGTGAAAGACGTATTACGGAAGTCGAATGCATGGTTTGCGACCATGCGGGCATTCCACGCGGCAAGATCCTTCCCGCCGCAAAATTTCTCGACGGGCTCGGGGAGCGGGGACTGCGTCTTCCGGAAGGCATCTTCGGGCAGGATGTCACCGGCGACTATATCGAGGAAAAGGATCTCGACCCGCGCCGCAGCGACATATTTCTGGTGCCGCAGGCCGACACGATCCGGATGGTCCCCTGGTACAAGGAACCGACCGCCCAGGTCATCAACGACGCCTTCTATGCAGACGGCTCGCCGGTCGATATCGCGCCGCGGAGTGTTCTGAAGAAGATCATCGCACTCTACACGGAAAAAGGCTGGCGGCCCGTCGTGGCGCCGGAGCTCGAGTTCTTCCTGGTGAAAGTAAACCCGGATCCCGACTATCCTCTGGAGCCGCCGATCGGCCGTTCCGGGCGTCCTGAGACCGCGCGCCAGGCTTTCGGTATCGATGCGGTGAACGAGTTCGATCCGCTGTTCGAGGACATTTACGATTACTGCGAGGCGCAGGCGATCGATATCGACACGCTGAGCCACGAGTCCGGCGCGGCGCAGATGGAGATCAACTTCAACCACGGCGACCCGCTTGAACTCGCGGATCAGGCCTTTCTCTTCAAGCGCACCGTCCGCCAGGCCGCACTCGACCACAACGTCTACGCGACCTTCATGGCGAAACCGATGCAGGACGAGCCCGGAAGCGCGATGCACGTGCATCAGAGTGTCTATGATGCGCTGACGGGCAGAAACCTGTTCGCCAACGCCGACGGCAGCCATTCAGAAGATTTTCTGCATTTCATCGGCGGGCTGCAAAAATACCTTCCGGCCGCTTTGCCTTTCCTCGCGCCCTATGTGAACTCCTATCGCCGTCTCGTGCCGGACAGTGACGCACCGATCAACATGCATTGGGGAGTCGACAACCGCACCACCGGTTTGCGGGTGCCGATATCGCCCGCGGATCAGCGGCGCGTGGAGAACCGGGTCGCCGGTGCCGATGCCAATCCCTACCTAGCGATGGCGGCATCTCTTGCCTGCGGCTATCTCGGTCTGGTCGAGAAGATCGAGCCGTCTGCCCCGATCGACACAAGCGCTTATGCGTTGGCGGCGAAGCTGCCGCGTCATCTTGAGGATGCGCTGACCCGTCTCAACCGGGCGAAGCCGTTGAAGGAGATCCTGGGGCGGCGCTTTGTCGACGTTTTCACTGCCGTGAAGATCGCCGAGTCGAACGCCTACCAGAAGGTCATCAGTGCCTGGGAACGGGAGTACTTGCTGCTCAATGTCTGAGGCCGTCGATCCGGGTCCCCTGCCGACAATCGAAAGCATCGGCGGGACTGTCGATTTTCCCGTCATGTCCGACGGGGTGCGGATCCGGATCGCGCGGTTCCCGGCGGGCGCGGACAGTCCGGCGGGTACGGTGCTCATGCTCCCGGGCTTTACCGAATTCGTCGAGAAGGCTCTGGAAAGCATCGGCGAACTGATGGCGCGCGGCTACGGGGTGATCACGCTGGATTGGCGCGGGCAGGGGTTGTCCGACCGGTTGGCCGCCAACCGGCGCATGGGGCATATCGCCGATATGGGGCACTTCCTGAACGATCTGGAGGAGGTGCTTCGCCTTGTGCGGTTCCGGGACCTGCCGGGGCCGCGCATCCTCTACGGCCATTCCATGGGGGGGCATCTCGCGCTCCGGGCGGCGCACGACCACCCAGACCTGTTCGAGCGCGTCATCCTCTCGGCGCCGATGGCGGGGATCGAGACCGGGATCTGGCCGAGATACATCGCTCATGGTCTTGCGAAGGCGGCCGTCGGTCTCGGATTCGGGGCATACTACGTGCCGGGGACCGGACCTTACAGCGACAAATATCGTGGCTTCGAAGGCAACCCGCTTACCAGCGACCCGGTCCGCTTCGCGCGCATCCATGCGCAGATCGATGCCAATCCCGACGTGGCTCTCGGCGGGCCGAGTTACCAGTGGTTCTATTCCGCGTTGAGGTCTCTCAAGCTGGTCAACCGGCGGTCCTACCTTTCGAAAATCTCCATCCCGGTACTTTTGCTGAGCGCGGAGCATGAGTGGATTGTCTCCAACGCCGCGCAGAGAACGGTCGCGGCCATGCTGCCGGACTGTCGGTTGGTGAGCTGCGCCGGTGCCCGCCATGAGCTTCTGCTGGAGCGTGACGAGGTCCGCCGCGCGGTCTGGGCGGAGATCGACGCCTTTCTCGGCTCTGGAGGGAGCGGGTCTCCCTGCCCGCTTCCGCAATCGCCGGATGCGTGATTAGAATACGGGCAGGGACATCAGAATCCCGGCTCCGGAGGACCCGCCATGCTGCAGATAGAGCGCATCTTCGCCAGATTTACCGTCTGGCTCTGCGACCTCTTCGAACTGACCCAGGTCGATATCGACCGTTACAAGGAGCGTGAGTTCGGGATCACGCCGGTGCCGCATCATGTCGAGAGCGCGCGTGCGGCCGAGCGGGCGCAGATGGTGGTGCGTTTCCGCCGATGAACCGAGTTTGAAATCTCCAGGGGGAGGGAGAGGCTCATGGGACGCGTGGAGGACAAGGTCGCGATCGTCACGGGAGCCGGATCTATCGGACCCGGCTGGGGCAACGGCAAGGCGAGCGCGACATTGATGGCGCGCGAGGGCGCCAGGGTGGTTTGCGCAGACATCAATCTCGAGGCGGCGGAGGAGACCCGGTCGATCATCGAGGGCGAGGGTGGGGAAGCGATCGCCGTGCGCTGCGACGTGTCCTCGAAGGAGGAGGTCGCGGCGATGACCGACGCGGCGCTCTCGGCCTTTGGCGGGATCGACATCCTGCACAACAATGTCGGAATCGCCGTCGTCGGGGGTGTCGAGGGCACGGATTTCGATACTTGGGACCGGGTTACCAACGTAAACCTGACCAGCGCCTTTCTCTGCACCCGGGCCGCCGTTCCGCACATGCTCAAGCGCGGCGGCGGGGCCATCGTCCATACCTCCTCGATCGCCGGGATCCGGCATACCGGCGTCGACTACATCACCTACTCGACGACCAAGGGTGCGCTGATCCCGTTCTCGCGTTCCGTGGCGCTGGAATATGCCAGCCGCAACATCCGCTCGAATTGCGTTCTGCCGGGGCTGATGAAGACGCCGATGATCGAGGTCGGGCTACCGGACGCCTATTCCGAGGGCGATATCGAGGAGATGTACCGGATGCGCGACGCGCAATGCCCGATGGGGCATATGGGAGATGCCTGGGACGTCGCCCGCGCGGTGCTGTTTCTCGCCTCCGACGAGGCGCGATATGTCACCGGCACCGAGCTCGTCGTCGACGGAGGCATCACCGCCAAGTTCGGCTGATCAGAACCAGCGCCGGATGATTTTGAAGGCGAGCGGCGCGAGCAGCACAATGAAGGCGATGCGGAACAGGTGATGGGTCGCGACGAAGGCGACGTCCTGGCCGATGCCGAGCGCCACCATGCTCATTTCCGCGAGTCCGCCCGGTGCGTAGGCCAGTACCAGTACGTACCAGGGAATGCCGGTCAGATCCTGAAGCAGGAAGCCGGCGGCAACCGCAGTCGCGAGCAGGATGATCGAGGCGCCGGCAGAGGTACCGATGATTCTCACGACCTCGCCGACCCTGGTGCCGGTGAAGCGGCAGCCGACGCCGGTGCCGATAACGACCTGCGCGGCGGCAATCAGCAGGCTCGGCGGCGCACTCTCGCTCCAGCCCGTCAAATGCACGACCAGGCTGAGAATCATGGCGCCGAGCAGCGGCGCGGCCGGCAGCTTCAGGCGCTTGGCGATGATGGGGCCGACGATGGCGCAGCCGGCCATCAGGACCCATTCATGCGCCGGCAGGTCGAATCCGTTGCCCGGCGGCAGCATGCCCGCCTGCGGCTGATAGCCGCCGAAGATCCGGAACAGGAACGGGATGATCATCACCACGATCAGAATGCGCGAGGCATGGGTCAGGGCGATGATCCGGTCGTCTCCGCCCATCGCCTTGCCGACGATGACCATCTCGTTCAGACCGCCCGGCGAAGAGGAGAAATAGGCCGTGACGGGATCGTATCTCGCGACCTTCCGGAGAAACAGCAGCACCAGCAGCAGGGCGACGATACCGTAGACAAACAGTCCGGTGACGGAAATGCCCCATTTGCCGAGATGATCGAGGAGTTCGGGTTTGAACGCGCTTCCGAGCATGACACCGAGGATGGCGATCATCACCATCCGCAGGCGCTGCGGCAGGCCGATATCGAGGCCGGCGATGGAGCAGATCGTGGTCGCGATCATCGCTCCCATCATCCAGGGCAGCGGCAGTCTCAGCCAGGCGAAGAGAAACCCGCCTGCGGTTCCTATTGCGAGGGCGACGAGCGCCTTGCGCAAGCCATGCCGATCATCACCGCCCGATGCCTCGGAGCCGGAAGAGTCGGGTTCGTTGGCGCCGGGCGCCTTGGAGTCGGTCAATATGTATCTCGCTCCGGCGGGCGCCGGGCGCTCTCTCGGTAAGGGGGAAATCTCGTGCCAGCATAAAGCGGGAGAGGGCTCTTATTCAACAAAGCGCCCGAGTCTGACCGCGGTCAGACCCCGGCTGAGACGGCGCGTCGGCATAATGAGAATGCAGTCGTCATTGGGCGTTCGGATCGGCGTCCCGCCGTCGCGCCCAATCTCCGTACCTGCTTCGGGGATGATCTCCATGCCCCTGTAATCGTCATGGAACCGGAAGGAATCGGTGTTCACCGTGACGACCCTGACGATTTCGACGACTCTCTGCGGGGGCGGACGCCCCGCACCGCAATGGCGGATGACGGTCTCCTCGTCGATCTGACCCACGGCATGGAGAAAGCGGTAGGTCGCGTCGATTGCAACCTCGGCTGCGGCCTTCGACCAGTGCTGCCCGCATTCAAGCAGAAGCGCGGCCCGTGGATCCCGCGGGTCGTCGAAGAAATCGTAATCGCGCAGGCGCCGTCCGGCGGCGTGACCGGCATCGAGGACGATCAGAGGCGGCACGCCGACCTTTTCCGCGAGCTCCCGTCCTTTCGCATGTCGCCCGGCGAGCACAAGCGGACCGGTCGCATGTTGCATCGAATGCAGATCGAGCAAGATCTCGGAGCTCGAGACGAGCGGGCGTATCTCGCGGGCTCTCGCCCGTTCCAGACTGCGCCGTCCGTCTTCGAGCGCGTCGGGGTCCCAGATCCGGTTGAAATCCTCGTCGATGAACCTGGAGAGCGCCGGATAATCGGCCCTGAACTCGGCATAGGCGGCCACATTGCAGAAGCCCAGCGTGAGGGTTCCGCGGTTCGGCCGGATCTCGTTGCGGAAGAGGTGATCGAGCGCAATCGCACCGCAAAGCTCGTTGCCATGAACCAGCGCCGTGATCAGTACGTTCGGACCGGTCCGGCCGGACGCGAAGGTTGTGAAATAAGGAACGCCAGTATTCCCCGACTCGTAGGCGGAGATATCCGGGGACTCGAGCTCGACGGGGTAGTGATCCGAGAGGGCGGCCGGGGCGGCATCAGACATGCGATGGTCCTTTTGCTGGTGCGCAGCCGGACGATGTGACAATCGTAACGCGAAGGCCTTGGCGACGACAAGAGAAGGCGTCAACTCAAGGCGGAGCGGCCTTGCGGAGCGGAGTTTAATGCGCCATGCTCTGCGCTCTCATAAGTGCCGGAATTTTTTGAAACCGGTGCAAAATCAATGTGTGACTGACGACAGGAGGCAGGGATGAAGGCACTGCGCAGGCTTGGTCTTGCGGCCGTGGCGGTATCCGCTATGACCACGAATGTTCTGGCCGCCGATATCGTGATCGGTATTCGGTCCGAACCGTCCTCGATGGACCCGTATTTTCACAATCTGACGCCGAACAACGCCATGATCGGGCATGTGTTCTCGCGTCTCGTCGAGTTCGACGAGAACCAGCAGATCTTCGGCGGTATCGCCGAATCATGGAAGCCCGTGAACGACACGACCTGGGAGTTCAAGCTCCGCGAGGGCATCAAGTTCCATGACGGCTCCGATCTCACCGTCGATGACGTGATCTTCTCCTTCGAGCGCGCCGACAATTACGAAGGTGGCAACTCGAGCTTCCGGACCTACACCAAGGGCAAGAAGCTGGTGAAGGTCGACGATCTGACGCTCCATGTCGTTACCGAGAAGCCCTATCCGCTGATGGCGAACGATCTGACCACGGTCATGATCATGTCCTCGGAAGCCAAGGGCACCGACAGCTCCGGTAAGAACAAGGGCATCTCGGCCAAGGATTTCAACGACGGCACCGCGACGATCGGTTCCGGTCCGTACAAGTTCGTCGAATGGAAGAAGGGCGAGGAGATCGTTCTCGAGAAATTCGACGGCTATGTCGGCGAGATCGCGCAGCCCTGGGACAAGGTGACCTTCAAGTTCATCAAGTCCGAACCGGCCCGTGTCGCGGCCCTGCTGGCGGGCGACGTGGATGCGATCGACAATGTCCCGACGGTCGATATCGAGCGGCTGAAGAAGGAATCGCGGCTCAATCTCAGCTCCGGTATCTCCAACCGGGTGATCTATCTGCACCTCGACCAGTTCCGCGACAAGTCGCCGTTCGTCACCGACAAGGATGGCAACCCGCTGTCCTCCAATCCGCTGAAGGACGCGCGCGTTCGCAAGGCGCTCTCCCTGATGATCAACCGCGAAGCGATCGTGGAGCGGGTCATGGAAGGCGTGGCGATTCCGGCCGGCCAGTTGCTGCCGAAGGGCTTCTTCGGCGTCTCGCCGAACCTGAAGCCGGACCCCTACGATCCGGCTGCGGCAAAGAAGCTGCTGGCGGAAGCGGGCTATCCCGACGGTTTCGCGCTGACCGCGCACGGCCCGAACGACCGCTACATCAACGATGCGAAGATCCTGGAAGCGATCGGTCAGCTGTTCACTGCGAACGGCATCCCGACCAAGGTCGAGACCATGACCAAGAACGTCTTCTTCAAGCGGGCGTCTTCGGGTGCGAACGGGCTGCCGGAATTCAGCCTGGTGCTGGTCGGCTGGGGCTCCGGCACGGGTGAGGCCTCCTCGCCGCTGAAGTCTCTGCTCGCGACGCATGACAAGGACAAGGGCATGGGGGCATCCAACCGCGGACGTCATTCCAACCCGAAGATGGATGCGCTGCTGGACGAGGCTCTGGCGACGGTCGACGATGCCAAGCGTGAGAAGCTCCTGGCCGAGGCGACCGATGTCGGCATCGGCGAGGACATGGGCATCATCCCGCTGCACTACCAGGTGAATACCTGGGCGTCGAAGAAGGGCATTACCTACACGCCGCGGACCGACGAACGGACCACGGCTTACGACTTCAAGCCCGAATAAAGAGAAACTTTGGCGGCCGGCCGATGCGTCTGCATCGGCCGGCCGACGTCAACCATGCTGGTGTCGGGATAACGGATGACCGTTTTCATCATTCGCCGCTTGCTGCAGGCGGCCTTGGTTATGCTCATCATGTCGCTTCTGGTCTTCGGCGGCGTGTTTCTCGTCGGCGACCCCGTCGAAATGCTGGTTGCGGACGATGCGGACCAGGCGGAGCGGCAGGCGATCATCAAGTCCATGGGGCTGGATCTGCCCTTCTACATGCAATACCTGCGCTTCATCGGAAATGCGCTGCAGGGTGACATGGGCAATTCCTTCGTCTTCCAGGAGCCGGCGATGGAGCTGATCCTGGAACGGATGCCGGCAACCTTCGAGCTCGCCGTCGCCGCACTGCTGATCGCGGTGGTCATCGGCATTCCCCTCGGCATCTATGCCGGTCTGAAAGCGAATTCGTGGATTTCCAAGAGCATCATGACGGCCTCGATCCTCGGCTTCAGCGTGCCGACATTCTGGGTCGGGATCATGATGATCCTGTTCTTCGCCGTGATGCTGGAATGGCTCCCGTCCTTCGGCCGCGGCGAAACGGTCGATCTGTTCGGTATTCCGGTCAGTTTCCTGACCGCCGACGGCCTGCTGCACCTGATTCTTCCCGCGGTCAATCTGGCACTCTTCAAGCTCTCGATGGTGATCCGTCTCGCACGGGCGGGTACCCGGGAGGTCGTGCACCAGGATTACATCAAGTTCGCCCGCGCCAAGGGGCTCAGTACCGGGCGGATCATCGGCGTGCACCTGTTCAAGAACATCATGATTCCGGTCGTGACCGTTCTCGGCCTCGAGTTCGGCGGCCTGATCGCGTTCTCGGTCGTCACCGAGACGGTGTTCGCCTGGCCGGGCATGGGCAAGCTGCTGATCGATTCGATCGGCTTTCTCGACCGTCCGGTGATCGTGGCCTATCTGCTGTTCGTGGTCGGGCTCTTCGTGTTCATCAACCTGGTCGTTGACGTTCTCTATTCCGTGCTCGATCCGCGCGTCCGCCTCCAGGAGGTGAAGTCATGACGGCTGTCCAAGACGATACCGAAATCGGCACCGCCGGCGCGGCGAAGCCGATCTCGGAAGGCGAGACGCCGTTCCGCCGTTTCCTCGCCGACTATGCCGAAAGCAAGGTCGCCGTCGCAGGGGCGTTCGGCGTGCTGATCGTGCTTCTGATCGCACTGTTCGGCCCCTGGATCTCGCCGACCGATCCGTACGATCTCGCCTCGGTCACCTTCATGGACAACCGTCTCCATCCGGGCGGGACCATGGGCAGCGGCGTGACCGCCATGCTCGGGACCGACGGCCTCGGCCGGGACATGGTCAGCGCCATGATCTACGGTCTCCGGATCAGCCTCGGCGTCGGCATAGGCAGCGGTATCATCGCGCTCGTCATCGGTGTCAGCTTCGGTCTTTGCGCCGCCTATTTCGGCGGCAAGGTCGATACCGTGATCATGCGCGTGGTCGATATCCAGCTGAGCTTCCCGGCGATTCTCATCGCCCTGGTGCTGCTCGCCACACTCGGCAAGGGGATCGACAAGATCATCGTCGCCCTTGTGCTGGTGCAGTGGGCCTATTACGCCCGGACCGTGCGCGGCTCCGCGCTGGTCGAGCGCCGGCGGGAATATATCGAGGCCGCGACCTGCCTCGGCCTCTCGAAACGGCGGGTGATCTTCGGTCACATGCTGCCGAACTGCCTGCCACCGCTGATCGTGGTGGCCACCATGCAGGTGGCGCACGCGATCCTGCTGGAAGCGACCCTGTCCTTCCTCGGCCTCGGCCTGCCTGTGACCGAACCGTCGCTCGGCCTGCTGATCGCGAACGGTTTCGAATACATGATGAGCGGCGAATACTGGATCAGCGTCTATCCCGGCCTGGCCCTGCTGTTCACCATCGTCACGATCAACGTCGTCGGCGACCGTCTGCGCGACGTTCTCAATCCCCGCCTGCAGAAATAGGACCAGGTCAGATGAGCGATCAGGCGACCCTCGAGGTCCGCAATCTCCAGACCCATTTCTTCACCAAGGCCGGCGTCGTCAAGGCGGTGAACGATGTCAGTTTCTCCGTCGGCAAGGGCCAGATCCTCGGCCTCGTCGGTGAATCCGGATCCGGCAAGACGGTGACCGGCTTTTCCATCCTGGGGCTCGTCGACGAGCCGGGTCGGGTGGTCGGCGGCGAGATCCTCTATCGCGGCGAGAACCTCGTCGGCGCGAGCCAGGAGCGGATGCGCAAGCTGCGCGGCAACAATGTCGCGATGATCTTCCAGGATCCGATGATGACCCTGAACCCGGTGCTGCGCATCGACACCCAGATGATCGAGGCGATCAAGGCGCATCACGGCGTGAGCGACGACGAGGCACGTCAGCGTGCTCGCGACGCACTCGGCCAGGTCGGCATCCCGTCGCCGGACGAGCGGCTGAAGAGTTATCCGCACCAGTTCTCCGGCGGCATGCGCCAGCGCGTGGCGATCGCCATCGCGCTGCTGAACAAGCCGGACCTGATTGTCGCGGACGAGCCGACGACAGCGCTCGACGTCACCATCCAGGGCCAGATCCTCTACGAGGTGCAGAAACTTTGCGCCGAGACGGGGACGGCGATGATCTGGATTACCCATGACCTGTCGGTTGTCGCCGGCCTCGCGGATGAGGTTGCGGTGATGTATGCAGGCCGGGTCGTCGAGGCCGGCAAGGTGGATGACGTGTTGGACGCGCCGATGCATCCCTATACCGCCGGACTGATCGGCTCCGTGCCGAGTCGCAATGCGCGCGGCAAACGCCTGCTGCAGATCCGGGGGATGACGCCGTCGCTGCTGAACCTGCCGGAGGGCTGTGCCTTCGCGGCACGCTGCGATTATGCGACCGCGGCCTGCGAGCAGCCGCCGGCGCTAGCGGCGGGCCAGGGCGGGCGCCAGATCCGCTGCCATCATCCGCTCGTGGCGGAGGCTGTCTGATTATGGCGATGGAAATGGATAAAGCAGAAGGCACTGCGGCGCCGATTGTCCGTCTCGAGGGCATTTCGAAGCGCTTCACCAAACATCTCGATCTCGCGGCCAAGATCGGCCAACGGCTTGGCGCGAATGTCCGGGAGGAGACGGTTCACGCCGTCGACGACGTCTCGCTCTCGATCGCCGACGGAGAGGTGGTCGGACTGGTCGGCGAGTCGGGTTGCGGCAAGTCGACGCTCGGCCGCGTGGTGGCCGGTGTGCATGAGCCGAGCGACGGGCGCATGTATTACCGGGGCCGGGACGTCACCGACCTCAAGGGAGCCGATGCGCGCGATGCGCAGCTCAAGATCCAGATGATCTTTCAGGATCCGATGAGCTCGCTGAACCCGCGCCTGCGCGTGCGTGACATTATCGGCGAGGCACCCAGGGTGCACGGCATCGTCAAGCCGAACGAGGTCGAGGATTACGTCCAGAGCGTAATGCTGCGGGTCGGGCTCGATCCGAGCTACGTGCGGCGCTATCCGCATCAGTTCTCCGGCGGTCAGCGTCAGCGTATCGGCATCGCCCGGGCGCTTGCGGTGAAGCCGGACTTCCTGGTTTGCGACGAATCCGTCGCGGCGCTCGACGTTTCGATTCAGGCCCAGGTCCTGAATCTCTTCATGGATCTGCGTGAGGACCTCAACCTCACCTATCTTTTCATCAGCCATGACCTGGGTGTGGTCGAGCATCTGAGCGATCGGGTTGTAATCATGTATCTCGGCCGCGTGGTCGAGAGCGCGCCGACTGCGGAGCTGTTCCGCGAGCCGAACCATCCCTATACCAAGGCGCTGCTCGACGAGGTGCCGCGGCTCGATACCCGCAAACGCACGTTCGTGCCGATCAAGGGCGAGATCCCGTCGCCGATCGATCCACCGCCGGGCTGTCATTTCCATCCCCGCTGCCCGCACGCGACGGAACGCTGCCGGACCGAACAACCGGTGCTGAAGGAAGTCGCGCCGGGGCGGATTTCGGCCTGTCACCTGAATGACGGCCTCTGAGGCTGGTGGCGACAACCGCGTCAGGCGGATCGCAGGGGTTCTGACCGCATACCAGCCCGCGGGCAACCTGGCGCCGGTTCTTTTCGTCTCGCCGCATTCCGGGCGCGCGATTTCGTCACCGCTCACGGTCGCCGGTCTCAGCCCGCATCGAGAGCGGCTACCGCCAGTACCATGCGGCAGTGAAGGACGGGCTGGATAGGTTGCATGCCGCGCACGGTGCGGTCTGGCATTCCATGAAGCCGGTCGGGGGGCAATGAACGTGGATGCGGGCGAGCCGCGGCCCGATTTCGTGATCAGCGACGTGGAAGGGCTGACGGTCGCGCCGGATCTCGCCGGAACCGTCGCCGACTGGTTCCTGAAGCGAGGTTACGCGGCGGCCGTGAACGCGCCCTACAAGGGTGCCGAGATGATCCGGCGGTACGGTGCGCCGGACAAGGGACGCCATTCCATCCAGATCGAAATCAACCGGAGGCTCTATCTCGATGCCGATCGGATGGTCGGGACTGAGGGATTCGCCGCATTGAAGCGGGATCCGGACGGGTTCGCTGCCTGGTTGGCCGGGTATGTCCGGGGACTGGCGGTTCAGCTTTCCTGACCGAGTGCCTTGCGGTGCTTTTCCGCGATCTCCTGAAGCTGCTCGATTCTTTTCTGAGCCTGCTTGGCGGTGCGTAAATAGCGCGCGGCCTTGCGCTTGCGTTCCTCGAGATAGGATTTCAAATCGTCCGAAGTCGTCGGACCGCTCTCGTCGACACTGTCCCAGTAACCGGCCATCCCTCATTTCCCCACGAAAGTAGAGTTCCGATTTCAACGTACTGATGTTTATACGCTAATTAGAAAAAGTAATCATTTCGTTAACGCATATTCACCTTGTTGGACGTCAGATCAGCCGAAGCGGACGCCTGAACCCGGGGCACGGTCAGGGAGCGAATTGTTCCTTCAGAACGCGTTCTTCCAGATTATGTTGTGGATCGTAGAGCAGGGTGAGCGGTATCGACCGGTCTTCGCGCACACGTACCCGGATCACATCGCGGACTTCGGTGGAGTCCGCAGTCGCGCTGACAGACCGCTTGCCAGGATCGAGCACATCGAACTGGATCTTTGCCTCGTGCGGCAGGAGGGCGCCGCGCCAGCGCCGGGGCCGGAAGGCGCTGATCGGCGTCAGGGCGAGCACGCCGGCGCCGAGCGGAATGATCGGCCCGTGGGCGGAGAGGTTGTAGGCGGTGCTGCCGGCTGGTGTCGCGACGAGGATGCCATCGCAGACCAGTTCCTCGAGACGTACGATGCCGTCGATGGTGATCCGGATCTTTGCGGCTTGCGCGGTCTGCCGGAGCAGCGAAACCTCGTTGATGGCAAGCGCCTGCTCGACGGTACCGTTCGCTTTCTCCGCCTCCATCCGGAGCGGATGGAGGATGACCTGCTGCGCCGCCTCGATCCGCGCCACGAGGTCCTCCGGGGAATACTCGTTCATCAGGAAACCGACAGTGCCACGGTTCATTCCGAAGACTTTCACGGGGCGGTCGAAATTGTCCCTCAGCGTATCCAGCATCTGCCCATCGCCGCCAAGAGCGACAATCACGTCCGCTTCGGCCTGCAGAACAGTGCCGTAACGGGCTGTAAGGGCTGCACAGGCTTCCTGGGCATCCGGCGCTTTGGAAGCGGTGAAAGCGATTTTCATGGGAGGCATTCTCGATCCGGATGCGGTTTCTGGACGCCCGGTTGAGCGCGGCGCGGTTGTTTCAGGCCTTTATTCGGTGCGTGCGACTATGCATGATCCATGGGGCATGATCCACGTGCAATCGCACATGGATGAAATGCGCTTGGACGATCGGGAACCGGGGGAATTTCGGGATGGCGATGAGCCGCGCAGGTGCGCCTTTATGGAGCGCGCTCCTATTCTTTGTACTGGCCTGCACGGGCGGCGAGCCCGCCTCCGCGGACTCGCGTCATGCAGGATACTATTATCCCGAGTCCGTGAGCGAGGAGCAGTATGTTTCCCGGGCGCAGAGTATCCCGCAGGCAACGCGCGAGAGCCGGCTCGCCTTTGTTTCCGGCGTGGCCAAGAGCGTGAGCGAGCGGCCCTATCCGCCGCAGCGGGCGATGTTCGCCAAGGGCGACGAGGCGGAGAAGCTCATCATCGTCAGTCTCTACGACAATCACATGACCACGCTCGCCCAGGCCCGTGCGGTCCTGGCCCTGATGACCGGGGTCGCGCGGACGACGCAGATCATGCGCGAGCTTCAGGTCGAGTCGATCTTCAATTTCCTCGATTTCTGCAAGATGCTCGGCTTCACCGAACTGACCGTCAGTGACGGACGGACCTACGCCCATCGCTTCGTGATCGAGTAGCGCTCCGGCAACTCATCGAAGCAGGTAAAGGCAGACCAGGAGCGCCCGCGGGTGGTGACCGGGCAGGGCAAGACCGCACCGGCCGGCCCTGCAGCATCCGAATGCCCCGAAGGTGTTCAGAGGGAGCTGGAACTGCATTTGCCGCAGGGCAAAGCTCTGGAACTGTCTGGTGCGCCGTCGCATGGCCGGGCCTCCGCATCGAAATGTTGCATGCGCAAGAGGGACAGCCTGAACCGTGTTTTCGTGAAGGTCGCTGTGACTAGCCGCCGGTGACGCTCATGTGCCGACTGACCGCGGGACCGTTGTGCCGGCGGTCTATGATGAAATCATGACCCTTGGGCTTGCGTGAAATGGCTTCCTCGATCGCGGCGATCAGCGGCTCGTTCCCTTCGCTTGCCCGGAGCGGCGCACGAAGGTCCGCGGCATCGTCCTGTCCGAGGCACATATAGAGCGTGCCGGTGCAGGTGAGGCGCACACGGTTGCAGCTTTCGCAGAAATTATGCGTGAGCGGCGTGATGAAACCGAGCCGTCCGCCGGTCTCGCCGACCTCGACATAGCGTGCCGGGCCGCCGGTCTTGTAGGGGATGTCTGTCAGCGTGAAACGTTCGGAGAGCTTCGCCCGGACGAGGGAGAGCGGCAGATACTGGTCCAGCCGGTCCTCTCCGCCGATATCGCCCATCGGCATGACCTCGATCACGGTCATGTCGTAACCGTTGTCGCCGCACCATTGCAGCATGTCGCCAAGCTCCGCATCGTTCACCCCCTTGAGGGCGACGGCGTTGATCTTGATGGCGAGACCGGCGCGTTTGGCAATTCCGATACCATCCAGCACCTGATCCAGCTTGCCCCAGCGGGTAATGCTCTGGAACTTCGCCGGGTCTAGCGTGTCGAGCGAGACATTCACCCGCCGGACACCGCAATCGTAGAGTTCGTGCGCGAAGCGGCCGAGCTGGCTGCCGTTCGTCGTCACCGTCACTTCCTCGAGCGCGCCACTTTCGAGATGGCGCTGCATGGCGCGGAAAAGGCTCATGATGTTGCGGCGAACGAGCGGCTCGCCGCCGGTGAAGCGCAGTTTTTTCACGCCGAGATCGACGAATGTCGAGCACAGCCGGTCCATCTCCTCGAGGGTAAGGAGATCCTTCTTCGGCAGAAAGGTCATGTTTTCGGACATGCAATAGACGCAGCGGAAGTCGCAGCGATCCGTCACCGAAACCCTGAGATAGCTGACGTCGCGTCCGAACGGATCGAGCATGTCTCCTCCCTGGCGGCCGACCGGGTCATTCGCGGCCGATATATACAGCCTGATATAGCGCCCAGCGTTTCCGCATTCAATATCGCGCTGAAAATTCGGGACGTCGACCCTGCGCTTTACCGCGATGTGGATTGCCTGCGCCGGGCGCTCTGCCCATAGTGAATTCATGACACACGAGACACCAGACTATCTTGTCGGACCCCGGCCGGACGATCCGCGCCTGACGCGGCGGCTGACGGGACTCGATCACGAGGGCAGGGAGCAGGAAATTTCGGTCATCATGGAGCGGCCCCTGACGATCTTCCTGAACGGTCAGGAAATTGTCACCGCCATGACCATCTGCGACTTTCCCGACTATCTCGCGGTGGGCTACCTGCTCAACCAGAACATGCTCCGTGCCGACGACGTGATCACCGGGATCGATTACGACGATGACCTTGAGGTCGTGGTGGTTCGTACCGAACGCGAAACGAATTACGAAGAGAAACTGCAAAAAAAGATTCGAACCTCCGGGTGCGCGCAGGGCACTGTCTTCGGCGACCTGATGGAGAAGTTCGAGGATATCGAACTCCCGCACGATGCCGTGCTCAGAACATCCTGGATCTATGCGTTGTCCCGGCAGATCAACCTGACGCCGAGCCTCTATCTCGAAGCCGGGGCGATCCACGGATGTGTCCTTTGCCGCGAGGACAAACCGCTGATCTACATGGAGGATGTCGGCCGGCACAACGCGATCGACAAGATTGCGGGCTATATGTTCCTGAACCGGATCGAACCGGGCGACAAAATCTTCTACACGACCGGCCGCCTGACCAGCGAAATGGTGATCAAGACGGTGCAGATGGGAATTCCGATCCTCATATCGCGCTCGGGCTTTACGGCCTGGGGCGTCGATCTCGCGCGGGAGGCCGGTCTGACACTGATCGGTCGCGCCAAAGGCAAACGGTTCATCGCGCTCTCCGGCGAGGCGCGGCTTATCTACGACGCGGACCTCGCCGCCGTCGGCGAGGAGCCTGCCCGCAGTGCGCGCAAGGCGAGCGTGTCTTCCGATGCCGGTTGAACGTGACGACATCGTCGGCGTTCTGCTCGCGGGGGGACAGTCGCGCCGCATGGGCGGAGGCGACAAGTCTCTGCGGCATCTCGCGGGACGACCGATCCTGTCGCATGTGATCGAGCGGATCCGCGGCCAGGTCGGCCGGCTCGTGCTGAATGCGAACGGCGACCCGGAACGGTTCGCCGGGTATGGCCTGCCGGTGGCGCCGGACGTGGTGGAGGGGCAACCGGGGCCCTTGGCCGGCGTGCTGACCGGTATGCGTTGGGCGGCACAACACGCGCCCGAAGCGCATTGGGTCCTGACAGTTGCAACCGACGCGCCTTTCGTGCCGACGGATATCGTATCGCGTCTGACGGCGGCGATCGAAGCGGAGGGGGCGGAACTCGCCTGCGTCGCATCGGGCGGGCGTCGACATCCGGTGATCGGTCTCTGGCCGGTACGGCTTGCAGATAATCTGCAGAATGCGATCGAGCAGGAAAACATCCGCAAGGTTGATCTTTGGACCGCGAGATTCAAACTCTCGGTCGCTGCTTTTCCCGAGAAGCCAACTGATCCGTTTTTCAACGTCAACCATCCGGATGACTTGGAGGAAGCGGAACGCGTTTACGAGCAGGTTGCGCGCTAGACCCCTGTTTTCGGTTTTTTGTAGAAGGTCTTCTCATTCGGCCCGCATAGGCGTAAGATTCTTAAAGCTTTTCTTCACCTTGCGACCTTCCGGCGGCACCTGATGACCCGAATCCTCTCGACCATTCTGATCGTGACGGCGCTGACCGGTCTCACCGGCTGTTTCGGCGAAGAGGAAAAGCCGGGTCCGAAGCTCGATTTCATCAATGTCAGGAACGACTCGTCCACGGAAGCCCGGGTCCGGGTAAAACTGTGGACCGAGGACATTCTGGTCGTTTCCGCCGGAGATTCGGGGAAGATGGAGTTCAAGGCCGGAGCGCAAACCGTTCAGGTCGAGGCGCGTAGCCGCAAGCAATGGGACGATTGCTGGGTCACGATGCAGGTCGGCGAGACGCTCGTCGTTTCCGACGCCGGCGAGCGGATCGGCTGTTCGGTCGAATAACCGCAGCGCTATTCTTCCGTGAGTACGACCTGCCTGCCGTGAGGTTTGAACGCCTTCACGCCGCCACCGGCGGCGATGACCTCGCGTGTTCGCTCCCGATCCGCAACGACGAAACCGGCGAGCCTTTGAATGCCGTAGGCATGTAGCGCCGGCTGGAGCGGAGTGCCCGGGCCAACAAGAGTGACGCGGCTCCCGCTCGCGAGGCGCAACAGGCCGGCGAGCGTGCCGTTGCTCCAGGCAGACGAGGTGACGACGAGATGATCGGTTCCCGGAATGACATAGGGCGCGGCGTCCGCCGGCAGGTCGTCTGGGCCGGGATACTTTTCCAGCACGACTGCCCCGGGACGCTTTCGGGCGAGATCTGGGAAACGGCCTACAATCACGGTCCGGTCCGTTCCCGATCCCGCTTCCGGCAGCAGGCCGTCATCTGCCGAACCTCCGTCGGGAGCGAGATTGCCGGCATTGATTGCCGCGCAGGCGAGCGAACGCTCGATCCCGGCGGGCATGCGCAGTCTTTCTGCAAGTGCCCTGAGAGGCGCACCGATATAGTCCGTGCCGGTGTTTGCCGGAGTGTCCGATGCCTGTCCGCTCGCAAGCAACGGCATGGCGGCAAGGCCGACCGTGTTTTCGGTTTCGACCATTGCCCAGCGCTGGCCGGCAGTGACACGGGTGATCGGAGTTGGCGGGAGGTTTCGGATCATCTCCTCGTCCGCGCGTTCCGGCCCCCACCATTGGAAGAGCCGCTCCGGCAGCACCGGCAAGGGGCGCAGATCGCTTAAGACGGGCAGATCGGCAAGGAGGCTCGCCGGTCCCGTCAGGAGAAGCGGGATATCGAGTTTCCCTGCCTGCTCGAACAGGGCGGACAATTCATGGCCGGACAACGGTCCGGCCGCCCCAAGATCCACAAACGCGAGATCGTGCTCTTTCGATAGGGCCTCGGAACCAGGCGAGGTCACGCGCCATCTGCGGGCCTGCAGACGCCTGACGAACTCGGCGGCCGTCCTTGCCGCGCCATCCTCGGTTTCGGAAATCACCCAGGCGGGCGTCAGGCGGGGGAGCGGGAGCATGCGTTCTTGGTTTCATTGCCCCGAATCTGCGGGGCCGGGAAAGGCGAATCAGCCGAAACGGGCGGCGCGTCTTTCTTCAACCAGGTCATCGGCTGCGACCAGGTCGACTTTTGCACTGTTGATCAGTTGCTTTCCGCGATGCTCGAAATTGACGGTGACGCGATCGCCGACGACCGATTGGATCTGTCCAATTCCCCAGTCAGGTTCGTCCGCCAGCATCACGAAACTTCCAGGAGTGAGGAAATTGGACATTGCACCCTCGTAAACGTTGCGTCTCGATGCTGCCGCGGCACTTAAGAACACGCGATTAAGGAATTGTGAAGGAAAGCGGAATCAAACTTCAACAAATTTCGCTGCGGCAATTTTTCCGAACCACAAGGAAAGGCCGTGATCGTATTGTGTGATAACATCGCGCAAATAGAATGAGACACCGGAGCGGTTCCGCATGTCAGAGCATATGAGATTGATTGATATACTTTTGTCGCGGCTTTTTCATGATCTCATCAGTCCCGTCAGTGCGACCGTGAACGGGGCTGAACTGATCTCGGATCTTGGCGGCGGCGGTGGCGATCTCGAGCAAGAAGCGCTGGCGTTGATCGGAACCAGCGCGCGTCAGGCGTCCGAGCGTCTGTCTTTCTTCCGAGTCGCCTTCGGCGGAGCGGGCTCGACGGCTGACCAGTCCGTGGCCGACGGCGCCGCGCTGGCGGAACCCTATCTGAAGGCGCGCAAGATCGCGTTCGAGCTTGAGTGCCCGACGGATCCGAAGACGGTGCGGCCGCCGGTCGGCACGATCAAGGTGGCGCTCGGCTTCATTTGCACGCTCTGTGAATGTCTGCCGCGTGGGGGAACCATCGCCCTCGCGATCGCCGGCGAAAATGGCGATGAGGTGGTGTTGAAGGCGGCCGGTGACGGCGCGAATCTGCTTCCGGAAATCTCGACCGCTCTCGAAATGGACGCTGACATCGAGGATTTGACCAGCAGATCCGTTGTGGCGCATGTCGCGGCGGAAAACGCCGGCCGGTTCGGAATGGAATTCGCCTTTGAGACAGGCTTGAATGCCCTCGAGGTCCGGTTGTGGAGGCCGTGATGCGCCGACAAAACCGGAGGATCGGGAGCAATGCCTTTGGACTGATTGGGTTAACGCTTTTTTTATCGGTTTGAACTACGGTCGATGTGTCCGGGAAGTTTGCGCCGGTCCGGAATGTGAACCTTCCGGATCACAGGGTGTGCGGGCGCCGAACGAGAAAGAGTGGGGTTTGATTGATGGATGAACTACTCAGCGAGTTCTTGACGGAGACGTCCGAGAGCGTTTCGGAGCTCGATGTCGAACTGGTCCAACTGGAACAGAATCCGAACGACCAGGCTCTGCTCAGCAATATTTTCCGGCTCGTGCATACGATCAAAGGCACATGCGGCTTCCTGGGGCTGCCACGCCTTGAGGCCGTCGCGCATGCCGCGGAGAACGTCCTCGGCCGAATACGCGATGGTAGCCTCGAGGTCACGCCTGACGCGATCACGCTGATCCTGGAATCCTTCGACCGCATCAAGTGGCTGCTGTCATCCCTCGAAGAAAACGAGGTTGAACCGGACGGCGACGATCAGGATCTGATCGACCGTCTCAACGTCGTCGCCGAGGGTGGAGCGCTGGATGACGGGGCGGTGGCCGCGGCAGCGGCGGAAGAGACCGTCGCAGAGGAGCCCGCTCCGGAACCAGAGCGTGAGCTGAAACCGGGCGAGGTTAGCCTCGACGAACTGGAGCGCGCCTTCATGGAAGCGCCCGGCCCTGAGGACGTGGCCGCGGAGGAGCCTGAAGCAGAGTCCGCCGAAGAGCCGGCTCAAGCGGAACCCGAAGCGGAAGCGCCGCCGCCGGCCGCGAAAACGGAAGTCGCCGTCAGTGGCGGTCAGAGCGTCGCGAAACAGCCGGAACAGGACAAGCAGGTCCGCGAGTCCTCTGTTGCCAACCAGACCATCCGCGTGAACGTCGACCTGCTCGAAAACCTGATGACAATGGTCAGCGAGCTGGTTCTGACCCGAAATCAGCTTATGCAGATTTCGCGCAACGAAAAGGACAGCGAGTTCACCGTTCCCCTGCAGCGCCTCAGCCAAGTGACCTCCGAGCTGCAGGAAGGCGTGATGAAAACGCGCATGCAGCCGATCGGCAATGCCTGGTCCAAGCTGCCACGACTGGTCCGTGACCTCTCCATCGAACTGGGCAAGAAGATCGAACTGGTCATGCTGGGCGCCGACACCGAACTCGACCGTCAGGTGCTGGAGCTGATCAAGGATCCGCTGACCCACATGGTCCGCAACTCGGCGGACCACGGCATTGAGGATGGCGTCGACCGCGTCGCCGCCGGCAAACCGGAAGGCGGGACCGTAACCCTGAACGCCTATCACGAAGGCGGTCATATTATTATCGAGATCAAGGACGACGGTAAGGGCCTCGACCCGGAGAAGATCAAGGCCAAGGCGATCGCCAACGGCCTTGTCGCCGAGGCCGAAGCCGATACCCTGTCCGAGCAGCAAATCCAGCAGTTCATCTTCCGCGCCGGTTTCTCGACCGCTGCCCAGGTCACTTCGGTGTCCGGCCGTGGCGTCGGCATGGATGTCGTGCGCACGAACATCGAGAAGATCGGCGGCACGATCGAGCTTAAGTCGGTCTTCGGCAAGGGCTCGACCTTCATCATCAAGATCCCGCTGACGCTTGCCATCGTCTCCGCCCTCATCGTCGAGGCCGGCGGCGAGCGTTTCGCGATCCCGCAGCTCAGCGTCGTCGAACTGGTCCGCGCATCGAACAATAGCGAGCACAAGATCGAGGAAGTGCACGGCACCCCGGTGCTGCGCCTGCGCAACCGTCTTCTGCCCCTGGTCTCCCTGCGCCGTCTGCTTCGTCTGGACGAGGCCGAGGAGGAAACGCCGCAAGAGACCTTCATCGTTGTCTTGCAGGTCGGGACCTATTCGGTCGGCGTGATGGTCGACCGGGTTTTCGACACCGAGGAAATCGTGGTCAAGCCGGTGGCTCCGATCCTGCGCAACATCACGCTCTTCTCTGGAAACACCATTCTCGGCGACGGCAGCGTGATCATGATCCTGGATCCGAACGGGATTGCGTCCGCGAGCGGAGAGCTCAAGATGGTCGACGAAGATGCGAAGGACACGGCTCGCCAGCTGGCCCATCGTGCCGACGTCTCCTCATTGCTTCTGTTCCGTGCCGGCGGCGAGAGCCCGAAAGCGGTGCCGCTCGCTCTCGTCGCGCGCCTTGAGGAGATCGACCTTGCCTCGGTCGAGTATTCCGAGGGTCGGCCGCTGGTGCAGTATCGCGGGCAGCTCATGCCGCTGATCCCGATGGTCGATGAAATGCAACTCGCGAAGGAAGGTCGTCAGCCGGTGCTTGTCTTCACCGACAACGATCGCTCGATGGGCCTGATCGTCGACGAGATCGTCGATATCGTCGAGGACCGGATCCATATCGAGGTCCGCCCGGATCATCCGTGGCTCATGGGCAGCGCGGTCATTGCCGGCAAAGCGACCGAAGTGATCGATGCGGGGTACTACCTGACCCAGGCCTATGGCGACTGGTTCGGCTCCGGCGACGGTGACAGCCAGGAGCCGGCAGGATCGCGACGGGTCCTGCTGGTCGATGACAGTGCCTTCTTCCGCAATCTCATCAAGCCGCTGCTGTCGGTGGCGGGCTATGAGGTTACGATCGCGGAACATGCGGAAGCCGCGCTCGATCTCTGCGAAAACGGAGGAGATTTCGACGCCATCATCAGCGATATCGAGATGCCCGGGATGGACGGTTTCGAACTGACCCGCCGCCTGCGTTCGATCGACCGCTGGCAGGAAACGCCGATCATCGCGCTCTCCTCGCATACGAGCCCGCGTGATCTCGACCGTGGCCGCGAAGTAGGTTTCACGGACTATATCGCCAAACTTGATCGTGACGCGCTGCTCGAAACGCTGGCGCAAACCATCGACGCGTGAGGGACTGATGACGGATTTACCTGCGACTCAATCCACCGGGCAAAGCCTTGTCGCGCTCGGCGAGCTGAAGCAGTTCGTTTCGATCATGATCGGCAAACAGCTCTTTGGTATTCCGGTGCTCCAGGTCCATGACGTGCTTGGACCGCAACGGATCACCCGTATCCCGCTCTCTCCGAAGGAAGTGGCCGGGTCTCTCAATTTGCGTGGCCGCATCGTCACCGCAATCGATATCCGTAGCCGCCTGAACATGCCGCCGCGTGACGAGGACCAGGAAGGCATGAGCGTCGTGGTCGAGGACCAGGGCGAGCTCTACAGCCTGATGGTCGACTCGGTCGGCGAGGTGCTCTCGCTCGACGAGGCGACCTTCGAGCAGCACCCTGCGACGCTGGGCGAGAACATCCGCGAGGTGTCCACCGGGATTTATCGCCTCGATGATAGCCTATTGGTTGTTTTTGATGTGCCCTCGCTCCTGCGGTTCCAGGGTGAAGAGGCGGCTTAGAGTGCAACGCTCGAAAGAGTGTGCGACAATCTACGCGTGACGATTCGCGGAGCTTTTTGATGAAGACCTGTCTGATTGTGGATGACTCCAAGGTCGTCCGAATGGTGGCCCGGAAGATCCTCGAGGAGTTGAAGTTCGAGACCTCCGAAGCCGAAGACGGACAGATTGCGCTCGACGCCTGCAAGGCCGCACTTCCCGATGCCGTCCTGCTCGACTGGAATATGCCGGTGATGAGCGGGATCGATTTCCTGCGCGAGCTTCGAAAACTTCCGGAAGGCGACCGTCCGCTGGTGGTTTTCTGCACCACCGAGAATGACATGGCCCATATCCAGGAAGCGCTCGCCGCAGGCGCGAACGAATACATCATGAAGCCGTTCGACAGCGAGATCATCGAAACAAAGTTCTCTCAGATCGGGTTGTTGTAGATGCGCGGACATAGTGCGTCCGCGGAACCAAAACCGCGGTCGAATGACCCGTACAGAGTAATGTTGGTGGATGATTCCGCGGTGATCCGCGGTCTCTTCACGCGCTTTCTCGAAGCCGATCCAGATGTGAAGATCGTCGCGTCCGTCGGGGACGGCCAGCGCGCGATCGACACCCTGAAGAACAACGATGTCGAGATCATCGTGCTCGACATTGAAATGCCGCGCATGGATGGCATCACCGCGCTTCCCGAGTTGCTGAAAGTCGATCCAAAAGTGCAGGTCGTCATGGCCTCGACGCTGACAGCGCGGAATGCGGAGATCTCTCTCAAGGCCTTGTCGCTCGGCGCGCGCGATTATCTGACCAAGCCGAGTTCCACCTCCGAGATGACCGGCGCGGCCGATTTTCCGAGCGATCTTCTGAGCAAGGTAAAGGCTTTCGGAGCGCAGCGCCGCCGCAAGGCAGGGTCCGCTCAACCGTCCGGAACGTCCGCAGCTGCGGTCACTGCCGCGCCCGGAAAGGCCGCGTCGCCTGCGCGTCCGGCCGCTGCCCGGGCCACCGCGACACGCCCGGCACCGGCAGCAGCCGTACAGTTTCCGCTGAGAAAGCCGAGTGGCCGAAAGCCGGAAGTGATCGCGATCGGCAGTTCGACCGGCGGACCGCAGGCCCTTTTCAAGGTTCTTGCCGACATTCCGAAGACGATCCGGCAGCCGATCCTTGTAACGCAGCATATGCCGCCGACCTTCACCACGATCCTGGCGGAACACATCACCAAATCCTCCGGCTGGGTCTGCTCGGAAGCGAAGTCGGGCGATGTGGTGGCACCGGGCCGGATCTATCTGGCTCCGGGCGGCTATCACATGACCGTGAAAAACGAAGGCTCGGAGAAAGTGATCGCGCTCAACCAGGAGCCGCCGGAGAATTTCTGCCGCCCGGCGGTCGATCCGATGATGCGCAGCCTGGTCAAGGCGTATGGACGCGTGCTTGCGGTTATTCTGACCGGTATGGGCCATGACGGACGCGAGGGTTGTCGGACGATTGTTGAAGCCGGCGGCGACGTGATCGCCCAGGACGAGATGACAAGTGTGGTCTGGGGGATGCCGGGCGCGGTTGCGCAAGCGGGATTGTGCTGCGAAGTTCTTCCGGTAACGGAAATCGGCGCCAGCGTCCAGCGGCTGGCGAGGGGGTAGGCTGGTATGAACAGCTCAGATTTCGAATTTCTGTCCAGTCTGCTTTACAAACAGTCGGGCCTCGTTCTGACACCGGACAAGGGCTATCTGCTCGAAACGCGTCTGCAGCCGGTTGCGCGCAGCCACGGACTGAGTTCCATCGAACAGATCGTCTCGACGCTGCGTTCGCGGCGCGACGAGCGGCTGGTCAATTCCATCACCGATGCGATGACCACGAACGAGTCCCTGTTCTTCCGCGACCGCACGCCGTTCGAACAGTTCAAGACCGTGGTCTTGCCGACGCTGATGGAAACGCGGGCGGCGAAGAAGCAGATCCGGATCTGGAGCGCGGCCTGTTCATCGGGGCAGGAGCCTTATTCCTTGTCCATGGTTCTCGACGAACTCGGCTCCAAACTCGCCGGTTGGCGGGTCGAGATCATTGCCACGGATATTTCCAGCGAAATGATCGCCCGCGCCCGCGCCGGCGTCTATTCTCAGTTCGAGGTGCAGCGCGGTCTTCCGGTCCAGCTCCTGGTCAAGTATTTCCAGCAGGATGGCGATCGCTGGCAGCTGAACGAGAAGATCCGCCGGATGGTGACGTTCCGCGAGTTCAATCTGCTGCAGGATCCGCGCGCGCTCGGAAATTTCGATATCGTGTTTTGTCGCAACGTCCTGATCTATTTCGATCAGGACACCAAGCGCCAGGTTCTCGAGGGGATCTCGCGGCAGATGGCGCCGGACGGCTACCTCTATCTCGGTGGCGCGGAGACCGTCATCAGCATCACGGACAAGTTCCAGCCGGTGAAGGGCCAGCGCGGCATGTATATGCCGACGGGGGCGGGGGGCCAGAAAGCCGCAATCTGAGCGCTCGCCCATGTCGGAAACCGGAAAATGGCATGAGAAAAGGGCTGGCCCCGTCGGAGCCAGCCCTTTTCTTGATTCCAGATCGAGCGGAGGTTACTCGGCCGGTTCCTTGACCTTCTTGCTCTTGGAAGCGGTCTCGGCATCCGGATCGCGCAGCACATAGCCGCGGCCCCAAACGGTTTCAATGTGATTGGCGCCGCCGGTCGCCTTCGAGAGTTTCTTGCGCAGCTTGCAGACGAACACGTCGATGATCTTCAGTTCGGGTTCGTCGATGCCGCCATAGAGATGGTTCAGGAACATCTCCTTGGTCAGCGTCGTGCCCTTGCGCAGGGAAAGCAGTTCGAGGATCGCGAATTCCTTGCCGGTGAGATGGACAGGCATGCCGTCGACTTCCGCGCTCCGCGTCGTCAGGTTGACGGAAATCGGGCCGGTCTCGATCACCGAGTCGGAATGGCCTTTGGAGCGGCGGATGATCGCCTGCATCCGGGCGATCAGCTCGCGCCGGTCGAACGGCTTGGTGAGATAATCGTCGGCGCCGAATCCGAGGCCTTTGATCTTGTTGTCCATTTCGGACAGGCCAGAGAGAATCAGGATCGGTGTCTCAACCTTCGAGCTTCGCAGGCGGCGGAGGACCTCATACCCGTCGAGATCCGGCAACATCAGGTCGAGCAGGATAATGTCGTAATCGTAGAGACGGCCGATCTCCAGGCCGTCTTCTCCGTGCTCGGTAACGTCGACGACGAAACCTTCCGACTTCAGCATCAGTTCGATGCTCTGAGCCGTTGCGGTATCGTCTTCCACCAGGAGTACTCGCATGGGACCCTCCCAAAATTTGATTTAGTATAAACGTTAACGTCTTTAGATAAACAAACCATTAACCCAAGGCTCTGTCCGGTCCAAGGCGTGCCAGACGACCCGGTTGATGATAGACTCCTTTACCTAGGTTCGCGAAAGGCGCTCGGAAAGGGCTCCTGTCCCCGTTGGAGACCGTCAGGTGGCGACTGCTCTCGGAAATCTCGCATCTGAAATCGACAAGATCGCCGAGTTCCGGCTTTACGGTCGCGTGACCGCGGTTCTCGGCATGATGGTCGAGGTCGGGGGGGTCGACCGGGCACTCTCGATCGGAGACCGGCTGCATCTTCAGGCCCGGAGCGGCACGCGGGTGAGCTGCGAAATTGTCGGTTTCAAGGATGGCCGTGCTCTGGCCATGCCGTTCGGGTCCCTGGACGGAATCGGCATCGGAAGCCGGGCCGAAATCTCCGACGCGGCGCCGGTCATCTTTCCGCACGAAGGGTGGCTCGGCAGGGTCGTCAACGCTATGGGCGAGCCGGTGGATGGCAAAGGGCCTCTCGGTGACGGTCCTAAGGGGTGCCCGGTGAAGACAGCGCCGCCGCCGGCCCATGCCCGGCAGAGGGTCGGCGAGAAGCTGGATCTCGGTGTCCGCGCGATCAACACGTTCGTTTCGGTCTGCAAGGGCCAGCGCATGGGCATCTTCGCCGGATCCGGGGTCGGAAAGTCGATGCTGATGTCGATGATCGCGCGCTTCACCCAGAGCGAGGTGAACGTCATCGGTCTGGTCGGCGAACGCGGCCGCGAGGTGCAGGAATTCATCCAGGATTATCTTGGCGAAGAAGGCCTTGCCCGCAGCGTGGTCGTCGTCGCGACCTCTGACGAGTCGCCACTGATGCGCCGGCAGGCAGCCCACCTGACTCTGGCGGTCGCGGAATATTTCCGCGACGAGGGCAAGACTGTCATGTGCATGATGGACAGCGTGACCCGCTTCGCCATGGCGCAGCGCGAGATCGGCTTGGCGACCGGCGAGCCGCCGGCCTCCAAGGGCTACACGCCCACGGTCTTCGCCGAACTGCCGAAATTGCTGGAACGGGCGGGCCCGGGTACCGGCGAGGGGACGATTACCGGACTCTTCACTGTGCTGGTCGAGGGCGACGACCACAACGAGCCGATCTCGGATGCCGTGCGCGGTATCATCGACGGCCATATCGTGCTCGATCGCGGCATCGCGGACCGCGGGCGCTACCCTGCAATCAATATCCTGCGCAGCGTCTCGCGCACCATGCCGGACTGCAACACCGTCGCGGAGAACGCGCTGGTCCGCCGGGCCCGGGCGCTGATGGCGACCTACGAGAACATGGCGGACATGATCCGGCTCGGGGCCTATCGCCGAGGCAGCGATCCGGAGGTGGACGAGGCGATCCTCTACCATGACTCTCTCGAGCGGTTCCTGTCGCAGGACAAGAACGAGGCGGCGACGCTCGACGCCGGATACGATCAGCTTGATGCGATTCTCTCGATGATCGGCGACGCGGCCCCCGGGCCGAACGACGAAGAACAGGATGAATCGTGAGCCAGTTCGAACAACTCGTCCGCCTCAGAACCTGGGAACTCGACGAAAAGCGTCGTGCGATGGGCGCGCTGCTTGCGGAAGAGGCGGCGTTGCATTCGGAACGCGAGGGCATGGCGCGCGAGATGGAGATGGAAAAGCAGGCTGCTGGTACGTCTCTCGATGCGCGCCTGGCACTGGAAGGCTACATGGCTCATTTCAAGCTGCGCGAGAAGGCTCTCGCCGATCGTATCGCGGCGAAACAGAGCGAGATCGATGCCGCCAATGAGGAAGTCCTTGATGCCTACCAGGAGCTTCGCAAGGCGGAAGCGGCTCAGGAACAACATGCTGCGCGGGAAGCCGAACGGATCGCCCGGCTGGAACAGATGGAACTGGACGAGATCGCCCTCAATATCATGAAGCGGCGGGAAGGCTAGGAAATCGCGGCTCGGGCCGCGCGTCAGGCGTAGACGTCCGGTCCCTGACGTCCGTCCGGCATCAGTTCGGCGAGCGGGAGCGGGGGGAACTCCTTCTGCACCTTGAAGCTGACCGCGCCTTCCATGCCGGTACGGGCCGCTGTGGTCTCGAAGATGTCGATGATGTCCGCCCGCATTTGTGATGGCAGCGCGTGCCTGGTCCGGATCAGCAGGGAAAGCGACTTTTTCGCAACCGACCCGTCGATCTGGAATGGACCAAGCCCGCTCAGGAGCAGATCGACGATGAAGCGTGTTTTGCCGTCCTCCGCGCTCTCCTCGCGCTCCTCCTCGTCATCCCGC
This sequence comes from Nisaea sp., assembly GCF_965216895.1. Classification (GTDB taxonomy): domain Bacteria; phylum Pseudomonadota; class Alphaproteobacteria; order Thalassobaculales; family Thalassobaculaceae; genus Nisaea. Next base: position 387,681 of record NZ_OZ244205.1, read on the forward strand.
TTGCTGTCGTCATCGGTCGGCTGGAAGGGCGCGGGGAGGACAAAGAGGCGAAGTTGCTCCAGTGCGTCGTTGTGTTGCACCGGCATGAAGAACGCCCGCCAACCGCCGCTCTCCGGCCCGCCGTCGCTGGCGCGGCTCAGTGATTGGAAATCGCCGCTGAGAGCGGAAAGCAGACGGCTGTTGGAACTCTCTAGGCCCTGATTCGCTTCCTTGCCGAGCCAGCTGCCGAGCGAGCCGCCCCGTACCGCGGCGAGAAAGAACAGCATAGAGGCAGTGAGCTGCGGTCCTGGCCGGGCGATGGTCGCGGCGAGCTGCGCGGCCCCCTGCGGAGCGGAAATCTCCAGGGCCCGCAGGCTTTCTTCCAGCGCAGGCCATTCGCGGGACAGGACCGCAAGCGGTGCCGGTTGCGCGGTGCCGCTCCGTCCGGCACTTTCGGCGGCGGCGCGGGAGAGCATCTCCATGCGGACTTCCGACTGCAATTGGCCGCTCTCGGCACGCGCAGCGACGTCGAGCAGGCCGATCGGGGAATTGACGATCGCCTGACCGTTCCCGCCAGTGGCGACGATGGTTCCGGAAATCACCGTTCCGCCGGAACCCGGTTGCGCGTTGAGCGCGTTGCTCGCGGTCTGACCGACGGACAGCACACGGACTGGAAAATCGGTGCCGGGCGGCAACGCGGCGCCAGGGCGTGGGACGGTCGCCGTCTGTGCGGCTGTCGGACTTGTCGGGGCGGCGGCAGGGGAAGACGCGGGCTGCTGCGGTGCAGCCCGGCCTGCCTCGGGACCGCTTGCAGAAACGGTCCCCGTTCCGGTGGCAGTATTTTGCGCGGGGGATGTCGGGGGTGCCGCCGGCTGAGCGGTGGCGGGCGCCGGTGTCCCCGCCGGCGCTGGCGCGCCGGATGGGCCGCTCTGGGGCTGACCCGTCTGCGCCGACCCGGTAGGCAAGGATACTGACTGAGCCGCCGTACGTACCGCGGCCGTCGCGCCGGTTTGCGGCGTCTGGCCCGCTGTGCCGGTCGCCGACGACGAGGGCGGCACGGTTCCTTTGTTTGTGGCCGGCGCTGCGGGGGCCGCAGGAGCTCGTCCGGAAGACGTTTGTCCGGAGGATGTCCCGGGAGGTGTTTGCGAGGCGGGGACGGGAGCCGGTGATCCTTGCGCGCCGCCTGTTGCCGGTGCCTGAGGCGGCGCGGCTGTTGCCGCTGGTGTGCCTGTTGCGGGCGCAAATTGGGCCGCCGGCTGCGCCGCCGCAGTGGGAAGCGCAATCGCGGGTTTCAGTTGCGGACTGGACGCGAGCAGGTAGCGCGCTGCGGCCTGAGCTGCCTGCTGAGGGGTGAGGCCGCTCGCGGCAGTCGGCAGTGGTCCGCTTGCAATGCCCTGCGGCAGCGAGGCCGTGCGCAGCACGATGGCACGCGTGACCTGTCCGTCCGTGAGCGGCGGCAACGTCCTCGGTGTCGGTCCCTGGGTCTGGGCGGCACCTGAAGCGGCTGTCGCGGAGCGCGCTGCAGTCGCGGTGCCCGCGGCGTCGGACTGGAGCGCGGACCGCGGCTGAATCAGGGCCTGCAGACCGTTCTCGGTCTGCCGCGCGGTCAGGGCGACCACCGCACCGGCGCGCAGAAAGGCCGGGATCTGCCTGGAATTGATCTGGATCGTGGCCTCGCCGGCAGCGGTGCGCACGGACACGGTCCCGTCCGTCAGAATCCGGGTGACGGTCGCTTCCTGCGGCGCCGGGCGGGCTGACGCGGAGACCTGTGCCGGTACTGTCTGTGCGGGCGGTGAGGGCGGCGGCGATGCGGAGGGCGCCGTCGGGCGCGCTGTCGCTTGTGGCGGAGGCGGCGTGGGTGCGTTGCCCTGCGACGGTCCGGCCTGCGGCGGAGGGTTTTGCTGTGGCGCGCTTGATGCCGGAGGAGGCGCAGGTGTCCGGGCCGACTGGGGAGGCGGTGTCTGCGGTGCCGGTGTTTGTGCAGCCGTCGGCTGCGTCGGCGCTTGCTGAGCCGGAGTTTGCTGAGCGCCGCTCTGCGGAGGCTGCGGTGCCGGCTGCTGCGGCGCCGGTGTGGGCTGGGCGGGTGGCTTTGCCGCAGCGCCCGATTGAAGGACGTTGGCTCCGCCCGTGACCCGTCCTTCGACCTGCGCCGCCGGGGTTTGTCCGGAGGTTCCTGTCTGCGGCGTCGGGGCGGTTGGCTGGACGGTGCTCAATCTGCTCTCGTTGCTGCTAAAGCAGCTTGTCGACGATGGCCTCCATGTCGGTCGAAGCCATGGTCGACGGGAACCGGTTCAGGATCGGGCTCTGGTTCCGGATCGACTCGATGACCTTGCGGTCGCGTCGGACGATGCCGAGCAGGGCCGGCTCGAATTTCAGGAAATTCATCGTCGCCTTGCGCAGGGTCTCGTAGGTCTTCCGGCCGTCATTGACGGAATCGGCGCTGTTCACGACGATCGAGATATTGCAATTCGGATCGTTCTGGTGCGCCACCTTGACGAAGGCATAGGCGTCGGTCAGCGAGGTCGGCTCCGCCGTCGTGACGACCACGATCTGCCCGGCCCGCGAGGCCAGGATCCGTACCGTGCGGTCGAGGCCCGCGCCGAGATCCATGACGACCCGGTCGTAGCTGTCGGAGAGCTGAACCAGTTCGTTGCCCAATGACTGCAGACGGTTCGCCGGCAGGGTGGCGAGGCTCCCGGAACCGGAGCGTCCGGCAATGATGTCGAATTTGCCGTCCTCGTAATGGATCTTGGCCTGGGAGAGCGAAAGTCGTCCGCCGATCACGCCACCGAGATCGCGCTGCGGCATCAGGCCGAGCTGGATATCGACGTTCGCGAGCCCGAGGTCGGCATCGAACAGCAGCACCTTCTGGCCCATCCGGCTGAGACCGTGGGCGAGGGTGACCGAGAACCAGGTCTTGCCCACGCCGCCTTTGCCAGAGGCAACGGCGAGGATCTTCGGCCCCTTGAGGGCCGTCCCGCTGGCGGCAGTCTGACGCGGCTTATCGGCAGGCGACATCATAGGACAGATCCTTCGTCCGGTTCCCTGTTAACGTTTTCAGCCATAGGCGCCCCGCACTTCCGGCTCTGCATCGTTGAAGTTCTGCACCACGGAGTGTGGAAGCAACAATCGGGCCAGCGTAACGGGATTCATCGGCCGGAGCCCGTCCGCGACATTCGGTCCGACGCCGACTTCGGTCAACTGCAGGTCGGCGACCGCGGCGGCGCTGAGATACGAGCCGAAGCGCCGGGTCATGTCGAGACGCGTCAGCAGCAGGCGCCGGGCGCCGAGCTCGCGATAGATCCGGGCGATTTCCGCCGCCTCCATCGGATCAGAACCACCGGCCATGACGAGCACCACATCGGCATCCACGGCTTTTATCAGGCGGGCCTGGCGGGAGACATCGGTGTCGTCGAAGGGATTGCCGCCGGGACAATCGATCAGAATATGCCCGCGCCCACCGGCACCCTCGACCGCGGCCCGCAATTCTTCCGGGGTGCCGGCACTGATCAGCTTGAGTTTCAGGATCTTGGTGAAGGCTTCGAGCTGAGCGAAACCTCCGGCCCGCACGGTGTCTGTCGTGATCACGCGCACCGGCTGCTTGCGCATGACGATCTGGGTCGCGAGTTTGGCGATCGTGACGGTCTTGCCGGCACCGGGCATGCCGACGAGAAGGATCGGTTTCTCGGCGGTTCCGAGCGGCATCGGCGCGAAGCTGAAATAGCGGTCCACCGCTCCGGCCAGCGCCAGCACCGGGTCCTCCAGTGCCATCTCCTCGGCGGTGGCAATCAGGTCGTCGGAGAGCTGCGGCGGCACGCCGTTGTTGAGCAGCGCGTCCGTGATGGTCTCGATCGGGTCGTGATAGAGGTCGTCCTCGTAGGTCTCGTCCTCGAAATCGAAATCGTCCTCGACCTGATCGATCGCCGCAGTGATCCGGACGCCGCTCCCGTTCTCTCCCGTCTGGGTCGAAACGATGATCGCGTCCTCGCCGAAGTGCTGCTTCACCAGCGCCATGGCGTCGTTCATCGTTTCGGCGGAAAATGTCTTCAGGCGCATGGGTCCCTCACCGGCGATGCGCGTCTTCGGAGCGCCCTAGACGAAAACTATACTTGGCCAAGCGTCTTGATCCGTGCCTTGGGGTGAATCTCGTTTTGAGACATTACCACAGTCTGCGAGCGGAACCGCTCGACGATCGAACGAACGTAGGGCCTTATGCCCGGAGATGTAAGAACGGCCGGGAATTCTCCGATTTCCGCCAGCTGATCCAGGGAGTTTCGGAGCGCCGTGATGAATTCCTGCAACTTGCTCGGAGGCATTGAGAGTTGCTGGTCCTCGCCCTGGCCGACAATGGAGTTCGCGAAGGTCTGTTCCCAGTCCGGCGACAGGGTGACGAGATGGATCACGCCGTCGTCCGCGGTATTCTGCTCGCTGATCTGCCGTGCGAGACGCGTGCGCACATGTTCGGTCATCAGGGTGATGTTGCGGGTGAAGGTCGAGGCCTCCGAGATACCCTCGAGAATGGTCGGCAGATCCCGGATCGACACCCGTTCGCCGAGCAGGTTCTGCAGGACGCGCTGCAGGCCGCCGACCGAGATGTTCGACGGCACCACGTCGGTGACCAGCTTCTGATACTGCTCCGGCAGTTCGTCGAGCAGTTTCTGGGTTTCGGTGTAGGACAGGAGCTCGCGCATGTTGTCCCGGATCAGCTCGGTCAGATGGGTCGTCACAACGGTCGAGGGATCGACCACCGTGTAGCCCTTGAACAGGGCTTCCTCGCGCTGTTCCGGGCCGACCCACATGGCGGGCAGGCCGAAAGTCGGCTCCCGTGTCTCGGTGCCTGCGAGATCGATCGGATTGCCGACCGGATCCATCACCAGAAGGCGGTTCGGGCGGATGTCGCCGCGCCCGACCTCGATTTCCTTGACGCGGATGACGTAGGTGTTCGCCGGGAGCTGGAGGTTATCCTGGATCCGCACCTGCGGCATGATGAAGCCGCTCTCGACCGCGAGCTGGCGCCGGAGCGCGCGGATCTGATCGGTCAGGCGCTGGCCTTCGACGGTCTCGTTGACCAGCGGCAGCAGGCCGTAGCCGAGCTCGAGGCGCACAAGGTCGATATGCAGGGCCGAGGAAATCGGTTCTTCCGGAGGCGGTGCGGCGGCTTCCTCGGCTTCGCGTTGCACTTCGGCGGCAGCGGCCTTCTCGCCCTGGCTGTAGATCATGAAGGCAAGCCCGCCGACGAGGGCGGCGAGGGCGAGGAATATGAAGGTCGGGAAACCGGGAAGCAGGGACAGGATCGCCAGCAGAACGGCGCAGAGCGCGAGAGCCTTCGGATAGCCGCCGAGCTGGCCGAACACGGCTTTCTCGGTGGTTCCCGTCGTGCCGCCCTTGGTGACCAGCATACCGGCGGCGGTCGAGACGATCAGCGCCGGAATCTGGCTGACCAGGCCGTCGCCGACGGTCAGGAGCGTGTAGGTGGAGAAGGCTTCGTTGAAGCTGAGGCCTTGCTGGGCGATGCCGATCACCATGCCGCCGATCACGTTGATCACGGTGATCAGCAGGCCGGCGACCGCGTCGCCGCGCACGAACTTGGAGGCGCCGTCCATCGCGCCGAAGAAGGTACTCTCCGCACTCAGCTCCTCTCGCCGGTTCCTGGCCTGATCTTCATTGATGAGGCCGGAGGAGAGATCCGCGTCGATCGCCATTTGCTTGCCCGGCATCGCATCGAGGCTGAAGCGTGCGGCGACTTCGGCGATACGGCCGGAACCCTTGGTGATGACGATGAAGTTCACGATCACCAGGATCGAGAAGACGATGATCCCGATGGCCGCGTTTCCGCTCATCATGAAGGAACCGAAGGCCTGGATCACATCACCGGCCGCGTCGGTTCCGGTATGTCCGTCCGCCAGGATCAGCCGGGTCGAAGCCAGGTTGAGCGACAGCCTCAACATGGTCGCGATCAGCAGGACCGTCGGGAAGGCATTGAAATCGAGCGGTTTCTCGATGAACAGAACAGTCATCAGGATCACCACCGACAGCGCGATCGAGACCCCGAGCAGGATATCGAGCAGCATTGTCGGTACGGGCAGGATCAGGACCGAGAGAATCCCGATCACTCCGAGTGCGAGATAGATGTCCCCGCGCATCGCCATGCCCTTCAGCCCGTCGAGGCTGAAGGAGGGAAGGGCCGTGCCCGATCCGGATCCGCCGCCCTCCGGCTGCGGTGACTGGCCCGAGGCGTCGCTCATTCAGGGGCTCTCTTGATCGCGCGTTTCATGGTCGGATCCGTTGTTCCGGTGCCATTCAGACCGTGGCTCGGTCCGCCTCGCCCGGCGGCGGGACGCTGACGCCCTCTTCGGAATAGGCCTTGAGCTTGTTGCGCAGGGTCCGGATCGAGATGCCGAGAATGTTGGCCGCGTGGGTCCTGTTTCCGAGACAGTGCGTTAGGGTGTCGATGATGAGCTGGCGCTCGACGTCCGCGACAGTGCGTCCGACGAGATCGCCGCCCTGGTCGGAGCCGCTCTCCGTCGCGGACGCGGGCGGCGGTGCGGGAGCCGGATCGGGTTCGTCGAATGAGGCCGGCTGGAAGGTGTCGGCTGCCGGTTTCGATGTCGGCTGTGGCGCTGGGGCGCTTGCCAGCGGTGGGGCCTCCGGAGCGGCCGGCGCCATCTGTTCACCGGTCAGGATGATAGCTTCCGGACCGATTTCGTCACCGGACGCGAGCAGGATTGCACGATGCAACGTATTCTCCAGCTCTCGCACATTTCCGCGCCAGTGATGACCCTGCAGGCGCTTGACGGCTTCGTCGCTCAGCGGGCGCGCGGGGACACCGTTCGCCTCCGCGTATTTCTTCGCGAAATGCTCGGCCAGCAGCTTGATGTCGGCCGGGCGCTGACGCAGCGGCGGGAGCTGCAGATTAAAGACATTGAGGCGAAAATAGAGATCCTCGCGGAAATTTCCCTCGCGGACATGCCGCTCCAGATCCCGGTTCGAGGTTGCCAGCAGGCGGATGTCGACCTTCACCGGCTGACTGCCGCCGACCCGGTCGATCTCGCGTTCCTGGATCGCGCGCAGCAGCTTGGCCTGCAGGCGGATATCCATCTCGCTGATCTCGTCGAGCAGCAGGGTTCCGCCGTTCGCTTCCTCGAACTTGCCGACGCGCCGCGCGACGGCGCCGGTGAAGGCGCCCTTCTCATGGCCGAACAGCTCGGATTCGAGGAGGTTGTCGGGAATGGCGGCGCAGTTCACGGAAACGAACTGTTTGTCAGAGCGCTTGCTCTTGTCGTGCAGATAGCGCGCGAGCACTTCCTTGCCCGTACCGGACTCGCCGGTGATCAGCACGCTGGCGTCCGATGGCGCGATCTGGTCCGCGAGCTTGAGGACGGCCCCCATGATCGGGTCCTGGAAAATGACCGAGCTCTGCTCCTCGGTGACCGCCTGCAGCACCGCGGCGATGAGTTCGGCGTTCGGGGGCAGGGGGATGTATTCCTTGGCGCCGGCCTTGATTGCGGCGACGGCGGCGTCGGAATCGTTCTCGAGCCCGCAAGCGACGACCGGCGTGTTGATCCGCTCCTGGTTCATCGCGCGAAGCAGTTTGGCGACGGGCTGGGCGACGTCGATCATCACGAGGTCGGCGCCCTGGCCGCTGCGCAGGGCATGCATGGCGCCCTCGACCGTGTCGAGATGGCTAACCTTCGCGCCCTTCTTGAGGGCGATCTGACCCGCAGCGCTAATATGTCCGCCCAGTGTGCCGACGATCAGCAATCGCATCTGTCAATTCTCCCTTCGTGCGGCCTCGGCGGCCCCACCCATCTATCCGTAATAGTCGAGCCGCTGCGAGGGCGGCAATTTGGTATTGAGCAGCCGCTCCAGGAGGCGCGGGTTTTCCTGCCGCGCGATCGACATCGCGCAGGCATGGTAGATTTCGCATTCGAGCAGTTCGGCTTCAGCGTTCCGCTCCAGTTTCGCCGCGATCGGCGCCAGCACCATGTAGGCCAGGATCGCACCGTAGAAGGTGGTCAGCAGGGCAACGGCCATGGCCGGGCCAATCGAGCTCGGATCGTTCAAATTCCCGAGCAGCTGGATCAGCCCGATCAGGGTTCCGATCAGCCCCATGGAAGGCGCGACCTCGGCCGCCCGGCGCAAAACGCCGGCATGACGGTGCCTGAGGTCCTCCACGGCGGCGATTTCCTGTGCCAGCACCTGGTCGATCTGGTGCGGCGTCGCGCCGTCGACGGTCATGGCCATGGCGCGCTGCAGGAACGGCTCGCTTTCGATCATCGGAAGCACGTGATCGAGTGCCAGAACGCCGTTGTCTCGGGAAATCGCGGCCAGATTGAGACAGCGCTCGCCGGCGAGCCGGTGGTCGTGCCGTTTCGGCAGGATGGTCTGGAGCACGGCGTTGAAGGCGCCGAAGAGCTCGGTGATGCTGAACGAGACCAGGGTCACCGCGAAGGTTCCGATCAGGACGATGAGCACCGACGGAAGGTTGTAGAAGGAGCTTACGGAGCCCCCGAGCACAAGCGCCGTACCGACCAGGCCGAAAGCAACGCAGAGGCCGAAAATCAGCGCGATATCGATGGTCCGGCCGCTTTCCGGAACATCGAAAGTGCGCGTACGCGCCGGGCGGGCGCGGGCGCCTTCTTCTACGGTCGCGCGATCAGCCATCGAACTTGTCCGTTTTCAAGGTCAGCCGGTCCGGTCGGACTTGATGATTTCCGTCATCGTCACGCCGAGGCGTTCGTCCACGATGACGACCTCACCGCGGGCGACGAGACGGTTGTTCACGTAAATGTCGATCGCCTCGCCGACCTTCCGGTCGAGTTCGACGACGGCGCCTCGACCAAGCTTCAGGAGCTGGCTGACCTGCATGCTGGACTTGCCCAGCACCGCGGACACCTGCACCGGAATGTCGTAGACGGCCTCGAGTTCGCGGGCGCTGATCCGTTCCGGAGAGTCGGCGACGGCCACTTCCTCGGGTTCTTCGGTGGCCTGCTGCTCCATCGCAGCGGCCATATCCATGTCGTCGAGATCTTCGAAATCGACATCGCTTTCGTCGGACATTCAACTCTCCTCTGGCGGCAATGCTGCGCTAGTTTTCCCTCACGTGAGCTTCTTCCGGATCGACGGCGGCGTCCATCTCCGGTTCGGCCTCGCTCGCAAGGGGCTCGGTTTCGGGGGCCGGACCGGCCTCGGCCGGTTCGTTGTCGCTTTCGGTTTCAAGCGCGACTCCGTCGGCTTCAGGCTCGTCCGTCGGAGGAATGTCGGAGCCGATGCCGGAGCGTGCGGGCAGGGCGGACATCGTGCGTTCCACCATCACGTCGATCTCGTTCCAGGTCTCGTCCAGAGAGCGTTCGACCGCTCCGGCAGCCCAGGAGACGCGGCAGTCGGTCGCGACGAGTTCCGGGTCCCCGACCAGGACGACTTCGCCCTCGTAGCCGACGCGCGAGGCCATCAGCTGGACCTTGTCTCTCAACGGCTCTTCGATTTCGGTGGCGACGCGGATCATGACCTTCGGCTGCTCGGTCAGGAACTGGAAGGCCTGGTTGATCACATGCTCGATCTGCGGCAATTCGGTTCCGCGGGTCAGTTCCGGGGCGAGCTTGCGCATGATGGTGGCGGAGAGCCGCACGGCGTCGTGCTGCATCTCGTTGGCCCATTTGCGATGCGCGTCCTTCAGCTGGCCGACCTGACCCAGCACTCCTTCGAGAGCGACGGCGACCTGCTGCTCGATCCCTGACATCGCTGCAGACATGCCTTCCTGACGGCCAAGCTGATAGGAAGCCTCCTTGGCTTCGTCGACTTCTTCCTGCGTGTATGTCGGCGGGGCGTTGGCGGACGCCTCTTCCTCGGCAACGCGTGCGGCCTCGGCTGCGCGGCGAAGTTTCTCCTGATACTCCTCGTCGAAGATATCGTCGAACAGGAAGCGTGATTTTTGCTTCTCCATGCGCGTCAGCCCGTCAGTCCCGTTCCTGTCACGTCGCTACGTCCGCTCAACCGCCGCCGGTATTGCCGGCTTCCTGATACATCCAGTTGCGGATGATGGCGACGGCTTCCTCCGGATGTTTCTCGACGATTTCGCCGATCTTCTTGAGCGAAGATGCGCGGACACGGCCTTCGACCTGATTGATGTCGATCATCTGGTCGAGAAGGCTCTCTTCCTCGTCGTCGCTCTCCAGCAGTTCCGCCATGTCGGCGGTGGCGCCCGGTCCGGTCAGCTGGGCGATCGCGTCTGCGCCCCCGATGGCCCCGACACCACCGCCGCTTGCCGCCAGCGTGGTCGGCATGGACTCAAAGAGGCGGGTAAGGACGGGGCGGACAACCAGCAGGATCACGAGCAGGCCGACCACCGCGAGCACGAGCACTTCGGCGAGCTGCAGGAACTCGTCCTTGGATATGCCGAACAGAAGGGAACCGTCATCGAGGTCGAGCGGTTCCAGCTTGACGAACTGCATGTTGACGACTTCGACCGTGTCGCCGCGCGTGCCGTTGTAGCCGACGGCGGACCGGACGAGGGTCGCGATCTGTTCAAGCTCCTCCGGCGTGCGGGGCTCGTAAACCCTGTCGCCGTCTTCGTTCTCGACATAGCGGCCGTCGACCAGAACGGCGACCGAGAGATTCTGGATCTCGCCGGCTTCCTTGACGCGATTGCGGACGGTGCGGCTGATTTCGAAGTTGACGGTTTCCTCGCTGCGGGAGGATTCCGAGAGTGCGGAAAGCTCCCCGGCGCCCGCATTTGCCTGGGCTTCCGGCAGATTGTTCTCGACCGAAACCGTGTCCTGCTGGTTTCGCTCCTGCGAGCTCTCGTTCTCGGAGATGGTCTGCGTGGAGCGGGCAACCTGGCTGTCCGGATCGTAGATCTCGGACTGTTCGGTGAAGCGGTCATAGTCGATCTCCGCGCTCACCTCGGCGCGCACACGGCCAAGTCCGACGATGCGCTCGACCAGTTCCTCGACGGAACCGCGCAGCCTGTTTTCGAAAGCGAGGCGCATTTCCTCCGAACTCTGGCCCGGAAGCGCGCCGTCCTCCTCTGAGGTGCCGCGCGCGAGCAACTGGCCTCGACTATCGAGGATCGAAATGTTCTGCGGATCCATCTCCGGCACGGCCGCCGCCACGAGATGCTGGATCGCAAGCGTCTGCTCGCGGCCGAGACGGCCGGCGCCCTGCACCTGGAGGACGACGGAGGCGCTCGGCTTGCGGCGCTCGCGGCTGAACAGTTCGCGTTGCGGCAGCACGAGATGGACGCGTGCGCCGCGGACATTGTTCATCGCGCCGATGGTGCGTGCCAGCTCGCCTTCGAGGGCACGGACCAGATTGACGTTCTGCACGAAATTGGTGGTGCCGAGCCCGTCCGACTTGTCGAAGATCTCGTACCCCATCGTGCCGCCGCCGGGGACGCCCTGTTCGGCGAGAGCGACCCGGAGTTTCAGAACCTCGTCCCCGGGCACATAAACCTGCTGACCGCCTGCTTTCAGCTCGTATTCTATGTTGCGGGCCTCGAGCTCCTTGACGATCGAGCCGCTGTCGGCGGGATCGAGGTCGCCGTATAGCAGCGCCATGCCGCCGGTCGACAGACGGGAGGCGAGAAAGATGAAGAAACCCAACACGGCAACCGCGGTGCCGACCAGGGCGGCGATGCGGATCGGACCGAGATTTCGAAGCAGGTCGACGAGAGGATTCATGGGTTAAGACCCTCGCTGTTGCGCGCAGCCGCTGTCCGGACGGTATCCGGGGTGACTCTTGCAAATAGATTGCATTTTAGACATATCTTATGAAAATTGAAAGAGTCCTCTCGGCAAAAAATGCCTAGTGACTATATCCGACTGCGAATCGAAAGAGAACAATTAATTAGCGGCGATACTTGTGGTATTGGTTAAGGAAGAATTGATGCTGGGCGATCATGGGGTCGGTTGCGCCACCCGCGCCTAATGCTCCGGAGCGTTGTCTATGGCGAAAAGAGAATCGGAAGCCCGAATGCCGGTTACGACCTCGGGCCTCTCCTATAGCGGAATTGTCGATACATCCCGGTCGCGCCTTGCAAATCTGAACAACGAAGCGGTTCGCTTGCTGGAAGCCGGCAACATCGAGCAGGCACGCAAGCTGTTCATGCAAATCCTCAACGAGAACGAAGAGGACGTGTATGCGCTGCACGGCATGGGGATCGTTGCGCGAGAGATGGGGCGGCGGCCCGTTGCGATCGAGCTGATGAAGAAAGCGCTGGAGCTGGATCCGCGAAATCCAATGATCGCAAGTAATCTCGGCACGATCTACGAGGCTGAGAAAAACTATGAAGAAGCGCTGACCTGGTACAAGAACTGCCTGAAATGGGGGGGCAAGGAGCTCAAGGCACGCGGCCAGTTCGGGATCATCCACAATAACCTGGGCAGTGTTCTTTCCAAGCTCGGCCGGCGGACCGAGGCGCTGGTTTCGTTGCGCAAGGCGCTCGAAGCCGGGGTCGAGTTTCCCGAAGCGATGACCAACCTGGCGACCATGCTCGGCGACCTCGGGGAGTTCAAGCAGGCCAATTACTATTTCAGGCGCGCGCTGGAACTTGATCCCGAGAGTGCGCATGCCCATCACAATTTCGGGCAGAGTCTGCTGCGCCAGGGCAATTGGGAAGAGGCGTGGCCGCACACCGAATGGCGCATGGTAGCGACGAACAACGGGGTTCCGTGGCGGAAATTTCCCCAGGCGCTCTGGAATGGCAATCCTTTCCAGGGCGCGCGCCTTATTCTCTACGCCGAGCAGGGGATCGGCGACGAGATCCGCTTTGCCAGCATGATCCCCGACGCGATCGCGCGCGGCGGGGAAGTTGTCGTGGAATGTGCCCCGCGGCTGGTTTCCCTATTCCAGCGGTCTTTTCCCCAGACCCGCGTGGTGCCTGCGCCCTACTGGCCGGCGGAAGAGGGGGTCGAGCCGTTCGATATCGCCTGTCCGTTCGGCACGCTTGGACGCCTGTTCCGTGGAAACAGGGAGGCGTTCCCGGATCACTCCGGTTATCTGGTTCCGGATCCCGAACTGGTCGATTTGTTTCGCAAGAGGCTGGAGGCGGCCGGCCCCGGCCCCTATGTCGGCCTGTGCTGGCGAAGCGGTCTCGCCGGTGCCTACCGGACCGAATATTATTCGACGATCGAAGACATGCCGACGCTCTTCAAGGTCGACGGCGTGACGTTCGTCAATCTTCAATACGACGCGCGGCCCGAGGAACTCGAACTGGCCAGGAGCTCGTTCGGTGTCGATCTCGTGCACTGGGATGATGTCGATCTGAAGAACGAACTGGAGAAGGCGGCGGCGCTGACGAGTTGTATGGATCTTGTTGTCAGTCCGGCGACCTCGGTTTCCGCAATGGCCGGAGCCCTCGGGACGGAGACGATCGAGTTCCGCCCTTTTCCTGTCCCGGAAACCTATTTCAAGAACGGTCGCTGTCCCTGGTTCCCGAGCGTGCGCTATTTCGCCAAGCGGCAATCCGAGAAATGGAGCAAGGTGCTTCGGAAAATCGCCGTGGAGATGGAGGCGATCAGGGACAGGATCAGCGCTCGGACCTGAAGCGGCGCGATGCGCGGCGATAGTCCTGGACCCGCGTCGCTCTGAGCGCGCGCGTGCCATGGGCCTTGATCAGTTCCCGCCAGTTCGCGAATTCCTCATGGCTGAGACTGTAGCGGTCGCAGGCCTGTTCCAGCGTGATCACGCCATCTTCCACCGCGCGCACGACCTGGGCCTTGCGGCTGACCACCCATCGCTTGGTATCGGCCGACGGCAGACCCGCGAAAGGATCTTCTGAGCTCTCGGACGCTGCGGTTGATTCTAATATCATAATTTTTTTCGGGTTCTTGTCTGCGGTCATCTTCTCAACGCATGATCGGTATGCCGGTCTGCTGAGGATATGGGCCGCATCCTAAAGAATCCTTAAAATGCGATCTTTCTTTCGGAAGCTCCGCCGAAAAAAAGCCCCGGCTGAAGAGCCGGGGCGAGAGAGAGAACGGTAGAAATCTCTGGAGGCGATTTCTACCGCTTGATGCGGATGATCTCGTCCAGCAGTTCGTCGCCGGTGGTGATGATCCGGGTCGAGGCCGAATAGGCCCGCTGGGTGATGATGAGATCGGTGAACTCGGTCGCGATATCCGTGGTCGAGTTCTCCAGCGCGCCGGACTGGATCCGGCCGGTACCGCCGTTGGTCGGAATGCTGAGAACGATATCACCGGATGTCGAGGTCACGCGGTAGGCGTTGCCGTTGACGGTATCCAGCTCAGTCGCCGACGGGACCGTGCCAATTGGCAATCGGTAGATGTTTCTCGACTGGCCATTCGCAAAGTTCGCAGCCACCAATCCGTCTTCCGAGATCGACACGCCGATCAGAGCCGACGGGCCGGAGCCATCCTGGTTCAGCAGCGAGGTCTCGAAATCGCCGTTGAATTGCGACATGCCGGTCGGCTGTCCGTAGGTGCCCCAATCGAGGGTGATCGTGGCGGTTGCGACCGAGCGGCTGAATTCGCCGCGCGTGATGGTCAGGGACTCCGTGGCCGACTGGTTCGTGGTGCCGGCGGCGAGGCCGTTGACGCTCCGCAGGCTGCCATCGGTGTTAAAGGTCATCGTGCGGGCCGCGCCGCCGAGCGACATCGATGTCGCGTTGACCGTACCCGGGTTCCGAATCAGCGTGTAGTCATAGGTCCAGGTGTTTGCTGCCGCGGACTTGGTCCAGGTCGTCTCGAGCAGATAGTCGAAACCGAGAGAGTCGTAGATCGTGATGTTCGTGATCACGGTGTCGCTGGTCGCCGCGCCCGCCGGAAGGTTGGCGTTGATCGTCACGTCGTCCGTCGCATTCGCGATCTGGCCGAACTGTGACAGGTCGACAGTCTCGAGGCTGGTCAGCAGGTCACGGGTGTCCTGGTTGTTGATGGCTCCCGTCGCGTCCGTGCGCCAGCCCTGCAAATAGTAGCCCGCCGTGTTGATCAAGCGGCCGTTCTCGTCGGTGTTGAAGGCGCCTGCGCGGGTCAGCAGGTATTCGTCGTCGGAGCCCGGTTCCGGCGCTTCGTTGACGACGAAGAAACCGTTGCCGTCGACCGCCATGTCGGTGGTGCTGCTGGTCGCCTGCAGCAGGCCCTGGCGGCTCGGGTCGGTGATCGGCTTGGTCTGCACGCCGCCCGGTGTAAAGGCTGTGGCGGTGGGGCTCCGGGTCACAAGCGTCTGGAACCGCGCCTGGGTTTCCTTGTAGCCGACCGTCTGCGAGTTGGCGATGTTGTCGGAGATAATACCGAACGCGGTAGCCTGAGCGCCGATCGACGCCACGCCCGCGAAAAGTCCGCCGGTAACACTCATGTCTAGTCCTCCATTCCGTGGCCGGGGCGCACGCCTCGACCGTTTCTACCGATGGTGCCGGTCTGGCACCGTGGCCGGGGGCATCTCTCTGGCCGCCCGGTCCTCCCGCCTTAGGTGGCGGAAACTCGCGTAACTGTGTCCATCTCGACGACCACGTTGCCGACCAGAAGACTCGGGCCGTTCTCGCCGGTGACCACGCCGGTCACACGGCCAAGGGACTCGATCTGGGTGTCGACAGTGTCGTCGTTCTTGTCGAGAGCGCCGATCCGCACGGAGTAGGTTCCGTTCGGCATTTGCTCGCCGGCATTGTTCTTGCCGTCCCACTTGAATTCGTGGCGCGTGTCCGGGGTCGTGTTGCCCTCGGTCGTGTAGACCAGCAGGCCGCTTTCATTGAAGACGTTGATCGCGACCGAATCCGCGTTCTGGTCCACCTTGTAGCCCCAGGCTGCGCCTTCTTCGGTCAGCGTCGTCGTGTTGCCGTTGAAGACCACCGTCTGGTCGATATACCCGACCGCTGCCGTGTTCGAGTTCGCAACCTGCGCTTCGACGAGCTTGCCGAGGGACTTGTTTGTCTCGATCTGCTGTTCGACGGAGGTGAACTGAACCAGCTGGTTGGTCATCTCGTTCGAATCCATCGGGCTCGTCGGGTCCTGGTTCTGCAACTGGGTCAGAAACAGGGTGAGGAACTGGTCCCGTTGTTCTTCGAGGCGCTCTTCGGTCGTCTGTTCGGTTGCGAAGATGCTCGCGTCGCCGGAACTTGATACTGCGCTCACCATGTCCGTCGCCTCCTAGGCCACCATGTTCAGCGAACCATCGTCGCCGACACCGTCTTGTTCAGTCCCTGCGGTGGCCGTATCGAGCTGCTCTTCTTCAGCTGTCAGGTCGCCGCCTGCGTTCGAAGGGGAACCGTTTCCGGCTCCGGCATTCTGTTGTCTCTCGTTGGTGTTGCCGCCCCGCATCTGGAATTCGAGGCTTTCACCATCGGTATTGAAACCTGCGTCTTGCAAAGCCTGTTCCAATTGACGGGCATCGCGTTGCAGAAGATGCAGGGTTTCCGGTTTCTCGACCGTCACGACACCCCGAACGCCGCCGTCAGAGCCGAATTCCAGGCGGATATCGACTTTTCCGAGCTCGGACGGATTGAGCTGGATTTTGATCTTGTCGAGGCCGCCCTGGGCAGCTTTGACCAGCTTCACCTTGACCTGTTCGGCGGCGGCACCGGGCAAAGGCTGCCGGGTTTCAGAGGGAGGAGCGCTTCGCTCCGTGCCGGACGTCCTGAGCGTGTCTGCAAAGCTGCTGGAGCTAGAGGAGGGGGCTTCGGCGGTCCGCGCCGAGCCGTTTGCGGTGGTTCCGGTCTCGCTCAGGCTGCTCTGGCCCGCTCCGCCCTGCGACCGGCCGCCGAGAGTGCTCTCTGCCGTGGCAGGGGGCAGCTGCCCCGGTACCGGGGCGGCCCCGGCGCCCGTGCCGGTGTTCGGCGTGGCGGGCTGGACGGTGGCGGCGGCAACATTGACCGCCGCCGTCGCCTGGCCGGCATTCGCGGTGCCCTGAGCCGAGGTTTTCTCCCCGGCCGCGCTCATGGCGTTGCTCTGCGGAGCGGCGCCAAGGGCATTGGAACGCGGGATCCGGCTGTTCAGAGCGGTCGCCGCGGCGATCGTTTCACTCTGAGACGGAAGGACGTTCTGATTCGATCCGCCATTGCCGCCGGCCGCGCGATTGTTGGCAAACACCGCCGCCATATCGGACGAGGCTTGCGGTCTTGCCGCGGCCGGACCCTCGATCTCGATCTTCGGCAGGGTTTGCATGGCCGCCTGGCTGGCCTGGGCGGCCGCGCCCTTGACTTCCGGAGCGACCGGGGTTGGGCCGGCATTCTTTCCATTCGATCCGCTTGCAGGCACTGCCTGAGCCGCGCGTGCGGTGGCTTCGGCCGGTAGATCGGCGGCCGGCTTCGTCGCGCCGTTCGTGGCAGCGGAAGCGGACTGGATGGCTGTTTTTTGCGGCCAGGGCACCGGAAGCGTGAAGGAGGTCTTGTCTTCAGACGCTCTTCCCGCTGTCGCCGTTTCGGTCGGCGTGGTTGTCGGTTGCGTCAGCTTCTGCAGGGCCGCGAGCTTGGGGTCGGTAACGGTTCGCGCCGGTTCGTGAGCTACATTGTTTTTCTCGGCTCCGGTCTTCACCGCGGCCTTGTCCGCGACAGGAGCCGTGACACTGGCTTCCGAACCGGAGGGAGTTTGGACGGAAGCAGATGCACCCGGCTGTGGGATCGCGGCTTGTTGCCTCTGCTTCACATCTGCGGTGTGCACGTCACCCGCGCCTGGGGCACCGGACGGGCCTTTGGATAGCGCCGGGTTTTCAGACGGTGTATCTGACGGGACGGACCGGCTGGCCGGTTCGACGGTTTGCTCCGTGCCGGTGGAAGGTTTGTCCGGCGTATTCGAGGCGGCGGCTTTCGCTGCGTCGCGCGCCGGTTCCGCGTCGCCGACGGGCTCGGTCGACTGAACGGCGGCGCTCTCCGTTGTTTCACTGGCGTCGGTCGCTTCCGCGTTCCTGCGCTCTTCCGGAACGTGCGTGACCGCATCGGTCGTCGGGGCGGGTGCGGCCTCTGTCTCGTTATCGCGCGCTCTACGGGGCGCGGTAGCCGTCACGGAGTCGCGCGAGGCGGCTTTCGCTTTCTTGCTGTCTTCCGGGGGAGCCGATTGCGCATGCTCGGCATTGTGCGATGAAGCCTGGCGGCTGTCTGTCTCGTCCACCTGCGTTCTCCGCTCACGGCGGACCGGATCAGCTTGCCGGGTTTCCGTCGGTTCCTTGCGCTCGTAGTCATCGAGCCGGAACTTCGGGCGGTCCGCATTCCGGGACGCAATTGGATCAAATGGCAGAGCGCTGCTGCGCTTGCCGGTCATGCCAATTGCAAAGTCTTGCATGTTCGATACCGGAGACATTGTTTGCCCTCACGCGTTGTGTCGGCGTTAAGGAAGCAAAGACCGGGCCATGTGCCTGCGAGCGCGGTTTGCCCGGTGAACCGGGGAAAAGTGCCGGTTCTTGAGGCGGCTGGAGGGAAGGGGGGCAAGATCTGCCATGCCGGGGGGAAGTTTTTGCCCGGTCAGGTTCTCTATCGGGGCCGTCAAGCCCTGGAACTGCCCTGGCACGGTTATTGATTGTACGGAGGTGGGGCAGGGATGCAGGTTGAACTGGTGTTCGATGAGGCAGAAACTTTCCCGGTTTTCCGTTAAGTGACTGAAATATAATAAATATACAATTTATCTACAATTTTAATTTTTTTATTGACAACATTTATGGAGTTATGGATGATGGGTGTCGTGAGGAGAACCTCACCGTCAGCAAAACGCTGACTCATCATGAGCCCTTAGAAAGAGGACTTTTACCATGGCTATCCAAAACTCCGTTCTGACCAACCCGTCGTCCTTCGTTGCCCTTCGCACCCTGAATGGCATCAACCGCAGCCTCGATGTCACGCAGAACCGTGTTTCCACGGGCCTGAAAGTGGCCGGTGCTCTGGATGACGCGTCCAACTTCGCCATCGCGCAGGGTATCCGGGCCGAATTGAAGGCCATCGATGCGGTTACCCAGGGTCTGAACAACGCCAAGGGTATCGGCAAGGTCGCGATCGCCGGTGTGACCGGCATCTCCAACCTGCTGTCCGATGTCCGCGGCAAGCTGACCGAGCTGGCCAACGAAGGTATCACCACCGCGCAGCGCAACATCCTGCAGAACGACTTCAACGAGTTGGTCTCGCAGGCGGCGAACTTCATCGCCAACGCTGAGTTCAATGGTGTGAACCTGATCCAGTCCGGCGCCACCACGGTCAACACGCTGTCCAACCTGGCTGGCGGCCTCCTGACGCTGACGGCGCAGAGCGCGGTCAACACGCAGGTCGGCAACATCGCGACGGCGACCCTCGGCACCGCGACGAACGCGCAGAGTGTCATCGCCAACGAATTCTCCAACCTCGAGTCCGTCGTGAATACCGCGCTCGGTTCTCTCGGTGCGGAAGTTCGCGCGCTGAACCTGCAGACCACGTTCCTGGAGGAGATCCGGGACGCGACCGACGAAGGTCTCGGCAACATCGTCGATGCCGACCTGGCTCGCGAATCTGCTCGCCTCACCTCCCTGCAGGTGCAGCAGCAGCTGTCGACCCAGACTCTCAGCATCGCCAACCAGCGCCCGCAGACCCTGCTTGGTCTGTTCGGCTAACGCTTACGGCAACAAACTTTCCTGCGAAAGGGCGGCTTCGGCCGCCCTTTTTGCATTTTGGCCCTTCGGGGTGACGCTTCGAGCTGTGATCCAGCCTGCCGTTGCGGTTTTTGCCACAATCCGGTCCGGATCAAAATCGTTACGAAATTCCAATTATTTCAGCGCGTTAATTTCGCCCAACCTCAGGTTCGCATTTTCCGCGCCAATCCCTTACTCACATTAAACTTTTCGCAACTATTTTCTGTGTTAATATGGCCTATCCGCTCAAAAGAAGCGGGTTTTGCTCTGGGGGCTTGCCCCTGAACTCGCGGGAAAAATTTCCGCAGTCCTTAGAAAGAGGAGGCCAAAATGGCTATTCAAAACTCTATCCTTACCAATCCCTCTGCATTCACGGCTCTTCGTACCCTGAATTCCATCAACCGGAATTTGGATACGACGCAGAATCGTGTCTCCACGGGCCTGAAGGTTTCCGGTGCTCTCGACAACGCCTCCAGCTTTGCCATCGCGCAGGGCATCCGGGCCGAGTTGAGCGGTATCGACGCCGTTGCGCAGGGCCTCAACAATGCCAAGGGTATCGGTAACGTTGCGATCGCCGGTGTGACCGGGGTTTCCAACCTCCTGTCCGACATCCGCGGCAAGCTCACCGAGCTGGCCAACGAAGGTATCACCACCGCGCAGCGCAACATCCTGCAGTCCGACTTCAACGAGCTGGTCTCGCAGGCGGCGAACTTCATCTCCAACGCCGAGTTCAACGGGGTGAACCTGATTTCTTCCGGTGCAGGTTCCATCAATACGCTGTCCAACCTGGCCGGCGGCACTCTGACCCTTACGGCCCAGAGTGCAGTCAACACGCAGGTCGGTAACATCGCGACGGCGACGATCGGCACCGCGACGAACGCGCAGAGCGTCATCGCCAACGAATTCGCCAACCTTGAGTCCGTCGTGAATACCGCGCTCGGTTCTCTCGGTGCGGAAGTTCGTGCGCTGAACCTGCAGACGCAGTTCCTGGAGCAGATCCGGGATGCGACTGAAGAAGGTCTCGGCAACATCGTCGACGCCGATCTGGCTCGCGAGTCTGCTCGCCTCACCTCTCTGCAGGTGCAGCAGCAGCTGTCGACCCAGACTCTCGGTATCGCGAACCAGCGTCCGCAGTCCCTGCTGGGTCTGTTCCGCTAATAGCGGACCACATCTCCAAGGAAATCGGGGGAAGCAATTCCCCCGATTTTTTTTGTCCGGCTTTCGTCAGCTGACCGTTTTGGCACGTGAATTGCCCGGATCGTGGGCGTCCGGGGAATTCCGGTGAGGTGATGTGGATTGTGACGAACCGCATTTTCGAATTCCCTCTTTTGATGCTATGAATGTGCGGTCAGGCTGATTGTACGGATTTCATCGAATGCCGTTAAAAATCAATGTGAAACCGGGAGAGAAATTCGTCGTCAATGGGGCGGTGATGGTTGCCGGCAAGAAAGGCGCGTCTCTGGTCCTTCAGAACGAGGCGACAATTCTGCTGGGCAAGGACATCATGCAGGAGGAGGACGCGAATACTCCGGCAAAGCGTATCTACTTTACCATTTTGTTAATGTATCTCGATCAGGATCAGTCCGATCAATATCGCGGCGTGTTCCTCGAACTGGTTGAAAGTTTTCTCGAGGCGACGACCTTTAAAGAGGTTCGCATGACCCTTTTGAATATCGTCCAGGATGTGAATGAAAAGCGCTTTTACCGCGCTTTGAAAACCTGTAAGGCGCTGATGAGCTACGAAGCTGAAATTCTCAAGATCGGTGCGCCAGAGGCGGTTGGGAGCTAATTGATGTCAGGCATCGATGCCTACAAGAAGACGATCAACCAGACCGCGACGTCGCGCGATACGGAATATCGTCTGCTTGCGCAGGTCACCTCAGAGCTGATCAAGGCGATCGAGAACGAGAAGAGTGCGAAGGGCGACCCCAAGAAAATGTCGCAGGTCGCTTCTGCCCTGAACTGGAACAAACAGGTTTGGGATGTCTTCGTCGAAGATTGCGGAACCGCCGGCAATCAACTGCCGCGGGAATTGCGGGCGGCAATTGTCAGCCTTGGGATCTGGGTGACGAAAGAAACGGCTTTGGCCCTCGAGGGCGACGGCGATATCGACTCCCTCGTCGCGGTCAACCGCGACATCATGAAGGGACTGAAGCCCGAGCAGGCTGCTCCGTCGCCTTCGGCTCCGCAACCGAGCGGCGCGGTCGGGTCGATTCTCGACAAGGCCTGAGCCCGGTGCGTGCCGGTGCGGTGTGACGGAGGATCCGCAGGATAGGGATGCGGAAAGCCGGGACGCTGACTTCTTTCGTCAGCTGTTCGAGAGCTCTCTGGCCGCGCACAGGACCAACCGATTTGATCTGGCGCAGGCCGGATACCGGGAAATTCTCGCTCGGTATCCCGATCATGCCGCAACCCTGAGTCTCTACGGCGCATTGCTGTATCAGACGAACCGTCTGGACGCAGCGGCCTCCATCCTTGAACGGGCCGTCGATCTCGATCCGGCTCAGGTATCTGCATGGAATCATCTGGGCGCCGTCCGGCTTGCGCAAGACAGGGCGGAGGACGCGCTCGCAGCGTTTCAGAAAGCGACCGAAGCCGACCCTCTCAATGTCGAGTCCTGGCTGAACCGCTCGCGTCTCGCGGAGACGCTTGGCGATCATGCTGATGCCGTTGAGGCGGCGCGGTCGGCCACGCTCCACCGTCCGGATCATGCAGCCGCGTCTGCACGGCTTGGCGCCGCGCTATTCGCCGCCGGACAATTCCAGGAGGCGGTCGATCCGCTGGAGCGGTCGATCGAACGCGCACCCTACGGTGTCGAGCCTTATCTTCATCTGGCCCTGTGTTTCAAGCATCTGGCCCGGGCTGAGCGCGCGCAGACGGCTTTGCGGAAGGCGATACTACTCGCTCCGGAGAGGGTCGCTCTTTATCCGCATTTGACGGAGGGCGGGGCCGGACCACTTCGGTCCGTCGACAAGGTCTCTTGGGCGCGAAAGGCATTGTTCCTCAATCCGCAAGACAGCGGGCTCTGGGCGGCGCTCGCCGCTGCCTGCGAGTCTGTAAGGCGGGACGAGTCCGCCGTGGAGGCCGCGAAACGGGCGCTCTTGCTGAGCCCGCACGAACAAGCGGCGCACCATTGTCTGGCATTACCGCTGTTTCGGCTCGAGTGCTTCGCGGAAGCCGCGGCGGCGAGCCGGCAGGCGCTGTTTCTGTATCCTGACATCGCGGAGCTGAAATTCGTCGCGGCCGCTTGTGCGTTCATCTTCGATGATCTTGATACCGGGTGGCGCTTCTACGAAGCCCGCGCGGGCTCGCGCATCGACAGCTTGCGGGTCGGGTTGCCGGATCGCTGGGACGGAACATCGGAGCCTGGGAATCTGCTCGTTGCAGCCGAACAAGGCGTGGGAGACGAGTATATCTTCTTGAGTAGGCTTGACGGTCTACGCGGATGTGCGCAGGAAACAACAGTCGAATGCGATCCGCGAAACCGTCCGCTGTTCGAGCGCAGTTTTCCCGGATTCCGTTTCATTGACCGGCAGCTTGCCGCCCGGGACGGGGGCGCGGCCTACTTCGATTACCGCGCGGTATCCGAGGAGCTGGGGTTCGACAGCGCGATGCTCGCGGGCTCGCTTCTGGCGATGTTCATCAAGGACGGTCACGCAAGCGGCCCAAGATCGTTCCTTGTGCCCGACGAGAATGAGGCCGGCGCCTGGCGACGTTATTTCCGCGAGCGCACCTCCCTTCCGTTGGTCGGCGTCTGCTGGCGAGGCGGAACAGTGTCTGACGCCCGGGAACGGCTCTATTGTGATGCCGACACGATGATCGAAGCCCTCGGCCCGCAGCGCGCCTGCTTCGTTAACCTGGTCCACAATCTTCGGGATGACGAACTGGAGCGAACGCGCACGCGGCTGCAGTGCGACATCCACGATCCGGAAGGTATCGATCAGAGGAACGAACTCGACAGACTGGCGGCGATGCTTTCGGTAATGGACGCCGTCGTTGCGGTCGATACTGCGGTATGCACGCTCGCGGCCGCGGTGGGCACGCCGACCTTGCGCCTCGGACGAAGCCTGCTTTTCCTGAGCGACGGTCACGATGCCGTCCTCGGATCCTGCCATCCGATGAACGCGCGGGCCGAGCCATTCGATATGTCGGCTTGCCTCGCGCGTGCAGCTGCCTGTCTGCCGGAAATTCTGCTTTCCGGGAGATAGCAGGAAAAAACCTCCGGCCAAGCTTGGCATTTCCTGCCGAGTTCAGGACGGAAGCCCGGCAACTGGCCTTTGGGTTCCTTCGATCCGTTTCCAAAAATCCAATTAAAACAAAAGAGTGATTGTTCCTCTCAAACTGGCCCGGCTCTTGCGACGAGTGGGCCGAGACAGTGGTTCGCCGTCTGATTCACCCGGCAAGAATCGCCGTGGCCAAGAAATGGTCCGGATCCGGGGTAGACGGGCGGCGCAAAGAGAGAAGGAACACTGGAAATGGTTAGCAACTCGATTCTGACGAACCCGGAGGCTCTGGTTGCGCTACGCAATCTCGAGCGGACCAACAATCTTCTGGCGCAGACTCAGGACCGGGTGTCGACCGGCTTGAAAGTCTCGGGCGCCGAAGATGACGCATCGAACTTCGCGATCGCGCAGGGGATCCGCGGCGATCTGCGCGCACTCAGCGCGATCCAGCAAGGGCTGAACAATACCAAGGGCATCGCCCAGGTTGCGCTTGCCGGCACGACGTCGATCTCCGACCTGCTGCAGGACGTGCGGCAGAAGCTGACGGAACTGTCCAACGAGGGCATTACCACGCAGCAGCGCAGCATCCTGACGGACGATTTCAACGAGCTGATCTCCCAGGCCCGGAATTTCGTCACCAACGCGGTCTTTAACGGAATCAACGTTCTCAACACCTCGACGGCGGTGAACACGCTGTCGAACCTCAACAACGACACGATCACGCTTCGCGCCCGCAACCTTCTGACCGAGATCAACTCGCTCGGCGGCGCGACGCTGGCGACAGCGACCAATGCGCAGAGCGTTTTGACGGCGCAGTATTCCAATCTGGAGTCGACCGTGAACATCGCGCTCGGGCAGCTTGGTGCCGATACCCGGGCGCTCAACTTCCAGACGGAATTCCTGACATCGGTGAGCGACGCGACAGAAGAGGGTCTCGGCAATATCGTCGATGCCGATCTGGCGCGTGAATCCGCACAGCTGACGGCGCTTCAGGTTCGCCAGCAGCTTGGCGTACAGGTCCTTGGCGTTGCGAACAACGCACCGCAGGTTCTGCTGGGGCTCTTCCAGTAACCGCCGGCCGCGTGAGTATCGGGGGAGCTTGAGATGCGCCAGGGATATGCCGCTTACAAGAGCGTCCAGAAGCAGACCGAGAGCCATCAGCAGGTCGAGTACCGGCTGCTCGGCCAGGTCACGAGCGCGCTCCTCAAGGCCAAGGAAGATGGTGGTGAACTACAGGACCGGTTGAATGCCATTCTTTGGAACGGAAAGGTCTGGAACGCCTTCCTGTGCGACCTTTCCGAGCCCGGCAACAAACTCCCCGACGGCCTGAAAAAGAGCCTCATCCAGCTTGCGCATTGGGTCTCGAAGGAAACGGAACTCGCGATCGACGGCAAGGCGGGACTCGATGCCATGATCAATGTGAACCGCCAGATCATGGAAGGCTTGCAGGACCAGTTCCGGCTCGCCGAAGCCAGCTGAGTCTCCGGCGGACCTATCCGCTTTCGCTCAAGATTTCTTCTATCAGCGGCAACGCTTCATTGATCGCGGCCTCCCACGACCGGTTGCCGCCCTTAATCAGGCTCCGCTCGCTCGCAAGCCACGGATTGGAGCTTGCCCCAAGAAACATCGCACTTCGGGATGCGTGAAGTCCGATCACCGGCGTTCCGACCGCGCCCGCGATGAACAGCACCGATGTGTCCGTCGCGATGACCAGGTCGAGGGCGGCGATCATGGCCGCCACCCGGTCCAGTTCATCCCGCTGATCGATCGCTTCGGGCCGGAAGACGGGCACTCCGGTTAGTTTCTCCAGTTCCTGTATCTCGGCTTCATATTCATCATATTGCAGGCAGACCGGCAGGAAGTCGGTTCTTCCGAACAGGGGGGCGAGCTGTGCGATCACCAGATCATTGTGCCGCCAGGCCGGTCGCCGCAGTCCGCTACGCCAGCAGAAACCGACAGATGGCAGTGACGTCGCGCTGGCGAAGCGTGTGCGCCAACCGGCCTCTTCGGCCGCATCGGGTCGCAAGAATCCGGGCGATTTCGGAAATGCATCGAGATGCGGCCGGACGTGGCAGGGCATGTCGTCCAGCATGAGATAGGCGCCGATGGAGCACTCTGCGACCAATGGGGCATAGTCCGCGGTTAGCCCGTTCGCCTCGGTCCGCGGTACCTTGGCAACGACCCGAATGCCGTCGAACGAGCGTTGGAACAGCGGAACCAGGCGCGCATCGCTTTCAAGGACGATCCTGCCGCAGTAGCGGCGCTGGATATCTGCAACACACGAAGCCAGGCGGATCTCGTCGCCGATACCCTGTTCATGGCACAGGAGGAGGGCGGAATCGTCGTCAGCGGGTTGCCCGTTCCATTGCGTCGGCAGTCCCCGGCGATCGATGCTGACCTCCGCTTTCCGGTGCCGCCAGGCATAGCGAGCGAAGCCTTCGGAAATCTGGCCGGCGGCGAGCAGCGCGTCGGCGAGATTGTACTCGAGGACCGGATCGCCCGGGCGGACGGTTCGGGCAAATCTCGCCGACCTGACACCTTCCCGGTGACGCCCCGCCGCGCGCAAAACGAGTTGAAGGTTGTTGTATCCTTCCGCGGCCCCGGGAGTGAGGAGCAAGGCACGGCGATAGTATGCGACGGCTGCGTTGCCCTCGAAGCACTCGAAGAGCGTGCGGCCCATCTGAAAGAAGAATTCGGAGGTCCCCAGCCCGGCGCGCGCCAGATTTTCCAGCAGGGCGCGGGCATCCGCCACGCGATCGAGTTCGTGAAGCAGCTTTGCGCGCGACAACTGCCAGCCGGCCTCAGAGGGACGACTCTCCGTTGCCCGCTCGAAATGGGCAAGGGCGCTCGCCTTGTTCCCGAGCAGACGTTCCGCTTCCCCGAGATTGTAGCAGGCTTCCGCGTGCTCGGGATCGATGGCGAGGGCATGCCGCAGGTGACAACGAGCGGTTTCCGGCGCGTTCGTCGCGAGAAATATGCAGGCGTACCTGTTCAGGCAGTTGGCGTCTTCGGGGGCGAGCATCAATGCGCGGCGCAGCCGGTCATGGGCCG
This sequence comes from Nisaea sp., assembly GCF_965216895.1. GTDB lineage: Bacteria > Pseudomonadota > Alphaproteobacteria > Thalassobaculales > Thalassobaculaceae > Nisaea. The sequence goes on from NZ_OZ244205.1 coordinate 414,470, forward strand.
CGTCGCAATCGCCCATCTGAAAGCTCGCGAGGCCATAAAAGTGCCAGAACTGGCTGAGCTGGGGCAGGGAGGCCGCAAGATCGTTGTAAAGCGCCAGAGCTTCCACAATCCGGCCGGCTCCGTGCAGCGCTGCCGCTTGCTGCAAGACTTGCACGGGATTTGCAGGAGGAGATTCCGTCATTCCGGCATGCTGCACGAATGAAAGGTCGACGGGAAGAGCTTCGAGACGCAACCGATTATCGATGTTGGCCCGGTTCTTGCTTTCTTTTTCGTGACGCAATTTGCCTGAAGAGGCTTCGGAGGTAATCGCCGCCATGTCAATATCCAGCGCACTTCTGGCCGCGACGTCGGGTTTGTCGGCTGCCCAGTCCCGCATCGATGTGGTTTCGCGCAACGTCGCCAACGCGACGAACGAGGATTACACACGGAAGTCGCAGGATCTGCAGACGCGCATCATTGGCGGGCAGGCGCAGGGTGTCGATCTCGGAGTGGTCGAGCGATCGGTCAACCAAGGCCTGCTGGAGGATATCCGGACCCAGGAAGCCACGGTCTCTGAGCTGAGCGTTCTTGATACCTATCTAGAGCGCCTCGTGGAGGCATTCGGCCGTCCGGGCGACGATGACTCGATCTCGGCAAAGATCACCGACCTGAAGGAGTCGATCCAGGTCTTGTCGATCGCGCCGGAGCTCGGCGCGAACCAGGCAGAAGTCCTGCGCGCGGCGGAAGCCGTGGCTCAGGAGTTCCAGGACGTCACCGCCGCCATTGCTGACCTCCGCAAGGAAGCGGACAACGCGATCGCCGATACTGTGGAGCTGGTGAACAATGCGCTCAACAATATCGAAACCCTCAATGACGAGATCGCGACCCGCAAGACGGAGGGCCGGACCACGGCGGATCTCGAAGACAGCCGCGACAAGTATGTTCAGGAGCTGTCGAAATATATGAACATCAATGTCATAGAGCGCTCGAACGGCGAATTGACAATCCTGACCGGAGACAGCCGGCTCCTGCTCGACGACACGAAGTTCCCTCTTACCTTTACCGAGACAGCGCTCTTCACCTCGACGACTGCCGGTCAGCCACTGCAGATCGAGGATGGTCTGGCGGGGACGGCCACGAATCCGGACATTTCCAGCGAGGTCTCTGCGCGCGACGGGGAATTGGCCGGACTGCTGCGGATCCGCGATACCATTCTGGTGGAAGCGCAGGACCAACTCGATACGCTGGCGCACGAGCTTGCCAATGATCTCGATACCTTCACCATCAACGGCACGGTCGCGGTCGTGAACCTTTTCGTAGACGGCGGCGGCAACGTCCCGGCGGATGCGCTGGGCAACGAGCAGGGATTTGCCGAAGTCATCCAGGTCAATTCGACGGTTACGGCGACGCCCTCGATACTGGTAACCGGCGATACGGGTGATGGCGCCAATACATATGTCGCCATCGGTACCGGCGACCATCGGGTCGCGAATGCCATGCTCGATGCCTTCCAGGCGACCCAGACCTTCGTGTCCGGCTTCGGTTTGACGGCAACGAACTCAATTGAGGGGTTTGCCGCAGAGCTTGTCGGTTTCCAGGCCAACCAGCACGCGACTTTCGAGAGCCAGCTGACCTTCGAGACCAATTACCGGGACACGCTGGTCCAGTCGTACCGGGATGAGAGCGGGGTCAACACAGACGAAGAACTCGCCAAACTGATTGAGTTGGAGGCCGCTTTCGCGGCCTCGGCGCGAGTCTTGCAGTCCGTTCAGCAATCGCTGGACGAACTGGTTAACATCATTCGATAGTTGGGAGTGAGTCGATGCGTATCGCCAGCCTGACAACAGCACTCAGGACTCAGAACACGATCCTGAATCTGCAGGATCAGATGCTGCGGGCTCAACAGCAGGTCTCGACGGGCAAGCTCTCGCAGATCTACAGCGGACTCTCCGGAGACAATGCGCGAATCTCGATCCAGTTGCGGGAAGAGATCCAGACGAAAGAATCCTACGTCAACACAATCAACTCGGTGCGTACCCGCACCAAGGTCATGGAAGCGGCACTGGTCGGCATTCAGGATCTTGCGGAGCAAATGCGGGCCGAACTGATCAAACAGCAGGACGGCAAATATGACGATACCGCGCCGGTGCTGAAGCAGTTCGCGGATTCCGCGATCGATCAACTCGTCAGTTTGCTGAACTCCCAGTCCGAAGGGCGTAACCTTTTCAACGGAACCTCCGTTGGCACGCAGCCGCTCATCAATGCGTCGACGCTTAAGACAAACGCCTTCGCCGCGATCACTCCGCTCGCCGTCGGCAACTCCGCGACCGTTATCGGCGATTCCGGGACATTCTTTGGGACCGATGGAAACTGGAACAATGTCGGCGGCTTGCCGCCTGGCCAGACGCGACCTTTCGCCTTCGATGCGGCGGAAGGCGTGCGTCTCGAGTTCGGCGAACTTGCCAACGACGATGCGTTCGAGGAGCTCTTCGAAGTTTTTGCGATCTTCGCGGATGTCGATTACGCGGCCGGACTCGATGCCGACTACGGCGCTCTGGTCACCGATGGCCTGACCCGGGTCGAGACTGCGGCGGACGATATCGGACTGATGATTGCTGCCCTCGGTACCACGCAAAGCCGGATGACCGACATCCAGGATCAGCACAAAGACGACAACACGGTGCTGACCAAGCAGTTGGACGGCGTCGAGAACATCGATTCCTTCGAGGCCGCTGCCGAGTTTCAGCTGATCCAGGGTCAGCTTCAGGCTGCCTATCAAACCACCGCTTCGCTGCGCAGCCTCTCTCTGGCGAACTACCTGTAAACCCGTGAGGGCAAGTGGAGGCTAAATCGTTTCCATGGCGGGAAATATCGGCGCAGCCGGGATTTTCCTAAATTTTAGCGCATCGTGCAAATGACTCGACAATTGACTCTTGCGATAGTACATTTATCTGCAGTTGCCGACAAAAGGCAGGTTAGTTGACTCCAGAATGGAGATCGTCATGGTCGAGATCCTATCCGGGGCGACCGCTGCACGATCAATTGCGCAGCCGGCCCCCGCGCGGTCAAATCAGGCGTCAGGTTTCGGCGCTGTCGCAGCGGCCCAGCCCATCCAAACCGAATTTTATCTCAGTCCGGTAATCCGTTTCGACTCCGAAGCCCTCAAGGTCATCTTTGAGGTGCGCGACAGCCGGTCCGGCGAAGTGACAAGACAGTTCCCGCCCGAGCGGGTTGTCCGCGAATTGCAGAAGACCGCCGGTCTCGGAATTGAAGTTCCGGAGCCGCGAGAGGCGGAGACGGACAGTGTCGAGGTCCAGGGTGCTCAGGGAAGTTCCGAGTCGGAGCCTGAGTCGGCACCGGATCCCGAGGTCGACGTCCTGATCTGATCGACGGACATGGGTAACTTTTTAGAGTCTCGGTGGCAGACGCTAGGTCTGGCGCCCTTTTTTGATTCCGCAGGTCCGCCTGCCTGAACGTTTCCTCAATCGGCAGGAAGCGAAAATTCCCCTAGAGTTCCAAGTATGTTAGGAAAGGGCGGTTAAAATTCGGTTTGCCGATGGAGGATCCCAGCGTGGAGAATGAAGACGCGATCAATGAACTGCTAAAACGCGGGATCAGTCATCATGAGTCCGGTGAAGTCGTTGAGGCGCGGAACATCTATGTCGAGATCCTCGAGCGGGATCCGCAAAATCATCAGGCGTTGGATCTGGCCGGTTTGCTCTGCATGCAATGCAACGAGCTCGAAGCGGCAGGGGACTTCTTTGAATCCGCGATGGAACTGGATCCGGATTCGGGCCGCTATATTTGTCACGCGGGCACCCTGAAACTTCATATCGAGGACCTGGAGCAAGCGGAAGAGCTGTTGCGCAAAGCAATCTCCGTGGACCCCGAAATCTCGGAATCGTTCCTTTCGCTCGGTCTGGTCTACCGAACGCAAAAGAAGTTCAACGAAGCAGTCGCTGTAATCGAGGAAGGCTTGTCCACGCATCCGGACAATAGTCGCCTGCTGACCTGGCGTGGCATTCTCGAGATTGACCGGGAGGACTTGCCGAGCGCGGCGGAGTTCCTTCACCAGGCAATCAGTGCGGACAGCGAGAATCTGGAAGCCATGGTCACGCTCGGAAACGTGATGATGGAACTCGACGAGCTCGAAATCGCGGAACGCTGCTATACTTCGGTAGTAGAGCGAGCGCCTGAGGATGTCGGGACGCGCTGCCGGCTGGCTGTCCTGATGAAGCGCCTTGGCCGGCGGGACGAAGCTGTCGTCGAACTGGAAAGAGCGTTCTCGGAAGCTGCGGCCGATAGCGAGATCTTCAACGATATCGCGGAGCTGCTCGAGTCGCTCGGCAGCGACGACGATGCGATCGTCGCGGCAGAGCGGGCGGTGGCTCTCGACAGCGGCAACGCCTCCAGTTTTTCTTTGCTGGCGCGCCTGCACAGCAAGGCCGGGAACGAAGAGGCTGCGAAAGACGCGGCGCAGCGCGCCGCGACCCTGGCTTGAGCTCCGACTGGATTGTGTTCCGGGAAGAGTAGGCGACCCCGGAACCGCGCCGCTCTTGCGCCCGGTTCCGGAAAAGGCGTCGTCAAAGGCTCTTGCTGACGGCCGCTGTCGCCCGACCTGTCGGCGTATAGGCGGCATAGCCTGTCCTCGGTCGGCCGAATGCGGGTTCTTCCGGGGTAATCCCGCGTTGTTTCCGCACGGATTCCATGATGAGGGAGACGACCCGCTCTGCCGCATCGTGGCTGGATCTGAGGGCAAGCATATTGTCGGAGAGAGCACAGCGAAAACGCTGGTATAGTTCCCGGAGCGCGGTGCGATCGTCCGCCGGGATCAGTTCCAGAACTTCCGGGTGGGTCCGCATTTCAATCTGATATTTCTCGAACGATATCGAAAGCTGGCGTTTTCGGGCCTGGAGTTTGTCGAGGGTCTTGAACTCGCGCTTTTTCAACATCGCCGTTTCTTCGTTCAGCAGCTTCATCAGGCCGATCATGCTCTCGCGAAACGCGTCGATAATGGATGTGTCGGCCATATCAATTCACCTCCTGAAGCGATAGCAGTTGCCGTTCAATTGTGTCCGCGATCCCCAGTCCGCCGGTACGGGCGATCTGTTTGCCGTATTCGTCGACCATGAGGTCGCGATAAATGTCTTCCGCCGGCCCGCCGCCGAACATTTCGCCATTGCCGACGCCCTTGAACATGTGGCCCAGCATCTGGCTGATGAAGATCGACTCGAACTCCTCGGCGGCCTGGCGCACTTCTTCGCGGTTCTTGCCCGCTGCCTTCAGTCTGTTCGCTGCGGCGTCCGTCTGCGAGACCCGCAGGTTGGCGGTTGCTGAGGCGGTATCCGTGAGAGCCATGCTGTCCATGATGCAGCTCCTTAGAGAACTTCTATTTCGGCTTGCAGGGCGCCGGCGGCCTTGATCGCCTGCAGGATGGAGATCAGGTCGCGCGGCCCGATGCCGAGCGCGTTCAGTCCGTCGACCAGTTCCTGCAGCGTGACGCTCTGGGAGAGCACGGACAGCTGCTTGTCCTCGTCCTGGTCGATTTCGATCTGTGTCCGCGGAACGGTCACGGTTTCGCCTGTTTGCGCGAAAGGCTGGGGCTGCGACACCTGCGGGGTTTCTGTGATGCGGATCGTCAGGTTGCCTTGCGCGATAGCGACCGTACTGATGCGGACATTCTCACCCATCACGATAATGCCCGTGGTCTCGTTGATGACCACTTTGGCGGGGATGTCCGGGGTCACGCGCAACTGCTCTATATCCGTGATCAGCGCAACGGCGTTGCCGCGATAATTCTCCGGCACCAGCATCCGGACAGCGGAGAGATCGCGCGCCTGCGCGATCGGCAGGCCGATGAAGGCATTGATTGCCTGCGAGATGCGGCGCGCCGTCGTGAAATCCGGGTTCTTAAGGGCAATGGTCACGGTTTCCATCTGCAGCATCGAGTACTCGATCTCGCGTTCGATGATCGCGCCATTGGCGATTCGGCCGCTGGTCGGCACACCCTGGACAATCGTCTCGCCTTCGCCGCCGGCTGAGATGGCGCCGGTCGCGACGGACCCCTGTGCGACGGCATAGACTTCGCCGTCGGCGCCGACCAAGGGGGTGACCAGCAGTGTGCCGCCCAAGAGATCCTCGGCGTCACCGATCGCGGAAATGGAGACGTCGATCCGGCTGCCCTGTTTCGCAAATGGCGGCAGGATCGCGGTCACCATGACGGCGGCGACATTGTCCGTGTCGAGATTGTTGTCGCGTGCGTTCACGCCGAGACGTTCCAGCATGCCGACGAGACTCTCACGGGTAAAAATCGCACTGCCGAGATCGTCGCCCGTGCCGTTCAGCCCCACCACGAGGCCATAGCCGACCAGCATGTTCTCCCGGACACCTTCGAAGTCGACGATGTCCTTGATCCGTGTCTGGCCGAATGCGTCGCCTGAAACGGTCAACACAAGGAAGACTGCCGTGAACAGGCCAAGAACCACCCGTTTCGGAGAGTTGGAGCGGGGCTCGTGGATATTCTGCGACCACATCGGTTCCGATTCCTCTTTTAGAGCTGAGCCGTTTCTCGGACTCCTGTTGGGCAGATGCCATGCGAGGATCGTGCCAACTTCTTTGTCTCCTCGGGAGAGTGGACCGCACCGCCCCAAGGCGATATTGGCTATGCGGTGCCTCGGACGGTAGTATATCTGAGCGGAACAGCGTAGGGTTCTGGGATGAAAGTAGATCCATCACGCCGCGTGAGTACCCCGGCGACGCGCAAGACGTCGAAGTCGGGAGGAACCAGCGGGACCCAGTTTTCAGGTCTTCTCGAGGAAACTCAGGAGAGCAAGGCGGCGCAGGGTACCAGTGCGGCGATGTCGGTCGACGGCCTGCTTGCGGTTCAGGAAGCGGATGCTGACGGCCGTGGCGGCGCGAAGCAGGGGCAGGCACGCGGCGAGGATCTGCTTGGGCGGCTCGAACGCCTGAGAGACGGATTGCTGCTGGGGGCGATTCCCGAGTCGGAACTGCGAGGTCTGGCGCAAACGATCAAACAGACCAAAGAGCGGAACTTTACCGACCCGCGGCTGGGCGAAATCCTGGACGAAATCGAACTCCGGGCCCGTGTCGAGCTCGCCAAACTCGGGACTTTTTTGTAACTATTTCCTCGCGATGTGTATTTATCGTTTGTTTTCAGTAAGTTGACGCTTTCTTTCCGGCGGCGTTCAAAGGCAAACAGAAGCTTGAAACCTAGGGCGGCGCGGACCTATACTCCGGCCGCTCCAAAAGGGCAGAGATCTTGCCTTTGATTGGCCTTTGTGGTGGAGGACCGGGATGAGCGTCACGTTGCCGCCGGACTACAAGCCGTCGGAAGACGAAGAATTTATGAACGCGAAGCAGCAGGAATATTTCCGGCAGAAGCTGCTGAGGTGGCGCGCCGAGTTGCTCCAGGAAGCAAACGAGACGTTGAGCCATTTGACCCAGGAAAACCTGCAGAAGCCGGATATGGCGGACCGGGCCTCCCTGGAGACGGATCATCAGATCGAGCTCCGGACTCGCGATCGCGAACGCAAGCTGATCAGCAAGATCGATTCGGCTTTGCAGCGCATCGAGGATGGCAGCTACGGGTACTGTGAGGAGACCGACGAGCCGATCGGCCTGCGGCGCCTCGAGGCCCGTCCGATCGCGACCCTCAGCCTGGAAGCGCAAGAGCGTCACGAGCGGCTCGAGCGGACCCACCGGGACGATTGAACGCAACCGGTTGCGCGGAAATGAAAGCGGGCCGTTCCAAGCGAACGGCCCGTCTCAGTTTGGTCGGGATGACTCGGCAAGGGCGGCAGATTTTGCCGCCCTTTTCCTGTCGGCGGATCAGAAGGGCATCAGGATCTCGAGAGCCTGGGAGCCATACCGCTGCTGCTGCAGGTCGGAGATCTGGCCGCGCCCGCCATATGCGATCCGGGCTTCCGCCATTTCATCGTAGCTCACGGTGTTGTCCGACTCGATGTCTTCGGGCCGGATAACGCCGCCGACGACGATTTCACGGACCTCGAAATTCACCCGGACTTCCTGGCGGCCGAACAGGACCATGTTGCCGTTCGGAAGTTGCTGCGTGACCACCGCAGCCAGGCGAAGATTGATGGTCTCGTTCCGGTCGATGCGGCCGCGGCCGTCATTTGCAAGGCCGGAGTCCGTGCCGACAAGAGAGCCGGCGTCCGCGCCCTCGGGCAGAACTTCCGTCAGCAGGTCCTCGTAGCCGAACAATCCGGAAATCCCCATGGTGTTGGTGTTGGTACGGTCATGCCGCGTCCTGTTGTCGATTGCAGCATCGTCCGCGATTTCGACCACCACGGTGATGATATCGCCGACCTGGCTGGCACGCTGGTCCTCGAAGAAGGCCCGGGAGCCCTCGACCCAGAGCGAGTTGGCCTGCCGGGTCGCGGTGACCGGGGTCGGCATCGGCATCGAGACCGGGCGGTAATTGTCTGACTGGGTCGGATTCTGGATCGCTGACAGTTCCGGGGTCTTGCCGATATCGGCGAGCCGCTGGAATACACCGCAGGCACTCACGGACATGCCGACCAGGGTGACTGCGGTGAGCCGGGTGAGCAGAGCGGAGACAGATTTCTTGGTCATCTTGCCGTTTCCTTAAGAGGCCAGTTCCTGGCGCTTGCCTAGTTCATTGCAATTCGGGGGCCGGCGACGGAGACGATCCCGGCATCGGTCACTGAGCCGACGACAGTCTTGCCGCTGGAGAGATTCTTGACCCGGATGGAGTCCCGTCGTGCGCCGTCTTCCAATGCCTGGCCGCGCAGGGTGAGGGTCATCATCGAGGTGCTGAACACCATGGTGACAAGGTCGCCTTTGCGGATCAGACGGATCGGGACCACGTCGGTGCGGCGGATCACCCGGCCGGCGCTGATCGGACGGCGTACGCTCATGCCGACGATCTGGTCCGCCGAGGTCACTGTATTGTGGTTGCTTCGGCGCGCCTGCATATCGGTCCAGACGATGTCGTTCTCGCGGATCGTTTCGCCCGGGCTGGCGTGGCGGTTCAGCACCGGTACCTCGATGACCGCGTGGACCTCGCCCTGGACCTTGGCCCTGAGCGATTTCTCATTCCCGATGGGCACGGAGATCAGAGCGGCGAAACGCTGGTTCCGGCTATTGTAGTCGAGGCTCTCGACCTTCACTTCCGGTTCCATGTCGCTCGGCACCATCATCGTCAGGCGCCGGTTGGTGATGTCGACCTCGACCCGGTCGGCAATATAGTCCTCGACCAGTCGCTCCTCGATGGCGGTGCGGACCAGTTGCAGGGGGACGGTACGGCCTTCACGCTCGACGATGACCCTGACGCGCCCGCTGCTGGGGCTCCAGTCGATGCCGTGCGCCTCGGCCAGCCGCTCCAGGGTGCCGGCGCGGACCACCAGGTCCTCGCCCGGCAGCGGCGCGTCGCCGACACGGGCGTCCTTCTCGGCCGGGAGGCCGGAGAAAAGATCGCTCAGCATCAGGGCGTCGCTCCGGAGCATGACGGTGTCGTTGGCGAATACCGTCTGTCCTGCAACGCGACCGGCGGCCGAGGCGGATTGCGGCAGACCCACGGAGATCGCGAGCAGCAATCCGGCCGAAAGGAAAGTCAGGGGCTTCAGTAATCCGCCAGTCATGTCACTCCTCCTTCGTTCCGGGTCTCAGGCCCGCGTTAGCGGACCTGGTTGACGGTGGCCATCATCTGGTCGGAGGTCTCGATGACCTTCGAGTTCAGTTCGTAGGCGCGCTGCGCAGTGATCAGGTCGGTGATTTCCTGCACCGGATCCACGTTCGAGGATTCGATGTATCCCTGGAACAGACCGCCGAACCCGTCGGTGGTCGGGTTCGCCGTGCTCGGCGCACCGGAGGCTTCCGTCTCGAGCAGCAGGTTGTTACCGGCATGTTCGAGGCCGGCGTCGTTCTGGAAGATCGCGAGCTGGATCTGGCCGACATTGGATTCCGCCGTCTGTCCGTCGAGCTTCACCAGAACCTGGCCGGACTCGTTGATGGTCACGCCGATCGCTTCCGGGGGAATGGTGATGCCGGGCTGGACGGTGTAACCGTCGGCGGTCACCAGTTCGCCGGTCTGGCTGACCTGGAAGGAACCGTCCCGGCTATAGGCCGTCTCGCCGTCCGGCAGTTGGATCTGGAAATAGCCGTTTCCGCGGATCGCGAGGTCGAACTGGTTGTCGGTCAGGATCAGCGAGCCCTGCTCGTTGACCCGATATGTCGCCGCGGTCCGGACGCCGACGCCGAGCTGGATACCGGACGGGACGACGGTGCCGGCATCTGAGGAGTTCGAGCCCACACGCCGCAGATCCTGGTAAAGAAGATCCTGGAACTGGGCCCGGTGCCGCTTGAACGCTGTCGTGTTCATATTGGCGATGTTGTTGGAGATGACCTCGACATTGGTCTGCTGAGCCAGCATGCCGGTGGAAGCGATGTTCAGGGACTGCATGATTTTGTTCCTTATTCCAACAGGTTATGCCGCCTGAGGCGAGCCGAGTTTGCGGACCGACGTGCGCAAGCGCTCGGCCTCTTTGTCCAGCATGTTCTTCACTCCCTCATAGGAGCGCTGAATGTCGATCAGTCTGGTCAGTTCGCTGATCGCGGAAACGTTCGAGGTTTCGAGGTGGCCCTGCATCAGCTTGGACTGTTCAGCCGGCTTCGGGGCCTCGGTGGTATCGAAGAGACTGCCGCCGCGCTTCTGCATGCGCGCGAGGTCCTCGAATTCGACCACTTTGAGAATGCCAAGGACTTCCGGGCCGGCGCTGATCGTGCCGTCCGGCGAGATTTCGATCTTGCGGCCGTCCTGCGGGATGAAGATCGGGTTGTCGCCATCATCCATCACAAGTTCACCGTTGCCGGTAATCAGCTGGTTGTCCGGATCGAGCTTGAAGTTGCCGTTTCGCGTGTAGAGAGGCTGTCGGCCGTTATCGACCACGAAGAAGCCGGGACCTTCGATGGCGACGTCGAATGTGTTCTGCGTCGGTTGCAGGGTGCCCGGCTGGTGAATCACGATCGTGCCGTGGTCGATCACGAAGTCGAGCTTCTCATCCATCTTGGTATCGGTCTCATACGGCGAATAGAGCGCGATTTCGCGTTTGAAGGCATTGGTGCTGGTATTCGCGATGTTGTTGGCGACCAGATACAACTCGCGCCTCAGCGCCGACTGCCGGGAGAGCCCGATATAGATCGCGTTTTCCATGACGATTTTTCCCAACCAGTTTTCAAATCGCCGCGTTCTACGGCCGTTGCCTCCGGTAAAAGCAGAATTCATGCCAATTATAAAATCTTTTTGATTCAATGCATTAGCGATTCGAGCCCAGCCAAACGAGCGGTGGAGACGGCAAGTTCGGTCCGGCTGGCAGGAATTGCCGAGCGCCCTGGGTCCGGAGGCGGTGAGGCTTGCCGGGGCGGTCACGCGCGCATGTCTTTAGAGACTAGGTTCGTTCATTTGGCGAAGTTAATGAAAAATATGGAGAAATGCTGCATCTTGTGATTTACTTATTTATAAGGTCCGTAACTCCGGTGCTTACCTTGCCAACCACCGCGTCAAGCAAGAACCGGGAACGAGTGGCGGACATCCGTTGTCAAATTGCAGCCGCATTTTCGCTGCATCGGAAGTTTTGATCTGGGACGGAATGGATGGCCGAAGAAGGCGAAGTCGTCGAGGATGATGGTGCCGAAGAAGATGGCGGCGGCAGGAAACTAAGCCCGAAAAAGATCGTTCTCTTCGTGCTCTTGCCGTTGCTGCTGCTGGTCGGCGCGGGTGCCGGTGGCGCGCTCATGCTCGGTATGCTGGGAGGGGAAGAGCCTCCGCCGGAACAGGCCGCCGACGGAGAAGGTGTGCCGCCGCCTGAAGTGCCGGAACCGTCCGCGCAGGCGATCTTCTTCGAAGTGCCGGATTTGATCGTCAATCTGAACACGAGCGGTCGAAAGACGGCGTTCCTGAAGATCAAGATTGCGCTCGAAGTCAGCAAGCCGTCGGATGTCGACGTGGTGAACGAGAACCTGCCGCGTATCGTTGACAATTTTCAGGTATATTTGCGCGAGCTCCGGGTCGACGACCTGCAGGGCTCGGCCGGTATGTACCGGTTGCGTGAGGAATTGCTGCGGCGTGTTAACCTGGCGGTGCGTCCGGCGCGCGTGAAGGACGTGCTGTTCAAGGAAATGCTGGTTCAGTGAGGTATTCGCATGGCCGATGATGATCTTGCTGCCGAATGGGAGGCGATGTCCGATGACGACGAGGAGGAAGTCGGCGGCGGCGGTACGGGCGCCCGGGTTCTAAACCAGGACGAAATCGACTCCCTTCTCGGCTTCGATGAAGGTGCCGGCGGGGACGGCGATACCTCCGGCATCCAGGCGATCGTCAATTCGGCACTGGTGTCATACGAGCGTCTGCCGATGCTCGAGGTCGTTTTCGACCGCCTCGTGCGGATGATGTCGACCAGCCTCAGAAACTTCACCTCTGATAACGTCGAGGTCTCGCTCGACAACATCACCTCGATCCGTTTCGGCGATTACCTGAACTCGATCCCGCTGCCGGCGATGCTGAGCGTCTTCAAGGCGGAAGAGTGGGACAATTACGGCCTTCTGGTCGTCGACTCGGCCCTGATCTATTCCATCGTCGACGTGCTGCTGGGCGGGCGGCGCGGCACCGCGGCAATGCGTATCGAGGGGCGTCCCTACACGACCATCGAACGGAACCTGGTCGAGCGCATGGTTACCGTCGTCCTGAGCGATCTCTCGGCCGCTTTCGATCCTCTCAGCCCCGTCACCTTCCGTTTCGACCGCCTTGAGACCAACCCGCGTTTCGCGACCATCGCGCGGCCGGCCAACGCGGCCGTCCTTGCGCGTTTGCGGATCGATATGGAGGACCGTGGCGGCCGGCTCGAGTTGATGCTGCCCTACGCGACCCTCGAGCCGGTGCGCGAACTGCTTCTGCAGATGTTCATGGGCGAAAAGTTCGGCCGCGACTCGATCTGGGAAACCCACCTGGCGAACGAACTCTGGGCGACCGACATCGAACTCGAAGCCGTGCTGGATCAAGTCGTCCTGTCCCTGAACGACGTATTGAACTGGAAGCCGGGCACGAAACTGCTGCTGAATGCCAGCCCGAAATCGACAATCGACATGCGTTGCGGCGACGTTCCGCTCTTCGTCGGCGGAATGGGGCAGCGCAACGGCCACATTGCAGTTAAGATCAAACAGAAACTGCGAAAGATGTAGGCGCACGGCATGGTGAACACGGTCCTGCCCCTGGTTCTGGACGGCCTGCTGGTCGTGCTGCTGCTCGCGACGATTGTCTATGCGATGATCCTGAACCGGAAATTGAATCGCCTGCGCGGCAACCACGATGAGATGGAAGTCTTCGTCGACAAGCTGAACGTGGCCTGCGCGCGCGCCGAGGCGGCGACGGCGGGCCTTCGGAGCGCAGGCGAGAACGGCAAGGCCGTGTTTCGGGACACGGCGTCGAAGGCGGAAGCGTTGCGCGATGAACTTGCCTTTCTTGTCGAGCGCGCCGATATCGTAGCCGGGCGCCTTGCAAATGCGAGCGAAGGCACGTCCGTCGTGCAGCCGAAAGCGGGCGTAACGACAGCCGGGGCAAGGTCCGAAGCCGCGAAGCCGGCGACAAAACGCCCTGCGGCGCCCGCACGGCGCGGTCCGGAAGTGTCTCGCGCATCGTCTGGCGGGCCCGCTGAATCTGGTGCCGGTCACTCCGGTTCCACCCCTCGATCGGAAGCCGAGGAAGAACTGCTTAAAGCACTGAGGAACGCACGCTGATGGCATATGACCGACGGGGCAGGAAAGCCCAGACGATCGATCCCGAAGCGCAGTCGGCAACTCCGAACGCTGCCCGCATTCAGGGCGGCCGCGCGGTCAAGGGAAAGCCACCCTCGAAAGCCAAGGCGGGCAAGGCCGCCGCTGCGCGCGATCCCCGGCAGGCCGGCCAGCCGCGCCCCGTGGCGGGGCGGTCGCGTACCTTCATCCGTGTCTTGCCGGTCGTCGTCTTCGTTGCCTTCCTGCTGATCAGCGTCAAGGTCGTGGGGATATGGGAAACGCTGGAGAGCGGCCGCTCTCCCGTGAGTGTCGCGGCCTTTGCCGAGGCCGACAGTCCCGCTGCGGGCGCGGTAACACCGGCATCAGAAGAACCCGAGCAGCTTGCTCAGGCGACCGAGCCGGCTCCGAAGAGCGAGGGAGACAAACCTCTCGATCCGGTACTCTTCACCCGTTCGGAGATCGAGTTGCTGCAGGATCTGTCCAAGCGGCGCAAGGAACTCGATGCGCGCGAGCAGGCGGTGATCCAGAAAGAAGGTCTGCTGACTGCGGCCGAGGACAGGATCGAGAAGAAAATCGTCGAGCTTGAACAGGTCCGGGCTGAAATCGAGGGCCTTATCAAGACCTACGACGAACAGGAGGAAGAGGAAATCAAGGGGCTTGTCCAGATCTACGAGAAGATGAAGCCGAAGGATGCGGCGCGGATTTTCGACGAACTGGACATGGACATCCTGCTGCGGGTCTTTGACCGGATGAAGGCCTCGAAATCGGCACCGGTGCTGGCCAACATGCGCCCGCAGAAAGCGAAGGAAGTGACCTCGAGGATCGCGGAACGCAAGAGTATTCCCCTCACGACCAACTGAACCGCGCGGCCGTCAAGAGCTCCCGTCTCCGGAAATGTCGACTCCGGAAATCAGACGAAACTTGCCGAAGGGTCGTGATTGGCAGTATTTCATCGGCATATCAGGCATTAACGACCTTTTAATATGATGGAGTTAGTGTCTGCCTACTGGTTAATATGAAGCCGGACGCGATCCGGGGTTTTACGAGATGGAGAGGTGCCGATGGCGGTCGACAAGGGCATGAAGATCCTCATTGTCGATGACTACAAGACAATGCTGCGCATTATTCGGAACCTTCTAAAGCAGCTTGGCTTCAACAATGTGGATGAAGCGAGCGACGGCAGTCAGGCTTTGCAGATGCTGCGTCGTGGCGAGGAATACGGGCTCGTGATTTCCGACTGGAACATGGAGCCGATGACTGGCCTGCAGCTGCTGAAGGAAGTTCGGGCAGATGCCAAGCTGAAAAGCACGCCGTTCATCATGGTCACGGCCGAGAGCAAGACCGAGAACGTGGTCGCGGCGAAGCAGGCCGGTGTGAACAACTACATCGTGAAGCCGTTCAACGCTGCGACCCTTAAGACGAAGATGACTGCGGTGATCGGCGCGTTCTGATCGCGCCGACCATCGGGTCAGACCGTCGCAACGGGGGAGTTCGATGGTGAAAGAAGGAATCCGCGATGAATTGCTGCCGGAAGCGGCACTTGAACTGGATGCCGTCACCTCCGTCGCCGAGGCCGCGGCCGAGAAAATTTTGACGGCGGTCGAGAAGATCGACGCATTGCGCGAAGACATGCCGGAGGAAGTTTCCGAGGCTGTCGGTGACGCCATTATCGAGATTTTCGAAGCCTGCGGGTTCCAGGATCTGACCGGTCAGCGAGTCGGACGAATCCACAAGACGCTGAGCAGCGTTGCCGACCGCGTGGACGCGGTCATATCCCATACAGGCCACAGTCACGGCGGCGCTTCATCCGAGGCGAAAAGAAATCGTGACAAACATACGGAAAATGTTGAAAAATCAGGCGGTGAACCGTTCTCAGAAGAGGGTTTGTTGAACGGTCCTCAGCTGCCTTCCGATGCCAAGACCCAGGAAGAAATCGATGCGCTGATGGACCAATTCGACAAGTAGTTTATGGTCCGAAGCGACGACAAGGCACGTGGGACGAGCCAACTCGGCAGCTTGCCGCTGTTTCTGAGCCTCTTTCTGCTGCTCCTCGCGTTCTTCATTTTCCTCAATTCAATCTCCACCAGGGTATCCGGGAAGAGCGATGACGTGCTCGATAGCGTGCGCGCCAGTTTCGCGTCGATCCTGAAGGACGGAACAGGGACCGGCGTCTTCGAGGGTGAACCGGGACAGAACAGCGATGCGGGATTGAAGAGCGAAGTGCTCGATGCTTTCAGCCCTTTGCTGAGCGTCACCTGGCTAACCGAGGACCGGCAGGGCAATCCCGTCTACATCGATTTCGAGACCGGCGAATTGTTCGAGGGCCGCAGTGTCGACCCCGATCTCGAATTCCGGAATTTCGCCGCGCGCATCGCGCCGATCCTGGCCAGGGAAGCGGGACGGAGTGCGGCCGAGGTCCGGCTCTGGTTCTCCTACCCTGAAAGCGGGAGCGAAAAGGAGCTCGCGCAGCTCCGGGCGGCACGGCTGGCGGAAATCCTGATCGGAATGGGCGCTCCGCGCTCCGGCGTTTCGATCGGCTTTCGAGAAATGCCGGCGCGGGGCATGATGCGCATTGCCGTCGATCTCGGTTCCGCGGGACGGCGCTAGAGATGAGTGAGTCGGCCACACGCGGGAACGGCCGCAAGCAAAGGGACGGCGTCAGCTGGATGGTGACGTTCGTCGATCTCGTCTCGCTTCTGCTTGCGTTTTTCGTGCTCATGTTTTCGATGACGACGCCCGACGCACCGCAATGGGAGTCCTTCACCGCCTCGCTGCGGTCGGCATTCTCGAGCGAGACGCCGACGCGGGCGCGCAAATCCCTGATGCCGGAGACGATTCGGGCCGAAGATCCCGGATTGGGATTCGATCTCGGGTATCTCCAGAAACTGCTCGAAGCCGAGCTGGCGCGGGACGCGCTGCTCCGGGATGCGGAGGTGGCGCCGAAGGGAGGCCGGCTTGTCATTTCGATGGCGAGCGATGTGTTTTTCCGTCCGGGTTCGGCTGTCCTGCTCCCGTCGGGCGAGGGCGCGATGTTCAATCTCGCGGTCGCGCTTTCCCAGCTCGACAACCGTATCGACATCGTCGGCCATACTGACCCGCGCCCGTTCGTCTCGCCGACGGCATCTTTCAGTTCGAATTGGGATCTCTCGCTCGCCCGTGCGTTTTCGGTCGCAGAAGCGTTGCGCAAGTTCGGATACGACAAGCCGGTCGAGGTTCGCGGCGCGGCGGACGGCAAATTCGGCGAGATCGATACGGCTCTGAGCCAGGAGGAACAATATCGTCGGGCAAGGCGCGTCGATCTGGTGATCTACAGGGAGCGGGATCGGAGATGATTGCGTCCCGAAGTGAGCTCGCTCCCCGCACCGCCCGCGCCTTTCGCGCGCTGGCGATGGTGCTTGCCGTTGCATGCATGTGGTTCGCGGCCGCGCCGCAGGCGGAAGCGCAACAGGTTGCGGTTTCGGGTGGTAGCCAGGGCGGTGTCGACAGTATCCGTTTCGACTGGCCGGCCCGGGTCGGCTATTCGGCCCAGAAATTCGGCAATACGCTGGCGATCACCTTCAGCCGGAACATATCTGCGGATTTCGGGCCGGTTGCGGGGGGAGTCGGGAGTTACATCAGCGCTGTCAGTCTCGATTCGGATAATCGGACGGTACTGGTCGACCTGTCCGGAAACCCGCGGTTCCGTTCGCGCCGAGACGGCAACGCGGTGATCCTCGATTTCTATGATCGCGACGCGCCGGCGCCGCCGGCAATCTCGGCGGCTCCCGCACCGGCACGGGCCCAGCCGGCGCCTGCGCCCGCTGAATCCACTGCGGCCCCCGCCACACAGACGGCTGAGACAGGAACACCGGCGCCGCAGCGAGCGACGCCCCCGCCACCGGCGCCGCGAGGTCCCAATCAACCGATTCTCAATGTCCGCACCGGCGCGCATGAGAGTTATTTCCGCTTCGTTTTCGACTGGACGGCAGACACGCCCTATACGGTCTCCGAGCAGCCGGACCGGGCCATTCTGAGATTTTCCCGTCCGGCCTGGATTGACGATGCGGAACTGCGGGCCCGTTTGCCCGAGCGGTTCAAGAATTTCACCTCGTCTCCCGGCGCGACCGCGATCGAGGTGTCTATTCCGCTGCAGGCGCGCGCCGGTATTCGCCATTTCACGACCGGCACCCGGGTCGTGCTTGATGTTGTCCCCGGAGCGGAGCCGAGCCGGACCGGCATTGGCCCGTCGGCGGAGGCGCCGGTCCCGAAGGCGGCGCCGACAGCGCCCGTGACGGCGGAGGTTCCACCCGCACAGGCGACCGATACCGCACAGAAGGTTGCCCAGCAATTCGGCCTGCAGGCTCTTCCGTCGCCGCGTTCGGCGGAACCAGAGGCGACGGCCGATCCGCCCGCCGCCGATGCCGGGCAGGAACCGGAGACCGCCGCGGCGGGCGCCGATGACGCCGCTGCGAACAACGGCGCTACGGCGCCGGCAACTTCCGCTCGGGCGCCGGCAAAATTCGAACGGGAGCCGGATGCCTTCGGTACCGCGACACGGCTTCAGGACATCGATCTCAAGGCTCTGATGAAGAATGGCGAGTCTCTCGTCCGAAGCCTGACCGCCGGCGATGAAGCGACGATCGAGGGGCCGGTAATTCCCGTCACCGCCAGTCTCGACAACAACATTGTTTCGGTCCGTTTCGAATGGACCCAGCCGGTGGCCGCCGCGGTATTCTCACGGGCCGGCTATGTCTGGGTGGTGTTCGGCGCGCAAGCCCGGTTCGACATGACGGCCCTGGAGAAGGCTGATTTCCAGCTGCTCGGCGCCAAGGCGCAGATACCGGTCAACGGAGGATCGGCTGTGCGTTTCCCGACGGTCGAAGGGGTCAATCCGCGGGTGTGGCGCGACAATGCGGTCTGGATCGTCGATTTCCGGCCGCAGAACAGCCGGCCCGACGTTCCGCTCAGGGTCGATACCCAACTGGTCAGCGCTCAGGGACCGCGTGTCTTCATACACCTGGAGGATCACAGCCCGACGGTCATCCTGCGGGATCCGGAAATCGGCGATCAGCTGTTCGTCGTTCCGGTCGCCTCGCTCAGCCGCGGCGTGGACGGACTCCGGCAGTTCTCCGAGTTCAATCTCCTGAACACGGCGCAGGGCGTCGCCGTTCAGCCATTCGCCGACGACATCACCATCCGCTCTCTGCCTGACGGGGTTGCGATCACAAAAGCCGGCGGCCTTACGATTTCGCGCGCCGTGCAGCAGTCGACGGACGATCAGGTTGCGCAGCGGATCGATGGTCTGCCGCCCGGACTTCCGCCGGGGCGGATTTTCGATTTCAGCAACTGGCGCAAGGGCAAGATAGACAGGTTCCTCGAACACAAGCAGGAGATCCAGCGCCGTATTTCCGAGGCGACCAGCATCGCGCGAAGCGGTCCGCGTCTCGAACTGGCGCATTTTTACTTTGCCCACGGTCTTGCGGCGGAAGCGATGGGCCTGCTTCGGACCATCGAGGTCGAGGATGAGGATCTGGCCCGGCGACCGGACGTGAAGGCATTGCGGGGCGCCGCACAGTTCATGCTCGGCCGTTTCAAGGAAGCCGAGGAGGATCTTGGAGACCGGAGTCTCAATGGCCTGTCCGAAGCCGAACTCTGGCGCGGTGCGGTAAAGGCGTCCCAGGGACGCTGGCCGGAAGCGGTCGAGCATTTCTCACGTGCCGGCGAGATTCCCGGAGGCTATCCGCGGAACATGGCGACGCAGATGGCGCTGCTCGCGGCGGAAGCGGCGATCCGTGCCGGCGATTTCCGTGGCGCCGGAGCCTTCATCGACGTGGTTGCCGACGGTCAACCGACACCGGGCGAGCAGGCCCGTCTGAACTATCTGCGCGGCAGGGTTCTCTACGCCTCCGGCGATACGGACACGGCACTCGATTTCTGGCGCACCCTGTCGCAGGACATGGACCGCTGGGCCCGCGTGCGCTCCGAACGCGCGCTGATCGAACACGGGCTGCGGAACGGTGAACTCAGCCGAAGCGACGCGATCGCAGGGCTGGAGAGCCTCAGATACACCTGGCGTGGCGATCAGGTCGAGTTCGACCTTCTGCGCGAACTCGGGCGGCTCTATCTCGAAGAAGGTGAGTATGTGGAAGGACTGAGTGCCCTGCGCGAAGCGGTGACCTTCTTCCCGGACAATCTTTTTGCCGATCAGGTCGCGGAGGAGATGACAAACGCCTTCGCAAAGATTTTCACCGACGGCGAGTCGGACAGGATGACGCCGATCCAGGCGCTCTCGCTGTACGACCAGTTCCGTGAACTGACACCCGTCGGCGCGCGCGGCGACGAGATCATCCAGCGACTGGCGGACCGGCTTGTTCAGGTCGATCTGCTCGACCGGGCGTCGATCCTGCTCGAGCGCCAGGTGAAGTTCCGACTCCAGGGCGAGGACAAGGCCCGGGTGGGCGCGCGTCTCGCCCTCATTCGCCTGCTCGACCGGCGACCGGAAGAGGCGCTCGGCGCGCTCGACGAGAGCGTCGCGCCGGGACTCGGAGCGGATCTCGCCCTGGAGCGCAAACGTCTGCGGGCCCGGGCGGAATTCGAACTCGGGGATGCCGATGGTGCGCTTCGGCTGCTCGCTGGTGACAAGAGCCGGGACGCGGACCTGCTGCGCGCCGATATCTTCTGGCGCACGCAGCGCTGGGCCCAGGCGGCCGAGGTCTTTCAGCGTCTTGTCGGACGGTCCGGCCGGGACGGCCGGCGGATCGACGAACAGGCGGCGACACTTATTCTGAACTGGGCGGTCTCGCTGTCGCTGAGCAACAATCTGGATCAGTTGAGCCGGGTGCGGCAGGTCTACACGCAGCAGATGGACAATACCCCGTTCCGCGAGGCCTTCCGCCTGATCACGAACAAGACCGAGGGCGAGCTGGACGATTTCCGCACGCTCGCGGACCGGTTCGGCGAGATCGGCCGCTTCCAGGCGTTCCTCAGTTCCTACCGGGATCGCCTGAAGGACAAGCCGCTCAGCGCGACGAACTAGGCAGGGCGCGCCCGGAGGAGCGGCTATCCCGCCCCAAAGCTCCGGACCATGCTTCCGGCTATCAGGTACCAGCCGTCGACCAGCACGAAGAAGATCAGCTTGAAGGGCAGGGAGACGATCACCGGGGGCACCATCATCATGCCCATCGACATCAGGATCGAGGCCACGACCATGTCGATGATGACGAAGGGCAGGTAGATCAGGAAGCCGATCTCGAAGGCGCGCCGGAGTTCGCTGATCATGAAGGCCGGTACCAGAACCTTCAGCGGCGCGTTGACCCCGGTCTCCGCCGGACCGACCTGGCCGATATCCTCGAACAGCTGCAGGTCCTTGTCGCGCACCTGGGCGAGCATGAAGGTGCGGAACGGCGCGACCGCCCGTTCGAACGCCTCGAACTCGTCGATGCGCTCGGCGATCAGGGGGGCGACGCCGTCTTCCCACGCCTGTTCGAGCGTGGGGGCCATGATGAAGCCGGTCAGGAACAGCGCAAGGCTGACAATCACGAGGTTGGGCGGCGACTGCTGGGTGCCGAGCGCGGTGCGCAGCAGGGAGAAGACAATGACCAGCCGGGTGAAAGAGGTGACGGTCACCAGGATGCCCGGGGCAAGCGAGAGCAGGGTGATCGCGGCGATCAGCTGGATCAGCCGTGCCGTGGTCGTGCCTCCCGGCTCGCCGATATCGAGCGTCAGGGTCTGGGCCAGCGTCTCGGGCGCGATAACCGCCATGGACAGCACAGAGACGAGCAGGGCGCCGAGACCCACCCGCAGGAAGCGGCGTCGGAGCGGAAACATCGCACTCATGAATTCTTATCCGTAACAGCGGGGGCGGACGGTTCCGCCGCATCCCTCAGGGCGGCGGCGAAACTGTCCGGATCCGACGCGATCCCGCTCTCGATCAGCAGGTCGTTGTTCGGGCCGAGCAACAGAAGGTGCTCCCGATCGTCACGCCGCACCAGCACCAGGCGCCGGCGTGTGTCGAGGGAGAACTGCCCGGTCAGGGACAGGCGCCCCGCCGTGTGTGCGCGCACGATTCCGAAGCGCCCGGCATACCGCCTGGCAATCCAATAGACCGCGCCGATCAAGCCGATGGTAAAGGCGAAGGCGAGGAGAAACCTGAGATAGACCTCGAAACCCATGGCGGAAGCATTTCATAAGGCGCCGCGGATGGGAACAGACAAGCAGCAGGGGCCCGCGACCAACGCTCCCGGCTGTCCGCGGGCGCCGGGAATCGGGGCGTTCCGGCCGGAACAGGCTCAACTGCCGCGCTTGCGGCCAGTGCCATAGGCGGCCGCCGCCTGGCGCCGCCGGGCGGCGGAATCGGAAGCCGCGGGCTCGGCGGCGGCTTTCTCCGCGATGGTTTCCGACAGCAGTTCCAGCAGGCCGATGACATGCTTCATGTCGGGCGCGAGGGCGTGAGCGTCTTTCGCGGGAAGATTCGGGATCGAGGCACAGATCCTCGCGACATCCGTTTCCAGACCGGTCAGGGCACCGGAAACCGCTCTCGCGGGATCCTTGAGGGTCTCTTCGAGCCGTGTTCTGACGGATGCCAACCGCTCCGCGATGTCGTTGCCATTGTCGGCGCTCATGACGTCTCCACCGACCTCAGCCGGTCGTTCGCACGGTAAACATAGGTCAGGATTTCGGCGACGGCCGCAAAGGCCTCGACCGGAATCTCGCAGTCCATTTCGACCGCGGCAAGGATTTGTGCGAGGTCGGGATCCTTGCGGACCTTCACGTCATTGTCGAACGCGAGGCGCAGGATCTTTTCGGCCAGTTCGCCATAGCCTTTGGCAATCACCCGCGGGGCGTCCTCGGTGCCCGCATCATGATCGAGGGCGATCGCGACCTGCCGGTCCTTCATCGCATCGGCCGCCCGGCGCGCATTCGCGGCGCGCCGTTCCATGGCCGCGCGCTGGCGTTCGCGGCTGTCCTCGTCCGTCGCGCTGCCTGTCGTCCCGCCGACTGATGGAACCCGATCTGTCATGGGGACAAGTATAGGCCAGCCCTTGTCCCAGCCAAACCGGTCAATCTTGGCACGGTGTTTGCTTTTATCCTCGCAGACACCCCGACGGGGCAACGGAACTTGGTTCTGCAAGAGAGGTTCGAGATGGCGATTGATAACTCGATGCTGCTGAACATGGCACACCAGAAGATGAACTGGCTTTCCGAGCGCCAGTCCGTTCTGGCGCAGAACATCGCCAACGCGGACTCACCGAGCTACCGCGCGCAGGACCTGACGCCGCTGGACTTCAAGCGCACCGTGCAGCAGGTGACGAAACTCCCGGTCGCCGTCACCGAAGGCAACCATATCAGCGGAGTTCTGCCGAAGACCGACTACCGGATCGACGAGAAGAGCCAGAAGGACGTCTACGAGGCGAGCCCGAACGGCAACGGCGTCGTCCTTGAAGAGCAGATGATCGCCGTGCAGGACACCAAGCTGCAATACGATCTCGCGCTCAATCTCTACAACAAGCAGATCGGCATGTTCCGCACCGCGCTCGGCGGCAGCAGCCGCTAAGCGGGACGGCAAGGAAAGGACCTGAATCATGGATCTCAATTCCGCGATCAAGATTTCCGCATCGGGCATGCGGGCCCAGGGAACCCGTCTCCGGGTCATCTCCGAGAACGTCGCCAACGCCGACTCGCTCGGGTCGGTCAAGGGGCAGGACCCGTACCGCCGCAAGACCATTGTGTTCGAGAACTTCGTGAACCGGGACGAGAATGCGGAAATGGTGCGGGTCGCCAAGATCGGCCGGGACGATTCGGATTTCGAACTGGCTTATGAGCCGTTTCACCCGCTGGCCGACGCAGAGGGTTATGTCCGCCGGCCGAACGTAAACTCGCTGATCGAAATGATGGACATGCGGGAAGCGCAGCGGACCTACGAGGCAAACCTTTCGTCGATCGAGATGGCGCGCAGCATGCTGCAGCGCACGGTCGATCTGCTGCGGGCCTAGGCCGCAACCGGCGCAATGCTGGAAAGAGGCACGGTTTCCCGTTAGAATCGGCCCGAACCCGATTGGAGAATGGCCATGGTAGCCAATATCGGAAATGCGCTCGGAACGGCTGGCATCGGCCAGGTTCCGGGAGCCGAGGAATCCAAGTCCGGTAGCGTTGCCGGCCAGGACTTCGCGAGCTTCGTGAAAGGCGCGGCAGAGGACGCCCTCGGCACGATGCAGACGGGCGAGCAGATGTCCATGAAGGGGATCGCCGGCGAGGCGGACCTGACGGACGTCGTGCAGGCGGTCAACAGCGCCGATATCACGCTCCGGACCATCGTCACCCTCCGTGACCGAATGGTGCAGGCCTATCAGGAAATCATCCGCATGCCGATCTGACGGCATCCGCGACGGGTTTTACCGCACCGTCTTTTGACGGCATAATCGGAGGGACAATTCTTGCCCGGCAGATATTGCCGGGCCGCACCTGTTTTGCCGGGGGCCGTTTATGAACGAAGTCGAGGCGATCGAGATCGGCCGTGAGGCGGTCCTGACGATGTTGACGATGTCGACGCCGATCATGCTGCTCGGCCTCGCGATCGGGCTGATCATCGCCCTTTTCCAGGCTCTGACCCAGTTGCAGGAAATGACCCTGGTCTTCGTGCCCAAAATCATCATCGTCTTTGCCGGCCTGATCTTCTTTCTGCCCTTCATGCTGAACACGCTGAACGCCTTCATGCAGTCGATCGCCGACAAGATCATTTCCCTCGGATAGGGCGGAAAACGCGCGTGCCACTCGAGGATTTCCTACCGACCCAAGTCTACATCATTCTGCTTGTGCTTGCCCGGGTCGGCGGCACGGTCATGCTGATTCCGGGAGTGGGAGAAACCTTCGTTCCGGTTCAGTTCAGGATAATTCTCGCCATAGGACTCAGCCTCGTCGTCGCACCCCTCGTCGGGAACACGATCCCGTTCGCTCCGACAGCGCCTGAGCTGGTCAGGCTGTTGTTTCTGGAAGTGATCATCGGGCTCTATTTCGGCATCGTCGCGCGGATCGTGCTGCTCGCGCTGGATACCGCGGGGCAGGTGATTGCGATGAATGCCGGCCTCGCGAACGCGCAGATTTTCAACCCGGCCCTCGCGACGCAGGGCTCCCTCCCGGGCTTCTTCCTGCTCAATATCGCGACGCTGCTGCTGCTGATTTCGGATCTGCATCACCTGCTCATTCGCGCGGTGATCGACAGCTATACCCTGTTCCCGCCGGGAGACGCACTTCCCGTGGCGGATTTCGCCGATGCGATCTCCCGCATCATCGCGAACAGTTTCGAGATTGCGATCCAGATCGCCGCGCCGTTCCTTGTGCTGGGGCTGCTATTCTATGTCGTGATGGGGATCATGGCCCGGCTGATGCCACAGCTGCAGATCTTCTTCGTCGCGCTGCCGGTTCAGGTGATGATGGGACTTGTCATCCTGTCGCTCGTGCTCGGCGGCGCGATGATGGTGTTTTTGGAGTATTATTCCGAGAGTATCGGGCGCTACGTCGTCCCGATCTGAGCAAGCGCGAAACCGGCGCCGTATGAACGGCGCGGGGCCGCAGATGGAGCCGCTGCGATGTCCGATCAGGACCAGGGCGATAAGACAGAGGAAGCCTCTGCGCGAAAACTGGCGCAGGCGCGCGAGAAAGGTCAGGTCCTCAGCTCCAAGGAGGTGAACAATTTCGCCATCCTTCTGGGCGCCACCCTTGTCGTCGGACTGGTTGGTCCCTTCCTCATGCAGGGCATGGCCGAGTCGCTTCTCATCTTCATAGAACGCCCGGATATGATCGATGTCGCGGGCTCCGGTGCGGTCATGATTGACATGCTGCTCGGCGTCGGTCTCGCGATCGCGCCTGCGCTCGGATTGCTTGTCGTGCTGGCGGCGCTCGGCATTCTGATGCAGATCGGCTGGATGATGTCGCCGGAGTCGATTCAGCCGAAACTGGAGAAGATCTCTCCGATCAGTGGCGCCAAGCGGCTCTTCAGCCTGAAATCGGTCGTCGAGTTGCTGAAGGGCGTCGTGAAGATGATCCTGGTTGGCTTCGTCGCTTTCCTGATCGTTTCGCCCGAGTTCTCCAGGATCGAACTGATGGTCCAGATGGACATCAAGGAACTGCTGGACGAAACCCATATGGTGGCGATCAAGGTCTTCATCGGCGTGCTGGCCGTCGCCGCCGTGATCGCGGTCGTCGATTACCTTTACCAGCGCTACGAATTCATGAACCAGATGAAGATGTCCAAGCAGGAAGTGCGCGACGAACACAAGCAGACGGAGGGTGACCCGCATGTGAAGGCGCGACTGCGGCAGCTGCGCATGGAGCGCGCCCGGACGCGGATGATCGCGGAGGTTCCGAAAGCCACCGTGGTGATCACGAACCCGACCCACTATGCGATCGCGCTGAAATACGAGATGGATGAGATGTCGGCACCGCGGGTCGTGGCGAAAGGGGTCGACGCGGTCGCTCTCAAGATCCGCGAAGTCGCCAACGAGAACGAGGTTCCGATCGTCGAGAACCGACCGCTTGCGCGTGCCCTTTATGACAATGCTGAAATCGACGAGGAAATACCCGAGGAGTATTACAAGGCGGTGGCCGAGGTGATCAGCTACGTCTTCAAGATGAATCAGACCTACGTGCCGATGAACTGATCGCGCCCGAACGAGGCGATGACGGTTACGGAGACGAAATCGGCCGAAGGCCTGCAGGAGGCAGAATGGATCCAGTGATCTTTGGCGGCATTGGAGCCGTTCTTCTGGCGGTGGTTGTCGCGACCGCGTGGGCCGTGCAGGCAAAGCGCTCGGAGCGGCGCATCCGGAAGCTCGAGGCGGAGCGAGATGCGAAAGATGCCGAAGCGTCCGCGCTGGCGGCCGACCTCGAGGCGGAACGCAATGCACCGGTACCCGAGCCGGAGATCGCTCTTCCGTTCTGCAGGTTCACGGCCGAAGGCCGCTTTCTTTCGTCGAACACGGCATTCCTCGAGCAATTCGCGGAAGGCAAAGCCGACGGCGTCGAGGCGAACAAGACCGTGCTCAGGCTCCGGCTGGTCGTCAGCAAGAATCTCGAACAGGTCCGCGGCGCCGGTTCAGGTGCTTTGCATTCGGCCGGCACTCTGCCGGCATCCGGAGCGTCGGCGGCGCAGGGCTACCAGATCCTGTTGAGCGCCGAGGCGGCGGAGGACCCTGGCGCCGGTCCGATCATCATTGCCCTGCTTGTCCCGGCTTCGGAGGGCTGGACCGCGCCGGCGCTTGAATACGCGCCGGTCGGGGTCGTGTTTCTCGGGGCCGGGCGGAAGATGCTGGCCGCCAACGAGGCGTTTCGCAGCTTCACCGGTGCCGGGGCGAACGGTGCCGGGCTGAGAGGGCGCTCGTTTGCCGATTACGTCGAGGAGGAGGATCGGGAAATCGCGGAACGGTTTCTCGAAGAGTCCGCCAGTCCGGGAGGGAGCGAGGCCATCGAGGTCCAGCTCGTCGGTCGTGACGGAGAGACCGGTGCCGAAGTCGCCGTTTTCGTGCGCAACCTTGCGCCCGGAGAAGGGCCTGAAGGAGCGACCTGCGCGCTCTACCTGATCGATATCGGTCGTCGCCGCCAGCTGGAAGCCCAGGTCGCCCAATCGCAGAAGATGCAGGCGGTCGGACAGCTTGCCGGCGGCGTGGCGCACGATTTCAACAACCTGCTCACCGCCATGAACGGCTATTGCGATCTCCTGCTCGTGCGGCACCGGCCCGGCGACCAGTCCTTCTCGGACGTCATGCAGGTTAAGCAGAACGCCAACCGGGCCGCCAACCTGGTGCGGCAGCTGCTTGCCTTTTCGCGGCAGCAGACCATGATCGCCCGGGTCCTCGATGTCACCGAGACCCTCGCCGATCTCTCGCATCTCCTGCGCCGCCTGATCGGCGAGAACATCACGCTGGAGATTTCCCACGGCCGCGAGCTGGCGCCGATCCGCGTCGACCAGGGTCAGCTCGAGCAGGTGGTGATCAATCTCGTGGTGAATGCCCGGGACGCCTGTCCCGGCGGCGGGACAATCACGATGCGGACGCACGACTTCGTGACCTCGAGCCCGGTCCGGCAGGGTGACGACGTGATGCCGGCGGGCCGCTATGTGCGGCTCGATGTCGCCGATACCGGCACCGGGATCGAAGAGGATATCATCGGGCGCATTTTCGAGCCGTTTTTCTCCACCAAGGAGGTCGGGCAGGGGACCGGGCTCGGACTCTCCACGGTCTACGGCATCGTGAAGCAGATCAACGGTTTCATCTC
Organism: Nisaea sp.; assembly: GCF_965216895.1. GTDB lineage: Bacteria > Pseudomonadota > Alphaproteobacteria > Thalassobaculales > Thalassobaculaceae > Nisaea. The sequence goes on from NZ_OZ244205.1 coordinate 442,484, forward strand.
GGTTGCCAGCACTGTGGGGGAGGGGACGGTGTTTTCCATCTTCCTGCCGGCTCACGAGGGTGAGGTCGCCGCGAGCGGTTCCGGAGACATGACGCACGATGCCTCCGACTCGCGCAAGGACCTAACCGGGGTCGAGACCATCATGCTGGTGGAGGACGAGGATCCGGTCCGGCTGTTCGGCGCCCGCGCGCTGCGCAACAAGGGCTACAAGGTGATCGAGGCACGCAACGGCGAGGCGGCGCTGCAACTGCTCTCCGACAAGAGCGAGGAGATCGACCTTCTGATCACCGACGTGGTGATGCCCGGCATGGACGGGCCGACCCTGGTCCGCAAGGTCCGGGAGGACAGACCGGGACTGCGTGTGATCTGCATTTCCGGTTATTCGGAGGACGCCCTGCGACAGCGGATCGAGCAGGACAAGAACATCCACTTCCTGCCGAAGCCGTTCAGCCTCAAGCAGCTCGCAGGAACCGTGAAGGACGTGCTGCATCCGCTGCAGTGAAGATGCTGATTCGCCGGAGTCATCTGAAACGTAATGTGAACAAGACCCGGCTATCGTCCGATCGGCGCAAGATGTCGTGGCGGCCTGTGGTTCGAATCCCAGATTTCGAACGTGAACAAAAAGTGAAAATAATGCTGTAAACGAGAACAAAAATGGTACATGATCTGTTTTGGAAATCAGCCCAGTCCCGCCCATAAGTCATCTCGGGGCGGTGGTCCGGCTCTGATTGCCTTGGAAGGCGTCCCTGTGAGATATGGAGGATCGGGTATGTCGGAACTAGCACTCAAAGTCATCGAACGGGACCCCATGGATAAGACAAAGGCGTTGGAGGCGGCTCTCGGCCAGATCGAGAAGGCGTTCGGCAAGGGCTCAGTTATGAAGCTCGGCCAGAACGAACAGGTATCGGAGGCCGAAGCGGTTTCCACCGGCTCGATCGGTCTCGATATCGGGCTCGGGATCGGCGGTCTGCCGCGCGGCCGGATCGTGGAGATCTACGGTCCGGAAAGCTCCGGCAAGACCACGCTGGCGCTGCACGCCATCGCGGAGGCACAGAAGAACGGCGGCACCTGCGCGTTCGTGGATGCCGAACATGCGCTCGATCCGATCTACGCCCGCAAGCTCGGGGTCGATCTGGACGAGTTGCTGATCTCCCAGCCGGATGCAGGCGAGCAGGCGCTGGAGATTGCCGACACGCTGGTGCGCTCCGGCGCGATCGACGTGCTGGTGGTCGATTCCGTGGCCGCCCTGGTGCCGCGGGCCGAACTCGAAGGCGAGATGGGCGACAGCCATGTCGGCCTGCAGGCGCGGCTGATGAGCCAGGCGTTGCGCAAGTTGACCTCCTCGATCTCGAAGTCGCGCTGCCTCGTCATCTTCATCAACCAGATTCGCCTCAAGATCGGCGTGATGTTCGGCAATCCGGAAACCACGTCAGGCGGTAATGCGCTGAAGTTCTATGCCTCGGTACGGCTCGACATCCGCCGGATCGGCGCGATCAAGGACCGGGACGAGGTGGTCGGCAACCAGACCCGGGTCAAGGTGGTGAAGAACAAGATGGCGCCGCCTTTCCGGGTGATCGAGTTCGACATCATGTATGGCGAAGGCATCTCCAAGACCGGCGAAATTCTGGATCTCGGCGTCAATGCCGGGATTGTCGAGAAGTCCGGCGCCTGGTTCTCCTATAGCGGCCAGCGCATCGGTCAGGGCCGCGAAAACGCGAAGAAGTTCCTTGCCGAAAACAAGGACATTGCGGGCGAGATCGAGAAGCAGATCCGCCAGAACGCGGGGCTCGTTGCGGACGCGATGATGCAGGGTCCGGATCCCGAGCAGGACGCCTAGGCGTCGCCGCGGCTTCGCTTCCGGGCCGCCATGCCGGCGGGACGGGAGCAGATCACGAATGAGCGCCCCGCCGCCGGATCCCCGCGGCGGGGTTTCGCGTGCCGGAAAGCGGCGGTTTCCCAAGGCCCCCGCGCTGGACAGGACCGGGCTTCTTCAGTAAAAGCGGAGCCCGCTTGCCGCGACGCGCGGCGCGTAGAGGCACGGCCGCGCTCCGATCCTCAAGCACACCGGAGCCGGCCCGGAGGAACCAGATGCAGACCGCCAACGATATCCGCCGTACATTCCTGGACTATTTTGTCGAGAACGGACACGCAGAGGTTGCCTCCAGCCCGCTGGTGCCGCGCAACGATCCGACCCTGCTCTTCACCAATGCCGGCATGGTGCAGTTCAAGAACGTCTTTACCGGCCAGGAACACCGCGATTACAAGCGCGCCGCGACGTCGCAGAAATGCGTGCGCGCCGGCGGCAAGCACAACGATCTCGAGAATGTCGGCTATACCGCGCGCCACCACACCTTTTTCGAGATGCTGGGGAACTTTTCCTTCGGCGACTACTTCAAGGAACAGGCGATCGAGCACGCCTGGACACTGATCACCAAACGCTACGGTCTGCCCGCGGACAAGTTGCTGGTGACGGTCTATCACGAGGACGAGGAGGCCGCCGGTCTCTGGCGCAAGATCGCGGGGCTTTCCGACGAGCGCATCATCCGCATCGCGACCTCGGACAATTTCTGGGCCATGGGCGATACCGGTCCCTGCGGCCCGTGCTCCGAGATCTTCTTCGATCACGGCCCCGATATCCCCGGCGGCCCTCCGGGCAGCCCGGACGAGGACGGCGACCGCTTCATCGAGATCTGGAACCTCGTCTTCATGCAGTATGAGCAAGTGTCGAAGGACGAGCGGATCGATCTGCCGCGCCCCTCGATCGATACCGGCATGGGGCTGGAGCGGATCGCTGCCGTACTGCAGGGCAGGCACGACAATTACGATATCGATCTGATGCGCGCCCTGATCGAGGCGGCCGCGCACGAGGCGAATGTCGACCCGGACGGCCCGCACAAGGTCTCCAACCGGGTGATCGCCGACCACCTGCGCGCTTCGAGTTTTCTGATCGCCGACGGCGTGCTGCCGTCGAACGAAGGCCGCGGCTACGTGTTGCGCCGGATCATGCGCCGCGCCATGCGCCATGCCCATATCATGGGCTGCAAGGATCCTTTGGTCTGGAAGCTGGTGCCGACGCTGGTGAAGGAAATGGGGGAGGCCTTCCCGGAGCTTGGGCGTGCCGAAAGCCTGATCAAGGAGACCCTGAAGCTGGAGGAGAGCCGCTTCAAGGAGACCCTCGGCCGCGGCCTGAAACACCTGGAAGACGAGACGGGCCGGCTCGGCGAGGGCGAGACCCTCTCCGGCGAGGTCGCCTTCAAGCTCTACGACACCTATGGCTTTCCGCTCGATCTGACTCAGGACATCCTGCGCGGTCAGGGCCGGGCGGTTGACACCGACGGTTTCCAGGCGGCGATGGAACGCCAGCGCGCGGCGGCGCGGGCGGCCTGGTCGGGTTCCGGCGAGGCGGCGACGGACACGGTCTGGTTCGAGCTGCGCGATACCTGCGGGGCGACCGAATTCCTCGGCTACGACACCGAGCAGGCGGAAGGCCAGGTCGAGGCGCTCGTGGTCGACGGCAAGCCGGTGCGGAAGGTCGAGGGGCCCGCGGAATTCGCCCTGATCGTCAACCAAACCCCGTTCTATGGCGAGTCCGGCGGTCAGGTCGGCGACGCGGGCAGGGCGCGGACGCTTGGCGGCACCGATCTGGAGATCTCCGATACGCAGAAGAAGGTCGGAGATCTCTGGGTTCACATGGCGAAGGTGAAGACCGGCGTGATCGAGGTCGGCGACGCGGTCGAACTCTCTGTCGACGGGGCGCGCCGCGGTCGCGCGCGGGCCAATCATTCCGCCACCCACCTGCTGCACGAGGCGCTGCGCCGTCATCTCGGCAAGCATGTGACGCAGAAGGGCTCGCTCGTTTCGCCGGGACGGCTGCGGTTCGATTTCAGCCATCCGAAGGCGTTGAACCACATGGAGCTGAAGGCGGTCGAGGCGGAGGTCAACGAGCATATCCGCGGCAACAGCCCGGTCACGACGACGCTGATGGATCCGGAGAGCGCCATCAAGCACGGCGCCATGGCGCTGTTCGGCGAGAAATACGGCGACGAGGTCCGCGTGGTCGCGATGGGCGGTCCGTCCGACGATCCGTCGAAGGACATCTATTCCGTCGAACTCTGCGGCGGCACTCATGTCAACCGCACGGGCGATATCGGTCTGCTGCATATCGTTTCCGAAAGCGCGGTCGCGGCGGGTGTGCGCCGGATCGAGGCGGTGACCGGTGCCGGTGCGCTGGAATATGTCGATGCCCGAGAAGGCCTGCTGACCACGGCGGCGGCCGCCGCAAAGGTGACGGTGGATCAATTGCCGGAACGCGTCGAGGCCCTGATCGAGGAGCGCCGCAAGCTCGAGCGCGAAGTCCAGGATCTGCGGCGCAAGCTCGCCGAGGGCGGCGGCGGAGGGGCGTCCGAGAGCAAGGACGTCGCGGGCGTCAAATTCGCCGGCCGGGTGCTCGAAGGCATCCCGGCGCGGGAGCTGAAAGGCGTTGCCGATGGCCTGAAGCAGCAGATCGGTTCCGGCGTTGCCGCCGTCGTCGCGGCGGACGACGGCAAGGCGTCGCTCGTCGTGGGCGTCACGGCGGATCTGACCGACAGGATCAGCGCGGTCGATCTGGTGCGCGTGGGTTCGCAAGCGCTTGGTGGCAAGGGCGGCGGCGGCCGTCCCGACATGGCGCAGGCCGGCGGTCCGGACGCCTCGGCTGGCGCGGCCGCGATCGCGGCGATCGAGGGCGCTCTGGCCGAGAAGCTCTCCTGAGCGGTCGTGGCTCCGGCATCGACAGCCGGAGCCGGTTCGCCTTAACCTGCCAGCGAGGCGCCCCCGACCGGGCGCCTCTTTCTCTGCCCGCCGGCTTTCCCGGATCGCATGGCGGGATCACAGGCCCGAGGAGTACAGATGAGCGATACGGCACGCTTTTCCGGCACGGACGGATATGTCGCGACCGATGATCTGAAAGTCGCGGTGAACGCCGCGATCACCCTGCAGCGCCCGCTCTTGGTGAAGGGCGAGCCCGGCACCGGCAAGACCGTGCTGGCGCACGAGGTGGCGAAGGCGCTCGGCATGCCGCTGATCGAGTGGCACATCAAGTCGACCACCAAGGCGCAGCAGGGGCTCTATGAGTACGACGCGGTCTCTCGACTGCGCGACAGCCAGCTCGGCGACGAGAAGGTGCACGACATCTCCAACTACATCGTGCGCGGCAAGCTCTGGGAAGCGTTCGAGTCCGACAGGCAGTCGATCCTGCTGATCGACGAGATCGACAAGGCCGATATCGAGTTCCCGAACGACCTGCTGCTCGAACTCGACCGCATGGAGTTCTTCGTCTACGAGACTCAGCAGACCGTGAGGGCGAAGCAGCGCCCGGTTGTCATCATCACCTCGAACAACGAGAAGGAACTGCCGGACGCCTTCCTGCGCCGCTGCTTCTTCCATTATATCCGTTTCCCGGAGCCGGACGTGATGGCCGAGATCGTCGATGTGCATTTCCCCGACCTGAAGAAGAACCTGCTGCGCGAGGCGCTGACCTCCTTCTACGAGGTGCGCGAGGTGCCGGGCCTCAAGAAGAAGCCCTCGACCTCGGAGCTGCTCGACTGGATCAAGCTGCTGGTGGTCGAGGACATTCCGCCGGAAGCCCTGAAGTCGACCGACAGGAAGGACATCATTCCGCCGCTTTACGGCGCTCTGCTGAAGAACGAGCAGGATGTGCACATGTTCGAACGGCTGGCCTTCATCGCCCGCCGGGAAGGGCGGGGATGATGAGGACGGCCGTTTATCTGATCGGGCTCGCAGTCACGGTAGTAGCGGCTCAGGCGGCGGATGCCGCTGATGCCGAGCTGCAGAAGGCAATCGCGGATTTCGGCGCGGCCGCCGGGCGGATCGAGGCCTCGGTGCCGTTTTGTGGCGGGCCTCCGGAAGAGGCGGAGTATTTCGTCGAGCAGGTCAAGGGACTGGCGACGAAAGCCGGTGCCGGGCCGGTCGAGTGGGCGGCCATCCGGAGCGCCATGCAGAAGGCCAAGGTGGGCGCCAGTTTCACCGGCTACGACTGCACCGATGACGGTGCGCGTGCCATGGTGACGGAAATGCTGGCCAAGCGGCAGGCTTTCGGGGCGGCGTTGGACTAGCCGGCCGGAGTGCTGCTCTCAGGCGCACTGGCACGGTAGGGTTTGCGGTCTTCGTAGCTCTTCGCCGTCCGTTCCAGGAGGTTCGGCACCAGCCGCTCGCTGAAGCCGGCGAGCAGGCTCATGAAGGCGAGTCTGTAGATCGCGTCGGCGTCGCTCCCCGTGTACTTGGCCGTTCCGACGAGCGCGTTGACGATCCCCGATTTCAGCGTGATGTGCAGCACCACGGCGCCGAGGATGCCGACCAGCATGCGCTGCACCGCATAGGTGATGTTGATGGTCAGGCTCGCGGCCGGATCGATCGCGAGGCTCCGGAGGCCGGTCGCGGTCGAGAGCAGGGCGCCGAGACAGCCCATCACCGCCGCGACCGAGAGATGGAAGGTGTTGAGGCCGAGGATTGTATCCTTGTGAGCCGGGGTCATTCCGTCCGTGTAGATCACCAGCGCGACGGTGATCGCGAGGGCGGCGACGGCGCAGATGGTGAAATAGAGCACGCGCAGGACATTGCCGAGCCGCTTCGACAGCCGCTGGCTGAGACCGGCGAGGGTCTGCCGTCCCTCTTCGGGGTGGCCGTCAAGGGCCTGCGCGATGCCGCGTGCGGTCTCCCGCTCGCAATAGGCAAGCTGCGGGTCGTCGCGCGCGCCGAGACGTTTCCAGAGCCACGTGATCCAGCGCGCCCAGCCGTTCTTCAGCAGTTCCATCTGCTGGCCGAGATCAGCGAGCTCCGGGCCAAGCGACATATAGTCCCGGCGCTGCTTTCGCGCTCGTTCCGGATCGTCGCTGAATTGCGGGCTGATGCCCCTGACGGTCTTGTAGATCTTGAAGTCCCGGACCGCCCATAGCACGTCTGCCACCATCCGGCCGCGCTTGTCGGGCGTGCCGGCGTGCAGGTTCGCCAACGGGAAGTCGTCCGTCTGCGGCGGCGTGGCGGGCGCCGGAGCGGCATGGATGCTGCTATCCGTCAATTCGGTCCCGCGGGGGGCTTGGGGCTGACCATAGGACGTGCCGGCCGGGCGGATCGTGAAGCGGTCCTCGCCAGGGCCGTTCGCGCTTGACCCTTCGCGCGGACGCTGTGACAACTCTCCCCCATGTTCTCGAATTTCTTCTACGAGCTGAAACGCGCCGAGGTGCCGGTCTCCGTCAAGGAGTACCTGACATTGCTGGAGGCCGTGCAGGCCGGGCTCGGCAATTACGCGGTCACGGATTTCTACTATCTCTCCCGCGCCACGCTGGTGAAGGACGAGCGTCATCTCGACCGTTTCGACCAGGTCTTCGGCCATGTCTTCAAGGGGCTGGAATACCTCAACGACCTGTTCGGCAAGGAGATCCCGGAGGAATGGCTGCGCAAGATGGCGGAGCTCAATCTTACCGAGGAGGAAAAGGCCGAGATCGAGGCCATGGGCGGATGGGAAAAGCTCATGGAGACGCTGAAGAAGCGCATGGAGGAGCAGCGGAAGCGCCATCAGGGCGGCAACAAGTGGATCGGCACGGCCGGCCGCAGCCCGTTCGGCGCTTACGGCTACAATCCCGAAGGCGTGCGCATCGGCCAGGACGGCAACCGCAACAACCGCGCGGTGAAGGTCTGGGACAAGCGCGAGTTCCGCAATCTCGACGACTCGGTCGAGATCGGCACACGCAACATCAAGATGGCGCTGCGCAAGCTGCGCCGCTTCGCCCGCTCCGGTGCCGCCACCGAACTCGATATGGGCGACACGATCCGCTCGACCGCGCGCAATGGCGGCTATCTCGATCTGAAGATGCGCCCGGAGCGGCATAACACGGTGAACGTGCTGCTGTTCCTAGATGTCGGCGGTTCGATGGATCCCTACACCAAGGTGATGGAGGAGCTGTTCTCCGCCGCGCGCTCGGAATTCAAGCATCTCGAATATTTCTACTTCCACAACTGTCCCTACGAGAAGCTCTGGAAGGACAACTGGCGGCGTCATGTCGACGCCACCCAGACCTTTGATCTGCTGCACACCTACGGGCCGGACTACAAGGCGATCTTCGTCGGCGATGCCTCGATGAGCCCTTATGAGATCGCCATGCCCGGCGGCAGCGTCGAGCATATGAACCAGGAGGCGGGAGGGGTCTGGATGCAGCGTCTGACCGGGCATTTCCGGCGCTCCGTCTGGCTCAATCCGACGCCGGAGAAATACTGGCACTATACCCAGTCGATAAGCATGATGCGCGAGCTCATGGAGGACCGCATGTTTCCGCTCACCCTCGACGGCCTCGACCGCGCGATCAAGGATCTGATGGCGTGAAGATCGACCCTTATGACCCGCGCCTGACGCCGGCCCGCGACGATATCTGCGCCGACTTTCTCGAGGCCGAGATCGAGGCGCCGAAATACGTGAAAGGCGAGGCTTGCCGGGTGCTCTCCGGTACGCTCTCGGTCCGCGAGCAGCCGGAGGCAGCCTCCCGGCAGGCCACCGAACTGCTCTTCAACGAACGCTTCATCGTCTACGAGCGCCGGCAAGGCTGGGCCTGGGGGCAGAACCAGACGGACGGTTATGTCGGCTATGTCCGCGAGGAGGGGCTCGGGCCCGATACGGACGCGCCGTACAGCAACGAGCTCCAGGCGCTGCGCTCCTATGTTTTTCCCGAGCCGGACCTGAAGAGTATCCCGCTCGACATGTTGCATCTTTCGACGCGCGTGCGTGTGACGGACGAGGAGGGGAAATATTCCCGCATCGACTACGGGACCGGCGGCGGCTGGATCTACACGCCACATCTCTGCGAACTGGCGGAAGTGGAGCCGGACTATCTCTCGACCGCGGAGCTCTTCATGGGCGCGCCCTACGGCTGGGGCGGGCGCTCCAGCTTCGGGCTCGACTGCTCTGCCCTGGTGCAGCTCGCGCTTGCCCGCGCCGGGATCACCGCGCCACGCGACAGCGACATGCAGGAGGCGGCGGTCGGGGACGTGGTCGAGGGCGGGCTGGACGCGGCAGAGCCGGGCGACCTGCTGTTCACCGCGGGCCACGTCATGTTCCTCGCCGAGCCGGGTATCCTGCTGCACGCGAACGGACATCACATGGCTGTCGCCTATGAAGCGCTGACGGAATTCATGGACCGGACCAAGGACATGAATATCCCGATCCGCACGATCCGCCGGCTGCCGTCTATTCCATCGATCGAATGAAGCTCTCGCGCCCGTCTTCGAGAAGGTAGAAACCGTCCTGGGGCCGGTCGAGGGCGAAGCATTCCTCTTCAGACAGCCCGAGATGAACCCCGCGCATCACCTTGTTGACGACCCCATGCGCGACGATCAGGTGCGTGCCGCCTTTTTCCTGCAGCTCGTTCAGGAACGGCGTGACCCGGCGGCGGACCATCTCGGAGCTCTCGCCGCCCGGATGCTGGAAGTTCCAAGGGTCGGCCCTGCGCTGTGCCGCCAATTCCGGGAAATCCCGGTCGAGCCGATGCCAGCCGCGATAGCCGTCATGTTCGCCGAGAGTGATTTCCTTCAGCCGGGCATCGAAGCGGATCTCCTCATAGGGGAGATCCGCGATCTCGCAGATGATGGCGGCGGTCTGGCGCGTGCGGCCGAGCGGGCTCGCATGCAGCGACATTGTCTCTTCCGCCGAGATCTCGGCGAGCTTGCGGCCGTGCGCTTCCGCCTGGCGGATGCCGGTCAGCGTCAGGGGCGAGTCGAGCTGGCCCTGCAGCCGGCCTTCCCGGTTCCAGACCGTTTCGCCATGGCGGATCAGAAATATCCTTGTCATCGAGCCCGTCGCTTCCGGTTAATTCCCGCTAATGCACGGCATCGGTTTTATGGGGTTGTGAGGGTCGGGCAAAGGGATAAAGTTCGCGGATGCCGCGCTTTGACCGGCCGCGATACCCAGTCACAGGATTGAGCGATGCTGATGAACGCCGCGCCCGATTTCGGCCCGATGAACCCGCTCGTCGAAGGCCTCGAGGAAACCCCGATCGTCGAGGTTGCACTGCACGGCTGGGACCGACAGGGACTGATCCCGCTCTGGTTCGGCGAAGGCGACCTGCCGACCCCGCGCTTCATCACCGACGCGGCGGCGGACGCGATGCGGCGCGGCGAGACCTTTTATACCGACCAGCGCGGGATCCTCGATCTGCGCAAGGAGATTGCCGCCTACATGAACCGGACATTCGGGCTTGAAGGCGGACTCGCGCTCGACACCGAGCGGGTCAGCCTGACCACCGGCGGCATGTCCTCGCTGGCGCTCGCCATGCAGATCGTGCTGGAGCCCGGAGACGAGGTCGTGGTGATCGGGCCGATCTGGCCGAACATCTATTCGACGGTGGAGATCAATGGCGGCAAGAGCGTGCATGTCTCCCTCAGGCTGCATGACGACGACTGGCATCTCGACATGGAGGCGCTGTTCGCCGCGGTCACCGACAGGACCAAGGCGATCTTCGTCAACTCGCCGGGCAACCCGACCGGCTGGCTGATGGAGCGCGAGCAGCAGCGGCAACTGCTCGAGTTCGCCCGCGAGCGGGGGATATGGGTGATCTCCGACGAGGTCTATCACCAGCTCGTCTTCGACCGCGACGTGGCACCGTCCTTCCTCGAGATCGCCGAGCCGACGGACCGGCTCTTCGTGATCAATTCCTTTTCCAAGTCCTGGATGATGACCGGCTGGCGCCTCGGCTGGCTGACGCATCCGGCCGGGCTCGGCCCGACCGTGGCCAAGCTGGTGCAGATCATCACCTCCGGCGTGCCCCAATTCCTGCATCGCGGCGCCATCGTCGCCATGCGCGAGGGTGACGACGTTGTCAAACAGCTCCGTGCCCGTTGCCTCGCCGGCCGCGACATCGTCTTCGACAGGCTAGAAGCCTGGCCGCGCATCCGCGCCGCGAGGCCGAAGGCGGCGTTCTATGCCTTCTTCGCGGTCGAGGGCATGGCCGACTCGACCGCCGCCTGCAAGGAGATCATCGACAAATGCAATGTCGGCCTCTCGCCCGGCGCCGCCTTCGGCCCTGCTGGCGAGGGATATCTCCGGCTCTGCTACGCCTCCGCGCCGGAACGGCTGAAAGCGGCGATGGACGCGCTCGAAGGCGTGCTCGGCGGCAGAACCTGAAGCTTTCCCGTCGATTCCGGCTCCGCTATAGTCCGATGAGGCAGGCAACGATCCGAGGGAACGGACATGGCACTTCCCCCGAGCGGACCGGGTAACGGCGGCGTCGGAGACATTCGCGGCCGCGTGCAGCGCCCGGCCGTGCGCCGTCCGGCCAGGGTCGCTCCGGCGGAGCAAACGCCGCAGCTGGCCCCGAGCGCGCCCACGCGCGGTTTCCGGCTCCGGACCGCGACCACGGACGCCGATATCGACCGCCAGATCGCCCGTCTGATGACGCTGATCGCCAACGACAATATCGATCCCGACGCGCCTCCCGGCTCCTATATCAATTTCCTGATCTGATCTGCGTCAGATCGCGCTCCAAGCGCTATTGCCGCCTCCGGAACGAGCGGCTAACTTCCAACCCATGTTCAAGAAAATCCTTATCGCCAACCGCGGCGAGATCGCCTGCCGCGTGATGCGCACCGCGAAGCGCATGGGCATCAAGACCGTCGCCGTCTATTCCGACGCGGACGCCGACGCCCTGCACGTCCAGACGGCCGACGAGGCGGTCCATATCGGACCCGCCCCCTCCGCCGAATCCTATCTCGTGATCGACAGGATCATGGAGGCGATCCGGCAGACCGGCGCCGAGGCGGTGCACCCGGGCTATGGCTTTCTCTCCGAGAACGCCGCTTTCGCCAAGGCGCTGGAGGCGGAGGGCGTTGCCTTCATCGGTCCGGGCATCAAGGCCATCGGCGCGATGGGCGACAAGATCGAGTCGAAGAAGCTGGCGCACGATGCCAAGGTAAACACCGTTCCGGGCTATCTCGGCATCCTCGCCGACGAGAAGGAAGCGGCGAAGATCGCCGCCGAGATCGGCTTCCCGGTGATGATCAAGGCCTCGGCGGGGGGCGGCGGCAAGGGCATGCGCATCGCCCACACCGCCGAGGAGGTCGCCAGCGGCTTCCGCTCGGCTGTGAACGAGGCCCGCTCCAGCTTCGGCGACGAGCGCGTCTTCATCGAGAAGTTCATCGAGGAACCGCGCCATATTGAGATCCAGGTGATCGCGGACAAGCACGGCAACGTCGTGCATCTGGGCGAGCGCGAATGCTCGATCCAGCGCCGCCACCAGAAGGTGATCGAGGAGGCGCCGAGCCCGTTCCTCGACGAGAAGACCCGCGCCGAGATGGGCGCGCAGGCCGTCGCTCTGGCGAAAGCCGTAGACTATTCGTCGGCCGGTACGGTCGAGTTCATCGTCGACGGCAAGCGGAACTTCTATTTCCTCGAGATGAACACCCGCCTTCAGGTCGAGCATCCGGTGACCGAACTGGTGACCGGCCTCGATCTCGTCGAGATCATGATCCGCTCGGCCGCCGGCGAGGAACTGCCTTTCACCCAGAAGGACATCAAGTTGACGGGCTGGGCGATGGAATCGCGGATCTACGCGGAGGATCCCTATCGCGGCTTCCTGCCCTCGACCGGCCGTCTGGTGCGCTACCGCCCGCCGGCAGAGAGCGAGAGCGTGCGCTGCGATACCGGCGTCTACGAGGGTGCCGAGATCTCCATGTTCTACGATCCGATGGTCGCCAAGCTCTGCACCTACGGCAAGGACCGGATCGAGGCGATCGACCGCATGGCCGAGGCGCTCGACCGCTTCCATATCCGCGGCGTCGGTCACAATGTGGATTTCCTCTCCGCCATGATGGCGCATGAGCGCTTCCGCGACGGGCGGCTGACGACCAACTTCATCGCCGAGGAATATCCGGACGGCTTCGAGGGCGCGCCGGTCTCCGGGGACACCGAGAACGCGATGCGCGCGGTTGCAGTGGCCTCGGAATGCGCCAATGCCGAGCGCAACCGGATGATTTCCGGCCAGACTCCGGTCGGTGACCGCAACCCGCCCCAGAGCGCCTGGAAGGTCCGTCACGACGACACGGCGGAGGATGCCGAGGCGCGCGTGATCGACGGCGGCTACGACGTGACCATCAATGGCAGCATGTTCGAGGTGCGCGGCACGCTCCGGGCCGGCGAGCCGGTGTTCGGCGGGACCGTCAACGGCAAGCCGTTCCCCGTGCAGATGGAGCGCCGCGGGATTGACTATCATACCTCCATCGCCGGGGCGCAGCGCCAGTTCACGGTGATGAGCCGCAAGGCCTCTGAGCTGCTCGATCGGATGCCGAAGAAGGAAGCGGCAGATCTCTCCAAGTTCCTTCTCTCGCCGATGCCGGGGTTGCTGGTTTCGCTCGCGGTTTCCGAGGGAGAGCCGGTCAAGGCCGGCCAGGAACTGGCGGTGGTCGAGGCGATGAAGATGGAGAACGTGCTGCGCGCCGCCAAGGACGGCACGGTTGCCAGGATCCATGCCGCCGCCGGGGCCAGCCTCGCGGTCGACCAGCAGATCATGGAGTTCGAATAGGTGCATGCCTGCCGTGGCGGTTTTGAAGGGTTTTTCCCTTGCAACCGCTTCGGAAACCCACTAAGACAGCGCCCCTGAGATTGCACCGTCGGTGCATCTAACGCCGACGAACTGAGGATAAGAACGATGGCTGTTCCTAAGAGGAAAACGACCCCGTCCAAGCGCGGTATGCGTCGTGCTCACGACCGGGTGAAGTCGGATACGTATGTGGAAAGCCCGGATACCGGTGAGCTGCACCGTCCGCACCACATCGATCTGAAGACCGGCATGTATCGCGGCCGCCAGGTTCTGAAAGTCAAAGACGCTTTCTGAGACCGGCACGGATACGTGTTGCGAAGAGGCCCCTTCCGAGGGGCCTTTTTCCGTTTCGGGTCCGGCGCTATCGTCTCTTCCGGCTATGTGCAAGGGGGAGGAACGAATGGGGCAGGCAACCAGGTTGCGGGAACGATTGTCGGAGTCTCGGATCCTGACGATTCCCGGCTGTTTCGACGCCATGAGCGCGAAGCTGGCGGAGCAGGCAGGCTTTGAGGCGGTCTATGTCAGCGGTTACGCGGTGAGCGCCACCCAGATCGGCCTGCCGGATGCGGGGCTGCTCTCCTACAAGGAAATCCTCGACCAGGCGCGGGACATCGCCGGTGCGGTCTCGCTGCCGCTGATCGGTGACGCGGACACCGGCTTCGGCAATCCGGTCAATGTCCGGCGCACGGTGAAGGGGTTCGCCGATGCGGGCATCGCCTGTGTCATGCTCGAGGATCAGGTCTTCCCGAAACGCTGCGGATTCGCCAAGGGCGTCGAGGTCGTCTCGCGGGGGGAGGCGACGGCCCGGTTGCGCGCCGCCCTCGACATGCGGGACGAGATCCGGGCGGGTGGCGGAGACATCCTGATCCTCGCCCGTACCGACAGCCGGGTCGCCGAGGGGCTGGAGGAGGCGCTCTGGCGCTGCGAGGCCTTCGCCGACATGGGCGCCGACATCGTTTATTTCGAGGGCCCGCAGGACCGCCGCGAGATGGAGGAACTCTGCCGCCGTGTCGCGGTCCCGAAACTGCTCGCCCAGCTCGAACGGGAAGGCCGGCCCTGGCTCAGCCCCGGCGAGGCCGAATCGGTCGGCTATGACTGCCTGCTCTTCGGCGTCACCCTGCTCAACGTCTCGCTCCGCGCCATGCGCGACGCGCTTTCCCTGATGGCGAGCGGCGCGCATCCGGGCCCGGACCGGCTGCTCACCTTCGAGGAACTCTACGAGACGGTCGGATTCGACTGGTATTACGACCTGGAGCAGAGATACGGGCCGGAAGGGCGCTAACCCGCTCCTCACATTCCCGTCGTCATTCTCCTGCAGGTGAGGACTCAGGAAGACGGCCGCGATCCCGGGATCCCCGGGGCCCCGCGTATGCGGTAAGGACGAAGAGCTATAGAACGCGATCGTTTCCTAGATCTTCCGCACATCGCACCAGGAACAGCGGAGCGGGATCGAGCCGCTGACCGGGTCGGCGCGGTCGGTGGCGACGGCGCCGTTCAGGTTTGCGGCGAGCGGTGCGCCGGGAGCGGCGTCCGCGATGGTCCAGCCGTGCTGGGCGAACACCGCGTCCGGTGCGAGTCCCCTCGCCAGCTTGGCCCGCGCGCGGAAACTCCCGGCTTTCGTCGATATCTCCAACCAGTCGCGCTCCGCGATGCCGCGCGCTTCCGCAAGCTCCGGCGACATTTCCAGGATCGGGTCCGGCTGCAGGCGGCGGAGCGAGGGAATATTGCGGTGCTGGCTGTGGCAGTAGACGACGGTCTTGGCCGAGCCGAGACGAAGCGGAAACGGTGATTCCGGTGGCATGGGAAGTTCCGAGGGATCGAGCGCCGGCACCGGGTCCTGGCCATGGTCCAGGAACTGCTCGGAATAAAGCTCCACCAGCCCGCTCGGGGTCGGGAATCCGGCGGTCAGGTACGGTTTTTCCTGAACGTTGCCGTCCAGCGTGATGCCTTCCGGCGCGGCCCGCAGTCCGGCGACGTCGAGCCCTGAGGGCGCGAGCATGTGGTCGTGGCCCCTGTCGGCATCGCAGTCGAACATGATCTCAGAAAGGCCGAGACGGCGGGAGAGGTCCAGGACGATATCGGTATCGCTGCGTGCTTCTCCGACCGGGGCAACGGCCGCCGGGCGAAGCTGAACCTTCCGCATCCCCTCCAGGCTGGCATCGAAACCGGTGCGCAGTCCCTCGCGTTCCCAAGAGGTCGCGGCAGGAAGCACGATATCGGCACATTCCGCGCTCGCGTTCAGGAAGAAATCCGTGTGGACATGGAATTCGAGCTTGCCGAAGGCCGCTTTGGCGCGGGCCGTGTCCGGCTGCGACGCCAGCGGATTGCCGCCGAAGGAGAACAGCATGCGGACGGGATAGGGGGTGCTGTCCAGCACGGCGCGATAGACGTCGCGCGCCGTTACCCAGCCGTGCCGACCGGGGCCGAGTGGACGCTCACGAAGGCCAAGCGCCTTGGCCCGCTGCGTCTCGGACAGCAGATCCTGTCCCGAGATATCGTTGAAGCGCGCCGCCCCGCCCGGAATGTTTCCGCCGGTGGCGCCGTAATGGCCGGTGAGTGCGTAGAAGCTGGAGATCGCCCGGTCTGTCTGGGTCGCCGTCACACTCTGACCGACGCCGTTCCAGGCGTAGTAGGCGACGGACGCGCTCCCGTTCAGGATCTCAGCCGCCTTGCGCAGATCATCGGCCGGGACGCCGGAGAGTGCCTCGACCTGCTTCGGCGTGTAAGGCTCCGCGGCGTCGCGCAGGGTCTGCAGTACGGTGCGGCATTGGATGGTGCCAGACCGGCCCGGGATTTCGTGGCTGCCGAGGAGGTCCGCCCCGTCGGGATCGTCCAGCCAGACTCTCGCAGCCGCGTCATAGCGCAGCAGCGCCGCTCCGTCGGGACTCGCGGCGAGCAGGATGTCGTCACGGCCTTCCGGCACGACATCGCTCTCGCGCAAGAGGCGTCCGCTTTCCGGGTGGACCAGCAGCGCGGCATTGCACCAGCGCCGGGCAAAGGCCCGGTCGAAGGTACCGCTTTCCAGCTGAAGGTTGAGCAGGCCGAGCGCAACCGCCTGGTCGGTCCCGGGACGAAGCCTGAGCCAGGCATCGGCCCGACGCGCATACATCGTCGGCCGCGGGTCGATCACGACAAGTTTGGCGCCCCGTCGGATGGCCTTCTGCACCTCGATCGAGCGGGCGAGCCAGGTGGCGGCGGGATTATGGCCCCAGAGCAGCACGCAGTCGCTCCGTGCGAAGTCGGGCGTGCCGATATCTGTGCCGTAGGTGAAGCGCGAGGCGAAGTCCTTGTGCCAGTTGCAGATTTCCGTGCCATAGATGGTGTTCGGGCTGCCATAGGCGCGGATGAATCGTTCAATCCAGGAGATCGCGTCGGAGATATGCGTACCGCTCGGCGTGGTGACGGAGAAGGCGACCTGCTCCGGCCCGTGATCGTTCCTGATCCGCGCCATCTCGCCCGCGATCTCGTCCAGCGCCTCGTCCCAGGAGATCGTCTCCCAGGTCGGATTTGCCGCGCCTTTCGGCGAGGTCCGACGCAGCGGCCGGGTCAGCCGGTCAGGGTGGTAGACCAGCTCCGGTGCGGCGAGACCCTTCGGGCAGAGCCTGGCGCCGCTCGGGTGCTCCGGCAGCGGCTCGATGCCGCGCAGTTCCCCGTCGTCGACCAGTGCCGTGCAGCCGCAGCGGGAGCGGCACTGGGTGCAGAAGGCGGGAATGCGTGTCGGCTCGGGCATGGCGGCTCGTGTATGGGGCGTGCGACGGGCGAAGGGCAGGGTATCCGGAACCCATTGTTTACCGTCATTCCCGCGCGGGTGGGGACCCGGGGAAGACGGACGCGTCTCTATGGTCTCTGGGTTCCCTCCTGCGCGGGAATGACAATGTGTTCAAATCATGAGCCGAGCGTTTCCAGCTCGTTCTCCGAGAACCCGAGTTTGCGCGCGGAGGCGAGGATGTCGTCCCAGACCTCCGGTGCCAGCGGCAGGCCGCCGGCGCTGCGTTCCGCCAGCGTCATCCGCTCCTTCTCGCCCGGCACCAGGACTTCCGCGACACCTTCCGCGGGACGGGTGTTCTTCACGAAGGTGATGTAGCTGCGGATTTCGTCCGCCATGACGCCGCCGCTGTCCATCCGGTCCGGGTCGATGAAAATCGACAGCATGCCGTTGCAGAACGGCCGCCGTTCCGGCTCGTCCGGGCCGCCGGCGCAGCCGGAGCCGGTGAGGGCGCCGGCCATCATCTCCATCATGAAATTAAGTCCGGAGCCCTTGTGCCCGCCGAACGGGGTCAGCGCGCCGGGACCGCCATAGGGCTCCGGCGCCTTGCCCTCCGGCACGTCGCCATAGAGCGGCCAGGGATCGTTCGTCAGCTTGCCCTCGGCGTCGATCAGCGAGCCCTCGGGCAGGGCCTTGCCGCCCTTGAGCGCGACCAGGGCCTTGCCCTCGGCGACGGTGGAGGTGGCGAAATCGAGCACCACCGGATCGCCGCCCCTGACCGGAATGCCGATGCAGAAGGGCGAGGTGCCCATGCGCCGTTCGCGCCCGCCGAACGGGGCGACGAGCAGCGAGCCGCGGACATTGACCATATGGATGGAGGCGATGCCGGCCGCGGCCGCGCGCTCGGCCCAGTCGCCGATCCGCCCGAGATGTCCGGCATCGCGCAGCGCCGTCAGGGCAAGGCCCTGCGCCTTCACCTTCTTCAGGCCGAGATCGACGGTCTGCTCGCCGACGCTCTGACCGAAGCCGTATTTGCCGTCGACGATCGCCATGACCTCGTTTTCCATGACGATCTCGATGGTCTGGTTGATCTTCTGTCGCCCGGCCTCGATCCATTGCAGGTAACGCGGCACCCGAATCACGCCGTGGCTGTCATGGCCTCGGAGATTGGCCCCGGTCAGGCGCTCGGCGATATCCGAGGCCTCTTTTTCCGAACAGCCGGCGCGCGCGAACATCGCACGCACCAGTCTGATCATGACCTCCGGGGCGACCCGGATCTCTTTGCTTCCAGCCATCAGCCACGCATCGCCGAAACGGCTGCGCCCGCGGCTGCCGAATAAAGCCGCACGTCGTTACCGAGGGTGACCAGGTCGAAACCTTCGGACAGCATCTGCTTGGCATAATCGGTCGCAAGGCAATGGATACCGACCTTGATACCCGCGTTCTTCGCGGCAACGCGGATCTTCCCGATCGCCGTCAGCATTTCCGGCTCGGTACGGTCGAGGCCGGGCATGTGGCCGAGGGAGATGGCGAGGTCGCTCGGGCCGATATAGAGCCCGGTCAGGCCCGGCGTCGCCGCGATCTCGTCCACATTGGCAAGTGCCTCCTCGGTCTCGATCATCGCCAGCGTGGCGACCGTCTTGTTGGCGCGCGTGTGGTAGTCCTTGCCGTAGATCATGCCGGCGCGGGTCGGGCCGGAGGACCGGAAGCCGTCGGGCACGTAGTTGCAGATGCCCACCAGTTTCTCGGCGTCGGCGCGGGTATTCACCATCGGGCAGATGACGCCGAGCGCACCGGCGTCCAGCAGCTTCATGATGATGCCGGGCTCGAGCCAGGGCGGCCGCACGATCGGCGTCGCGTCGGAGGCGCTCATGGCCTGCAGCATGGTAAGCGCCATCTGATAATCGACCAGGCCATGCTGGAGGTCGATCGTGACGGAGTCGAAATCCTGCGCCGCCGTGATCTCGGCAGTGAAGGTGTTGGGAATGGACAGCCAGGCGTTGATCACGCCCTTGCCGCTGTCGAAACAGTCTCTCAGTCTCGTCTTCATGGCCGCCTCTCCCTCAGAGCACTTGCTTGTTGATGATCACATCCGGGTTCGCCTTGCCGTCCAGGACATTCAGCACGTTTTCCGCGGTCTGATAGGCCATGCGCAGGATCGACTGCTCGGTTACGCCGGCGCT
The DNA here is from genome assembly GCF_965216895.1 of Nisaea sp. Taxonomy (GTDB): domain Bacteria; phylum Pseudomonadota; class Alphaproteobacteria; order Thalassobaculales; family Thalassobaculaceae; genus Nisaea. Next base: position 461,950 of record NZ_OZ244205.1, read on the forward strand.
GTGCGGGCTGACGATGATGTTGTCGAGCTGGAACAGGGGGTGATCCGATTTCGGCGGCTCCACGGCAAAGACATCGAGGCCGGCGCTGGCGATGTCGCCCGAACTCAGCGCGTCGAAGAGCGCCTCCTCGTCGATCAGGCCGCCGCGGGCGGTATTGACGAGGACCGCCGTTTTCTTCATCGACTTGAGCTGTGCCTTGCCGATCATGTTCACGGTCTCGGTGTTCTTCGGGCAATGCAGGGTGACGAAATCCATCTCCGGCAAGACGGCGTCGAGGTCGGAGACAGGCGTGCAGCCGGCCGCCTCGATCACCTTGTCGTCGACATAGGGATCCAGCACCGAGACCTTCATGTCGAAGGCGAGGGCCCGCTTCGCCGTCCTTGAGCCGATCCGGCCAAAACCGACGATGAGCAGGGACTTCTCGGCTATGTCCTGGGCGCCCATCCCGAGCTTGATCCAGAAATTGTCGTTTCGCGTGGCATGGTCGAAGGCGACGCTTTGCTTGGCCAGCGCCAGGATCATGAACATGGCATGCTCGGCAACCGAAACCGCGTTCGAGGTCGCCGCGACGCAGAGTGGAATGCCGCGTTCGGTCAGGCAGTCGACATCGACGGAGTCGTAACCGACACCATGGCGCGAGACAACTTTCAGCTTGGGCGCCGCCTCGATGACCTTGCGCGGGATCTTGGTGGTCCGCACCGCGATCGCATCGGCCTTGCCGACATGGGCAAGGAGTTCTTCCTCGCTCGGGAGTTCGAGCACGGTGGTTTCGATGTCGTCGCGCGCATCGAACTGCGATTGGCCGACCTCGTGGAGCGTGTCGACCACGAGTACGTGATACTTGTTATTCATGGGAATTCTTCCGGACTAGCGATTCAGTGGATTTCGGCGGCGCCGGCCATTGCGGCCTTCAGCTTGTCGATGTTGAAGTCGGGCGCCTTGGCGGCGTCGAGGATCACCTTTTCGCGGCGTTCCAGCATCGCGATGGCCTCCGGCAGCTTTTTCACCGCTTCGGCCGGAACCACGACCGCTCCGTGCCGGTCGGCATGGATGATGTCGTTGTGGTTCACCGCCATGCCGCCGACATTGACGGGCACGCCGAAATCGACCGGATGCACCCAGCCGTGGCTCGGGCCGACCTTGCCGCCGAGGATCTGGAAGCCCCTGGCGGAGGCATCGATGTCGCGGAAGGAGCCGTTGGTGACGCAGCCGAGGCAGCCGAGGCCCTTGTGGACCGTCGTGTTGACTTCGCCCCAGAAGGCGCCGAAGCCCGGCTCGGGGTCGAGATCCTGCAGTACCACGATGCGCGGGCTCTCGCCTTCGGCGACATAGGTGTAATAGGCGGCGCGGGTGGCCCGGGCATCGCCCTGCGGCGGTGTGACGGCGCGCATCGTCGCGGTGCGGGCATAGCCGCAGATCGGGGGCAGGGACGGATCCAATGCGACCAGCGGCATGGTGGTGAAGCCGATCGTGCGGCGTTCCGGCATGACCACTTCGAGGCCGTTGCAAATCGTGGGGGTATCCCACTCCGTCAGCTTGCGCAGATCGGATTCAGTAATTTCGGACATGTCCTCCCGTCCCATATCGGTTGTTTACACTGGTGCTTTTTCTTGCAGCCTAGCGGGCGTCGGGGGGACAGTGTAGCGCGCATTTGGAAACTATCTTGCCGGGCGGGGGAGCGGATTGCATGAACAGTAACAAGCGGATCGGGCTGATTGCCCATGATGCCCGCAAGGCTGCGCTGCGGGATTTCGTCCGGACGCATGCCTCGAAGCTGCGGGCGCACGAGCTTGTCGCCACCGGTACGACGGGCCGGATGATCGCGGAGGAAACGGGGCTCGAGGTTCGGCGCTTCAGCAGCGGGCCGCTGGGCGGCGATCAGCAAATGGGCGCGCTGATTGCGGAAGGCGGCCTCGATATCCTGATCTTTTTCACCGATCCCATGACCACCATGCCGCATGATGTCGACGTGAAGGCGCTGGTCCGGCTTTGCACGCTCTACAATGTCGTTCTTGCCTGTAATCAGGCGAGCGCCGATTTCGTGCTCGCCAGCACGCATTTCGACGCGCCCTACGAGCGGGCGGTGCCGGATTACGAGCGCTACATCAACCGGGAGATCTCCTGAGCGGGAGACAGTGTCGTTGCTGCATCGACTCGCGGTCTCGCGGGGCGAATCTGTTGCCGATACGCATCAGAAAATGCTTACATTCTCGAGGGTTATGCGGTCGATCAATCTGCTTAAGTCGTTTTGATTTAGGGGGTTAGGTGAGTACTTTAATCCGGATGATTATCTTGCGTTGAATCGATTTTTTGCATCATTCAGTTCGGTGTCGGCTGGGAGTATTCCCGTGCGGCAAGAAACTTCGGATTGGAGAGCTTCAGCTTTTCCTCGACGAGCACGGTCAGCACCTGCTTTACGGATCCGGTCAGGTCCTTGTCGTAGACACCTTCGCGCAGCTCGCGCGCGAGATCGCGGCTGAGCGCGTCGAGGCGGCACAATGCATCCTCGCCTGATCGCGCCACATTGTCTTCTCCGTAGAGCGCTGCGAAAGCATCCAGCACACGACGGACCGGTGCCGTTTCCTCGTCCGCCTCGAGCTCTCTGACGGCGATGGCGAGTGCGCTGGCGATCATCAGGCCAATATATTTCCGGTCGCCCGAGAGGTCGGGCAGTATCTCCGCCTGGAAACTGTCGAGCGCCGTCTCGACGAGCGCCTTGCGTCCCGGGGCTTCATACATGGGTCTTGCTCCGTTCGATTTCCGCGACCTGTAGCAACACGTCGAGCTCCATCTCCGCAGCCTTGCGGCCGGTCAGAGCGAGCTCGATGGAGCGCTCGGCGCCGGAATTGTGCCGTTCGCCCTGCAGCAGTGCGATCGTGCCCCAGCGAACGGTGGCGAGGACCTCCCAGAAGGGGACATTGTCCCAGTCGAGCGGTCCGCCGGCTTGTTCCTCGTATCCCGCATAGAGATCGGCGCGGCTTCCGACACCGCCGGCCTCCCGCTCGTCGACCCCGAAGCGCCAGCAACGGGCGCAGAACCAGCCGATATCCTCGAGCGGGTCGCTCCAGCCGGCGAATTCCCAGTCGAGCACTGCGGTCAGGCGGCCTTCCGCGACCATGTAGTTACCGGTGCGAAAATCGCGGTGGCAGAGCGCGGATGCTCCCGCCGACGGCTTGTTGAGCTCGAGCCAGCGGAGTCCCCATTCGAGTGCGGGATAGGCTTTCGGCAGGCTGTCGAGGAAACCGTAGAGCTCGGAGATCCTTTGCGCGGCCGGATCGGCCGGCGGAATGCCGAGGAAATCGAGATCCGCGCGCGGTGCGCGGATCGCGTGCAGCTTCGCCATTTCTCGGCCGATCTGCCGCGCCAGTTCCCGGCGTTGCGGGTGCATGCTCTCGTCCCGCGTCAGGGCCCGGGGGCTGGCGGTGCCGGCGGCTGCGCGCATGACGTAGAAGGGCTTGCCGATGACCGTGCCCGCGGCTTCGAGCGCAAGCGGCTCCGGCACCGTCATACCGGCCTCGAACCCGGCGGAGAGCAGGCGGAATTCCTCCGGGCGGCCGTGGCTCTCGTCGACGCCGGAAGCGGCATCGGTCCGCAGCACGACACGATCCGTTCCGCCGAGAGTGCCGCCGGAGGCCGAGATTTCCAGCAGCCAGTTTTCCTGGATCGCACCACCCGAGAGCAATTTCTGTCCGGTGATCTCGAAGTTGTCGGCTCCCGTTTCGGAGCGCAGCCAGTCGGCCAGTGCGGCGCGCGTTTCCGCTTTCATCGTGTCCCGCTTGTCCCTCGCTCCGGCGGGAGTCCCCCGCACCTGTCCGGCCCGATTAAGCCGGGCGATGGCGGTCATTGCAATGCCCGAATGGGCGCGTTCGTTGTTCCCGCACCGGCACGGGTGAGATTGGCGGATGACTCTATGCGGAGGGTGCCACGCGCCACTATGCTGCGGTTTCTTTCAAAGCTTGAGGAGCGAGGAATATGGGAATCACGCGCTATCGCACGGGCGACCGGATGAGCCAGGTTGTGGTCCACGGAAACACTGTCTACACGGCGGGACAGGTCGCCCAGAACGCGCCGGGCGCCAGCGTCGCCGACCAGACAAAGGACATCCTGGCCGCGCTCGATGCCCTGCTGGCGGAGGCCGGCACGGACAAGTCAAAGCTGCTCACGGTGACGATCTGGCTGAACTCGATGGACGATTTTGCGGAAATGAACGCGGTCTGGGATGCGTGGGTGGTTCCGGGCAACACACCGTGCCGCGCCTGTGTCGAGTCGCCGCGTCTCGCCAGCCCGAAATACACCGTCGAGATCATGGCGGTCGCCGCGCTCTGATCCGGTCAAACGGCGCCGGCGCTCTTCGCCCAGTCGAGTTGCGCCGCCGTTTCGATCGTACCCGGCCGCGCCGCGCGGACGATGCCCACCGCCTCGTCCGGCGGCGCGCCGCAGGCCATCAGCAGCCGTGCCGCGATCATGCCGCTGCGTCCGAATCCGGCGCGGCAGTGAATCACGATTCTTCCGCCATTTTTCAGTCGTTCGACGAGGATGGTCTCGATCGACCTCCACGCCTCGGTGTCCGCTGGTGAGGGGATGTCGAAATCCTTGATCGGAAAGTGAGTCCAGTTGAGCATGTGACTGAGAAACGCCTCCCGCAGCCCGGGCGTTCCGAGGTCTCGTAACTCGGCGTCGGTTGCGAGCGAGAGAACGGTATCTATGCCGTTCCGGGCAATGATCTGCACGATATCCTCGTCGGCCGGGAGCGGGCCGATATAGAGACTGCCGGAGGTGCCGGGAACGGGGATTTCGGTGTAGCCGAGAGTTTGCATCCGCAGACTCTAAGCCGACAGTTGTAAACGCAAGATGAATTGCACGGTCAATCGAACGATTCCATCTTCGCGGCCGCAGCGCGGTCGTAGCCCAGACTTGCCCGCAGCAGCTGACGCGTATAGGCCTCCCGCGGCTCGGAGGCGCGGAGCTGCGCCACGGTGAGTTCCTCGACGATCCGCCCTGCATTCATCACCGCCAGCCTGTCGCACATATGGGCGATGACGGAGAGGTCATGGCTGACCAGAACGAAGGTCAGGCCGCGATCCCTCTTCAGGCGCTGCAGCAGATTGAGGATCTCCGCCTGGACCGAGACGTCGAGAGCCGAGGTCGGCTCGTCCAGAAGCAGGATTTCGGGCTCAAGGATGAGCGATCTTGCAATGGCGACGCGCTGGCGTTGGCCGCCGGAGAGCTGGTGCGGGAAGCGGAACCGGAAGGTCGGGCCGAGACCGACGGCGACGAGGACCTCTTTTACACGGTCCTCGATGCCGGACATGCCGTGGATCTGGCAGGGCTCGCTCAGGATGCGGTCGACGGTGTGGCGTGGATGGAGCGATCCGTAGGGGTCCTGAAACACCATCTGGACGCGCTTGTAGAACGGTCTGTCGCGGGCTGCGCCGAGTCGTGTGCCGTCGATCTCGATCGTGCCGGCCCAGTCCGGGTTCAATCCGCTCACGGCGCGCAGCACGGTCGACTTGCCGGAACCGGACTCGCCGACGAGCCCGAAGGTCTCGCCCTGCTCGACGGAAAAAGAGACGCCGCGTACGGCATGGACAATGTCCTCGCCCGCGCCGAAGCGGACATCGAGTTCGGAAACGTTGATCAGCGCCATAGAGCCGCTCTCACTTGAAATAGGCATCGACACCGGATTCGGTCTTCCAGCTTTCCTGGCGCTCCAGCACCGGCAACGGCCCGGGCTCGCGATCGAGCCGGGGCAGCGAATTCAGCAATCCCCGGGTGTAGGGATGCTTCGCCTGGTCCAGTTCGCTCGCCTTGCAGGTCTCCACGATTTGTCCGGCATACATGATGATCACGCGGTCGCAGAAAGAGGCGACGAGGTTGAGGTCGTGGGAGACGAACATCAGGCCCATGCCGCGCTGCGTCACGAGATCGTCGATGATCGCGAGCACCTGCATCTGCACCGTTACATCGAGCGCCGAAGTCGGCTCGTCCGCGATCATCAGGTCCGGATCGGGGATCAGCATCATGGCGATCATGATGCGCTGGCCCATCCCGCCCGAGACCTCGTGCGGGTGGAGTCCGAGGACTCGCTCGGGATCCCGGATCTTGACCGCAGAGAGCATCTCCAGCGCGCGCGAAATGGCCTCGCGTTTGGAGGCGCCGGTATGGACCCGGTAGGCCTCCGCGATCTGCTCGCCGATGGTCATCACCGGATTGAGAGAATATTTCGGGTCCTGCATTACCATGGAGATGCGATCGCCCCGGATCTGCCGCATCTCCTTTTCCGAGAGCTTCATCAGATCCTGGCCGTCGAACTCCATGCGTTTGGCCGTCACCACCCCGGGCGGGCGGATGAGACGCAGCACGGAGCGGCCGGTCATGGTCTTGCCGGACCCGGACTCGCCGACGATGCCGACCTTCTCGCGCCCGACGGAGAAGCTGATATTGCGCACCGCGTCGACGATCCCGGTGCGGGTGTGGAAACGGACGGAGAGGTCCTCAACGGTCAGGAGCGCTCCGTTATCCCCGGGGCCGCTCATTGGCCGCTCCGCGGATCGAGAATGTCACGCAGTCCGTCGCCGAGCAGGTTGAAGCCGAGGCTGACGATGAAGATCGCCAGACCCGGCATGGTCGCGACCCACCACTGGTCGAGCAGGAACTTGCGGCCGGCGGAGATCATTGCGCCCCATTCCGGGATCGGCGGCTGGGCGCCAAGACCGAGGAAGCCGAGACCGGCGGCGGTCAGGATGATGCCGGCCATGTCGAGGGTGACGCGGACGATTACCGACGAGAGGCAGAGCGGCATGACATGGCCGGCAATGATGCGGGCCGGGGAGGCGCCCTGCAGGCGGATCGCGCTAATGAAGTCCTGGTTGCGGATGGTCAGCGTCTCGGCCCGGGCGAGGCGCGCATAGGGCGGCCAGGAGGTGATGGCGATGGCGAGTACCGCGTTCTCGATCCCCGGGCCGAGCGCGGCGACGAAGGCGAGCGCGAGCACCAGGCGCGGGAAGGCGAGGAAGATGTCCGTCAGGCGCATCAGGACGGTATCGAGCCAGCCGCCGGCATAACCGGCCAGCGTTCCGATCACGAGCCCGAGGACGGGCGCCGTGGCGGCGACGAGCGCGACGATATAGAGCGTGATGCTGGCGCCGTGGATGATCCGGCTCAGGATATCGCGGCCGAGCTCGTCCGTGCCGAAGAGATGGCCGGGCGCGCCGGGCGGCAGCAAACGGTTCTGGAGGTTCTGCGCCAGCGGGTCATGCGGCGCGATCCAGGGCGCCAGTGCCGAGAGCAGGATCAGCAGGACGAGGATGCCGAGCCCGATCATGGCAAGCGGATTGCGCGAGAGCGACAGCCAGCCGAGATAGAACTGCACCATCCGGGCCTGCCATCGGGAGGCCGGTGTGTCCGTGGTCAGCCAGGCCTTGAGGCCGGGAGCGGGGCTTTGAGCGATTTCTGCGGTCATGTTCGGGCTCCTGCTAGCGGGCGCGCGGATCGACGAGCCGGTAGAGCAGGTCGGACAGCAGATTGAGGCCGACGAAGACGGCGCCGACCACGACGGTGCCGCCGAGCACCGCGCTCATGTCGGCCGAGAGCAGCGCGTTGGTGATGTAGAAGCCGAGGCCCGGCCAGGCGAACACCGTTTCCGTCAGCACCGAGCCCTCGAGGAGCTGGGCGTAGGAAAGCGCGATCACCGTGATCAGCGGCACCAGGACGTTGCCGAGTGCATGGCGCCAGATCACCTGGGTTTCCGAGATGCCCTTGACCCGGGCGGTGGTGATGTATTCCTGACTCAGCTGCTCGAGCATGAAGCTGCGGGTCATGCGGCTGATATAGGCGATGGAGTAGTAGCCGAGGACGGCCGCCGGCAGCACGATATGTGACACCGCGTTGGCGAAGATTTCCAGATCGCCGGCGATCAGGCTGTCGATCAGGATTGCGCCGGTGACCTGCGGAATCATGCCCTCATAGAAGATGTCGAGACGGCCCGGGCCGCCGACCCATCCGAGTACTCCGTAGAATACGAGGAGGCCGATCAGGCCGAGCCAGAAGACCGGCATGGAATAGCCGAACAGACCAAGCACGCGGACCACCTGGTCCGGCCAGCGGCCCTGGTTGACGGCGGCGAGCACGCCCATCGGTATGCCGAACAGGACGCCGAACAGGGTCGCGATGGTGGCGAGCTCAAGCGTTGCCGGGAAGACGCGCGCGATATCCTCGGCGACCGGGCGCGCGGTCAGCAGCGAGGTGCCGAGATCCCCTCTCAGGACGTCGCCGAGATAGTAGGCGAACTGGATATAGAGCGGCTGGTCGAGCCCCATCTCGAGGCGGGCGGCCTGATAGATCTCCTCGCTCGCCTTGTCGCCGACCACGGCGAGTACCGGGTCGATCGGCATGACGCGGCCGATGACGAAGGTGACGAAAAGCAGGCCAATAAAGGTGACGCAGACGGTCAATACCGTCTGCAGTACAGCCCGCAAAAAACGAGGGGAGAGGGACAGTGCCCCTCTCCCGACGGTGTTGGATGTATTCAGTGCCATGTGGCAGCAGCGCTCCGGCTGTTACTTCTTGACCGTCCAGTAATAGACGGAACTTACCGCGCTTCCGGTGTGGAATCCGGTGATATGCGTCTGGATGGCCGTTTGCTCGATTTTCTGGAGCATGATCACGAACGGACTGGATTTCTGGTGGTCCGCCTGAATCTTGCGGTACATCTCGACCCGGGTGTCACGATCGCTCTCCTGCACGGCCGCCTCGGTCTCCTTGCTCATTTCCGGAATGTCCCACGCGTTCCGCCAGGCGAGCTTGCCGGTGTTCTTCGCTTCGAACGCGTTGTCCGGGTTGTGGGCAAAGGTATCGGCATTGGTGTGCGGATCGGGATAGTCCGGACCCCAGGCGCCAAGATAGATCTCGTGCTTCCGGGCGCGATAGACGCCGAGTGTCTGCTTGCCGGTACCGACTTCGAGTGTCGCTCTGATGCCGGCTTGGGCCCAGATGTTCTGCAGAGATTGTGCGATCTCGAGCCGTTCCTGGGCATTGCGGACATAGATCTTCACGTCGAATCCGTCGGCATGGCCGGCTTCGGCGAGCAGGGCCTTCGCCTTGTCGACGTCCAGCTTGTAGGGCTTGTCGTGCAGTTCGCCAAGGTAGGTCAGCGGAAGAAACGCCTGATGCACCACATACTGGCCGTTCAGGAAGCTGGTTGACATTCCCTCGTAGTCGACGAGCCACTTGAAGGCTTCGCGGACCTCGGGTTTGGAGAGGATCGGATGTTCCTGGTTGAGCGCGAAATACATGATCCGACCGCGCAGATCCTCGTCGATGCGGACATCGTCGTTGCCGGAAAGGCCCGCCACGTCGTCGGGTGAAAGGTTGCGGGCAACGTCGACGTCGCTCTTTTCGATCAGCAGGCGCTGCGTGGCTGATTCGGAGATGTGGCGCACGAAAACGCGCTTCATTTCCGGCTTGGCCCGCCAGTAATTCTCATTTGCCTCAAGTACATAGTTCTCGTTCGGCTTCCAGCCGCGCAGGGAATAGGCGCCGGAGCCGGCCGAGTTGGTCTTCAGCCACTCGTAGCCCATGTCACCGTCTTTTTCGTGCTCCATCACGAGTTTCATGTCGACGATATTGCCGATGGTCGCGGTCAGGCAGTTGAGGACGAAGGAGGCTGCGTATTTCTTGTCCGTCTGAATCGTCAGCGTCATATCGTCGACGGCCTTGATCTTTTCCTTCACGTTTTCGGCGGTGAAGCCGAACTGGGTCAGGATGAAGGACGGGGTCTTGTTCAGGATTACCGCGCGCTGCAGCGAAAAGGCAGCGTCGTGGGCGGTAACCGGGTTGCCGGAATGGAACGTCACACCCGGACGCATCTTGAACGTGTACTGAGTGCCGTCCTCGCTGATGGTCCAGCTTTCCGCCAGACCGGGCACATAGCCCCCGGATAGGTTCGTCGGGTCGAATGCAACAAGGGTGTCGTAGACATTCTGCGCGAGGTCGCCGCCCGAGAACTCGAAGATCTCCGCCGGATCAAGTGAGACGATGTCATCGATGGTGGCTGCGATCACCAGCGTGTCCGATGGGGTCCCGGCGTAGGACTTCCCGCCTGAGACGGGGAGAGCTATGGAAGCGGCAAGCGCCGCGACCGCGAAGCTCTTTGCCAATGCGTTCATGTGAAGCCTCACAATATTTGCCTGAGCTTGAATGCTTTTCCACGATCCGGAACGGATCGGGATGATGAACCCTAGTCCCAGCACACGGCGATCTCAAACACTTGTTGGTGACGGTCCGGGCAATTCTTTCAGTTGCGAGACGGCAAGCCGCGGAAAGCGCGCAAAGAAAGATCTCCCAAGCTTTCAGCTCTGCTCGGGATGATCGAGGGCGATGATGGCAGCCCTGAGTTCCGGCGGAATCGGCGCTTTCTTACCGGTCGCGTTCACGATCAGGACGAAGAGCTGGGTCGACCAGTTGCAGCAGCCCTGTTCGTCCCAGGTCGCATATTCCATCACCATGCTGGTGTTGCGCATGGAAACCGTCCGGCCGGTTATGCAGATCGGCGTGTGGTAGGAGAGTCCGCGGATGTACTCGGTCTCGAGATGCTTCATCACCGGCCCGGGCACGTTCATCGCGTGCCGCGGATGACCGAGGACCTCGAAATAGATGTTCCGGAGGCTCTCGTACCAGGAGAGATAGGCGGTGTGGTTCACATGGGCGAAGCCATCGCAATCCCGCCACTCCACGAGTTTCGGGATCGCGAAGCTCCATTCTTCCGGAATGTGGAAGCGCGTGCGGAGTCCATCCGTGACGGCGTAGTCGGAAAGGGAGCCGTGTCCGCCCAGGGTGTCACTCATCTCTTCAGCGCTCCAGAAACGCGACTCGGATACCGAGGAATATCAGCAGCCCGCCGAAGACACGGTTGACCAGCTTTTGCCCACGCTCCAGTACCCGGCGGACGATGCCGGTGTCGAGCGTGAAGACGAAAAAGACCCAGAAGGCGGCGCTGACACCCATCATGATGGCGACGAGCAACAGGGTTGTGCCGGTGGCGGTCTCCGGCGTGATCACCATGGTGAAAACCCCGAGATAGAACAGCGTGCCCTTCGGATTGAGAATGTTGTTGAGGAAACCCTGCAGGAACCAGCGCTGGTTGACCGCGCGCGGCTCCAGGTGCTTGACCGAAAGCCTGGTTTCGGTCGCGAAGAAACTCATGATGCCAAGATAGATCAGATAGGCGGCACCGGCATATTTCAGGATGTTGAATGCCAGGATGCTCTGCGAAATCAGTAGGCCTATGCCGATCGCGCAATAGGTGATGTGCACCATGTTGCCCGTGAGGACTCCGAGGGAAGACTTTAGGCCGGCCGCGCGCCCCCCGATAATCGTGTTGCGCATCACGATCACCATGTCCGGCCCCGGGCTGATCATGATCAGCATGGTGATGCCGAGAATAACGAGGATCTGGTCGATCATGGCGTATTCCTCTGTATGTGCCCGCTGCAGAGGCTAGCCGGAGCCGGCCCGGCTGATCCAGCGGCAACACCGGAACCGCAAGTGCGCGGTTTCAGACGGGGTCCGTCGGCGGTGGAAGAAGGCGGCAGATCACGCCGTGCCGGAAGACGGGCGGGCGCTCTTTCAGTCGCGGCACACCATGCGGGGAGGCGGCGACGGCCCTGGCCGACGCGAGGATTTCCTCGACCTGGGTTTCCGGATCCGCATCCCCGATCACATAGCTCCAGAGACCGGGGCCTCGGAGCGCGACAGTGACCGGTCGGTCGCATACCGCCATGCACTCCACGGCACGCAAGGCGATTCCGGGCAGGCTGGCGCAGGCCGTTTCGAGCCGTTCGAACAGCAAGCGACCGTCGCGGCCGGAACCGTCCGCGGCACGGCAGGAGACGCAGATATCGATGGTGACGGGATGCGGAGGACGGTGTTCGCCGCCCTCCGCCGCAGGATCTCCGCTCACGCGCTTGCGGTGGCTTCTCTGGTCCCGGTGCGCTTCCAGACGAAGCCGGCGACACTGCCGGTCAGCGCCCAGGTCACGGCGTGCACGACCAGCGATGCAGACGCGAAATGCCCCGAGAGTTCGGACGGAACGTTGCTGGTGTAACCGTCCGCATGCGGCGCGCCGATCACGTGCGGAAGCGCGATCAGGGCGAGGCCGGCGACAATGGCAAGCGGACCGGAGACGCGGAGCGCGAGAAACAGTCCCGCAGCCGTCGCGAGCGCGGTGCCGATCCACCATATCTGCCGGTCTTCGAGGACGGCCGCGGCCGAACCCGGAAGTTCCGGGCTGAGGCCCAGAGCGGGGGCAAGGCCGGTCGCCGCGAATGCTGCGGCCCCCCAGGCCAGACCCGAACGGGCGCTGATCTTTGTATCGCTGAGAACCATCGCGGCAAGCAGGATCAGGGCGAAACCAAAGGTGGTCCCGACCGTCGCCAGCGCCGACGAGAGACTGCGCTCGATTCCGTCCTCGGGAGCCCAGGCGTTCTCGCTGCCGTGGTCTTCACCGCCATGGGCCAGGTGGACCAGCGAATCGCTCCGGACGTCCGACGCGTGCGCGACCAGGAAGCGTCCGGCACTGACGATCTCGCCCGACTCGTATTTCTCCGCTTCGAGGATCAGAGGTGTGGTGGTGACTTCCTGCAGTCCGGCTACAAGCGCGCCCGCAAGAAATCCGGCCGCGAGAGCGGCCTTCAGGAATCTCATGACCATGGCGCTGCCTCAGTGGCAGGGAAAGGCCATGCTGTGACGGGTATCGTGCGCAGCGTTGTGGACCGCGTCGGACGCAGCGAATCCGGTCAGGAAGACGATCCCGAGCCCGCCGAGCAGGGCAAAGGCGGCGATCAGCTTTTTCGACGTGCCGACGGAAATCGCCGCAGTCTGTTGCGTGGTTGTGGTCATGTGTCCCTCCGACAAGAGCCGTTCCGGGGAGGCGGCATTTCTGCCAATCCCGGATGTTGCGGTTAAGACGCCGGATCGTCCGGTCGCCGCGTCGGCAGGTCTCCTGGCTCGCGGGTCCCGGCTTCGTCCTGCCTTCCCAGCCCCCGAATGGGGCCAGTGGCTCAGTCCGGACGTCGCTCGCCGCTCACAGTTGCGGGGGCAGCCACGGATTTGGTCCCTGATGGGTACGCCGCACCGTGTTCCCTTTTAATCCTCTGCCGATCTTTCGGCGTCGGAGCCAACATCAGGTAAGAATATCGCTCCCGTTGCGCGCGAACAAGCCAAGATCCGGCTTCAGGCGACCCGGCAGCCGAATTCGAGCGCACCGTCGAGCAGCATCTCGAACAGATGCACGGCATAAGAGCGGTGAACATAGATGTCGTAGACCGGCCCGGCGCTGCGGCAGTCGATCAGCACCGCAGAGTGGAACAGGCTCGTCATCCGGCTGGTCTCCGGCCGAAAGGCGTCCGGATGCAGGTCGATGCTGCAGCCTTTGGCGAGCAGCGTCCGCGCCTCGCGGCCGGAGAGACGGAGGCAGACCCTGGCATGGGAGAGGTCGGTCACGGCCGTACTCTCTGGCAGGGCTGCGCGGAGGATGCCCGCAAGGTCGCGGCTCTCCGGTTCGACAACAATCCAGCGCCCGGTGCCGGTCCCGAGAATGCGCGGGCGGCCGGTTCCGGTCGCGGCGTTGGGCACTTGCGACGGTGTGATGCCGAGCGTTGTGCCTGTTGCTTCGATCAGCTCTCCGGTTCTCTCGGCGCCGGTCTCGACCTGCACGACGGAGAGCGGTGCGCGTTCCGCGAGATGAATGCCCGGGCCATTGAACGGAGTCGCGCCGAAATCGCCCGGTACGCGCACGTTGGAGAGAGCCGAACGGCGGACGGCGGATGCTGGGTCAGCCATGAAGTCGCGCTCCTTCCTCGTCATAGACAACGGGCGAGGTCACCCGGCATTCGACCGCCTCGTCCCGGAGCGGAAAGACAGCCCACACTGTCTCCCCGATGCGCTCCGGTCCGTTCTTCAGCATGGCGAGCGAGATCGGACGGCCGAGATTGGGGCTGAGATAAGCCGTCGAACTGACGTGACCGAGCTTGGGTACCGGCGGCGGGGTTCTCGGATCTTCCACCAGCACGGATCCGGCGCGGATCTTGGTCTTGCCGTCGAGCGGCGTCAGGCCCACGAGCGCCGGGCGCGAGGGATCGGCCATGCATTCCCGGGTCGCAAGTGCGTCGCCGACGAAACGCTTCTTCGTGCTCATCATCCTGCCGAAGCCGAGATCGGCGGCGGTATGCCGTCCGTCGATCTCGCTGACCGTCACGTGGCCCTTCTCTATGCGCAGAATGTTCAGGGCCTCCAGCCCGTAGGGCACCATGCCGTGGTCTGAACCAACCTCAAGGCAGCGCTCCCATGCGGCCGCGCCGTAATCCGCCGGGACGGCGATCTCGTAGGCCAGCTCGCCGGAGAAGCTGATCCGGAAGATTCGTGCCGGGATGCCGCCGAGGCTGGCCATGCGCACGCCCATGAAAGGAAAAGCGTCGTTAGAGAGGTCCGTCTCGGGGAAGAGGTCCGAGAGGATCGCGCGGCTGTTCGGACCGGCGATCGCCATCGCCGCCCACTCGTCGGTGACGGACGCGATCTTCACGTCGAGATCCGGCCAGTGCACCTGGAGCAGCACTTCCAGGTGCTGCATCACCGGGCCTGCCTCGGCGGTCGTGGTGGTCATGTAGTAATGGTTCTCGCCGATCCTGGAGGTGGTGCCGTCGTCCAGCGCGATCCCGTCCTCGCGCAGCATGACGCCGTAGCGCGCCTTGCCGATCGCGAGGGTCTTCCAGCCGTTGATATAGACGCGGTTGAGGAATTCTGCCGCGTCCGCGCCCTGAATATCGATCTTGCCGAGCGTGGAGACGTCGGAAATGCCGGCGGCGTTGCGGACGGCGAGAGTCTCGCGGGTGATCGCCTTGTCCATCGTGGCGCGGGACGGTGTCTCGCCCGGTTCCAGATAATATTGCGGCCGCATCCAGAGCCCCGCCTCGATCATCTTCGCGCCGTTGGCGAGGTGCCAGTCATGCATCGGCGTGCGGCGAACCGGGTGGGCGTGGTGCCCGCGCTCGCGCCCGGCAAAAGCGCCGATGGCGACCGGGGTATAGGGCGGGCGGAAGGTGGTGGTGCCGACAGCGGCGACATCCATCCCGCGCGCTTCCGCCAGGATGCCGTGGCCGTTGATGTTCGAGGTCTTGCCCTGGTCCGTGCCCATGCCGAGCGTGGTGTAGCGCTTCAGATGCTCGACCGAGACATAGCCCTCGCTCTCCGCCAGCTTGACGTCGGAGGCGGCGACGTCGTCCTGCAGGTCGACGAAACTCCGCGCTTTTCGGTCCGGCAGGGCGGGCACCTGCCAGAGGGTCATGAAGGGGCCGGCCGCAGGCTCTTCCGTCGCCGGTGTGGCAGCAAGCGGACCGGCGGCAAAGCCGAGTTCCTCCGCCGCATCGCGTCCGGCGGCGATCCCGTCGGCGAGGCACTCCGCGAGGCCGAACCGGCCGCGCGCGGCACCGATCGAGCGGTCGTTCATCCGCGAGGCTCCTGGCACGAAGGCGGCGATTGCCGGATCATAGACCGGCCGTCCGCTCTGGTGGCTGTGCAGATGGACATTGGGGCTCCATCCGCCGCCAGTGGCCAGCAGGTCGCAGGGTATGAAGCGGGTCTCGGGCATCCTGCCCGAACGGAGGGAATCGAGGTCGGCGATGTCGACGCCTGCGAGGCCGAGATAACCATGCGTGCGGGCGACCGCGGCGCCTTCCACGATATCGATCCCGCATGCGGCGACCTGATCCTTGAGGGCGCTCTGTATGCCAATTCGAGGATCGATCACGCCGCGCACCTCGATTCCGGCACGGGCGAGGTCCAGTGCCGTCCGGTAGCCGTCGTCGCTGTTGGCGAAGACGACGGCACGCCTGCCGGCCTGCACGGCGAAACGGTTGGCATAGGTCCGGGCCGCGCCTGCCAGCATGACACCGGGCCGGTCGTTGCCGTCGAACACCAGGGGGCGTTCGGTTGCACCGGTCGCGAGCAGGATCTTCTTTCCATGGATCAGCCAGCGGCGCTGACGCACCTTGAAAGGCTCCGGCGCGAGAAGGTGATCGGAGACCCGTTCCAGAGCACCGATCGTGTCGCCATCGTAATATCCGAAGGCGGTGGTGCGGGTGAGGAAGGTGACATTCTCCATGTCCTCGAGCGCCGCGACGGTCTTCTGCGTCCACTCCATGGCGGGACGCCCGTCGATAGTTTCCCGCTCGGCACGAAGACGGCCGCCGGGGCGGTCGTTCTCGTCGATCAGGAAGACCCGCGCGCCGCTCCCGCCTGCCTGAAGCGCGGCGGCGAGACCTGCCGGCCCGGCGCCGATCACAACGATGTCGGCATGGCCATGCATCTTGTCGTAACTGTCCGGATCCGGGATATGCTCCGCCGCGCCCATTCCGGCCGCCTTGCGGATGAAATGCTCGTAGAAATGCCAGCCCGGCAGGCCCATGAAGGTCTTGTAGTAAAAGCCCGCGACCAGGAAGCGGGAGGCGAGGTCGTTCACGCCCATCAGGTCGAATTTCAGGTTCGGCCAGCGGTTCTGGCTCTTCGCCTCCAGTCCCGCGAAGAGTTCGATCTGCGTCGCCCGGGTGTTCGGCTCCTGCCGGCCGCCCGAGCGCAGATGCACCAGCGCATTCGGCTCTTCAGGACCGGCGGAATAGATACCCCGCGGACGATGGTACTTGAAGCTGCGGCCGACCAGCCGAACTCCGTTGGCGAGCAGGGCGGAGGCGAGTGTGTCTCCCTCGTAGCCAATATAGTTCCTGCCGTCGAAGCGGAAGCCGAGCGGCCGCGTGCGCTCGATCTCTCCACCCTCGGAAATCCGGTAGGGCTGCTGTTCCTTGCCGCGGATCATTGATCGATCTCCGTCTCGGGAACCGCGATCTCGTCTCCCGGGCGTCCTGCGCCGAGGATTTCGTGTGTCACGGTATCGCGCAGCACCTTCACCACTTCCCGGCAGCCGAGCGAATGGTGCCAGAGCTCCAGATGCGGGCCGCGCGGATTGTCCCGCGTGTAGACATAGTCGACCCAGGCTGGATCGGTTTTCCCGGCACTGTCGGGCCGCTTCTTGGACGCGTCACCGATATAGGTGAATTCCTCGTGCGCCCGGGAGCCGCAATAGGGGCAGTCGATATAGAGCATCTCCGGTGCCTCCTAGTGATGGCCCGGCACGGGGCCGGTTGATTCTTCGTCGATGATGTGACCGCGCTCGAAGCGGTCGAGCCGGAGGCCGGCATTCAGCGGATGCGGCGCGTCCTCGGCGATGGTGTGGGCGAAGACCCAGCCGGAGCCCGGCGTCGCCTTGAAGCCGCCGTAGCACCAGCCGCAATTGAGGTAGAGATTGTCGATCGGCGACTTGCCGATGATCGGACTGCCGTCCATCGACATGTCCATGACGCCGCCCCAGTGGCGCAGCAGCCGGAGGCGGGAGATCGACGGGACCATGGCGAGGCCGGCCCGCATCACATGGTCGATGGTCGGCATGTTCCCGCGCTGGGCGTAGGAATTGTACATGTCGAGATCGCCGCCGAAGACGAGGCCGCCCTTGTCCGACTGGCTGAGATAGAAATGTCCGGCGCCGAAGGTCACGACATGGTCGAAGAACGGCTTCAGCGGTTCCGAGACGAAGGCCTGCAGCACGTGGCTCTCGATCGGCAACTTCAATCCGAGCTTGGATGCGAGGTAACCGGTATTGCCGGCGACCGCGAAGCCGATCTTGCCGCAGCCGATGGTGCCCTGGCTGGTCTCGATCGCCTCGATCCGGTTGCCGTTCCGCCTGAAGCCGGTCACTTCGCAGTTCTGGATGATATCGACACCGAGCCGGTCGGCGCCGCGGGCGAGGCCCCAGGCGACGGCGTCGTGCCGCGCGGTGCCGCCGCGGGGTTGCAGCAGCCCGCCATAGATCGGGAAGCGCGCCTCGTCTGAAAAGTCGAGATGCGGGACCATCTTCATGACCTGCTTGCGGTCCAGGAGTTCGGCGTCGATGCCGTTCAGGCGCATGGAATTGCCGCGCCGCGCAAACCGGTCCATCTGCCCGTCGGAATGGGCGAGATTGAGCACGCCGCGCTGGCTGAACATCACGTTGAAATTCAGCTCTTGGCTCAGCTGCTCCCAGAGCTTCAGCGACTTCTCGTAGAAATGCGCGTTGTCGTCGAGCATGTAGTTGGAGCGCACGATGGTGGTGTTGCGCCCGGTATTGCCGCCGCCGAGCCAGCCTTTCTCGAGCACCGCCACATTGCGCACGCCGTGTATCTTGGCGAGGTAGAAAGCGGTCGCAAGGCCGTGCCCGCCGCCGCCGACGATGACCACGTCGTAGCTCGGCTTCGGCTCCGGGTCGCGCCAGGCGCGCTGCCAGTTCTTGTGCCCCGTCAGCGCGTTCCGGACGAGGCTGAAGACGGAATATTCGGCCATGTGAGGATTGCCTTGTCGGCTGAAGCGGAATTGACAGGTTAACGCCTAGCACCGGCCGCACCGATTCGAAAAGCCGGATTGCGACTCGCACTCGCCGGTATCCGTCATCACGGTCCGCCTACATGCGTTCGACCCGCTCCGCCAGCTGTTCGGTGATGCCGGCGGAGATCCGTCCCGCCTCGCTCGCCATCGCCTCGATGAAGACCAGGAGCGGCTGACCCAGTCTCTGGATCAGGCTGTCCTGATCGGCCGGCGCGCCGGGCTCATCCAGAGCCTGTTTCAGGAGCGTCCGGAAATCGCGATTGACCTGTTCGATTCTGGCCTCGCTGCTGGCGAGCCAGCGCGCCGCGGTCTGGCGCACATGCTTCAGGCTCTCGTCTTTGCGGATGAAATCCTTCACATGGCGTCCGCTTGGGTCGGGGCCGAGGCGGGAGATCATCTCGATGCTGATCCAGGCGAACCACCAGCGCCACGGGTCGGCGCGCAATTCGCCGTCGTCATAGACAATCTGCAACAGGTGCAGCGTGGTGACCGGGGCGTCGTGTTTCAGATGCACGATCTGCGGCGGCAACGCGGTCAGGGCGAACGGATGCAGGCGCTTGTCACTGGGAGGTTTCTTATTCTTCGGCCCTCCCTTGATGCCGAGTTCGCGCATGCGCTCCTCGGTGTCGGCGATCTCGAACCAGTGCCGCAGGGCCATGGCGACGCCCCGGATCTGATCTGCTTGCCATTGTGTCCGGTCCATGACGTCGATTTTACCTCTTTCGGCGAATGGGTTGGTATAATTTCGCGTGGTCTTAGGACGAAGCTGCAGCCATTTCCCCGGCAACTTAGGGTCATCATCCGGCCATCTTCCCCGGCTTGCTTTGGGGCCGCCTCGCAGGTACTCTTGCTGCGGGGACGTCGGAGAAATCTACAAGGCTATTTGCGTATGGAAACGCGCAGCACTTCGCTTGCAAGCACCATAACAGCCTGGATTCATCACATTTTTCGCGAACGCGAGGTAATTCTGCGTTCCGATTCCCGTATTCGCTATTTCACGCTCAGCACCCGCGTGCAGGTCGGGGTCGTCTTGGTCTGGGTGATGCTGGCGGGATGGCTAGGATTCGCTTCGGTCGGCGTCTACATGCAGGACGATCTGCTGCGCGGCAAAGACGTCGCCATTCAGCGCAGCCAGGATTCCTATCGCCAGCTGCTCGATCAGGTTTCCGACTACCAGCTTTCGGTCGTCGCGATCACCCGAGACCTGAAGGAAACCCAGGGACAGCTGCAGCGCCTGTTCGACCAGAACGAGGGTCTCAGGAGCGATCTGACCTCGACCGAATCGCGGCTGCGATACACTCAGGTCGAACGGGACCGGATCAATGCCGGCCGCAAGGCCCTGAACGACCAGTTCAGTCTCCTCGGTCGCGAGCTCCGGCGCATGACCGCCAAGAACAACGGGCTGGAAACGCATATCAGCAATCTGCGGACGCATCTCGAGACGCTGGAGGCGGAGAAGAACGAGATTGCGGCCGAGCGCGAGAAACTCGATGGCCGGCTCTGGCGACTGAACAACGAGCTGGCGGAATCCGTGGCCCAGCGCGAGCAGCTCGCCGAAACGATCGCGCATCTCCGGTCCGATCTCAGGACAGTCATGCTCGAGCGCAGTTCCGGGGCGTCGGAAAACGACGCCCTCCGCTCCCGGATCTCCTCTCTGGAAGCGCGCCTGGCCGATATCGATGCGGAACACCAGCGCCGGCTGCAGCTGATTTCCGATCGCGCGCTCAACAACATTCACGCGGTCGAGGCGGTGCTGCGGCGGACCGGACTCGATCTCGAGCGGATTGCGCCGATGCCGGAAGGCATGATCATGGGGCAGGGCGGCCCGTTCATTCCCTACCATCCGGAGCTTCAGCCGGACCGGGCAGAGGCCGATTTGCCGGAAACCCAGTTGGAACTCAGACTCTCGCGTTGGGAACAGCTGCGCGACGTCTACCTGTCGGTGCCCCTGATCGCGCCGATGAAGGACTATTATTTCACCAGCGGGTTCGGGCGCCGCAAGGATCCGATCAACAAACGCTGGGCCATGCATGCCGGGCTCGACATGTCGGGACCGCGCAAGCAGGAAATCATGGCGGCGGCGCCCGGCAGGGTGATCCGCGCCAAACGCGAGCCGTTCTACGGACGAATCGTCGAAATTGATCATGGCAACGACATCACGACCCGGTACGCCCATTTGAGCAGTATCGCTGTCAAGGTCGGCCAGGAGGTCGGGCTTGGCGAGGTGTTGGGACGCATGGGCAGTTCGGGGCGGAGCACCGCGCCGCATCTGCATTATGAGGTTCGATACAAGAATAGACCCCTGAATCCGCGAAATTTTCTGAAGGCGGGACGTTATGTTTTCAAAAAAGGATAGTCGCGGTCAGCAGCAAGCGCCGCAGAAGCAGGCGGCGCCGTCGATCTTGAGCGCCGACCTGGTCGTCAACGGCAACCTTGTCAGCGAAGGCGACATGCAGGTCGACGGGACTGTCGAGGGCGACATCACGAGCAAGAAGCTGACCATCAGCGCCACGGCGGTCGTCCGCGGCTCGATCGAGGCAGAGGCCATCGTGATCGCCGGCGCGGTCACCGGACAGGTCAAGGCCCGGCATGTCACCCTGAACAAGACGGCGAGGGTCATCGCCGACGTGGTGCAGGAGCGTCTGACGATCGAGCCCGGCGCGTTCTTCGAAGGCAATTGCCGTCACTTCCCGGAAGAAAAGCCGGGCGAGAAAAAGGCGCTCGAGCGGATCGGGGCGAAACCGGACCTGGCGCCGGCCGCCCTGGTCGGCGCTTCGAAGCCGGCCGCAGCCGATGCGGACGCCAAGGAGAAGGATAGCCGCGCGCTCGCCTGAGAGCCTGGGCGCGATCTCCTGACGTGAGCAGCTGTCAGTCTTGTTGACGGGAGAGCGCGCGCGCGAACATTTCCGTGTCAGCATTGCCGCCGGAGCAGACCACCGCGACAGTCTTTCCCGCGATATCGAGCTTGCCGCCGAGCGCGGCCGCAAGGGCAACGGCACCGCCGGGTTCGACGACGATCTTCAGGTACCGGAACGCGGCGGCCATGGCGTCGAGCGCTTCCTCGTCGCTGACGGCGAGACCGCCGGCCAGCAGGGACTTGCAGATGCCGAAGGTAATCTGCCCCGGGGTCGGGGTGACGATGGCATCGCATATCGAGCGCGCTTCGGGAGCGTTGCTCTCGTGTTTGCCGCTGACAAGCGAGCGGGCCATGTCATCGAAGTTCTCCGGCTCCGCCGAATAGACCGGAACGCCCGGTGCGGCGCCGTCGAGCGCGAGGGCGATTCCGGAAACAAGTCCGCCGCCGCCGCAGCAGACGATCACCGCGTCGAGCGTCGCGCCGATCTCCGCTGCCTGTTCGGCGATTTCGAGGCCGATCGTTCCCTGGCCGGCGATCACGCCCGGATCGTCGTAGGGGCGGACCAGCGTGGCCCCGGTTTCCGCCGAGATCCTCTGGCCGATTTCTTCCCGGCTTTCCGAATAGCGGTCGTAGAGAATGACTTCAGCGCCGTAGGCCCGGGTGTTGCCGATTTTCATCTCCGGGGCGTCTTTCGGCATGATGATGCTGGCCTTGATACCGAGCTCGCTCGCCGCATAGGCGACACCCTGGGCATGGTTGCCGGAGGAATAGGCCAGAACGCCCTTCGCACGGTCCGCTTGCGGGATCAGCGACAGCCGGTTCAGCGCGCCGCGATACTTGAAGGAGCCCGTGCGTTGCAGGCACTCCGGCTTGACCAGAAGGCGCGCATTCAGCTTCGCGTTGAGCAGAGGCGCTTCCAGCAGAGGTGTCCGCACGGCTTTGCCCGCAAGACGCTTGGCTGCGGCCCGGACGTCTTCGAAATCGGGCGCGGACAGCGAAGGGGAAAGCTCGTTCATGGCACGAGGGCTCCTGTCAGTTGGTAGGACGCACCGAGGCGGCGCACTGGCGAAACGATAGGAGCGTCTGTTCAGCGGCGCAATTGCAGGATTGTCACGGGATCAATCGCCGAGCAGGGGCGGCAATTCGTCCAGCGTCCGCAGCTCTGCATCGGGCGCCCCCGGCA
The DNA here is from genome assembly GCF_965216895.1 of Nisaea sp. Lineage (GTDB taxonomy): Bacteria > Pseudomonadota > Alphaproteobacteria > Thalassobaculales > Thalassobaculaceae > Nisaea. The sequence continues at coordinate 484,452 of NZ_OZ244205.1, forward strand.
GCCGTTCGCGGGCCTGGTCAAAGCGGTTGCACCAGGCGACCTTGAAGCCGAAGGCCGAGGCAGCGGTGGCGTCCCATGCATTCGAACTCTGGAAGGAGATGCGGTTCGCATGCACGCCGAGCCGGTCGACCGCGAGCTGATAGACCGACGGATGCGGCTTGTAGACCCCGACCTCCTCGACCGACAGCACCGCATCCATCAGTGCGCCGACGCCGGAGGTCTCGCAGACCTTCTCCAGCATCATCGGCGAACCGTTGGAGAGGATCGCCGTCTTCAGTCCGCGCGATCTCAGCTTCTGCAGTACGCCCAACACTTCGGGGTAGGCGTGCAGCGTGAGATAGCTGTCCATCAGAGCGTCCCGCAAACCGGCCGGGCCGGGATTGCCGAGTACGGAGTCGAGACAGAAGTCGAGCGCGTCCCCGGTCACCTGCCAGAAATCGGCATGCCGGTTCTGCAGCCCCCTCAGCCAGGTGTATTGAAGCTGCTTCATCCGCCACATCTCCGACGTCCGGTCCGCCTGGGTCTCGGGGTCGGGGAACCTTCCGCGGCACTGCGCGACCGCGGAATGGACGTCGAAAAGCGTTCCGTAGGCATCGAACACGCAGGCTTCGATACCTGCGAAAGACGGATGGACAGGCATTGGGCGTTACTCCCCGAGTGGCGCCGACGCTTGATGCGCGTCCAGCAGGATTCCGCAAGCCGTAACGCACCAGACGTCGCGCGGGGAGACCTTGTCCCAGGAAATCACGGGACTGTGACGCCCGCCGAGCCGGGCGCGGTAGACGACGAGACCCTCGAGCACCCGCTGCACATAGTTTCGGGTCTCGCCGAAGGGTATGCGCTCGATCCAGTCGATCACGTCGATCTCGCCATTGCGCGGATCGCCGCGCTCGCGAAGCCAGCGGCCGACATTGCCTGGTCCGGCATTGTAGGCGGCGATCGCGAGAACGTAATTGCCTCTGAAGCGGTCGATCAGCCCGGAAAGATAGGCCCGTCCCAGGCTGATGTTGAAATAGGGGTCCGAGGTCAGCCGGTTCTTCGAGTAACGCTGGTTGACCGACCTGGAGACATGCCGTGCGGTGGCCGGCATCAGCTGCATCAGTCCCCGGGCCCCTGCGCGGCTTCGCGCTTTCTCGTCGAAACCGCTTTCCTGCCGGATAATGGCGAGCATGAGCGCCGGCTCCAGCGGACCGTGCTCCGTTGCGTAGCGGGTCGGGTAGCCTGCTTCCGCGAGCACGATCCCCTTGCGCGCGGCGTTCCTGGCGGCGCGGACGGCGATGTCGAGATAGCCGAGCTTGCGAGCCAGCCGGGCGACCAGCACGGCCTGCGGCCCGTCGTCGGCAAGCCACGCCAGGTGCAGGACGAAGTCGCGCGCAAGTTCATCCTGGCCCACCCGGCTGAGGGCGGAGGCGACCTGAACGAGTTCCGACTGCGAGAATTCGCGGCGCATTTCGCGCGTCGGCTGCGGTTCGCGCGGAAGCTTGAAGTTGTTGGCACCGAGTCGCGCCTGGGCGAGCTGGCCGTAGAAGGTGGCGGGATGGTCCGCGGCCCGCCGGTACCAGGAGCGTGCCTTGAGAGGCTCCTTGAGGGTTTCCGCCGCGCGACCGGCCCAGTATGCCGCGCGGGCGAGGCTGATTGACGTGCTGACGCCGTCATAGAGGCGGGCGAACGCGGCAAGCGCTTCCGCCGGCTTGTCGGCGAAACGCAGCGCAATCCAGCCGGCGTGCCATTCGGCCTCCGCGAAGGTCAGCCCGTCCTGCTGGATATGGGCCGCCGACAGGAGGTAGGCATCCTCCTTGCGGTCCTCGTCGAGCGCGTAGCGGATCTGCCGGGCCCGTTCGCGCCACCAGAGGTCTGCGAATTCCTGCTCCGCCGGTACCGACCAGAGCAGTTCGAGCGCAGAGTCTTTCTTGCCTTTCCGGTGACGCCAGCGAAGCCGTTCATATTGCAGTCCGGGGTCGGTCAGCAGTGCCTCCGGGACACGGCTGATCGCGCCGTCCACACCTGGCGCCTGGGTGCGCAGCGTCATGCGGGCGAGGGCGAGTTTCTGCCTGTCCTTCTCGACCAGGGGCAGCACGCGGCGGGCGGAGGAGAGATGTCCGCGCCACAGCATGCGATCGAGGCGGATCCAGTGATCGTCGGCCCGCAAGAGAGAGCGGTAACGCCGCAGAAACGAACGATGGTCGGCCAGGCCGAATGGCGTCTCGTGCCAATAGGCACGGGCCGCGACGGCGAGCGCCTCCCGGTCGCTGCCCTCCTCCAGGCTGCGCAGATACTTGAGCCGTCCTGCGGCAGACCGGGGAGCGATCTCCGAGAACCAGACGTGCTGCGCGGCCGCCGGAAGGTCGTCCGGCATCCGGAGTTCCGCCAGGTCGACCAGCCGGCGTCTGTCCGGCCAGGCCGGGTTCTTGCGCAGGAAAGACGAGAGCTCGTCGAAGCCGGCGCCGCTCGCCGAATCCTTCAGCCGGAGCCATACAAGGACCTTTTCGAGTTCCGGGCGCGCCGGTTCCCGGGCAAGACTCTCCACCGCCTTCCAATTTCCCTGTTTCGCAAGGGAGAAGGCGCGTCGGTAAGCGGTTGCGCTGTCCTTCGGAACCAGGAGATCGCCGGGGCGCGGTTTCGGCAATGGCGGAGACTGCTCTGTGGGCCGGATTTCTGGCAAGGGCACGGCCGCGAGGCCCGTTTCCGGAGGCAGAATGGCCACGACACCGCCCAGCAGGAGCCCGGCGCCGGCCAGAGCTGCGCACAGGTTCGGTCCAAGTCGGAACAGCATTCGCAGAATTGACCCCCCGTCGGTGCGTCGTGACGCACGGGACCGACCCAAGGTGGCGAGTGACCGCGGGAGCCCGTGCAATGTGAATATGATAGCAGGAAATGAACGCGACGCTAAGTCACCGCGCGCTATGGGTATTTGCCCGGCGAACCAGGCAGCACCGTTCGGGCGGCGGAAAACGGCCGGGCCCGGCATGCTTGTTCTTGTCCCCCTGCGGCGCTGGGCGTATGGTCGCCGTCTTTCTGAAACCAATGCCAATCGGCAGGAGACGAGTCGTGGCCTACAATGCTGGAAATCCGATGTTCAAGGGATCCCTGGTAGCATTGATCACGCCGTTCAAAAACGGCGCGGTCGACGAGGCCGCGTTCCGAAAATTTGTCGACTGGCAGATCGAGGAAGGGACGGAAGGCCTGATCCCGACAGGGACGACCGGCGAATCCCCGACTCTCAGCCATGACGAACACAAGCGGGTGGTGGAACTGTGCATCGAGCAGGCCGCAGGCCGCGTGCCGGTCATCGCGGGTACCGGTTCGAACTCGACCGAAGAGGCGATCGAACTCACCGCTCACGCCAAGGACGCCGGTGCCGACGCGGCGCTGATCGTCACGCCCTACTACAACAAGCCGACCCAGGAAGGCATGTTCCGCCATTTCAAGGCGATTACCGACGCGGTTGATATTCCGGTCATCATCTACAATATCCCGCCGCGTAGCGTGATTGACATGTCGGTCGAGACCATGAAGCGGCTGTCGGAAATCCCGAACATCGTCGGGGTCAAGGACGCGACGGCGAGCGCCACGCGTCCGATCGAGACCCGGCTCGCGATCGGCCCGGACTTCTGCCAGCTCTCGGGCGAGGACGGGACGGTGGTGCCGTATCTCTCCCAGGGCGGCCATGGCTGCATCTCGGTGACTGCGAATGTGGCACCGGGCCCGCTGTCGCGGATGCACAAGGCCTGGGGTGAGGGTGACGTCGACACCGTGCGGACGATCAACGACCGGCTTTATCCGCTGCACCAGGCCCTGTTCTGCGAAAGCAGCCCGGGCCCGGTCAAATATGCGGCGAGCCTGCTGGGCATCTGCGAGGCGACCGCGCGTCTGCCGATTTGCGAGATCGCCGACAGCAGCAAACAGAAAGTGGAATCCGCCCTCCGGCATGCCGGTCTGCTGAACTGATCGGCGGGCCGGGGCCGGGCCGGCGGCTGAAGGAATTCTCCCATGTCGGGACAGAAATCGGGCGACCACGTGATCGCCAAGAACCGCCGTGCGCGGCACGACTACTTTATCGAGGACACCATCGAAGCCGGTCTTGTGCTGACCGGCTCCGAGGTGAAGAGCCTGCGTGACGGCAAGGCGAGCATCGGCGAGTCCTATGCGGGGCAGGACAGGGGCGAGCTGACCCTCTTCAATGCGCATATCCCGGAATATCCCGCGGCCGAGCCTTTCAACCACGAACCGCGCCGTCCGCGGCGTCTCCTGGTGCACAAGAAGGAGAGGGACAAGCTGCTTGGCCTGATCCAGCGCGAAGGCGCGACCCTGGTGCCGCTGCAGCTCTATTTCAACCGGCGCGGCATTGCCAAGCTGGCGCTCGGCATTGCCAAGGGCAAGAAGCAGCGGGACAAGCGCGAGACCGAGAAGAAGCGGGACTGGCAGCGCGAGAAGGCGCGGTTGATGCGCGACAAGGGGTGAGGCGTCGCCTCAGTCGCCGTCGAGGAGTCCACGCACGGTCCGGAAAACATCCTCGAACATTTCTTCGGTGAGCTTGCCCGTGTTCGTGTTGTAGCGCGAGCAATGGTAGGAATTGACCAGCGCGAAGCCGCTGCCCGGTTCGTGCACGCTGTTATGGCCGAACTTGAAGCGGTTCTTCGGGATGCCGAGGGCGGAGAGAATGGCGCCATGCGCCAGCCCGCCGAGCGCGAGCACCACGCGGCGCGGGCCCGCAAGCTCCATCTGAAGGAACGGCGCGCAGGCCTTCACCTCGGCACCGACCGGCTTGTTCTCCGGCGGCACGCAGCGCACCGCGTTGGTGATCCGGCAATCGACGAGCGCAAGATCGTCCTCGCCTTCTCTGTCGTAGCTGCCGCTGCTGAACCCGAAGCGTCCGAGTGTCTGGTAGAGCAGATCGCCCGCATAGTCGCCGGTGAACGGCCGCGCGGTCCGGTTGGCGCCGCGGAGACCCGGGGCGAGTCCGACAATGAGGAAGGCCGCGTCCTTCGGTCCGAAGGAGACGACCGGTCCGTTATGCCAGTCCGGGAACTTCTCCCGGTTCGCATGGCGGAAATCGACGAGACGAGGACAGAGCGGGCAGTCGCGTCCCGGCTCCGCAAGAGAGGCGATCGCTGACGGCATCGGACGAAACGCCGTGGCTCAGTATTTCGGACGACGTGGCGTCACTTCGGCCTCGTCGAGATCCTCGTAATCGTCGTCCTCATCGGCCTCGTCCTCGAAGCGCGACTGTTGCGGACGCGGCGGCCGGTCCTGGTGGCTGCGGGCGATCTTCGCCTGGAAGTCCTGCAGCTCGAGGAAGTGATCGGCCTGGCGGCGCAGTTCGTCGGCGATCATCGGCGGCTGGGACTTTACCGTCGAGACGACGGTAACGCGCACGCCCTTGCGCTGGACGGCCTCGACAAGCCGGCGGAAATCGCCGTCGCCGGAGAACAGAACCACATGATCGAGATGCTCCGACATTTCCAGGACATCGATCGCAAGCTCGATATCCATATTGCCCTTGATCTTCCGCCGGCCCGAGGCGTCGGTATACTCCTTGGTCGGCTTGGTGACCATTGTGTAGCCGTTGTAGTCAAGCCAGTCGACCAGAGGGCGAATCGGCGAGTATTCCTCGTTTTCGATCAGGGCTGTGTAGTAGAAGGCCCGGACCAGACGGCTCTCATCGGCAAAGACAGAGAGAAGTTTTCGGTAATCGATGTCGAAACCGAGCGAACGGGCGGCCGAATACAAATTGGCGCCGTCGATGAATAGACCGGTTCTTTCCTGAGGGTAAAAATGCATAAATTGTTCCTTTGATAATGTTCTTTTCAGCACAATAAATGCTGTTTAGCACAATAGAGCAGCGGCAGCGGTCATCCGCAAGTAACGTCAGGTTGTGATTATGCCGCGCCTGATTTCAGAAAAATTGCCGTTCTTTTCTGTCAGGCAACCCGGCTATACCAAAGTTTCCATGCAGGCTCAATTTCCTTGCTTCCGGCTGAGGCGGTGAACCTTGTCCATGATATTCTTGGGGGTAGGGGCAAATCTCCCCAGCCCGCGTTATTCGTCCCCGCGCGCGACACTGGAAGCGGCGGTCCGCGACCTGGCCGCGTCGGGCATCGTCTCGCTCGCAGTGTCTCGCTGGTATGAGAGTGCGCCGGTGCCTGTGTCCGATCAGCCGTGGTACGTGAACGCGGTCTATCGGATCGAAACCGACCTGGCGCCGGACCGGCTGCTCGATGCATTGCACCGGGTCGAGGCGGATTACGGACGTGTGCGGGGCGTGGTGAACGCTCCACGCGTGATCGATCTCGATCTTCTGGATTATCGCGGAATCTGCCGGGACGGCGCGGAGAAGGGACCGGTACTGCCACATCCGCGGTTGCACGAGCGCGCTTTCGTGCTCCTGCCGTTGCGAGATCTGGCGCCGGGCTGGACGCATCCGCGCTCGGGCGCGTCGATCGATAACCTGATCGCGGAACTGGATCCGGGACAGACGGCGCGTCCGATGGAATCCTGAAAGAAGGGCGTGGAACCTGACCTAAATCGCTTGCTCCAGCCTCGCCGAACCAATATATATCTTCCTTTCCGGTATCTTTTGGAACGGGACGCAAACCCATGGCACGGGTCACGGTTGAAGACTGCATTTTGGAAATTCCGAACCGGTTCGATCTGGTGATGGTCGCGGGCCAGCGCGCGCGGGACATCTCCGCGGGCGGTCAGCTCACGGTCGATCGGGACAACGACAAGAACCCGGTCGTGGCGCTGCGCGAGATCGCGGACCGCACGGTCGACCTCGAAGCTCTTCGCGAAGCGCTGGTGAAGGGCCTGCAGCGGGTCGTCGAGGACGACGGTCCGGAAGAAGACGACATGAGCGCGCTCGAGGCCGATGGCGGTGCCGCCATCGAGGACGCTGCGGATGCGTTGGGCATGCAGATCCAGTCCGCAAACGAAGAGGGCGCCGGTGGCGGATTCGAGGACGTTGATGACGAGGTCCTCGGACGCGAGGGGTAAGCCTCTCCGGCTCCCCGTTTTTCATTCTCTCCGCCGCGTTGGGGCTGGAGCCGCTTCGTGCGGCCCTGATATCATGAGCGCGTTCCCGCATTGTGCCGAGGGGCGCGCATGATCCGCCAATACGAACTGGTCGAACGGGTCAAGAACTACGATCCGGGCATGGACGAGGATGCGCTGAACCGCGCCTATGTCTATGCCATGAAGATGCACGGCTCGCAGACACGCGCGTCGGGGGATCCGTATTTCTCCCATCCGCTCGAGGTCGCCGGCATCCTGACCGACATGCGCCTCGATACCAGCACGATCATCACGGCGCTGCTGCACGACACGATCGAAGACACTGCGGCGACGCCGGAGGACATCAAGCGGATTTTCGGCGCCGATATCCTGCGTCTCGTGGACGGCGTCACCAAACTGACCCGGATCGAACTTCAGTCCGACCGGACGAAGCAGGCGGAGAATTTCCGCAAGCTGGTGCTCGCGATGAGCGAGGACATCCGCGTCCTTCTGGTGAAGCTGGCCGATCGCGTCCACAATATGCGGACGCTGCACTTCATCGCCTCGGAGGAAAAGCGCCGCCGCATCGCCGCGGAAACCATGGATATCTACGCCCCGCTCGCCGAGCGCATCGGCATCCAGTCGATGCGGGACGAGCTCGAGGACCTGGCCTTCGCGGAGCTCAATTCGGACGCCCGCACCTCGATTCTGAAACGCCTTGATTATCTCTATGACGAAGGCAGCGACACCGTCGACCGGATCATCGGCGAATTGATGGAGACGGCGAAAGGCGTCGGACTTGGACCCGAAATCTCCGGACGCCGCAAATCGCCCTATTCGGTCTGGCTGAAGATGCAGCGCAAGGATGTCGGATTCGAACAGCTCTCCGATATCATGGCCTTCCGCCTCGTGGTCGAGGACGTTGGCGAGTGCTACCAGCTTCTGGGAGCCGTTCACGGCAAGTACCCGGTGATTCCGGGGCGCTTCAAGGACTATATCAGCACGCCCAAGCCGAACGGCTACCAGTCGCTTCATACCGGCATTATCGGCCCGCTGAAGAAACGCATCGAGATCCAGATCCGCACCCGGGAGATGCACGAGGTCGCCGAACTCGGCGTCGCCGCGCACTGGGTCTACAAGGAAGGCCCGGAGCATAGCCGCGAGGGCAAGAAGTACCGCTGGATACGCGAGCTTCTCGAAATTCTCGAGCACGCCTCCGGACCGGAGGAGTTCCTCGAGCATACCAAGCTCGAGATGTATCAGGATCAGGTCTTCTGTTTCACCCCGAAGGGCGACCTGATCTCGCTGCCGCGCGGCGCGACGCCGGTGGATTTCGCCTATGCGGTCCATTCCGAAGTCGGCGACCGCTGCGTCGGCGCGCGCATCAATGACCGCCTCATGCCGTTGACGACTCCGTTGAAAAACGGGGACCAGGTCGCGGTCTCCACGTCCAAGACCTCGACCCCGTCGCCGACCTGGGAACAGTTCGTCGTCACCGGCAAGGCCAAGGCGCGGATCCGGCGCTTCGTCCGGCTGCAGCGGCGCCAGCAATTCGCCGATCTCGGGCGCGCCATCATGCAGAAGGTGTTCCGCCAGGAGGCGCAGAAATACTCGGACAAGGTGCTGGAGCCGGTGCTTTCCAGGTTCCAGTCCGAAACCGTCGAGGATCTTCTCGCGGGCGTCGGCGAGGGCGTCCTGAGCGACCGGGAAGTGCTGCATGCGGCTGTCCCGGAAACCCGACCGGCGCCGGGCAAGCAGAACGTGGTGCCGATTTCCAGGGCGCGGACCAAGGCGCGCAAGGGCAGCGCCGACGCGGTGCCGCTGCGCGGCCTCATTCCGGGCATGGCGGTGCATTACGCACGCTGCTGCCACCCCTTGCCGGGCGAGCGCATCGTCGGGATCGTGACCACCGGCAAGGGAGTCACGATCCACACGATCGACTGCGACACGCTGGAGAACTTTCATGCGACGCCGGAGCGTTGGCTCGATGTTTCCTGGGATCTGGAGACGGAAAACGGTATGCATGTCGGGAGGCTCGACGTGGTCCTGGCCAACGAGCCGGGCAGCCTCGGCAGCCTTTCGACCGTCATCGGCAAGAGCCGTGGCAACATCATCAACCTGAAGATCGTCAATCGTTCGACGGACTTCTTCGAGCTGTTTATCGATGTTGAGGTGGGAGATGTTCGTCATCTGACGGAGATCATTGCCGCCCTTCGTGCGACTCCGGTCATCAATTCGGTGGATCGCGCGCGGGGCTGACCCAAATAAAGAGGGGTGCCGGCGCTCCGGTGGCAGGAGCATCGATACGGCGCCATGTGAGTTCGCAGCGGGAAAGGTTCGGCGTCCATGTTCAAGCGCCGGCAAATGCCGGGTATCACGTCGAAGGTCAGGGATTTTGTCTGGCCGCGGATGGGCTTTACGCGCCTCTGGCGCTATCTGCTCCACCGGCTCGGTCGTATGCCCGGGACGCCGTACAGCATCGCCGCCGGCTTTGCCTGCGGAGCGGCGGCCTCCTTTACTCCTCTGATCGGCTTCCATTTCATCCTGGCCGGACTGTTCGCCTGGGCGATCCGCGCGAACATACTCGCGTCGGCGATCGGAACCGTGATCGGCAATCCCTGGACCTTTCCCTTCATCTGGCTCTGGATCTACAAGGTCGGGGGCTGGATCATGGGGGCGCCGGAGGACGGGCCGCCGCCGCAATTGACCTTTGACATGATAGTGGGAATCATTTCCGGAGAGACCCTGGGGCAAAGCCTGGATGTGCTTCTGACCATGACCGTCGGCGGCCTTCTCACCGGAGCAGCCGTCTGGATTCTCTTCTACCTGCCCTTGTCGGGGATGATCCACGGCTACCGGGCGCGAAAGGTCCAGCGGCGTGCCGACGCAGCGGCCAGAAAATCCGCACGGGACGGTGTGCTCGAGGGCCAGGTCTCCGAGCAGGGAGCGGGAAGTCGATGAGTTATCTCAGACTCGGTGTGAATATCGATCATGTGGCGACGATCCGGAACGCCCGGGGCGGCGCGCACCCCGATCCGGTCCGCGCGGCGCGCCTCGCGGCGGATGCGGGGGCGGATGGCATCACCGCGCATCTGAGGGAAGACCGCCGGCATATTTCGGACGGCGATATCGAGCGCCTGACACGGGAAATCGATCTGCCGCTGAATTTCGAAATGGCGGCGACGGACGAGATGCTCGAGATCGCTTTGAAACACCGGCCGCATGCGGCCTGCATCGTGCCGGAAAAGCGAGAGGAAGTGACCACCGAAGGCGGACTGGACGCAGCCGGTCTGCATAATCATCTGACCCGCTTCTGTTCTGAATTGAGGTCGGCAGGGATCAGGGTTTCGCTCTTCATCGAGGCGGACAAGCGGCAGATCGATGCGGCCGTCTCGCTTGGCGCCCCGGTGGTGGAACTGCATACGGGCGCCTATTGCGAGGCCGCGACCGAGGCCGAGCGCGTCGCGCATCTCGACCGTATCCGCGCGGCGGCGCGCTATGGCGCGGAGCGAGGCATCGAGATGCATGCCGGGCACGGCCTTTCCTTCGACACCGTCGGGCCGATTGCCGAGATGCCCGAGTTCCATGAACTGAATATCGGCCACTTCCTGGTCGGCGAGGCGATTTTCGGCGGGTTGGACAGCGCCATCCGCCGCATGCGCGCGCTGATGGACAAGGCCCGCGCCGGCGCGTCCGGCAGGATCGGCGCTTGACCGCCACATGATCCTCGGCATCGGCAGCGACCTCGTCGACATCACCCGGATCGAACGCTCCATCGAGCGCTTCGGCGACCGCTTCCTGGCCCGGATCTTTACCGATAGGGAACGCGCGCGGGCCGACAACAAGGCCAACCGCGCAGCGGTATATGCCAAGCGCTTCGCCGCGAAGGAAGCGATCTGGAAAGCGCTGGGCGAGGAAGACAGGGCCGGGATCCAGTGGCGGGAACTGGAGGTAGTGAACGATGCCTCCGGCAAACCTTCCTTTGAACTCAGCGGCGTTGCCGCTGCCCGCCTGCAAGAGATCACGCCGGGCGGCTACGTCGCCCGTGTCGATCTCAGTCTTTCGGACGAACCGCCGATGGCGCAGGCTTTCGTCGTGATATCTGCCGAACCTGCCGGTCTGCGCGAGAAAGCCGGTGCATAGGGCGTCCGGCTTGCCGTCACCGGGCGAATGCGGCATACATTGCGCCTTGCCCGCCGCTGCCGCGGACGGCCGATGACGGATCTCCGCCATCCGAACGTGATCTGAAAGACCATCACCGCGCCCCCGGGAGTACCATGCGGGAATTCATCAAGACTCTCGTCTACGCCATTCTGATTGCGGTTGCCTTCAGGACCGTCGCGTACGAGCCCTTCAACATCCCGTCGGGTTCCATGTTCCCGACGCTTCTGGTCGGTGACTATCTGTTCGTTTCGAAACCGTCCTACGGCTACAGCCGGCATTCCCTGCCGTTCTCGCCGGCTCTCTTCGACGGCCGGATCCTCGCCTCCGCGCCGGAGCGGGGCGATGTTGCCGTGTTCAAGAAGCCGACGGACGAGTCGACGGATTACATCAAGCGGGTGATCGGCCTCCCGGGCGACCGGATCCAAATGAAGCAGGGGCGGCTGCATATCAATGGGGAGATGGTTCCCCGGCGCCGGGTCGAGGATTACGTTATGACCGATCCCTACGGTCGCGCAGTCTCGATCCCGCAATTCATCGAAACGCTCCCGAACGGGGTCGAGCACCATATCCTCGAGCAGCTGGGCGATCGCGCGCAGCACGACAATACGCGGGAGTTTGAAATCCCCGAGGGGTTCTATTTCATGATGGGCGACAACCGGGACAATTCCCTCGACAGCCGGGACGGGTCCGTCGGCTTGGTGCCGTTCGAGAATTTCGTCGGCCGGGCGGAATTCCTGTTCTTCTCCACCGACGGCAGCGCCCGGGGCTACGAGTTCTGGAAGTGGCCGTTCGCGACACGCTACAGCAGGTTGTTCCAGGCCATTGAGTAACCGCGAGATGGAAGCCGACCTCGGAGAACTCGAAGACCTACTTGGTCACAAATTCGGCCATTCCGACGTGTTGCGCCGGGCGGTCACGCACGCGAGCGCGGAACCCCGGGCCTGGAACGCCTATGAGCGGCTGGAATTCCTTGGAGACCGGGTGCTTGCGCTGGTGATGGCGGAACATCTGCTCGACCGCTTTCCGCACGAGCGCGAGGGCGCGATCGCCAAGCGCCATGTCGGACTGGTCCGCCGCGAGGCGCTCTCCGAAGTGGCGCGGCAGATCGGGCTCGGACGCTTTCTCATCGTCTCGCGCGGCGAGACCGAGGCAGGGGTGCGGGAGAGCGAGACGATCCTCTCCGACGCCATGGAAGCGGTAATCGGCGCACTCTATCTCGATGGCGGGCTGGAGGCGGCGCGGCGGTTCATCCTGAAATGCTGGAACCCCCTGGTCGAAGCCGAGGTGAGGCCGCCGCAGGACGCAAAGACAACCTTGCAGGAATGGGTGCAGGCCCGGAAGATACCGTTGCCGACATACGAGACCGTCGGCCGTGACGGTCCGGCACATGCGCCGGAATTCACCGTGCGCGTCTCCGTCGAGGGGGTCGGCTCGGAGACCGGCACCGGAAAATCGAAACGGGTCGCCGAACAGGATGCGGCCGGCAAGATGATGGCGAAACTGGATGACTGAGAACACCCGCGCGGGCTTTGTTGCCGTCGTCGGCGCGCCGAACGCAGGCAAGTCGACGCTGGTGAACCGGCTGGTCGGCTACAAGGTCTCGATCGTGACCCGCAAGGTGCAGACCACGCGCACCCGGATCCGCGGGGTCTGCATGCACGGGCCGACGCAGATCGTCCTTGTCGATACCCCCGGCATCTTCGAGCCCAAACACAGGCTCGACCGGGCGATGGTGCACGCGGCCTGGGAAGGGGCGGGGGATGCCGATCTCGTCGTCCTGATGGTGGACGCCTCGCGGAAGAAGGTCGACCCGGATACACGGCGGATCATCGAGGGCCTGCAGAAGACCGGCCGAAAGGCCGTCCTGGTCCTGAACAAGATCGATGCGATCCAGCGAGACGTCCTGTTGCCGTTCGCCGCCGAACTGGCGGAAACCGGAATCGCCGAGGAAACCTTCATGATCTCGGCCGAGACCGGTGACGGTTGCGACGATCTGCTGGATTACCTGGCGGAGCGGATGCCGGCCGGCCCCTATCTCTATCCGCCTGACGAAGTGACGGATCTGCCGCTGAGGCTGCTGGCGGCCGAGATCACCCGCGAGGAGGTCTTCAACCGGCTGCATCAGGAACTGCCCTATGCGGCGACTGTGGAGACCGAGCAGTGGGTCGAAAAGGAGGACGGCAGTGCGGTCGTCAACCAGGTGATCTTCGTGCAGCGCGAGGGCCAGAAGAAGATCATGCTCGGCAAGAACGGCTCGATGATCAAGGCCATCGGGGCGGCGGCGCGGCGCCAGATGCAGGAGATCTTCGACAAGCGAATCCATCTCTTCGTCTTCGTCAAGGTGCGCGAGAACTGGATTGACGATCCGGAGCGCTATCGTGACTGGGGCCTTGACCCGGACGCCTGAGGTGGCGGTTGTCATGCGCGGTCATTTATGCCCGACTGGAGCGTGCAATGATCTTCCCTCTGCAAAAGGTATTTCGCCTTGGATAGCCTGCGGACCCGGGTCTGGCGCGAACTTGACGTCGAGGCGCGGCCAGGGCAGCCGATTTCGATCAGCAACAAGGTGGTCATGGTGGCCATCGTTCTGTCTGTGGCCGCGGTCGTACTCGAGAGCGAGCCGACCGTACGTGCGCTCTCGCCGGATTTTTTCCTGATCCTTGAATACGGTTTCGGCTGCCTTTTTGTCGCGGAATACCTCGCGCGGGTCTGGTGCAAGGCGGAGCGGCGCGAATTCTCGGGACCGTTCGGGCGTCTGAAATACATGCTCACCCCGGTCGCACTGATCGACCTGATGGCCATCCTGCCCTTCCTGTTGCAGTGGGCGGCGGTTCCGGTCGCCGGTCCCTATTTCTACATCCTGCGTCTGCTGCGCGTGCTGCGTCTGTTGACCCTTGCCCGTGCCGGCCCGTTCACCTCGGCGGCCCGGGAGGTTTGGGAAAGCATCACCGAGCGGCGCCATGAGCTTTTCTTCACGAGCATGATCGCCTTCGCGATGATGATCGGGGCCGCCGCTTTGCTCTACGTAGCCGAACGCGATGTGCAGCCCGAGGCTTTCGGCAGTATCCCGAGGGCCATGTGGTGGGCGATAGCGACTCTGACGACGGTCGGCTACGGCGACGTCTATCCCCTCACCACGATGGGCAAGATTTTCGCTGGGCTGATTTCCCTCTCCGGTGTCGGGCTGGTCGCGATGCCGGCGGGAATCTTCGCGTCCGCGCTGTCCAATGCCTACCAGGAACGCAAGGCGCACAGGCAGCACGAGGCCGCCGTGCGGCACCCGGGCGAGAACGAAAGGCACGGCGGTGGAATGGACTGATTCCGGCATTGTCCTCTCGGTCCGCCCGCATGGCGAAACCGGAGCGATCGCCGTTCTCATGACGGAAGAGCACGGGCGTCACGCCGGACTCGTACGTGGCGGAACCTCCTCGAAACAGAAAGGCGTGCTGCAGCCGGGAAACGCCGTGCTGGCGACCTGGCGCGCACGGCTGGCGGAACAGCTTGGCAGCTTTACCCTCGAACTGGCGGCGAGCCACGCCGCGGTACATTTCGACGATCCGCTGAAGCTGTCGGGGCTGACGGCAGCCTGTGCGGTGGCGGACCGGGCACTGCCGGAGCGCGAGCCGCATCCCGCGATCCATGCCGGCCTGCTGGCCCTGATCGGGGCGATGGAGAACGAGGAACTCGGCGACCTCTGGATCGCGGTCTATGTGCGATGGGAACTCGGGTTGCTCGCGGAACTGGGATACGGGCTGGATCTCTCCGCCTGCGCCGCGACCGGCGGGAACGACGATCTCGCCTATGTCAGCCCGCGTACCGGCCGGGCGGTTTCGCTCTCTGCCGGCGAGCCCTACCGCGACCGCTTGCTGCCGATGCCGGATTTCCTGATCGGGCGCGGCGGCGGCGATATGGCGGATCTGCTGAAGGGCCTCGATCTCACCGGGCATTTTCTCGAGAAAAATCTCTTCAATACCCAGGGCGAGCAGAATCCCGCCGCGCGCACGCGCTTCCGCGAGCGGATCGAAGGCCGCGCCGAGTCCGATACGATGGGGTGAAAACCGCCGGAATCTGGCTCTCCGGGATTCTCTTCCCTTGGAAGGGCTGACCCGCTCGAATACAATATCTCGCGTATCGTTAGATGAAGGTCCACAAGATCCATGCTGCCTGACATTCGGGAAACCCCGCTCGGCGATGCGTTGAGCGAACGTTACCTCGCTTATGCCCTCTCCACGATCATGGCGCGCTCGCTGCCGGACGTTCGTGACGGCCTGAAGCCGGTGCACCGCCGCCTGCTCTTTGCGATGCGCCAGCTCCGGCTCTCGCCGGACGAGGCCTTCAAGAAGTCGGCCCGTGTCGTCGGCGACGTCATGGGTAAATTCCACCCGCATGGCGATGCGGCGATCTATGACGCGATGGTGCGACTGGCGCAGGATTTCGCGGTTCGCTATCCGCTGGTCGACGGTCAGGGCAATTTCGGCAATATCGACGGTGATAACGCGGCGGCCATGCGCTACACCGAAGCGCGAATGACCGAGGTCGCGGAGCTGCTCTTGCGCGGAATCGACGAGGACACGGTCGATTTCCGCCAGACCTATGACGGCGAGGGTAGCGAGCCGGTGGTGCTGCCGGCAGCCTTTCCGAACCTGCTGGCGAACGGGTCTCAGGGCATTGCGGTCGGCATGGCGACGAATATTCCGCCGCACAATGTCGAGGAGTTGTGTGACGCGCTGCTGCATCTGATCAAGCATCCCGAGGCGCGCATGGAGACCCTGGTCGACATGATTCCGGGGCCGGACTTCCCGACCGGTGGCATTCTCGTCGAGGACCGGGCGCAGGTCATCGAGGCGTATCGGACGGGCCGTGGAAGCTTCCGCTTGCGTGCCAGGTACGAGGTCGAACCGCTGAAGAACGGCACCTGGCAGATCGTCATCACCGAGATCCCCTACCAGGTACAGAAGTCGCGCCTGATCGAGCGGATCGCGGAGCTGTTGCAGGCCCGCAAACTGACCATGCTCGGTGACATCCTCGACGAGTCCGCCGCCGACGTGCGGGTCGTGATCGAGCCGAAAAGCCGGAACGTCGATCCCGAAGTGCTGATGGAAAGCCTCTATCGGCAGACCGATCTAGAGATCAAGTTCAACTTGAACCTCAATGTGCTCGATGCAGAGCAGACGCCGCGCGTCATGTCTTTGCCGGAAACCCTGAAGGCCTTCCTCGATCACCGGCACGAGGTGCTGGTGCGGCGTTCGAGGCATCGTCTGGGCAAGATCGAGGACCGGCTCGAGGTGCTCGGCGGTTACCTGATCGCCTATCTCAATATCGACGAGGTGATCCGCATCATCCGCGAGGAGGATCATCCGAAGGACGAGATGATGACGCGCTTCGAGCTGACCGAGCGTCAGGCCGAGGCGATTCTCAACATGCGGCTGCGCAGCCTGCGCAAGCTGGAAGAGATCGAGATCCGCAAGGAATTCGAGGAGCTGACAGCCGAGAAGTCGGAGATCGAGGCTCTGCTCGCCGACGAGGGGCTGCGCTGGAAGGCGGTCTCGAGCGAGATTTCCGAGATCCGCCGCAACTTCGCCAAATCCACGGATCTCGGCCGCCGCCGGACCGAAGTCGGCGCTCCGCCGGCGGACGTGGTGATCCCGATGGAAGCCATCATCGAACGCGAGCCGATCACGGTCATCTGCTCCGAAAAGGGCTGGGTCCGCGCCATGAAGGGCCATATCGCGGACGATACCGACCTGAAATTCAAGGAAGGCGACGAGGGCAAGTTCCTGGTCCGTGCCGAGACCACGGACAAGATCCTGATCTTCGCCAGCGACGGACGCTTCTTTACGGTCGCGGCGGACAAGCTGCCGAAAGGCCGAGGCCATGGCGAACCGCTGCGCCTGATGATCGATCTTGGCAACGAGGAGGATATCGTCGCCATCCTGCCGCATCGCCAGGGACAGCGCCTGCTCCTTGCGTCCTCCGACGGACGCGGTTTCATCGTTAACAGCGACGACGTCATCGCGCAGAAGAAGGCGGGGAAACAGGTGCTCAATCCCGGCAGTGGCGCGAAAGCGCAGGTCTGCCTGCCGGTCGCGGGCGACCTGATCGCCGTGGTCGGCACCAACCGCAAGCTGCTCGTCTTCGAGACCTCCGAAGTGCCCGAGATGGCGCGCGGCAAGGGCGTGATCCTGCAGCGCTATCGCGACGGAAAGCTCGGCGACATCACCTTCCTCAAGGCAGAGGAAGGGCTTTCCTGGAGCCTGCAAGGTGGCCGGACGCGGACCGAGACGGACCTTACGACCTGGCGCGGCAAACGCGCCGGTGCCGGCAAGATGCCGCCGACCGGATTCCCGCGTCCCGCACGGTTTACGTGAGCGCAGACCGTACGGAGTGGTTGCGCGCCGCCGTCCCGGACGACACGCCGCGCTTCGCCGAACGGGAAAGCCCCGTGCATCCGGGCATTTCAATTTCGATATGAAAGAGGCGCACGCGGGGCCGGCGGTCTACTCCGTCGGGCTCGCCTCGACCCAGCCCTCCGGCGTCAGCAGTTCATAGGGCCGGTATTTCGTCTTGTAGGCCATCTTGCGGCAGTCCGGAATCCAGTAGCCGAGATAGACGTAGTCCAGCTCGCGCGCGGCGGCGCGCTGCACCAGATCGAGCACCATGTAGGTGCCGAAGCCACGGGTCGCGTCGTCCGTGTCGAAGTAGCTGTAAACGGCGGAAAGGCCGTCGGCCTGCTCGTCCACCAGCATGATCGCCATCAGCTTTTGTGCCGCGTCGCGATACTCGATCAGATAGGTCTCGATCGGCGAGCGCTCGATCATCTCGGCATAGTCGGCGAAATCCATCATCGCCATCTCGCCGTCGCCGTGCCGGCCCTGCTGGTAGGTGTGGAACAGCGCGAACTGCTCTCGCGTGGCGATCGCCTGGACCGGCCGCGCGATCAGGTCCGCGTTGCGTTTCAGCAGTTTGCGGAAGGTCCGGGACCAGCGGAAATCGGCCGTCCGGACGCGGACCGGGTGGCAGGCATTGCAGCCGGGACAGGCCGGCCTGTAGGTCAGATGCTGGGTGCGGCGAAACCCTGCCTTTGCCAGAGAGTCGTGCGCATGCTGGCCGCGCCGGCTCGAAATGTCCGCAATCAGCCGGCGCTCCGTTCTGCCCGGCAGATAGGGGCAGGGCATCGGCAGCGTGTGAAAGAAGGCCAGCGGGCGGGCTCTGAGACTGTTGAACATCGGCTAAAGGTCAGCCTCCGGATCTGACCGGCGGCAAGGCCGAGCCGTTGTCCGGCAGGAGTGTCGGCAGAGTGGTCTCGGTCGGCTGTACCACCGGTTCCTGAGGTCGTCCGGCCGCCGCGGCGCTGGCCGCCTGATCGCTGAAATCGGTCCGCAGCAGAACGATGCTGATCCGACGGTTGCTGGGCGCTGTGGGGTCGTTCGGCTCGATCGGATCGGTGTCCGCCATACCGACGACCTGGGCCACGCGCTCGCCCGGGATTCCGTTCGAAATCAGCGCGCGGCGGCTCGAGAGCGCGCGATCGGCGGACAGTTCCCAGTTGGTATAGGTAGCCCCCGGCGGAAACGGTCGCGAGTCGGTGTGACCGGAGATTTTGATCTTGTTGGGCAGCTTGGCGATGATTTCGGAGACTTTCGCCAGCAGCTTGCGGGTTTGCTCGAACATGTCGGCGCTGCCGAGGGGGAAGAGGGCGGTCTTCTCCTGGTCGAGCAGCTGGATGCGCAGCCCCTCCGGCGACTGGTCGATCTGCAGGCCGCCATCCTCGACCATCTTCTGGATTTCCTGGTCTTCGGACTCTTCGATCGCCTTGCGCAGCATCTGCTCCGCCGCCTTGAACTGGGCCGCTTCGCGTTCCTCGAGCAGCTTCTCCAGGTCCTCGGCGCTGATCAGGCCCTCCGCATCGTCCTCGCTGCCGAGGCGGGATTCGATGTTCTCGGGGTCGTCGGAATCGGGATCGGTCGATTCCGTGCGCTCCGCCTGCGGGCGCGCCACCTGGGGCGTGGAGATCATGGGTGGCGAGGATGCCGACTTCAGGGCACCGGGAACCGTGATAGACGTCCCGCCGAGCACGCCGCCTGAGCCGCTTCGCGTCGAGCGCGAGATCGCCGTCGGGTCGAAATAGTTGGAAATGCCCATCTTCTGCTCTTCGGTGGTCGCGTTGAGCAGCCAGAGGAGCAGGAAGAAGGCCATCATCGCGGTCACGAAGTCGGCATAGGCCACTTTCCAGGCGCCGCCATGGTGTCCGCCATGACCACCCTTCTTGACCTTCTTGATGACTATGCTGGCGTGGTTGTCCAAGCTCTCGTGTTCCCGATTGGCCGGCGGGCGAAATCAATTCGCGCCGCCTTGATTGCGTTCTGCATGCCCATATCGGTCCGTACTAGACCGGCGGCAAGGCTGCGACGGCCTCCTCGACTTCGAAGAAGGACGGACGATCCTTGGACAACAGCGTCTTGCGGGCGAATTCGACGGAGACGGCCGGCGCATAACCGGAGACATGGGCCAGAAGTCCCGCCTTTATGCATCCCAGATATTTCGCGTCGGCTTCGAACGTCCGGCCCATCGTGGCCGCCAGCGGGCTTACGAAACCGTAGGCGAGGAGGATGCCGAGGAAAGTGCCGACGAGGGCGCCGCCGATCAGCTTACCGAGTACCTCGGGAGGTTCGGTGATCGAGCCCATGGTCTTGATGATGCCAAGCACGGCCGCGACAATCCCGAGCGCGGGAAACCCGTCACCCATGGTCTGGTAGGCGCCAGCGACCGCGGCGTCTTCCGCGTGGTGGGTTTCAAGCTCTTCATCGAGCAGGTCGGCAAGTTCGTGCGGGTTGTCGGTCCCGAGCGTCATCATGCGGAGATAATCGCAAAGGAATTCCAGCGCATGGTGGTCCGACGAGAATTTTGGAAAGGCCTGAAATAGCGAACTCTCCTCCGGTCTCTCGATATGGGATTCGATCGCGAGCATGCCTTTCGTCTTTGCGAGCTTGAAGATCGCGTACATCAGACTGAGCAGCTCGAGATAATCGTCCTTGGAGTATTTCGGCCCCTTCAGCGCGGCCCCGAAACCGCGGCCGGCCTGGCCGAGGACGTGTTTGGGATTGGCGCAAATGAACGCGCCGACGCCGGCGCCCCCGATGATGACGAGTTCGAACGGCTGCCAGAGCGGTCCCAGCTTGCCGCCCATCGCCATATATCCGCCGATCACACAGACAGTGACGACGACCCACCCGACGATCACCAGCATGTAATTCTCCGCGCGGTTAGGATTCCTGAACGTATATCGAGAAACACCAAAGCGTAATATCTCTCAAATTTCGGTATTTTGTAAACAACAAGGGGTAAACATTTGATTTACGGTGCGGATTGCGCAATGTCACCGGGAGGGCTGCAGGCGGTCACGAGGAACCGCCGATGCTGCATTCGACCGTTTTGGAACCGGGGAGCGCAATGTCCGTAAATGCCGAACACTTCCGGGATGTAGTGGGACGATTTGCCAGCGGCGTGACCGTCGTGACCACCGCGAACGACGCCGGGTATGCCGGATTCACTGCCAGTTCCTTCTCCTCGGTCTCGCTCGATCCGCCGCTCGTGCTGGTTTGTCTCGGGCGTGACGCCGCCTGTCATGATGCGTTCGTCGGCGGAACGGGCTTTGCCGTGAATATCCTGGCGGCGTCCCAGGCGGAAATCTCGGTCCGCTTCAGCTCCGATGTCGGCGACCGGTTCGAGGGCGTGCCGCACGAAACCTGGGTGACGGGTGCTCCGGTCCTCGACGGCGTGCTGGCCGCGATCGATTGTCGACTGCATGCGGTGCATGAAGGTGGAGATCACTCGATCCTGGTCGGCCGGGTCGAGCGGCTCGGGCCGGTCGCGGCCGACGCCGAACCGCTGCTCTATTACAGAGGGGCCTACCAGATCCTCGGCTAGCGTCAGAGCGGGGCCTGTTCCATCGCCATGTTGCTCATCACCCGGGTTTTCAGCCCGGCTTCGTTGAGCGCGGCGACGATTTCCAGCACATGGTCCGGATTCCGGGTTTCGATCAGCACTTCCAGTTCGGCCTTCTTGATCGGCACGTCCTGGAACATGCGCTGGTGGTGGACCTCGACGATGTTCGCGCTCGCCCCGCCGATCACGGCGGCGACCCGGGCGAGGGTGCCGGGCTGGTCGGAGATGTCGATGCGCAACCGGGCGAGGCGGCCGTGGCGCGAGAGACCTCGGAGCAGCACCGTCGCCAGCATCCGCTGGTCGATATTGCCGCCGCAGATCACGGTCCCGACCTTTCGGCCGGCGAAACGCTCCGGTGCCTTCAGGATGGCCGCGATCCCGGCCGCGCCGGCGCCTTCGGCGACCAGGTTCTGATGTTCGGCGCAGCCGTTCACCGCACGCTCGATCTCCACCTCTCCGACCAGAATGATGTCCTCGACGAGCGCGCGGCAGATTTCGATCGTCAGTTTTCCCGGCGTCTTCACGGCGATACCCTCGGCGAGGGTCTCGCCGCCGGAACTCGGCGGAAGGCCGCGCAGGGCCTCGTACATCGAAGGATACTGTTCGGTCTGCACGCCGACGATCTCGATCGCGGGATTTAAGTGCTTGGCCGCGATGGAGATGCCGGAAATCAGGCCGCCACCGCCGATCGGCACCACAAGCGTGTCGAGATGCGGCATGTCGCGCATCAGTTCCAGCCCGGCGGTGCCCTGTCCGGCGATGATCAGCGGATCGTCATAGGGATGGATCAGGACATAGCCGTGTTCGGCGATCAGTTCCTCGACCTTTTCGCGGCTCTCGGCAAGTGTGGCGCCGTGCTGCACGACAGTGGCGCCGAAGTTGCGGGTCTTCTCCACCTTGGTGAACGGCGTGGCCGCCGGCATGACGATGGTCGAGCGGATGCCGAGTTGCGTCGCGTGATAGGCGACACCCTGGGCATGGTTGCCGGCCGACATGGCGATCACGCCGCGTGCGCGCTCCTCTTCCGAGAGACTGGCGAGCTTTACGTAGGCGCCGCGTGCCTTGAAGGAGCCGGTCTGCTGCAGACTTTCCAGTTTCAGGGAAAGTTCAACGCCGAGCGCCTCGCCGAGGGAGGGAGCGTCGATCGCCGGCGTCCGCAGGATTTTCCCGGCAAGGTTTTTTTCGGCCTTTTCAATGTCTTCGAAGGAGACGGGTAACCCCATATCGCTGCTCCTGATGGCGTGGCCCCGATCTTGCCTGAGATTCGGATCACGGAGTCCTGTTCACGTGACGCTGATTTGGATTTCCGCATTTGCTAGAGCATGCTAAGAGTCCGGGCAAGCGGGGAGGCGAAATTCGGCGCCGTTCACGGGAGAATTAAGGGGCTCACCGGGAACGCAGTGTTGTTGGAGGGACTAGAAATGTCCTGCCTTGACCGTATTCTGACGTGTGCTGTGCTGAGCTCCGTGATCGGGGTATGGGCGACTCCGTCCTTTTCCCAGTCAACCACGCCCAAAGCCGGCAGTGAGCCCCATAGATCCTGGTATTTCCTCGGCGCCGAGACCGACCGCAACGGACTGGTCGAATCCGACACGACATTCGGGACGAACGACCCGGATCGCCGCAGCCTCGACGAATACCGCGCGGGTGAGCGTTACACCTTTTCCTTCCGCTATTCGGATCTCGGGGAACCCACGGGCCAGATCGGACTGGGGCGCGGACCCGATCCGTACGGCAGCGGCGATGTCCTCTCGATCTATTTCGATCATGCCTTCGATCCTGTCGCGGACAGCGGCGTGCGTCCGCACATGATCGCGGGTGTGGGGCTTGCCTACAGCACCGGTCTCGACCGTCAGGACGAACTGTCGCCTGCCTTCGAACTCGGGTTCGGTGCCTCTTATTCGATCGATGAAAACTGGGATTTCTTCACGGAGTACCGCGCCTTCTATACCGGGCACGCGGAACAGCGCTTGCGTTCGCAGGACGATATTTCCGGTTTCACGCAGAACTTCATGCTCGGCGCACGCCTGCGTTTCTAGGGCGTCTTATTCCGGTTTGAGAACGAGAGTCCGGCTGCCGGGCATCGGGCGTGGCCCGAGCGCGCGATAGCGCCCGTCGGCCCAAGGCGCGGCCAGATCCTGATAATGTTCCGAGAACGGGTTGCCGGACTGCCCGAAGGCCGTGCTGAAGTGCGAGGCATCGAGATCCGAGAGGTCGTAGACCGCCCGGAAACCGGCACCATGGACGTGCGGGAAACTGAAATCGCCGTCCGAGATCCGCTGGCTCGGGCTGCCGCGGTTGACCGAATAATCGCCGCCGTCCGTCGCGGGATCGGCACCGAGCAGGTCGCGGAGGACCGGAACGCGTGACCAGAGCAGGTGCCGGAATTCGGCGACGTGGGTCCGTCCCCAGAGCCATGCGGACTGATCCGTTCCATATTTCGCCGTCAGCCGTGTCACGGTCTCCTCGAGGCTCTTCCGGATGGCGCTTTCGCAGGGTTCGACGATATCCGTGCGAATGTCGTCGCACCATTCGGGGGCCTCGGTCAGGACGGCGTCGAACATGTGCGGGCGGATGCGGCGATAGTTCCCGAGCAGGTGTCCGAGTTCGTCGCCGAAGATCTCCCGGTGCAGCAGCGTCGTCCAGAGCGTGTAGATGAGCGGCTCCGGCCGGTTCCGGTTCATGCGGGTGTCCCAGGCGCGGAGACGCCCGACCGCTTCGGAGGCGGCGGCATCCAGCGCGGAAGACTCCAGGCGTGGAAGCAGCAGGTCCAGCACCAGCGGAACGTCCAGGGAGAGCTGGTCCATCTGCAGCGCGCGCTGCTGGTCCCTGTTCGCCTGCGCTCCCATCGCCTCGATCGACGCACGGATGCGCTCCGCCCGGAACGGCGCCTCGAACTCGCGGCCGAGCTGCAGTTCCGGATCTCGCGGCGGGATCCGGTCATTCGCCTGGATGACGAAGCCCTCCGGCGGGTTGACGAAACGGGGCAGGCGGAACCGCTCGACCCAGCCGGTCCAGTCGCCGTGCGCGCGCACCCCGTCCGCCGGCATGAAGCCGTCACCGTTCCGCCGTTCCGGGAACCGGCCGGCGAGGGTTAGCGCGATGTTTCCCTCCGTGTCGGCGAGCGTGACGTTCTGCGCCGGGCTCGAGAAATCAGACAGGATATCGAGCGCTTCGGGAACGGAACCTGCAGCGCCGAGTGCAAGGAACGCCTCCGCAGTCCGCTCGTCCGAGGCAAAGGATGGCGCGGCGAGAGCAAGAACCGCCTTGTCGTCCGTGCGTCCGGCCGGGCTCCAGATATCGGATATCACCGGGCCATGGCGGGTTGAACGGAAGGTCTCCGTCACCTCTCTCGAACCGATCCGGAAATGTTCCTCGCGGGTCTCGAAGACCCGGCTCCCGTCCGGCGCGAGATAGCGCCCGGGATCGGCGGGATCGAGCTGCTCGATATAGAGGTCCTGGCTGTCGGCATGCGGAGTCGTGAAACCCCAGGCGATGTTCCCGTTGTGGCCGAGCGCCAGGAACGGCACGCCAGGCACGGTGCCGCCGGCGCGCAGGCCGTCCGGCGTTTCGATACGTGCGAGATACCAGAGATTCGGATTTGTGAGTCTCAGATGCGGATCGCTCGCGAGCAGCGGCTTGCCGCTCTCGGTCCGCGCACCGGCGATCGCCCAGGCGTTCGAGGCACCCTGGGGGGCGAGGGCCGCTGGCAGGGCGGCGGCGAAGCGGATTGCGCGATCGAGCATGTCCGGGGCGATCAGGCCCTGTTTGAATCCGCTCTCGGGTTCCAGCAACTCACCCGCCTGACGAAAGAGAAAGGCGATCTGTCCCGGCTCGAGCCCCGCCTCGGCCATGCGCAGCCGTGTCAGTTCGTCCGCCCAGTTGCTGCCGAGCTGGAAGGCCATGAGTTGCTGCCAGACGAGACTGTCCGCCGGACGCCAGGGCTCGGGTTCGTGGAACAGGGCGATGAATTCCGGCGGCAGGGGGCCGTCGCGGGACTCGAGGAAGGCGTTCACCCCGGCGGCATAGCGCTCGAGAGCGCTCTTCAGTTCCGGCGTGGCGCGCGCATATGCCGCTTCGGCGCGGTGATAGAAGCCGAGGCCACGGGTGAAACGGTCGAAGGGGAAGACCTGCTCGCCAAGGGTTTCCGACAGATTGCCGACAATCTCAGCGAAGCGTCCGGCACCGATCCGGCGCATCGATTCCATTTGCCAGAGCCGGTCCTGGGCATGGACGAATCCGAGCGCGAAATACCCATCCTCCAGCGAGCCGGCGCGGATCAGAGGCACGCCCGCATCGTCGCGGGAGATGTCGACAGGCCCATAGAGGCCGGGGAGACGTTTTTCGCCCTCGGTCTGCGGTAACGAACCGCCGAGCCAGATCAGGAACCCGGCGGCCGCGAAGTTGAGACCGAGAACCGCGAGGACGACGCCGATGGCAAGACGTTTCACCCATCTCGGCATCGGCTTCCCCCGGTTCCTGTCTTTGACCGCGAGGCGGTCAGGTCTTGTTGAAGATGATGGTCTTCTTCTTGGTGAAGTGCTCCAGCATCGCTTCCAGCGTTGCTTCCTTGCCGATGCCCGACTGCTTGATGCCGCCATAGGAGAGGCCCGGCTGCACCACGAGGTTCTGGTTCACCTGCACGAAGCCGGCCTGCAGCTTCTCGGTGAAGGTCAGCGCCGCCTTCAGGTCATTGGTCCAGACCGTCGCGGCGAGGCCGTAGTCGCTGTCGTTTGCTGCGGCCAGCACCTCCTCCTCGTCGGTCCATTTCAGGACGCAGGTGACCGGGCCGAAGATCTCCTCACGGGCGAGCTTGCTGTCGTTGGTCATGCCGAGGAAGACGACCGGGCGGACGAACAGACCGTCCTTGAATTTCGGGTCGGTCGGCATGGCGGAGCATTCGACCGCTTCCGCGCCTTTCTCGCCCTTGCCGTGGTCGATATAGGCCTTCACCTTGGCGAACTGTTCCGGCGAGATGATCGTGCCGATATCGGTCTTCTCGTCGAGCGGATCGCCCATCACCATGGCATCGACCTTCTCGCGCAACCTGGCGACGAATTCGTCATGCACGTCGGCATGCACGAACATGCGGCTGGCGGCGGTGCAGCTCTGGCCCTGGCGGGTGAAGCGCATGCCGGTGACGGCGCCGCCGATGGCCTTGTCGATGTCGGCATCCTTCATCACGATCATCGGGCTCTTGCCGCCGAGTTCCAGCGTGACCGGGATCAGCTTCTCGGCCGCGGTCTTGTAGACGATCTTGCCGGTCTCGACGGAGCCGGTGAAGGTCACCTTGCCGACCTTCGGATGGGCGACCAGCGGGGCGCCGCATTCCGGGCCGAAGCCGGAGAGCATGTTGAAGGCGCCGGCCGGCAGCACCGAGGCAAGGATCTGGCAGACCCGCAGGACGGTCAGCGGCGCTTCCTCGGCGGATTTCACCACGACGGTGTTGCCCGCGACCAGAGCCGGGGCGATCTTCAGCGCCATCAGCAGCAGAGGCACGTTCCACGGGATGATCGCGCCGACGACGCCGATCGGCTCGCGCACCGTGATGGTCAGCATCTCCGGGTGATGCGGCACGGTCTCGCCCTTCAGCTCGGAAGCGAGGCCGGCATGGAAGAGGAAGGCGTCGGCGAGGATCGAGGCCTCGACGCGGCTCTCGGTCCTGAGTGCCTTGCCGGTCTCGAGCGCGATCAGGCGTCCGAGCTCCTCGACATGGTCCTGCAACACCTCGCCGCATTTGTGGATCAGCGCGCCTCTGTCGCGGGCCCGCATCGCGGCCCAGTCCGTCTGTGCCGCCGCGGCATTCTCGACAGCCGCGTTCACGTCCTCGGCGTCGCCCTCGGCGCCGAAACCGATGACGGTGCCGGTCGCCGGGTCGATTACCTCGAAGCTCTTGCCGGACCTGGCCGGCACCAGCTTGCCGCCGATCAGGTGGCGGCCCGACAGCGCCTTCGCCAGCGCGTAGGGATCGGTGTTCGGGGTCAGAGGCGGTTCGCTCGAGAAATCGAGATCGGTGCGCATCAGGTTCATAGTCCCAGCTCCTTCAGAATGCGCTCGCGGTCCTGGTCGAGGTTCGGCGCGGGCACACGGGTGTTCGGGTCGTCGAACGCGGTCAGCTTGATCGGGTTGCCGACGATCTTCATCACCCCGGTCACCGGGTCCTCGACTTCGACGATCATGTTGCGGGCGGCGGCCTGCGGATGCTCCGCCGCCTGGCCGACATTGTTGATCGGGCCGTTCGGCACGCCCGCTTCATCCATAATTGCGCCCCAGTGGGCGGTGGTGTTGGTTCCGAGTATCGCCTCGATCTCGATCTTCAGATGCGCCTGGTGCTGGCTCCGGAGATCGTTGGTCGCATAGCGCTCGTCCGTTTTCCATTCCGGTTTGCCGAGGGCGTCGGCCATCTTGTGGAACAGTCCGTCATTACCGGCGGCAATGATGATGTAGCCGTCCTGGGTCTCGAACGCCTCGAAGGGCGTGATCGAGGGATGGCGGGCGCCGAGCGGACCCGGCGCGGTGCCGCTGACGAAATAGCGCATGATGGCGTTTTCCAGCAGCGCAAGCTGACAGTCGAACATGGAGATGTCGATCTTGGTCGCCTCGCCGGTGGCGCCCCGGTGGACGAGCGCGGACATCGCGCCGATCGCGGCATAGAGGCCGGAGCCGATATCGCCGATCGAGGTGCCGATGCGGGTCGGCGGCGCGCCCTCGTGGCCGGTGATGCTCATGATCCCGCCCATGCCCTGGACGACCATGTCATAGGCCGGGCGGTACATGTCGGGGCCGGAATGGCCGAAGCCGGAGGCGGAGACGTAGATCAGCTTCGGGAACTTCTCGTGCAGCCGCTCCCAGCCGAAGCCGAGCTTCTCCATGGTGCCGGGCCGGAAGTTCTCGACGATCAGGTCGGCCTTCTCCAGCAGCTTGTCCAGGATCGCCTTGTCGCCTTCTTCCTTCAGGTTGAGCGCGATGCTTTCCTTGCCCCGGTTGACGGACTGGAAATAGGCCGACTTGCCGTTGATGAAGGGGCCGTAATGGCGGGCGTCGTCGCCGCTCTCCGGCGTCTCCACCTTGATCACCCGGGCGCCGAGCTCGGCCATCATCATCGTGCAATAGGGCCCTGCGAGGATCCGCGAGAGATCGACCACCGTCACCCCGGAAAGGGGGCCTCCTGACGCTGCCATGCGCTTAAGTCCTTCTTTATTTCGTTACCGGTTCAGCGGGCGATTTGTACGGGATGGCGCCGGGACGGGCAAGCCGCAGCCCGGCATGAATGCTATCCCCAATAGCGACCGGTCGCCCCGATGATGATGGTTATCCAGCCGAGCCCGAGATTGGTCGCGACGATCATGCGGATGCGATTCAGCCGCGCCCCCGCCGCCGGGAAGTCCTCCTCATCGACGAAGCGGCGGAATTTGCTCCATTCCGCGAACCAGAGATGCGCGAAGAGCGCCATCATCAGTAGACCGGTCAGGTTCATGATATGGACATGGAGGCCGACCGCGCCGAAACCGCCATATTCCATGAAGATCATCCAGTAGCCGCTGCCGAGCAACAGCACGATCTCGATGATGACGTAGCGGAAGAAGCGGGCGAAGACCGCGCGCCAGAGGCGGAGCCGGTCGGGCGCATGCTCCAGCGTGCCCATGGAGGGGCGGAGTACGGAATAGGCGAAGAACATGCCGCCGACCCAGATCACCGCCGAAACGATGTGGATGGCGAGCGCGACGATCATCGTATAGGGCATTTCTCACTCCGCTTCGTTTCAGTCAGGCGGTTCAGCTTTGCGGCGTTTCGCGCTGGTAGAGGATGAAGGGCGTCTTGGTCGCGATGCGGTCATAGGCCGAGCGGCCGCGATAGTTGAATTCCTGCGTCAGCCAGCGGACCATCGCCCAGCCATTGTCCTGCGCCATCTTGTCCATCGCCGCGAAGAGCGCCTCGAACACGCCCTTGCCGCGCGCTTGCGGATCGACGAAAAGGTCGTCGAGAAAGCCGCACTCGGCGCCGGAAAGCGGGCGCGGCATGGCACGGATATGGGCGAGCCCGATCGCCCTGCCGTCCGCATCCTCGGCGATCAGGCAGTTCAGCACATGCGCCGGATCGTGCAGCCAGCCCCAGACCCTGTCCGCGATCTCGTCCGTCATCGGCACCTTGTAGAAAGCGGCATAGCCGTCATAGAGACGGCGCCAGTCCTCCCTGTGCCGCTGCTCGGCCCGAACCACCCGGACCTTTTCCGCGTTGGACATTGTCAGTCCTCCCAATGCTCCTGACGGCGGACCTTAGCAGTATCGAACCCGCGGGCAAGGGGCTCCATACTTGACGTGGCTTCGACCGTTGGGAATATGTCGCGGGACATCCGAAAGGCCATCGCATGAGACCGGACCAGGGGAGTTTTCCCTTCAAGGACGATCACGGCACCATCTGGCTCGCCTTCACCGACTGGGGAGGCCGCGCATTGCCGCGTTCGCTGATCTGCGCCCACGGCCTGACCCGGCAGGGCCGTGATTTCGACGCCTTCGCCCGCATCGTCAGCCGGGATATCCGCTGCATCGAGATCGACGTCGCCGGGCGCGGGCGGAGCGGCTGGCTCGCCAACAAGGACGGCTACAATTTCGAAACCTATCTGCGTCATGCCGACGGGCTGCTGAATTATCGCGGGCTGACCGAGGTCGAATGGCTTGGTACTTCGATGGGCGGGATCATCGGCATGCTGCTGGCGGCGCGCGAAGACGGGCCGATCAAGCGTCTGATCCTGAACGATGTCGGCCCGTTCATTCCGAAAGCGGCGCTGGAGCGGATCGGCGAGTACGTGAAGGACCCGCCGGTTTTCGAGAACCTGAACGCCGCCGCGGCCTATCTGCGCGAGACGCTCACCGGTTTCGGCGACATTTCCGACGCCGACTGGTCGGAGATGACGCAGCACAGCGTCGTGCGCGAGCCGGACGGAACCTACCGGATGCATTACGATCCGGCGATCGGCAACGCCTTCGACGGGCCGCTCGAGGATGTCGATCTCTGGGCGGTCTACGATGCCATCGAATGCCCGACCCTGGTGCTGCGCGGCGCGGATTCGGACCTCCTGACGCGGGAGACCGCTGAGGAGATGACGGAGCGGGGCCCCAAGGCGGACCTGATCGAGTTCGAGGGCTGCGGTCACGCGCCGGCGCTGATGGACGAGGTGCAGATCGCCGCGGTCCACGAATGGCTGATGCAGTTCGAACCGGTCGGGGACGGCGACGAAACCGAAGACGGCGCTGCGCCCGATGCTTCCTGACAATCCGGCCTATCCGCCGTTTCGCGCGGCCATGCCCTGGGCCGGCGCGCATCTGCAGACCCTGCGCAGTTTCATTGCAGGAGGCACCCCCAGTATCGGTTCGGTGCGCTCCGAGCGCCTGTCTTTCCCGATGGAGGACGGCAGCGGGGACCGGTTGAGTGGCAGTCTCGAGGAACCTTCATCGCCTCTGGAAGAGGCGCCGCTCGTCGTCGTCATTCACGGACTGACCGGCTGCGAGGACAGTTTCCACGTCCGCGATGCGGCGCGCTGTTTCGTTGCCGCCGGGCTGCGAGTTCTGCGTCTCAATCTCCGCGGCGCCGGTCCGACGCGGGTGGACTGTACGCGTTCCTATCATGCCGGACGAACGGCGGATCTCGATGCGGTGCTGACGCAGCTCGCGGCGTCGGGCGTGGCCGCACGCTTCGTGCTCTACGGCGTCTCGCTCGGCGGCAACATGATGCTGAAATATCTGGGGGAACGGGCGCGTCCGCACGTCGCGGCGGCGGTTTCGGTCTCGGCGCCGATCGATCTCGCCCGGACCTCGGAGCGCTTCATCCAGCCGCGCAACCGTCTCTACCACAACTGGCTGCTGAAGAGCATGAAGCGCGAAGCGCTGGCGACTCCGGGCCTCTCGGCAGACGAGCAGGCGGCCGTCCGCAGTGCGCGCACCACAGTCGAATTCGACGAGCGGCATATCGCCGCCCGGAACGGATTCGAGGGCGCGCGGGACTATTACGCGAAGAGTTCGGCCAAGGGGTTCCTCGGCGGGATCTCGGCGCCGACGCTGGTCGTCCACGCGCTGAACGACCCCTGGATCCCGGGCGGGATCTATCTCGATGTCGACTGGGCGGCCAACCCGCGCCTGACCCCTTTGCTGCCGCTCGACGGCGGCCATGTCGGGTTCCACGACGGGGGCAGCTGGCACCTGCGCATGGCGGAGCGGTTTCTGGAAGAGACGGGTATCTTGTGAAAGCCGGGACCCGTCTTGCCGCGGCATTGAATGAGGTTTTGAAACGGGGGCTGGGCGACTGAAAGAAAGGGAGCATCTTCTCCACACCGGCGGTTTCGAAGATGCTCAGGCGAAGCGAACTTTTTAGGGTTCGCCGTGCAGGGAGGCTTGCCTCCCTAGGGGAATCATTTGGGTGGGCAGCGGCTTACCGCTTCCTCCAGTCTCAACATTGGCGTGTCGCTGTCGCTCTTCGCCGTCGAGGATTCAAGGCAGTTGACGATTTCCGCGCCGGAATAGCCGGGGCGGACCAGCGAGAAGAGGATGTGACCGCCGGCACAATAGGGGGAGGCCATCGAAGTGCCGCTCATCGTGCCGTAGGCGATGTCCGAGACCTGGTTGTTTTCGTCCTTGGCGACTGTGCTGAAGACATCCACACCGGGGCACGAAATATGTCCCTTCTCATTTGAAAAACCAGCGCGATTGCCGGTCCGGTCATGAGCCTCAACGATAACGCCGTTGAAGGAGCGTCCGGTTTTGCGTGCTTCGATCGCGGCCCAGTTGAACGGACTGGCGAAACGGGCATCGATCGGGTCGGAGAGCCCGCTGCTGTCGTTGCCGGCTGCCGAGTAGATCACCTTGTTGTTCGCGGTCGCGAGTTCGAGGATAGACAGCATGAACACACCCTGTTGGGTAACCAGGCCCCGCCAGGTGCCCGAATCCGGCGCATCGGGATTGATTCCGAAATTCGGTCCCCAGTTGTATCCGAGGCTTAGGTTGAAGACCTTCACGTCGTCCTGTGATTCCACGAACTGAAGCAGCGACCGGAGAATCTCGCTGAAACGGACGAGGAAACGCACGACATTGCCTCCGGTCGCGTCATCGACGAAAAATTCGCCCGAGCGCGGCCGGATGAAACAGTTTGGTACGACTCCCTTGATCCCCTTTGAATTGTTGTGCCGGGCGCAAGCGATTCCGGCGACATGGTTGCCGTGATCGTTTATGGGTGTCGCTCGCGGAATTCCCATGAAGACAAGGTCTTCATGCCGGTTGAAGCCGGCGTCCATCACGCCGATGACGGCTCCATCGAGGGCGCCGGGCATGCTCCATATCCGGTCGGCCTCGACATCGCCCATACCCCAGTCGACAATTTCACTCGTTGCGCCGGGATTCGCCAGGACGACATCGGCTGGCGTCAGGAGGTTCGTGACCCGTTTGTCGCGCAAGAGCAGGTCTGGGGTCGCGCTCTTTACCCTGGGATCCGCGGCAAAGGCTTCCGCCGATGACGTCAGTCCGCGGAGAAGTGCGTCATTGGCATGGTTGTCGCCGAGCCTGGTTGCGAAATAGTGAGACAAATCGGTTTCGACCAGGACCGAACCGAGGCTTGGAAATGTCTTGACGACGCTTGCATTGAATTTTTTCAGAAGCGCCTGGATTTCGCTCGATGTCGTGTTCGGCTCCAGCATGAGCAACATGGAATTCGGCACTGCGATCGGAACGTCCTCGGTAGCGTTCGTACTAGCCGTTTCCGAACCCTTGACGGACCAGGGGTCGTCAAGCTTATCAGGCGGAACCTTGAAGGACTTCAGGTCCTGCTTCTCGTAGATTTCGAGGCTCGTCTTTTCGGATTGTTGCGTCGAAAGACGTTCCAAGGCCGATTGCGTTTCCTGAGACGGCAAGATCGAGTTGCCCCAAGCGGGGCCGCTGAGTGCAACCAGTGAGAGGGCTGCCGTCGCCAGA
Source organism: Nisaea sp. (assembly GCF_965216895.1). GTDB lineage: Bacteria > Pseudomonadota > Alphaproteobacteria > Thalassobaculales > Thalassobaculaceae > Nisaea. Next base: position 517,508 of record NZ_OZ244205.1, read on the forward strand.
CCCAGCAGCTCGAACTTTCTTCCGATTCTCGCGATATGAGTCATTTGATTTGCACCTCCGCAAGGATTGACCCGGGATTGGGTTCCTGCGGTTGTGCTGCGGGGTGCGTTATTTCTCCGTTATGTTGTGTGAGGCGTGCGGAATAGTAACCTTCATCCCGCCTTAAGCCGCTGCGCGACCTCGACCGCGAAATAGGTCAGGACGCCGTCCGCGCCGGCCCGTTTGAAGCCGAGCAGGCTCTCTATCATCGCCCGCTCCCGGTCGATCCAGCCGTTCAGGCCGGCTGCCGAGATCATCGCGTATTCGCCGCTCACCTGGTAGGCGTAGGTCGGCATCGAGAAGGTGTCCTTCGCGCGCCGCACGATGTCGAGATAGGGCATGCCCGGCTTGACCATGACCATGTCGGCGCCCTCGGCGATGTCGAGCGCCAGTTCGCGGATCGCTTCGTCGCTGTTCGCGGGGTCCATCTGGTAGGTCGACTTGCTCGCCTTGCCGAGCGTGCCGGAGGAGCCGACCGCGTCCCGGAACGGGCCGTAGAAGGCGGAGGCGTATTTCGCCGAATAGGCCATGATCTGCACGTTCTGGAAGCCGTCCGCGTCGAGCGCCCGGCGGATCGCGCCGATGCGGCCGTCCATCATGTCGGACGGCGCGATGATGTCGCAGCCGGCGCGGGCCTGGGCGAGCGCCTGGCGGACCAGGATCTCGACGCTCTCGTCGTTCAGGATCCGGTCGTCTTCCAGCACGCCGTCATGGCCGTGACTGGTATAGGGATCCAGCGCGACGTCGCACATCACGCCGATGTCCGGCACGTCCTTCTTGATCGCGCGCACCGCCTCGCAGACCAGATTGTCGTCGCGCTCGGAATAGCTGCCTGTCGGATCTTTCAACTCGGGCTCGGTGAAGGGGAAGAGGGCGACCGCCGGGATACCGAGAGCGCGCGCCTCGGAGACGACTTCGGCGATCCTGTCCACGGAATAGCGCTTCACCCCCGGCATCGATTCGACCGGCTCCTCGAGGCCGTGGCCGACGCGCACGAAGACCGGCCAGATCAGGTCGTCGACCGAAAGCCGGTTCTCGGCGACGAGACGGCGCGACCAGTCGGTCTGCCGGTTGCGGCGCATGCGGATCGTCGGGAAGCCCGGCGCCATGCTCGTGCTGCTCTGCTGTGCGGCGGCATGCGGGGCGGTTCCGTTCAGGGGCATTGATCTCTGCCTTGTTCTTGTCACCAGCGGGCGATTCTCTCCGGTCCGATGTTAAAGCGGAGCCGGTCCGGTGAAAAGACACCGCTTGTCGCAGCCGGGGCACGGGCATTGAACGCGACAATTTGCCCCCCTATGATCCGCCGCCCGTGAGGCAAGCTCGGAAATGAAGCAAGCGGGCGAGGGAGACAGGGGATGGATTTCCAGATCAACGAAGAACAGCGCGCGATCCAGGACATGGCTCGCGCCTTCACCGCCGAGCATTTCACGCCCAATGCCGCGCGCTGGGACGAGGAGGAGATCTTCCCGGTCGAGGAGATCCGCAAGGCGGCGGAACTCGGTCTCGCGGGGATCTATGTCGGCGAGGAGCATGGCGGCTCCGGCCTGACCCGGCTCGACGCGGCGATTATCTTCGAGGAACTCTCTGCGGGCTGTCCCTCGACGGCCGCCTATATCTCGATCCACAACATGGTCTCCTGGATGGTGGACCGCTTCGGCTCGGACGAGGTGCGGGGCCGCTTCCTGCCGAAACTGACGACGATGGAGCATATGGCGAGCTATTGCCTGACCGAGCCGGGCGCCGGCTCCGACGCGGCGTCGCTCAAGACCAGGGCGGTTCCCGAAGGCAACAGCACGTTCCGCATGAGCGGGGCCAAGGCCTTCATCTCCGGCGGCCCGACGAGCGATGTCTATGCGGTGATGGCGCGCACCGGCGGCGAGGGGGCCAGCGGCGTTTCCTGTCTCCTCGTCGAGAAAGGTGCCGACGGCCTCTCCTTCGGCAAGAAGGAGCGGAAGATGGGCTGGCACAGCCAACATACCTCGATGGTCAATTTCGAGGACTGTCCGGTGCCGCGCGACAATCTCGTCGGCAATGAGGGTGACGGCTTCAAGATCGCCATGGCGGGACTCGACGGCGGACGGATCAACATCGCCGCCTGTTCCCTCGGCGGTGCGCGCGCGGCGCTGGAAGCCGCGTTGTCCTATGCCGGCGACCGGGCGCAGTTCGGCAAGAAGCTGAACGAGTTCCAGGCGATCCAGTTCAAGCTCGCGGACATGGCGACCGAGCTCGACGCGGCGCGCCTGATGGTGCACCGGGCTGCGGACAGCCTCGACCGGAAGGATCCACAGGCGACCAAGCACTGCGCCATGGCAAAACGCTTCGCCACCGACATTTGCTCACGGATATGCAACGAGGCACTGCAGATCCATGGTGGATACGGATATCTTGGCGACTTCCCGCTCGAAAGGCTGGTGCGCGATCTTCGTGTTCACCAGATTCTCGAAGGCACGAATGAAATCATGCGCGTGATCATCGCGCGGAAACTCCTTGCGGATTGGACGGAATGACTGACGACGTACGGTTTGACGTCCGGGGCGGCTTCGGCTGGATCACCCTGGACCGGCAGCGCGCCCTGAATGCCCTGACCCTCGAGGTCATCCGGGGGATGCAGAAACATCTCGATGGCTGGGCCGAGAACCCGAAGGTCGGGGCGATCCTGGTCGAGGGCGCGGGCGAGAAGGCGTTCTGCGCCGGCGGCGACGTCGTCGCGGTGCGCCGCTCGCGTCTCGAGGACGGGAAGGACGGTGCTCCCACACGGTTCATGCTGGAATTCTTCGGCGAGGAATACCGCCTGAACCGGACGATCTCCGAATTTCCGAAGCCCTATGTCGCGCTGATGGACGGAGTGACGATGGGCGGCGGGGTCGGTATCTCCGTGCACGGCACTTTCCGCGTCGTCACCGAGCGCACGCTTTTCGCCATGCCGGAAACGGGGATCGGCCTGTTCCCCGACGTCGGCGGCGGATGGTTCCTGCCGCGTTGCCCCGGGGAGATCGGAACCTATCTGGCGCTGACCGGGGTTCCCGTGAAGGCGGCCGACTGTCTTTATGCGGAGGCGGCGACACATTACGTACCGAGCGACAAGATCGACGCGTTGCGCGACGCTCTGGCGGATCTGCCGTCCGGAGACGAACTTCCCGATGCGATAGCGGCGGTGCTCGGCAAATTTTCCAGATCCATCGGGGACGCTCCCCTCGCGGAGCACCGGGAGGTGATCGACGCCTGCTTCAAGTATGACAGCGTCGAGGAGATCCTGGCCGCGCTCCGTGAGGACGGCAGCGCATTCGCGGGCAAGACGGCTGATCTCCTCGAAACGCGCTCGCCGACCAGCCTGAAGATGACGCTGGAACTGATGCGCCGCGGGGCGCGTTGTGCCAGCCTTGCCGAAGATCTCGAAAACGAGTTCGCTCTGGTGCAGAGTTTTCTCGCTGGAACAGATTTTTTTGAAGGTGTCCGGGCTCTTCTCGTCGACAAGGACCGGGCGCCGAAATGGTCGCCCGCCAGCCTCGATGCGGTCGGGAGCGAGATGATCGAGGCGTATTTCTCGGGCGACGGCAAGGCCATGCTTTGACACCTGACGGGACATGCGCGCGCAAGGAATAAGGCAAGACAGGGAGCAGGGAACATGACGATCATCGCCTTCATCGGCCTCGGGAATATGGGCCTTCCGATGGCCAGGAATCTTGTGGCGGCGGGGCATGATGTCCGCGGCTTCGACCTTTCCGCGGACAGCCTTGAAAAGCTGGAAACGGCGGGCGGCACCCCGGCGTCCAGCGCAGCCAGTGCGGTTGCCGGCGCCGACGTGGTCGTCACCATGTTGCCTGCCGGAAAGCATGTTCGGTCTGTCTATGACGAGAGCGTCTTTCCGAACGCTGCGGCGGGCACGCTGTTCGTCGACTGCTCGACCATCGATGTCGATACCGCCCGCGCAGTGGCCTCGGATGCGTCCGCGAAAGGTTTCGCCATGCTCGACGCCCCGGTCTCCGGCGGCACGGGCGGGGCCGAGGCCGGAACGCTGACTTTCATGGTCGGCGGGGAAGATGCGGCCTTTGCGCAGGCCCGCCCGCTGCTCGACATCATGGGCGCGACGGTGGTGCATGCCGGAGCCAGCGGAAGCGGTCAGGCGGCAAAGATCTGCAACAACATGGTGCTCGGAATTTCCATGATTGCGGTTTCCGAAGCCTTCGCCCTTGCGGACAAGCTTGGTCTGGACCGGCAGAAGCTCTTCGACATCAGTTCCAAGTCTTCCGGCCAGTGCTGGGCCATGACGAGTTATTGCCCGGTCCCCGGGCCGGTCCCGACCTCGCCGGCAAACCGCGATTACCTCCCGGGCTTTTCCGCAGCCATGATGCTGAAGGATCTCGACCTGGCCCAGCAGGCAGCCGAGTCGGCAAAAGCCACAACTCCAATGGGGAGAAAGGCTGCGGATTTCTATGCTGCCTTCGTCGAGGAAGGGCACGGCGCCCTTGATTTCTCTGCGGTCTTCAAGAAGCTGCGTGGCAATTAGGTTGCGTATTTGGCGTATTTAACGCTACAAGAATGGCATTATTGTTGCGAATTCTAATCTAATTCGGAGTTCGGAAGCCAATGCACGGCGAGACGACACCGAACCTAACTGCGGCGGACCCGTCTGTGATCAAGAACGAGTATCTCGAAGCGATCAAACTCATCGAACGACTTCATCGGCAGTTTCTCGAAGTCGTGAAAATGGAACTCGACCGTAAAGGGATCGAGGACATCAACAACATCCAGGCTTTGATCCTTTTCAATATCGGTAGCGAGGAACTGACTGTCGGTGAACTGACGAACCGCGGCTATTACCTCGGTTCCAATGTGTCCTACAACGTTCGGAAGATGGTCGAGAATGGCTATCTGGTGCAGGAGCGCTCGGCTCATGACCGCCGGTCGATCCGGGTGAAGCTCTCCGACAAGGGGCTTGAGCTTTGCAGTTTCGTCTCCGACATGTTCGATCGCCATGCGGCGGAACTGGGCGAGGCCGACGGCAGTCCCGAGCGGCTGACCGAATCGAGCAAGACCTACCGCGAACTCGAGCGCTTCTGGATGGGGTTGCTCAACTTCGGAATCCGCGGCGGAATACCCCCGGTTTGAGCCTGTTCGGCCGGATCCGATCCTGAAGACATCGTAGGTGCGCGGCCGGCTTTCCGGCCGCGTTTTCGTTTGGACAGCCGATAGCCCATTCCATAGAGTGTCGCGGCTGTGTGCCGCCCCGGTTCAAGAGCTTCTGACCACAGAGGAATCCATGCGTCTATCCGCTTATTTCTTGCCAACCCTCCGGGAAAACCCGAAAGAGGCGCAGATCGTCTCGCACCGCCTGATGCTCCGGGCGGGCATGATCCAGCAAGCCAGCGCCGGGATCTATTCCTGGCTGCCGCTTGGGTTCAAGGTGCTCCGGAAGATCGAGCAGATCGTGCGCGAGGAACAGGACGCGGCGGGCGCGCAGGAAGTTCTCATGCCGACGATCCAGTCCGCCGATCTCTGGCGCGAGAGCGGGCGCTACGACGACTACGGCCGGGAAATGCTCCGGATCACGGACCGGCATGATCGCGACATGCTCTACGGGCCGACCAACGAGGAACTGATCACCGACATCTTCCGGACCCATGTGCGCAGCTACAAGGCGCTGCCGCTGATGCTCTATCACATTCAGTGGAAGTTCCGGGACGAGGTCCGTCCCCGTTTCGGCGTCATGCGCGGGCGCGAGTTCCTGATGAAGGATAATTATTCCTTCGATACCGACTATCAGGGGGCGGTCGATTCCTACAACCGGATGTTCGTTTCCTACCTGAAGACCTATGCCCGCATGGGATTGAGCGCAATTCCGATGAAGGCCGATACCGGTCCGATCGGCGGTGATCTTTCCCACGAATTTATCGTGCTGGCTGATACCGGCGAGAGCGGCGTGTTCTACGACAAGGCCTGGGAAACTCAGGATTTTGCCAATATGGACGTGAATTACGCGGACATGGGCGAAGTGAACGGCATCGTCGAGAAATACACCTCGCTCTATGCCGCGACCGACGAGAAGCACGATGCGGCAACCTGCGGCGTCGCTGAGGCGAACCTGAAGGAACGGCGAGGCATCGAGGTCGGGCAAATCTTCTATTTTGGCACCAAGTATTCCGCCCCCCTCAACGCCGTCGTTTCCACGTCCGAAGGCGAGGAGGTTCCGGTCCATATGGGCTCCTACGGTATCGGTGTCTCGCGCCTTGTCGGTGCGATCATCGAGGCGAGCCACGACGACAAGGGCATCATCTGGCCGGAACAGGTTGCGCCGTTCAAGGTCGCCGTCGCCAATCTCAAGTCCGACGACGAGGGCTGTACCGCGGTCTCCGAGGACCTCTACGCGAAGCTCTCGAGAGCCGGCATCGAGACGCTGATCGACGACCGTGATGAGCGCCCGGGCGCCAAACTCGCCAATCTCGACCTGATCGGCGTGCCCTGGCAGATCCTTGTCGGCCCCCGGGGACTCAAGTCCGGCGTGGTCGAGATCAAGAACAGGAAAACCGGAGAGGTCGAGGAAATGACCCCGGAAGCGGCGCTGAATAAGTTCGCTTCCTGATCGGAGACCGGCGAAGGGGATCGTCATGTTCGGCACTTTCGAGCGCATGGTGGCCATGCGATACCTTCGCTCCCGCCGCCAGGAAGGATTTATTTCCGTCATTGCGGGATTTTCGCTGCTCGGCATCGGCCTCGGCGTTGCGACGCTGATCATCGTCATGTCTGTGATGAACGGTTTCCGGGCCGAGTTGATCGGCCGGATCCTCGGACTCAACGGCCATATGTCGGTCTATAGCAAAGGCGCGCCGATGCAGGGCTTCGACGATCTGGCGGTCCGGATCGGCGAAATTCCGGGGGTGATCACGGTGACACCACAGCTCGAGGGCCAGGTCATGGCGATGGCGAATGGCATCGCCTCCGGCGCCCTGGTGCGCGGCCTCCGGGCGAGTGCGCTGCTCAGCCGTCAGATCGTGCCGGACAACATCACCACCGGCTCGCTGGAGGAATTCAGTTCCAGCAGCGGCGTCATCATGGGGGCCCGTCTTGCGCGTCGTCTCAGGGTCGGGGTCGGGGACAAGATCACTCTGATTTCGCCCAGCACGACGACAACGGTGATCGGCAGCGTGCCACGGATGCGTGCCTTCACCGTCGCGGCGCTGTTCAATGTCGGCATGTACGAATACGACAATACTTTCATCTACATGCCGCTCGGGGCGGCGCAGATCTTCTTCAAGAGCGGCAATGCGGTCAACGCGGTAGAGGTGATGGTCGACGATCCGCAGCGCGTCGACGAATTGCGCCTGCCGCTGACCAAGGTGATCGGGGCGGACAAGTACGCGGTCGATTGGAAGCAGCAGAATTCGAGCTTTTTCAATGCGCTCGAGGTCGAGCGCAATGTCATGTTCCTGATCCTGACCCTGATCATCCTGGTTGCCGCCTTCAATATCATCTCCTCGATGATCATGCTGGTGAAGGACAAGGGGCGGGACATCGCAATCCTGCGCACCATGGGGGCCTCGAAAGGCATGGTGATGAGGGTTTTCTTCATGTCCGGGGCCAGTATCGGGGTGATCGGCACGGTTGCCGGGGCCGTCCTTGGTCTGGTCTTCTGCCAGAATATCGAGGCGATTAGGCAGGGGCTGCAGAGCCTGACAGGGACCGAGCTGTTCTCCGCCGAAATCTATTTCCTCTCCAAGCTTCCTGCGGAAGTTGATCCGATCGAAGTGATCACGGTGATCGCGATGGCGCTGTTCCTGACCTTCGCGGCCACGATCTACCCGGCCTGGCGCGCCTCGCGGCTCGATCCGGTGGAAGCGCTCCGCTATGAGTAGGGGGGCGGGCATGTCCGATATCGAGCGGATCGCGGCAGGCGGTTCGTCAGGCGACGCGGTATTGGAACTGCGCAACGTCTCGCGCAGCTTCGAGGATGCCGGCGGAACCCTGACCGTGTTGCAGAACGTCAATCTCTCCCTGACGGCGGGCCAGGTGACGGCGCTCGTCGGACCGTCCGGAGCCGGCAAATCGACCCTGCTGCATATTGCGGGCCTGCTGGAAGCGCCGACCTCCGGCCGGGTTTTCTTCCGGGGTCAGGATTGCGCTGATGCGAGCGATTGGGAGCGTACCCTGATCCGGCGCGACGGCATCGGCTTCGTCTACCAGTTCCACCACCTGCTGCCCGAATTCTCGGCGCTGGAGAACGTGATGATGCCGCAGCTTATCGCGGGGCTGTCGCGGAGCGAGGCGCGGGAGCGAGCGCGTCAGCTGCTCGATCTGGTGGGATTGACCGAGCGGGAGACCCATCGTCCGGCAAAACTTTCGGGCGGCGAGCAGCAACGGGTCGCCATCGTGCGCTCGATCGCCAATGTGCCGTCGGTCCTGCTTGCGGACGAGCCGACCGGCAACCTCGATCCGCATACGGCCGAGGAAGTCTTTCACCAGTTGCGCCGGATCATTTCGGCGACGGGAATCGCCGCGCTGATTGCGACTCACAACCATGAACTCGCAAGCTCGATGGACCGTGTGGTCGAGCTTCGAGATGGCACGCTGAATCTCTACAGATAATAAAAATCAATAAGTTAGGGGTCGTGTTTAGGCGTTCGCGACCTGTTCCCGCTGACGTCGTCCGGGTCCTGTGAAACACTTTCGGCCTCAGATCTTCGAGGGCCTCATGTCTCACGCCGACTTCGTTCATCTCCGGGTCCATTCCGCCTATTCGCTGGCCGAAGGGGCAATCAAGGGCAAGGAACTCGTTTCGCTCGCGGTACGGCACGGAATGCCGGCCGTGGCGATGACGGATTCCGGCAACCTTTTCGGCGCCTTGGAATTCGCGGTGACGGCCTCGGGCTGCGGGGTCCAGCCGATCGTCGGGGTGCAACTCGCGATCAGGCGCGGGGAGTCCGAACCCCGCGGCAGCCTGAAGGTGGTCGGCGGCACCGCGCATACCCCGAACCAGACAGACCAGATCGTCCTGATCGCGCAGAACGAGCGCGGTTACAAGAACCTGATGGAGCTGGTCAGCCGATCCTACACCATGACCGACCCGGGCGAGTCGCCGCGCGTGCCGTTCGACGATCTCGAGGGGCGGAGCGACGGATTGATCGCGCTGACCGGCGGCCCCGCCGGCAAGATCGGCCGCCTGTTGCTCGAGAACCGGTTGGAGGAGGCCGAGACCGCGCTGCTCGATCTGAAGGCGCTGTTCGGCGACCGGCTCTATGTCGAGATCCAGCGCCATTTCCTCGATGCCGAGCGGCGCAGCGAGGCGGGCTTTCTCGATCTCGCCTACCAGCACGACATTCCGCTGGTCGCGACCAATGAATGCTATTTCGCCAGCGAGGAGATGTACGAGGCGCATGACGCGCTGCTCTGCATTGCCGAGCGCACGACGATCGGCAATGCAAACCGCCGCCGCGTGACGCCGCATCACCGCTTCAAGAGCGCGGAGGAGATGCGCGAGCTGTTCTCCGACCTGCCGGAGGCGGTCGACAACACGCTCGCCATCGCGCGGCGCTGCAGCTTCATGCCGGAAAAGCTTGCGCCGATCCTGCCGCCGTTTGACACCGTCGGTGGCCGGAACGAAGCGGAGGAATTGCGCGCGCAGGCGGAGGAGGGGCTTAGGAAACGGCTCGAGGCCCATGTCTTTTCCGAAGAGATGGACCAGACGGCCCGCGCTGAGGCGGCCAAACCCTACGAGGAACGGCTCGATTTCGAGCTCGGGGTCATCGAGCAGATGGGCTTTCCCGGCTACTTCCTGATCGTCGCGGACTTCATCGGCTGGGCCAAGAAGCAGAACATCCCCGTCGGACCGGGTCGCGGGTCCGGCGCGGGCTCGCTCGTCGCCTATTCGCTCACCATCACCGATCTCGATCCGCTGCGCTGGGGGTTGCTGTTCGAGCGCTTCCTCAATCCCGAGCGCGTCTCGATGCCGGACTTCGATATCGATTTCTGTCAGGACCGCCGCGGCGAAGTGATCGAATATGTGCAGAAGCGCTATGGGCGGGACAAGGTCGCGCAGATCATTACCTTCGGCAAGCTGCAGGCGCGGGCGGCCCTGCGAGACGTCGGCCGGGTTCGCGAGATGCCCTATGGGCAGGTCGACCGGATCTGCAAGCTGGTGCCGAACAATCCGGCCAATCCGGTGACCCTTGCCGAGGCGCTGGAGGTCGAGCCGGAACTCAAGCGCCAGCGCGACGAGGACGAAGAGGTCGGCGACCTCATCCGGATCAGCCTGCAGCTCGAAGGCCTCTACCGGAACGCCTCGACCCATGCCGCCGGTGTCGTGATCGGCGACCGGCCGCTACACGAGCTTGTGGCGCTCTACCGCGACCCGAACTCCGACATGCCGGCGACCCAGTTCAACATGAAGTGGGTCGAGCAGGCGGGGCTGGTGAAGTTCGACTTCCTCGGCCTGAAGACGCTTTCTGTGCTGCAGACTGCGGTCGACCTCCTGAAAAGGCGCGATATTCATATCGATCTCTCGAAGGTTCCGCTCGACGACAAGCGAACCTACGAGATGCTCGGGCGCGCGGAATCGACGGGCGTGTTCCAGCTGGAAAGTACCGGCATGCGCGACGTGCTGCGCCGGATGAAGCCTGACCGCTTCGAGGACATCATTGCGCTCGTCGCCCTATATCGTCCGGGGCCGATGGCGAACATCCCGAAATACATCGCCTGCAAGCACGGCACGGAGCAACCGGACTACATGCATCCGGTGCTGGAGCCGGTGCTGAAGGAAACCTTCGGCATCATGATCTACCAGGAGCAGGTGCAGCAGGCCGCCCAGCGCCTTTCCGGCTATACGCTCGGCGGCGCCGATCTTCTGCGCCGCGCCATGGGCAAGAAGATCAAGGAGGAGATGGACGCCCAGCGCGAGACCTTCGTGAAAGGCGCGGTCGAGCAGAACGTGAAGGCGGAGAAGGCCTCCGAGATCTTCGATCAGATCGCAGCCTTCGCGGGGTACGGCTTCAACAAGAGCCACGCGGCGGCCTATGCGCTGGTTGCCTATCACACGGCGTATCTGAAGGCCAACTATCCGGTCGAGTTCCTCGCCGCCTCGATGACCTACGACATGAACAACACCGACAAGCTGAACGTCTTCCGCCAGGAGATCCAGCGCCTCGGCATCCAGCTGCTCGGCCCGGACATCAACAGGTCCTTCGTCGAGTTCGTCCCGGAGGAGATGCCAGGCGGGGAACTCGCGATCCGCTATGCGCTGGCGGCGATCAAGAATGTCGGCGAGAACGCGATGGAAGCGCTCATAGAGGAGCGCAGCGAGAAGGGCCCGTACAAGACGATCGGCGAATTCGCCGGGCGGATCGACGGCACGGTTGTCAACAAGCGCCTGATGGAGAATCTTGTGCGCGCCGGGGCCTTCGACTGCATGACCCAGAACCGGGGACAGCTCTTCGAGAGCGTGGAGAAGATCCTGCGCCACGCCAATGCCGCCTCGGCGGAGCGGAGTTCGGACCAGGTCAGCCTGTTCGGCGGCCCGTCCGGCGCGCCGGAACCGGAAATCGCGCTTGCCGACAGGCTCGACTGGCCGGCGATGGAGCGGCTGAAGGAAGAGTTCGACGCCATCGGTTTCTATCTCTCCGCCCACCCGCTCGACGCCTATGGCGCTTCGCTCGAACGGCTCGGCGTGGTGCGCTCTGACCAGATCGTCGCGACGGTGAAGGAAAAGGGCAACTCGGCCCGGATCAACATCGCGGGAATCGTCGTCGGCGCGCGCATCCGGACGTCCAGTCGGGGCTCGCGCTACGCCTTCGTGCAACTGACAGACCAGGCCGGCGTCACGGAGGTGACCGTGTTCTCCGAGGTCCTGGCCGTCAGCCGTGAGCTTCTGGAGGCCGGGCAGTCGGTGCTGGTGAAGGCCGATGCGCGGATTGAAGACGAGGGTATCCGGCTAACCGTCTCGCGGATCGAGGCCCTGGACAAGGCCGTGTCGGGCACCGCCGCGGGGCTCAAGATTTACCTCCGCGACATGGCGCCGATTCCTCACATTTCCGAAATGATCGCGAAGGAACGGCCCGGCCGGGGTAAGATCAAGCTTGTCGTGGATACAGATGACGAGGAGGTCGAGTTGGCGCTCGGCAAGACCTACAACATCTCGCCGGATTTTCGTGCCGCGGTGAAGTCGCTGCCGGGCATTCTCGACGCGCGTGACATCTGAGGCGGGACCGGCTTCTGGCATGGACGTGCTTGTTCAACGGATCCTTTTCCTGACCGGCGCGGTCGCGGTGGCCTTTGCCGCGGCCTACAGTCTTTATTCGCTCTGGGAAGAACATACCGCGACGGGTCGCTGCTTCTCGGCGGAACGGAAGCTGGAACAGCACCGTTTCGGAATGGATCTGCAGCAAGCCATGAACCTTGCGGACGAAGAGGCCAACCGGAGGCGTTCGGCCGAAATCTGCCTGACGGACGACGGTGCGTGCCTGGAGGGATTCGCCGACGACCAGAAGGATTTCTGCAATGGGCTATTCGCGTCCGGGGGCTAGGCAGGCGCTTGTTCGCGTCTTAGGCTGACGCTCCTTCCTGCCGCGCGGCACAACCCACCGGACTGGCGTCTCATGAGCAAAAAACGCATCGCAATCTGCGGGTTCAATCTCGAATCCAACCGCTTCGCCCCGACCTGCTCAAGGCAGGATTTCGAGGAGAACATGTACTTCCGCGGCGCCGAAATCGACAAGCAGGCCCGCGCCGAATACCCCTCGATCCATCTCGGGATTTGCGGCTTCTACGACATCATGGACGAACAGCTTGGCGGTCCGACAGGCTGGGAGCCGGTGCCGGCGCTGGTTATCGGCTCGACTCCGGCGGGGCCGGTCGAGGAAGGCTTCTTCACCGAATTTCTCGCAGAGTTGCGGGCGGAACTGGAGGCGGGCGGCAAGGTCGACGGCGTCTATATCTGCGAGCATGGCGGCGCCTGCGCGACCCACACGCACGACCCCGACGGCGATGTCTTCCGGCTGGTGCGCGAGGTCGTCGGGCCCGACGTGCCGGTGATTGCCACCCTCGATCTCCACGCCAATGTCTCCGACGAGATGATGGCGGCCACGGATCTCATGATCGGCTACCGCACCAATCCGCATGTCGATCTCTACGAGCGCGGCTGCGAGGCGGCGAAGGCCATGCTGGAGATGTTCGGCGGGGTGAAGACGGCATCCTACAAAGTTCGTCTGCCACTGGTCGCTCCCTCCGTCACCCAACTCACCGCAGAGGGCCACCCATACGGTGACCTGATCCGACTCGGTCAGTCCAAGCTCGATGAGAGCGTGATGAACGTGACCTGTCTCTCCGGCTTCGCTTTTTGCGACACGCCGAAGAACGGAATGACGGTGATCGTGACGACACGCGGTAACGAAGCCGACGCTAGAGAGGTCGCGACCGATCTCGCGGAAGCGGCCTGGGCAGACCGGCACCGCTATGTGCCGAAGATGATGACACTCGCGGAGGCAACGGCGTTGGCGAGAGCGGTTGGCGATGACCCGGCGCGCGACACTGTTCTTTTTGCCGATCCTGCCGACAATCCTGGCGGCGGCGGACGCGGCAACACGACCTATATCCTGAAGTCCTTCATAGAGGCCGGTGTGACCGGCTGTACGCTGGCGGTGTTTTTCGATCCGGCGGCGGTGCGCGCGGCCCACAAGGCAGGCGTCGGGGCAAACATCGACATCACGCTGAATGCGGAGGAAGAGAACGAATTCTCCGGCAAGCTGGATGTGAGTGCGGAGGTCCTGCATCTCTCCGACGGCATCTTCGTCGGCAATCACGGCATGGTCGAGGGCAAGACCACCGATCTCGGCGCGACGGCCGTCCTGAAGATCGGCGGCATCAAGCTGGTCTGCATCACCAAGCGGACCCAGTGCCTTTCGCCGGACTATCTGAGTGCCTTTGGCATCGATCCGAACGGGGAGCGCTGCATCGTGGTGAAGTCGCGCGGTCATTTTCGCGCCGGATTCGCCCACATGTTTCCGCCGGAACGCATCGTCGAGATCGATGTTCCCGGCCTGACATCGCCCAACCTCGCGAACTTCGACTGGAAATACATCGAGCGGCCGTTCTTTCCGGTCGATGGGGAGCGGGCGACCTGGGACAGGAGCAAGGCATGAGCGACCGGCAGACCTGGGAGGCCGTCGACGATTACTTCACCCAGACCCTGGTGCCGGAGCAGGCGGCTTTCGGGAAAGCCCTTGATGCCAGCGACGCCTCGGATCTCCCGGCGATCAGCGTTTCCGCCAATGTTGGCAAGTTCCTGCAACTGCTGGTCCGTATGATCGGTGCGCGGAAGGTGCTGGAGGTCGGCACGCTCGGCGGCTACAGCACGCTCTGGTTCGCGAGCGCGCTGCCGGAAGACGGCAAGGTGGTGACGCTGGAATACGAGCCGCTGCATGCCGAGGTGGCGCGCGGCAATTTCCGCGAGGCGGGGTTTTCGGAGCGCATCGAGGTCCGCGTCGGGGCCGCGCTGGAGAGCCTGCCGGGCGTGGCGGCGGACGGGATCGGCCCGTTCGATCTCGCCTTCATCGACGCCGACAAGAAGAACAATCCCGGCTATTTCGAATGGGCCGTGAAGCTCGTGCGGCCGGGCGGGCTGATCCTGATCGACAATGTGGTGCGAGGCGGCCGCGTTCTGGACGCGGCGACCCGCGATCAGGACGTGCAGGGGGTGCGCCGTGTGCTCGAGATGATCTCGAAGGAGCCGCGGGTGGATGCGACTGCGCTGCAGCTTGTCGGTATCAAGGGGTATGACGGGCTCGCGATCTGCCTCGTCAAAGCGTAATCTCAGCGGCCTTGCGCCGGTAAAGGGCTCTGGCAAGATGGAGCCATCGACAAGAGAGGGAGCGACGGCAATGGAACGCGACTTCACCGCACGCGGGCACCACGATATGGGCGGGCTCGATGCCGGCGAGATCGATCGTGAGGAGCACGATTACGCGCTCTGGGAAAAGCGGGTCGATGCGCTGATGATGCTCTGCACCAACAGGCTGAAACTCATGACCGTCGACCAGCTCCGCAAGGGCATCGAGGCGCTGCCGCCCGAAGCCTACGACAATATGACCTATTACGAGCGCTGGATCTCCTCCGTCACCAATACCCTGCTCGAGCGCGGCGTGTTCTCCGCCGACGAACTCGGCGCGAAGATGGAAGAGGTGAGGGCGCGCTATCCGGATGGCGTGATGCCCGGCGGCGCGGCCGGGGGAGGCTGCTGATGGCCCGTTTCGCCGCCGGAGACCGGGTGAGGGTCCACAGGCAGTTTCCGCCGACCCCGCCGAGCCATATCCGCACCCCCTATTACATTCGCGGCCTTACCGGCACCGTGGAACGGGTCTGCGGGGCCTTCAAGAATCCGGAAGAACTGGCTTTCGGGCGGCCGGGAACGCCCGAGGTTCCGCTCTACCGGGTGCGTTTCAGGCAGAAGGACGTCTGGCCTGACTATGAAGGCAACGAGGCGGACAAGATCGAGATCGAAATCTTCGAGTTCTGGCTCGACGCAGAGGGAGACGAGGCATGAGCGGCGATCATCATCATCATCACCACGATCACGATCATGATCATCTGCACCCCTACGATCCGGAACACCATCATCCGCACCGTCCGGACCAGGACGACACGATGACTTATTACCGCCTGATGGAAGAGGCGGTGCGCGAGCTCATGATCGAGAAGGGGCTGGTGACGCCGGATGATATCCGCGCCGAGGTCGAGGCGATGGATGCGCGGGTCCCGGCGAACGGCGCGAAGGTGGTGGCGCGCGCCTGGATCGATCCGGAGTTCAAGAAACGTCTGATCGAGACCCCCAAAGAGGCGATTGCCGAGGTCGGGCACGATATCGGGCCGATGAAGCTTGTTGTCCTCGAGAACACGCCCGAGGTGCACAACGTCGTCGTCTGTACACTCTGTTCCTGTTATCCGCGCTGGATCCTCGGCATTCCGCCGGACTGGTACAAGAGCCGGTCCTACCGTTCCCGCGTCGTCCGCGAGCCGCGGACGGTGCTTCGGGAGTTTGGCACCGAGATCGCGGACCACCGCGAGGTCAGGGTCCACGACAGCACCGCCGACATGCGCTATTTCGTGCTGCCGATGCGGCCTTCCGGGACGGAGGGGATGAGCGAGGCGGAGCTCGCCGCACTGGTCCATCGGGATGCGATGATCGGGGTGACCGAGGTCTCCGCCTGAGCAAAGCGCTCTTCACCCTTGCATTTCTCGGCCGGGGGCATTAGAACCCGCCGCATTCATCACGCACACGGGTGTGCGCGGTGCCGGGGAGACATCCCGGCGCAGCGCTCCGGTGTCGGGACAGGTGTCCCGGCAAAATCCGTGGAGGCATAACCGGAGAAAGACGGAAAGATGAGCGTCCCCACGTTTACGATGCGCCAGCTGCTCGAAGCCGGCGTCCATTTCGGCCACCACACGCGCCGTTGGAACCCGAAGATGCAGGAATACATCTTCGGCGTCCGTAACAATGTCCACATTCTCGACCTGCAGCAGACGGTGCCGCTTCTGCATCGCGCCCTTGCCGCGATCCGCGACGTGACCGCGTCCGGCGGTCGTGTGCTCATGGTCGGCACCAAGCGCCAGGCCGCCGACGTCGTCGCCGAGACCGCGTCCAAGGCCGGCCAGTACTATGTCAACCACCGCTGGCTCGGCGGCATGCTGACCAACTGGAAGACGATCTCCAACTCCATTCGTCGCCTGAAGGAGCTGGAAGAGCGCTTCGAACAGGGCATGCAGGGCCTGACAAAGAAGGAGCAACTGAACCTCTCCCGCGAGCGCGAGAAGCTCGAGCGTGCCCTCGGCGGCATCAAGGAGATGGGCGGTCTTCCGGACATCATGTTCGTGATCGACACCAACAAGGAACAGCTGGCGATCCAGGAAGCCAACACCCTCGGCATTCCGGTCGTGGCTGTGCTCGACAGCAACTCCGATCCGAAGGGCATCTCCTATCCGATCCCGGGTAACGACGACGCCATGCGCGCCGTGACCCTGTACTGCGAATTGGTGGGCAATGCCGTGCTCGCCGGTCTGCAGGAGGAAATGACCGCGTCCGGCGCCGATATCGGTGAGTCGGAAGAAGCGCCGGCCGAGCCGGCCGTGGAGGCCGCCGAGGAAGCTCCGGCGGCCGAAGGCGAAAAAACCGGGGCGGAAGCCGCAAGCGCCTGAACCGGTCCGGTTTGGTAAACTTGTTCGTGACAGCGGCGGCACGCGAGGGCGGAGCCGCCGCCGTTACGAGGTGGGTTCGAAAAGTTACGATTGTCTGACAGGCCGGGGACGCCAGCAGGGCGCCGGGCCGCTTGAACAAGAAAAGAGGAAGACGATGGCTGCTGTCACCGCTGCGATGGTTAAGGAACTCCGCGAGAAGTCCGGCGCGGGCATGATGGATTGCAAGAAGGCGCTTGGCGAAACCGACGGAAATATCGAAGCCGCGATCGACTGGTTGCGCACGAAGGGCCTCGCCGCCGCCGCCAAGAAGTCCGGCCGTGTCGCCGCCGAAGGCCTCGTTGCCGCCGCGACCGACGGTGCCAGGGGCGCGCTCATCGAGGTCAATGCCGAGACCGACTTCGTCGGCCGCAACGCCGATTTCCAGGGCTTCGCCTCCACACTCGCCGGTATGGTCCTTGCCAATGGCGACGATGTCGACGCGCTGAAGGGGCTCGCCTATCCGGACACCGAGCGCACGGTCGAGGAGCAGCTCACCCACAATATCGCCACCATCGGCGAGAACATGAGCATCCGCCGCGCCGCGACCATCTCGGTCGATAACGGCGTCGTCGTGCCGTACGTGCACAGCGCGGTCGTGCCGGGCCTCGGCAAGATCGGCGTGCTGGTCGCCCTCGAGTCCACCGGCGATGCGGGCAAGCTGGCCGATCTCGGCAAGCAGATCGCCATGCACATCGCCGCGACCTCGCCGCAAAGCCTCTCCACGGACGATCTCGACCCGGAAGTCGTCGAACGCGAACGCGCCGTTCTGGTCGACCAGGCGAAAGCCTCCGGCAAGTCCGAGGAAATCGCCCAGAAGATGGTCGAGGGCCGGATTCGCAAGTTCTATCAGGAGGTCGTCCTGCTGGAGCAGACCTTCGTGATCGACAACGAGACCAAGGTCGCCAAGGTCATCGAGAATGCCGCGAAGGATGTCGGGGCTCCGGTGAAGCTGGTCGGCTTCCGCCATTTCGTGCTTGGCGCCGGCATTGAAAAGGAAGAAGAAGACTTCGCCGCCGAAGTCGCCGCCACCCTGGGCAGCTGATCGGCAACGACGGACGCGGACAGAAACCGAGGGAGCAGGAGATGACGGCGATTGAGCAAGTTCAGGAGCCGGCGGCTCCCAGATACAAACGGGTTCTGTTGAAAATCTCGGGCGAGGCCCTGATGGGCGACAGGTCCTACGGCCTCGATCCGGACATGGTCTCCCAGGTCGCGCATGAGATCAAATCCGTGTGGGACCTGGGCGGCGAGGTTTGCGTCGTCATCGGCGGCGGGAACATCTTCCGTGGCGTCTCTGCCGCAGCCTCCGGGATGGAGCGGGCGACCGCCGACTATATGGGCATGCTGGCGACGGTGATGAACGCGCTCGCCATGCAGAGCGGGCTCGAGAGCATCGGTGTGCCGACCCGGGTCCTTTCAGCGCTTCCGATCTCCGCCGTCGCCGAGCCCTATATCCGCCGGCGCGCCATGCGCCACATGGAGAAGCGCCGGGTCGTGGTGTTTGCGGCCGGAACCGGCAATCCGTTCTTCACCACCGATACAGCCGCCGCGCTGCGTGCCTCGGAAATGGGCTGCGATGCGATGCTGAAGGCGACCAAGGTCGACGGTGTGTACGACGCCGATCCGGCGGTCGCGAAGGACGCGGTCCGCTACGACCACCTGACCTATATGGACGTGCTCTCCCGCGACCTCCGGGTCATGGATGCCTCGGCCATCTCCCTCGCCCGGGAGAACGGCATTCCGATCCTTGTCTTCTCGATACAGAATGTGGGAGCCTTCGCGGATGTCATCCGCGGACGCGGTACCTTCACAATCATAAGCGAAAAGGCCGATTAACAATGTCTGAAGGACCCGATCTCGACGATCTCAAGCGCCGGATGGAAGGCGCTCTGACCGCTCTCGAAAAGGAATTCCAAGGATTGCGCACCGGTCGTGCGTCGGTCAACCTGCTCGAGCCGATCATGGTCGACGCCTATGGTGCGAAGATGCCGATCAACCAGGTCGGCACGGTCGGCGTTCCCGAGCCGCGCATGCTCACCGTCCAGGTCTGGGACAAGTCCATGACCAAGGCTGTCGAAAAGGCGATCCGGGAATCCGATCTCGGGCTGAATCCGCAGGTCGACGGCCAGTTGCTGCGCATTCCGTTGCCGGATCTGTCCGAGGAACGCCGCGGCGAACTGGCGAAGGTTGCTGCGAAATACGCCGAGTCGGCCCGTATCGCCGTCCGCAATGTACGTCGAGACGGAATGGACGGCCTTAAAAAGGCCGAAAAAGACGGCGACCTTTCCCAGGACGAAAAGCATCTCTACGAAGAGGAAGTGCAGGAGATGACCGACAAGTACGTCTCCCGCATCGACGAGGCGCTGAGCGTCAAGGAAAAGGAGATCATGCAGGTCTGATCGATGGCGGAGTCTGACGCACGAGAACACACAAAACATCCGCGTCATGTCGCCATCATCATGGACGGCAACGGGCGCTGGGCCAGCGCGCGCGGATTGCCGCGCACGGTCGGTCATCAGCGTGGCGCGGAAGCGGTCCGGCGCACGGTCGAGGCGTCTCTGGAACTGGGGATCGGTTATCTGACCCTGTTCGGTTTTTCTTCCGAAAACTGGAAGCGCCCGAAGACCGAAGTGCTCGACCTGATGGGGTTGTTGCGGCGCTATCTGAAGAGCGAGATCGCAGAACTGCATGAAAAAGGCGTGCGGTTCCGGGTGATCGGCGATCGCGCGCGGCTCGATCAAGATATCGTCTCCCTGATCGAACAGGCGGAATGTCTGACCGGCGGCAACCGCGCGCTGGTGCTGACCATCGCCCTCAGCTACGGCGGACGGGACGAGATTGCCGGGGTTGCCCGGCGCCTGGCGGCGATGGTGTCCGAGGGCGCGCTCCGGCCGGAGCAGATCAGCGAGCAGGTGTTCGCCGAGAATCTGGAAACCGCCGATATCCCGGATCCCGATCTTCTGATCAGGACCAGCGGCGAGAAGCGCATATCCAACTTCATGCTGTGGCAGTGCGCCTACTCGGAGTATGTCTTCCTGCCGACGCTCTGGCCGGATTTCGGAAAGGATCAACTGATCGAGGCAATCGATGAGTTCTGTCAGCGGGACCGGCGCTTCGGCGCTGCCGTCGGCTGACCCGGAATGCCGGTCCGGGACAATGGCGCGGCAGGTGACGATGCCGGAAGCAAATCCGATCCGGCCCCGGCATGGCGGTCCCGCGAGCTTCTGCTGAGAATTCTCTCTTCGGCGGTCATCCTTCCGCCGGTCGTTCTCCTCTTCTGGGTCGGCGGACCCTATTTCCTCGCACTGGTCACTGTCGTTGCGGCGGCGATGGCCTGGGAATGGGCCAATCTCGTCGCGCCGCGCTGTCCCGCGAGCCTGCGTCGCCTGGCCGGACTGATCGGCGCGCTCATGGTGCTGGCGGCGTCGCTCGCTTTCGAGAAGCCAGGCGCACTGGTGATGCTGATCGCACTCCCGCTCGCGTTCGCGCTTGCGGTCAGGATCGGCTCCGGGAACTGGACGCCTCAGCTTTTGCCGGGTCTTTTTCTCGCCCTATGCCCGACGATTGCGATTCACTGGATACGGGAAATGCCGGATCTGGGACTTGAAACCGCGCTCTGGCTTGCCTTTTCCGTTGTTGTCACCGATATCGCTGCTTACGGCGCGGGGCGGACCATCGGAGGTCCGAAGCTCTGGGCCCGCGTCAGTCCGAGCAAGACCTGGGCGGGACTGTTCGGCGGCATGGCCGGAAGCGCCGCTCTCGGCGCCGGTCTCGGTTCTCTTGTCGCGCCGGCCGATCCGCTCTTGCTCGCGGGCCTGGGGGCGATTATCGCCGTCCTTGCGCAGGCCGGAGATTTCGCCGAATCCGCCGTCAAACGTGCCTTCGGCGCGAAGGATTCGGGCCGGCTGATTCCCGGACACGGGGGCATTCTCGACCGGGTGGACGGACAGATTGCCGTGTTGCCCGTGGCGGCGGCATTGATGCTGCTGTCGGGCAAGAGCATGCTGCTCTGGTCGTGGCCGTGAACGCGAAACTGCAATCGGCAGACGTAATGCAAGAGTCGGACAGGAAGACGGTTTCCATACTCGGGGCGACCGGATCGATCGGCGGCAGTACCGTCGATCTTCTCCAGGCGAACCCGGAGCGTTTCGCTGTCGCGGCGCTGACCGGCGGACGCAACGCGGCGCGGCTCGCCGAATTGTCGCTGGCCTTGCGTCCCGACTTCGTCGCCATTGCGGATCCGTCCCGTTATGGCGCGCTGAAGGAGGCCTTGTCCGGCAGCGGGATCGAGGTGGCGGCCGGGGACGAAGCGGTGTGCGAAGCGGCGGCCCGCCCGGCGGACTGGGTGATGGCGGCGATTGTCGGCTGTGCCGGCCTGTTGCCGACGCTGACAGCGGTGCGCCGCGGCGCCACCGTGGCGCTTGCGAACAAGGAATGCCTCGTTTCCGCCGGCGACATCATGATGCGCGAGGTCGCCGCGGCCGGTGCGACGCTGTTGCCGGTCGATTCCGAGCACAACGCGATCTTCCAGGTGTTCGAGCAGCGTCGGCGCGATGCGATCGAGAAGATCGTCCTGACGGCGTCCGGCGGGCCGTTCCGGGATGCCTCCCTGACGGAAATGGCCGGCAAGTCGCCGGCCGAAGCCGTTGCGCATCCGCGCTGGGACATGGGTGCGAAGATCTCCGTCGATTCCGCGACCATGATGAACAAGGGGCTGGAGGTCATCGAGGCGGCGCATCTCTTCGCGCTGACGGAGGACCGGATCGACGTCCTGGTGCATCCGGAATCGATCGTTCACAGCCTGGTCGCATACCGGGACGGATCCGTTCTGGCGCAGCTCGGAACGCCGGACATGCGCACGCCGATTTCCTATGCACTGGCCTGGCCCGAGCGCATGCAGACCAATGTCCGCCCGCTGGATCTCTCGGAGATCGCGACGCTGACCTTTTCCGCGCCCGACACGGCACGGTTTCCGGCGCTTGCTCTGGCGCGAGAAGCACTCAGATCTGGCGGTGCAATGCCGGCGGTCCTCAATGCGGCGAACGAGATCGCGGTTGAAGGATTCCTCTCCGGAAATCTCGGATTTACGCAGATCGCCGAACTCGTCGAAGACGTTATGGAGGCCGCCGATCCCTCTGCTCCAGGGTCGATCGACGATGTGATCGAACTCGACCTGGAAATCCGCGGCGCCGCCGCGAGGCGGCTTGCGCGGCGCGCCACGTCCGGCGGTAGCCCGCCGGACACTGACAGCGCCATTGAGATCGGCGCCGGTCGTCTCTAAATAGAACCAACATCCACGAAAACGCCGAAGGTCGTGTCCATCATGGAATTCCTGTCCGGTTTCGCCGGGAGCCTGATCCCGTTTCTGCTGATCCTGACCGTGCTCGTTTTCGTTCACGAACTCGGGCATTACTGGGTGGCGCGGCGCACCGGCGTGAGGGTCGAGGTGTTCTCTATCGGTTTCGGACCGGAACTCTTCGGCTTCGACGACAAGCACGGGACCCGCTGGAAGTTTTCCGCGATCCCGCTCGGCGGATATGTGAAGATGTTCGGCGATGCCGATCCCGCCAGCGCGACCTCCGAAGGATTGTCGGAGATGACGCCGGAAGAAAAGGCGGTCTCGTTCCATTACAAGTCCGTCGCCCAACGGACCGCGATCGTCGCGGCCGGGCCCGCGGCGAACTTTCTGTTCGCCATCATTCTGCTCGCCGGGATGTTCATGGTCGTCGGGCAGCGCTATGCGCCGGCGACGATCGACGAGGTGATGGCCGGAAGCGCTGCCGCCGAAGCGGGCCTGGTCGCGGGCGACCGGGTGCTTGAGGTTGATGGCACGGAAGTCACGCGCTTTGCCGACCTGCAAATGGTCGTGCGCGAGAACCCTGGCACACCGCTGCCGATGCGCCTGCAGCGCGGCGATGAGGAACTGACTCTATCCGTTACGCCGAAAGAGGTGGTGACCGAGGACAATTTTGGCAATGTCCTGCGCTTCGGACAGCTTGGCGTGCGCAGCAACAACGTCGAGTTCGTGAAGCACGGGCCCGCGGCGGCGCTCTGGAACGCGACTCTGGAAACCTACAATCTGACGGCGCAGACGCTCCGGGCCGTCGGGCAGATGATCACCGGCGCACGCGGTACAGAAGAACTCGGCGGGCCGATCAAGATCGCACAGATGTCGGGCGAGGTGGCCAAGACAGGCTGGGCCATGACCTTCTGGTTCATGGCCGTTCTCTCGGTCAATCTGGGCCTTATCAATCTGTTCCCGATTCCGGTCCTCGACGGGGGGCATCTCGTGTTCTACGCGGCCGAGGCGATTCGGGGGAAGCCGCTGAACGAACGATTCCGTGAATATGCTTCCGTCGCCGGACTGTCGCTGGTGATTGCGCTGATGGTGTTCGTGACCTGGAACGACATCGTCAACCATCCGCTCGTGCAGAGAATTGGTAATATTTTCGGCTGACCCGGGGCGGCTGCGCTTCGATGCTTCGGAAGATTTCGAATTTTCAACGGAATCACCGGTTTAATGAGTGTTCCATCCCGTCTATAGTCCGCCACCGAGCTGACCTTAACAGGGTTATAAGAATTGATGGCGGAGTTTGACGTGTCGGCACGACTGGCGCTTGCCCGTTCGTTTGTTGCCATTGCGGTCGTTGCGGCGTGTTTCCTTACGGCGCCGCTGCTGCCCGGTACCGTCGCGTCCGCCACGGCGCAGACCATGCAGATCGACGAGATCGAAGTGGTCGGGACCCAGCGCGTGGATCCGGACACTGTCCGCTCCTACATGTCGGTGAAGGTGGGCGACACCGCGGATGCCGTGATGCTCGACCGCTCCCTCAAGGCTCTCTTCGGTACCGGCCTATTCGCCGATGTCAGCATTCGCCCCGAGGGACGGCGCCTGACCGTTACCGTGGTCGAGAACCCGGTGATCAACCGTATTGCCTTTGAAGGCAACAAGCGGATCACCGACGACGAAATCGAGCGAGAGGTCGAATTGCGGCCGCGGCGGGTTTTCACCCGGACCCGCGTGCAGCAGGACGTGCAGCGCATTCTGAATGTCTACCGGCTCAGCGGACGTTTCGCCGCCACCGTCGAGCCCAAGGTGATCCAGCTCGAACAGAACCGCGTCGATCTCGTGTTCGAGATCGACGAGGGACCGCTGACCCGGATCCGTTCGATTTCCTTTATCGGCAACAAGACGTTCAGCGACTCGGATCTGCGGGACGTCATCCAGACCAAGGAATATGCGTTCTGGCGCATCCTGACCACGACAGACACCTATGACCCGGACCGCCTGAGCTTCGATCGCGAACTGCTCCGGCGTCATTATCTCAGCGAGGGATATGCGGATTTCAAGGTTGTGAACGCGGTTGCCGAACTGACGCCCGACCAGCGTGATTTTGTTGTCACCTTCACAGTCGAGGAAGGCGAGCAATACACTTTCGGTGACATTGATTTCGACATCCGGCTGAAGGGCATCGAGGCGGAGGCGCTCCGCCCAATGATCGAAACCATTCCCGGCGATACCTACGACGCCGATCTAGTCGACGATGCGGTCGACCAGATTACCGATTATCTCGGGACCCTCGGATTTGCGTTTGTCGATGTGCGTCCGCAACCGACCCAGGACCGCGAAGAGCGGACCGTCGCGATTACGTTCTTCGTCGGTGAGGGGCCGAAGGTCTTTGTCGAGCGTATCAATATCGAAGGCAATGTCCGCACCCTCGACCGGGTGATCCGGCGAGAATTCCAGCTTGCCGAAGGGGACGCCTTCAACACCTCGAAAATGCGCCGCTCAAACCGCAGAATCCGAAATCTCGGATTCTTCAAAAAGGTGGATGTTACCAACCAGGAAGGCTCGCAGCCGGATCGGACCGTCATCACGGCCACCGTGGAAGAACAGTCGACCGGAGAGATTTCATTCGGCGTCGGATATTCCACCGTGGACAGCATTATCGGCGATATCGGCATCCGCGAGCGCAACCTGCTCGGACGCGGCCAGGATCTGCGCGTCAAGTTCTCGGGCTCGGTCAATCGCCAGCAATTCGATGTCGGTTTCACGGAGCCGTATTTCATGGACCGCGATGTGGCCGGCGGTTTCGACCTGTTCCGGATCCTCCGTGACGAAACCGACGACAGTTCCTTCAAGGAAGAGAGCTCCGGTGTCCGTCTCCGTGCGGGGTACGAACTGGCCGACGACCTACGACACTCGGTGAACTATCTACTCAAGACGACGGAAATCAGGGATGTCGAGGACGATGCCTCTCGCTTCGTCCGAGATCAGGAAGGCTCCGAGACGGTCTCGCAAGTCGGGCATGTGCTTTCCTACGACACGAGGGACAATCGGTCGGATCCGACAGAGGGGCTGTTTGCGAGTATTGCCAACGATCTTGCCGGACTTGGCGGCACCGTCGCCCATCTGCGGACCAATCTGCGCGGTGCCTATTACGTCCCCATCTACGAGGACTATGTCCTCGGTCTGATCGGAGAGGGCGGCTACATCTTCGGTCTTGGGGAGGATGTCGGAATCGCCGAGCGCTATTTCGTCGGCGGGAACAATTTCCGCGGTTTCGCCCGCAACGGTATCGGCCCCCGGGACTCCACCAGTGGTGACGCGCTGGGCGGGAATACTTACTATGTCGGTACTGCCGAGGTCGGCTTTCCGCTCGGGCTTCCGGGCGATCTGGGAATCAAAGGCTTCGTCTTTACCGACGTCGGTTCGCTCTATGGCATCGACGAGAGCGGCGCCGAAATTGTCGACAGCTCGAAATTGCGGGCATCCGTCGGCACCGGTATCGCTTGGGCCACGGCTTTCGGTCTGATACGCATCGATGTCGCACAAGCAGTTTTGAAGGAAGATGTCGATGACACTGAAATCTTTAGGTTCAGTTTCGGAACGCGCTTCTAGGTTACTTGCCGGGATCGGGCTTGTCCTCGCGTTGACTGTTGCCGTCGCGATCGCTCCGGCGGGCGCCGTGAACAAGATCGAGCCCGTGAGCGTTGCCGTGGTCGATGCCCAGCTCATCATGCGGCAGGCCGACGCCGCGAAGGTGATCCGCGAGCAGGTCGAGGCACGCCGGAAGATCTACGAGAAGGAGTACCAGCAGCGCGAAGCCGAGGTCCGCGAAACGGAAAAGGCGTTGCCGCAGCAGCGCGCGATACTTGCGAACGACGTGTTCCAGGCGCGCCTGCGCGAGCATCAGGAGAAAGTCGCGGCACTGCAGCGCGACGGACAGTCCATGAAGCGCGAGCTCGATCAGGCCTTCGGCCGTGCCAACGCCCAGGTGCGCGAGGCGATGATCGAAATCGTCGCGGATGTTGCGGCAGAGGCGAGCGTCGGTCTGGTCCTGTTCAAGAACCAGATCTTTCTCGGCGACCGCAAGATCGATCTGACCGAAGAGGTCATGCTCCGGCTCAACAAGCGTCTGCCGAAGGTCGAAGTGACCTTTTCCGAAGCAGCAAACTAGCGCTGGCGCCGCTGTCATGCCGGACAAGAGATTCTTCAAGAAATCCGGAAGCTATTCCATCGCTGAGCTGGCCGATCGGGTAGGGGGCGAGCTGATTCAATGCTCTGATCCCGGTTTCATCATCGAGGATATTGCCGCGGTCGAGAGCGCCACTGCGGTGGATATCTGTTTCGTCGAGAACCGCCGCTATGTCGGTGCACTCGAAACCTCCGGGGCGGCCGTGTGTCTGCTGCCGCGCAACATTGCGGATCGCGCTCCGGATTCGGTCGCGCTGATCGTCAGCGAGCGGCCGCGCCGGGCATTCGCCAAGATCGCCGCGCTGTTCTACCCCGAAGAGGAAGAGGTGCACGGCATTGATCCGTCGGCCCATGTCGACCCGACGGCGATGTTGGGCGACGGTTGTTTCGTCGGCCCGGGTGCGAGCATTGCGGCCGGCGCAAGACTCGGCGCCGGGGTCCGTGTCGGCGCCGGGGCCGCTGTCGGGCGTGCCGTCGAGATCGGCGCCGGAACGGTGATCGGCGAGAACGCGTCCCTGAGCCATTGCCTGATCGGAGAGCGGGTGGTGATCTATCCCGGCGCCCGGATCGGTACCTGCGGCTTTGGCTTCGAGGTCGACGAAACCGGACTGATCAAGATGCCGCAACTTGGCCGGGCGATCATCGAGGACGATGTCGAGATCGGCGCCAACAGCTGCATCGATCGTGGGAGCGGGCCGGACACCGTGGTCGGCCGTGGTACGATGATTGATAATCTGGTGCAGATCGGCCACAACGTACAGATCGGAAAAGGCTGCATTATCTGCGGTCAGGTTGGCGTGGCGGGAAGCGCGCGGATCGGCAATTACGTGGTCCTGGCCGGACAGGTCGGTGTCGCCGGACATCTGGAGATCGGGGACGGGGTCCAGGTCGCGGCGATGTCCGGGATCAGCAATACCGTCGAAGCGGGGCAGAAAATCGGCGGTGCGCCCGCCGTACCGATAAATGAATACCGCCGACAGGTTGCGGCGATCAAAGCCTTGGGGCGACGCAAGACAGACCAGGAGAGCAAATGAGCGCCGCAGATTCAGAGACCGAAAGCGTCACGCGGACCGATATCGATGTAAACCGGGTGATGGAGCTGATACCGCACCGCTATCCGTTCCTGATGGTGGATCGTATCGAGGAGATCGAACTCGGCGTCAAGGCGGTCGGGATCAAGAATGTCTCCATCAATGAAGGCTTTTTCCAGGGACACTTTCCGGCGCGTCCGGTGTTCCCGGGCGTGCTAATCATCGAGTCGATGGCACAGACGGCGGGCTGTCTCGTCGTTGCGACGCTTGGCCCCGACGCCGAAGGCAAGCTGGTCTATTTCATGACCATCGACGATGCCCGCTTCCGCAAGCCCGTCGTGCCGGGCGACCAGATCAAGATCCATGTCGAGAAAGCACGCAATCGCGGGCCGGTCTGGAAGTTCACCGGCGCGGCGAAAGTCGATGGAAATCTGGTCGCCGAGGCCACCTTCTCCGCCATGATCGTGGACAAATAGAGCCGATGGCATCAACAGAGCGCAAGATCCATCCGAGCGCGATCGTCGACCCGGCGGCGCAGATCGGCAGCGGCGTCGAGATCGGTCCGTACAGCGTCATCGGGCCGGATGTTGTGCTCGGCGACGGTTGCCGCCTGAAATCGCATGTGGTGATCGAGGGCCGCACCAGAGTCGGCGCGGAGACGGAGATCTTTCCGTTCGCCTCGATCGGACAGATACCCCAGGACCTGAAATATGGCGGTGAGCCGTCGGAGCTCCATATCGGCGCGAAGAACGTGATCCGCGAACACGTGACCATGAATCCCGGCACCGAGGGCGGCGGCATGCTGACCAAGGTCGGTGACGGCTGTCTGTTCATGGCTGGCTCCCACGTCGCGCACGACTGTGCTGTCGGCGACAACGTGATTCTCGCGAACAATGCCACGCTCGCCGGGCATGTCTCGGTCGGCGAATTCGCCATCCTCGGCGGTCTCAGTGCGGTCCGTCAGTTCTGCCGCATCGGCAAGCACGCGATGATCGGCGGGCTTACCGGTGTCGAGAACGATGTCATTCCGTTCGGTACCGTCATGGGCGACCGGGCGCGACTCTCCGGTCTCAATCTTATCGGTCTGAAGCGCCGGGGCTTTACCGCCGAGCAGATCTCAGAGTTGCGCAAGGCTTATCGACTGCTGTTCGCGGACGAGGGGACCTTCCAGGAGCGGGTTGAAGAGGTCGCCCGGGAATACGAGGACCACGAGGCGGTCGCGGAAATCGTCGCCTTCATTCGCGCCACCGGCAGCCGCGGCGCGATCTGTCAGCCCAGCAAGGACTGAGGCCGGGCCATGCCCAAGCTCGGAATTCTGGCCGGCGGCGGGGTGCTGCCCCGGCGGATCGCCGAACGCCGCCTCGAGGGCGGAGACACCGTCTTCGTGATCGCGTTCGAAGGGCAAACCGATCCGGCGACGGTCGAGGGGCTGGAGCATGCCTGGATGCGTCTCGGGGCGACCGGCGCAACCCTGAAGAGACTTCGGGAAGCCTCCGTCGAGGAGGTCGTGATGGCCGGCCCGATGCGGCGCCCGGCCTTTTCCGATCTCAGCCTCGACATGCGGTCTGCCAAGGCCCTGGCGCGCGCCGGCCGCAAGGCCTTTGGCGATGACGGCCTGTTGTCCCTGATTATCGAAGAACTGGAGCGCGACGGCTTCAGGGTGGTCGGGATCGACGATGTGTTGGGCGGATATCTGATGCCGGAGGGAACGCTTACGGCGACCGCTCCGAGCGAGGAGGCAGAGCACGACATCGCCCGCGGGCTCGAAGTCCTGATGGCGCTCAGTCCGGCCGATGTTGGCCAGGCGGTCGCGGTCCAGGAGGGGCTGGTCTTGGCGGTCGAGGCGGTCGAGGGCACCGACGCCATGATCGCACGGGCGGGCCTGGTCAAGCGCGACGGTGCGGCGGGACCGGTTCTGGTCAAGATCAAGAAACTCGGCCAGGAGCGGCGCGCGGATTTGCCGACCATCGGCGTCGACACCGTCCGCAGCGCCGTCAGCGCCGGTTTCCGGGGCATCGCCGTCGAGTCCGGCGCAACCATTCTTGTGGATCGGGATGCCGTGGTGGCAGCGGCGGATGCCGAGAAGCTCTTCCTGACCGGGATTGCCGCGGTTCTGGACGACAGTCGATGAGTACGGTGGAGGCACGCGCGCCGCTTGTCTATCTGATCGCGGGGGAGGCCTCCGGCGATGTGCTTGGGGCCGGCCTGATGCGCTCCCTGAAGCGCATGACCGGCGGACAGGTCCGCTTTGCGGGCGTCGGTGGCGACCTGATGCGCCAGGAAGGGCTGGAGAGCCTCTTCCCGGTCTCCGAAATGGCGGTAATGGGTGTGTTCGAGATTCTGCCCCATGCGCCGAAGCTGCTACGCCGGATCCGGCAGACCGTGGCCGACATACGCGAGAAACAGCCGGATGTCCTGGTCACCGTGGATTCGAAGGCGTTCAGTCTTCGGGTGCATAAGCGCCTGCACAAGCTCCGCGTGAAGGGCGGCGCGATCGGGTTTCCGCTCTTACACATGGTTGCGCCTACGGTCTGGGCCTGGCGTCCGGGGCGGGCCAAGACGATTTCCCGTTTCCTCGACCGGCTGCTGGTACTGTTTCCCTTCGAACCGCCCTACTTCGAAGAGCACGGCCTGAGGACGAGCTTTGTCGGGCATCCGGCATCGACGCAGCCCCCGGGGGACGGAGCGCGTCTGCGCGCGCGTGCGCAGATCCCGCCGCGAGCGCCTGTCTTGGGGGTGCTGCCCGGCAGCCGGCCAGGCGAGGTCCGCCGCCTGATGCCGGCTCTTGCCGACAGTGTGCGCCGGCTGGTCGCGCGATATCCTGACCTCCGGGTCCTGGTGCCGACCGTTTCCGGAGTTGCGGATCTGGTCAAGGACGCGGTGACGGACTGGCCGGGTAACCCGGTCGTACTCGAGGGCGAGGCGGACAAATACGATGCCTTCGACGCCATGAACGTCGCGCTCGCGGCTTCCGGTACCGTCACGCTGGAACTGGCCCTCGCCGGTGTGCCGACTGTCGTTGCCTACAAGGTTAGCCCGCTCTCTGCGCCGATCGGCCGGAGACTGGTCAATCTCGATGCCGTTGTCCTCGCCAACCGGATCCTCGGCCGGGTGGTGCAGCCGTTCTTTCTGCAGGAGAACTGCACGCCTCAGGCGCTCACGGTCGCGGCGGCAAGGATGTTCGACGATACCCGTGCCCGGGCCGACTGTGCGGCGGCGGCCCGGGATCTGCGGGCCGCGCTCGGTACCGGTGAGATTTCTCCCTCTGACACCGCCGCGCTCATTGTCGCCGAAGCCGCCGGGATTTCTCCGGTGCCGACCTGAGCGTGTTTCTGAGATCCGACATAGAAAAACGGCGGCACCTGAGTGCCGCCGTCTTTTTTTCCGTAACCGGAACGCTCAGCGCTTGTCGAGCGGAACGAAGGGACGCTCGGTCGGGCCGGTATAGAGCTGGCGCGGGCGGCCGATCTTGGCCTGCGGGTCCTCGACGCTTTCCTTCCACTGCGCGACCCAGCCCGTAGTGCGGGCGACGGCGAAGAGCACGGTGAACATGGAGGTCGGGAAGCCCATCGCCTTCAGCACGATGCCGGAATAGAAATCGACATTCGGGAAGAGCTTGCGGTCGACGAAATATTCGTCCTCGAGCGCGATCTTCTCGAGTTCCATCGCCAGTTCGAGCAGCGGATCCTCGACGCCGAGCACCTCGAGTACTTCGTGGCAGCTTTCCTGCATGACTTTGGCCCGCGGATCGTAGTTCTTGTAGACCCGGTGACCGAAACCCATCAGGCGGAACGGATCGTCCTTGTCCTTCGCCTTCTTGATGAATTCGTTGATGTTGTCCTTGTGGCCGATCTGGTTGAGCATCGAGAGCACGGCCTCGTTCGCTCCGCCATGCGCCGGACCCCAGAGCGAGGCGATGCCGGCGGCGATGCAAGCGAACGGGTTGGCGCCGGAAGAGCCGGCGAGGCGGACCGTCGAGGTCGACGCGTTCTGCTCGTGGTCGGCATGCAGGATGAAGAGACGGTCCATCGCCTTGGCGAGTACCGGGTCGATCTTGTACTCCTCGGCCGGCACCGAAAACATCATGTGCAGGAAGTTCTCGGCATAGCTCAGATCGTTCTTCGGATAGTTGAACGGCTGCCCGATCGAGTACTTGTAGGCCATGGCCGCCAGGGTCGGCATCTTCGCGATCAGGCGGAAAGAAGCGACCATCCGGGCGTGCGGATCGTTGATGTCCGTGGAATCGTGATAGAAGGCGGACAGCGCTCCGGTGACGCCGCAGAGGATGGCCATCGGGTGTGCGTCGCGCCGGAAGCCGCGGTAGAAGTTGCTGAGCTGCTCGTGCACCATCGTGTGATAGGTGACATCATGATCGAACTTGGCCTTCTGCGCCTTGTTCGGCAACTCGCCGTAGAGCAGCAGATGGGCAACTTCGAGAAAACCGCAATTGGCGGCGAGGTCCTCGATCCGGTAGCCGCGATGCAGCAGGATGCCCTGGTCACCGTCGATATAGGTCAGGCCGGACTCGCAAGAGCCGGTCGAGGTAAAGCCGGGATCGTAGGTGAAGTGGTCGGTCTCAGCGTAGAATTTCCGTACATCGACCACGTCCGGGCCGACCGAGGCTTTCAGGACGGGGAGTTCGTAACTCTTGCCGCTCTGATTGTCGGTGAGCGTAAAGCTGCCGGTGTTTGATTTGGTCATCCTGAGCTTCCCTTAGTTCTCGTTGGGCGGATGCTCCGCATTCCATCGGAGCAGCATTGCCGCTAAATCGCGGCGGATATTAGTCCCTATTGTGCAGTGCCGCAAACTGCCTTGAGTCTGGCGAGGGTTTCTGCACGTTCCAGCACCGCCGCGACCTCGAAAATCCCCGGAGAAACAGTGGATCCGGTCAAAGCCGAGCGCAATGGCTGGGCGAGTTTCCCGAGTTTCAGGTCCACTTCTTCGGCGACTTCGCGCACCGCGCGCTCAATCGCCTCTTCGGTCCATTCGGGAAGGTCTTCGAGGCGCTGGCTCAGTGTCGTCAGGTGGCCGATCGCCTCTTCGGTCAGCAGACCGCGGGCCTTCTCGGTGAACGGCAGCGGCACGGAGGCGGCGTAGAAGGCGGCGTTTTCCGTCAGCTCGACGACGGTCTTGGCGCGTTGCTTGAGGCCGTTCATGCCTTTCAGAATCCGGGCGCGCCCGATATCGTCAACGTCGTCGAGACCGGAGACCACGAGTTCGGTCAAGCGGGCATCGTCGGCCTCGCGGATATAGTGTCCGTTCAGGTTCTCCAGCTTGGCGAGGTCGAAGCGCGAGGGCGAGCGGCCCACCGCCTCCAGGGTGAACCACTCGATCGCCTGCTCGGAAGAGATGATCTCGTCGTCGCCGTGGCCCCAGCCGAGGCGCAGCAGGTAGTTGTTCAGCGCTTCCGGCAGATAGCCCATTTCGCGGTAGGCATCGACGCCGAGCGCCCCGTGGCGCTTGGACAACTTGCCTCCGTCCGCGCCGTGAATCAGCGGGATATGGCCGAATTCCGGCACGTCCCAGTCCATGGCGCGATAGAGCGCGGCCTGGCGGAAAGCGTTGTTCAGGTGGTCGTCGCCGCGCAGCACATGGGTGATACCCATGTCATGATCGTCGACCACGACGGAGAGCATGTAGGTCGGCGTGCCGTCTCCGCGCAGCAGCACGAAATCGTCGAGCTGCTGGTTCTGCACGGTGACCTCTCCCTGGACGTGATCGACCAGCGTGGTTTCGCCCTCGAGCGGGGCTTTCAGGCGCACCACGGGATCGATGCCGGCCGGCGCTTCG
Source organism: Nisaea sp. (assembly GCF_965216895.1). GTDB lineage: Bacteria > Pseudomonadota > Alphaproteobacteria > Thalassobaculales > Thalassobaculaceae > Nisaea. Next base: position 551,057 of record NZ_OZ244205.1, read on the forward strand.
GCGGGGTCCCGCTCGCGCCACATGCCGTTGTAGCGCATGGGTTTGCCGGCCGCCTTGGCTTCCTCGCGCATCGCCGCGAGTTCTTCCTGCGTGCAGTAGCAGTAGTAGGCGCGGCCTTTCTTCACCAGTTCCAGCGCGACCTCGGCATGCCGCTCGAGGCGGGTCGACTGGTAGACCGGTTCCTCGTCGCCGAGCAGACCGAGCCAGTCGAGGCCGTCGAAGATCGCCTGAACCGCTTCGGGCGTGGACCGTGCGCGATCGGTATCCTCGATGCGGACCAGATATTTTCCGCCCGTATGCCTCGCATAGAGCCAGTTGTAGAGCGCGGTCCGGGCTCCGCCGATATGGAGGAAGCCGGTCGGCGAGGGAGCAAAGCGCGTAACGACGGACATGGGGCGGTTTCTCGTGATTCCTGTGGGTCTGGCTGTGCCGGCGGGGTCTCGGCCCTACGGGCGCGGGGCTATTTAACACATTGGCCGTGGCAGTGCGAGATTGGACGAAGAGCCGCACGCGCCTGGTCGCGGCGGCGGCGGGACTGGCGCGTTTTCAGGAGGCCGAGCGCGAACGGGCCGGACTCTGGCTTCCGGTCGGTTTTGCCGCAGGCATCCTGATCTATTTTGATCTGCCGTTCGAGCCGCCACTCTGGACCGGACCGGGAGCGATATTGATCTCCGCGTTCGCGCTGTTGGTGGGACGCCGCAGGTGGGGATCCGTCTTCTCCGCGGGACTTCTGCTGGCGGGTGCGGCTGGGTTCAGCGCGGCGCAGTTCCGAACGATGAACGTCGCTGCGCCGGTTCTTGAGCGGAGTGTTACCGCCGCCGTCGCCGGTATGGTGGAAGCGGTTCGCATGACACCGCGCGGCCGCAGGGTAATCCTGCGCGTCGAGAGCCTCGGGCGGCTGCCGGCGGAGACGCTGCCCGGAAGGGCACGCATCCTGTTGCTGAAACGGGACACGGCCCCGGCCCCCGGCAACCGGATCCGGGTATTTGGCCGTTTCCGTCCACCTCCGCCGCCGGTCACTCCCTATGCCTACGATTTCCAGCGCGCGCTGTTCTTCGACGGTATCGGGGCCGTCGGGTTTGCCTTGGCGCCGCACTCCGCCGAAGCCGACGGGAACGGTGGCGGGAAGGCCGGGACCTTGGAAGACCTCCGGCAGGTTCTGTCGGAGCGAATCCGTGCCGCTTTGCCCGGCGATACCGGAGCGCTGGCGGCGGCGCTTCTTGTCGGCGACCGGGACTGGATCTCCGGGTCGGCGGAAACGGCAATGCGCGATGCGGGGATCGCCCATCTGCTCGCCATTTCCGGGCTTCATATGGGGCTGGTCGCCGGCTGCGTCTTCGGCTTCGTGCGCCTGCTCCTCAGCATTTCGGCAAGAACGGCCTTGCTATGGCCGACCCGCGCGATCGCGGCGGTTGCGGCATTGTCTTTCGCGACGTTCTATCTGCTGCTCTCCGGCGCCGCGGTACCGACGCTGCGTGCCTTCGTCATGACGGCGATTGTCCTGTGCGGGGTCGTACTTGGCCGCCGGGCGATTTCGATGCGGTTGATCGCGTTTGCGGCGCTGGCGATCCTGCTCGTCAGGCCGGACTACCTCCTGAGTGCCAGCTTCCAGCTCTCCTTTGCCGCAGTCACGGCGCTTGTCGCCGTGTACGAGACCGGGTACTGGCGCGGTCCGCCCCGTTCTGGCGGGCCGTTCCGCAAGGCTGTCCGCCATTTGCTGCTGCTCGCTCTTACCTCTCTGGTGGCCTCCCTCGCGACCCTGCCGGTCGCGCTCCATCATTTCCAGAAGGCGGCACTCTACGGTGTCGCGAGCAATCTTCTGGCGGTTCCGGCGGCGGGAATGTGGATCATGCCCTGGGGAGTCGCCGCCCTTGTGCTGATGCCGCTTGGATGGGAGTCCGTTGCACTGGTGCCGATGGGGTGGGGGCTGTCTCTGGTGCTGTCGCTCGCCGCGGAGATCCAGAGCTGGCCCTATGCGACGCATGCGGTTGGCGCCGCGCCGGGCTGGGTTGCGGGTTTGGCGGCCCTGTCCGGGCTTTGGCTCTGCCTGTGGCGTTCGCGCTTGCGCTATCTCGGAGCAGCACCCCTGATTCTGGCCTCCATTCTCCTCCTGGTTTCGCCATGGCCTCCTCCAGCACTTCTCATCAGCGACCGGGGCCGCTTGATCGGGGTTCACACCGATGCGGAACTGGCGACCAACTCTGGGCGAAGCGGATTCGAAACCCTAGTCTGGCGCCGCCGCGCGGGCCTGCCGGAAAACGGGCGGGGCCGGCGTTTCGAATGCGATCCGCTTGGGTGCGTGTTCGAGGCTGCCGGCATCGGAACCGTGACATGGTCCTCGAGCGCGCAATCTCTCGGTGACGACTGTCTCAAGGCCGATATCCTGGTGACCAGGATTCGGGTGCCAAAGGGGTGTATCCGTCCCCGTCTGATCTTCGGACCTCGGGAGCTTCGTCCGGGAGGCTCGATCGCGGTCTGGTTTGATGGTGGGGCACCCGAAGTGGTATATTCCCGTGACGTCCGCGGAGACCGGCCATGGACGGGACGGAGGGTATTTCCCAAAGCTAAAAAAGATTGAATTTTGTCAAAAAATAAAGCATATTAATAAACGATAAGATTCAACTCCTTAGAGAGTTTCTTTCTCAGGAAGGTGGGCCTGGAGTGGCGGATACGGTCAAAAAGCGCGCGTTGAATATTCTGGCCGCGTCTGTGTCCGACGTTGTGGGACAGAAAAACCTTGCCTATATCGCGATCAAGAAAGCGTCGGACGAGGTCGAGAACGCCGCGCGTCACGAATGGGCGACGTCTGTTTTCGACCAGATCCCGCTGACCAACCGGCGCGAAATCAAGAGCGTCGCCATCAACAAGGCGCAGGAAGAAAAGCGCCATGTTCTTTCTGTGCGCGCCCGGGAGAAGAAGCAGGCGGATGTCCAGATCGCCGATCTCGGCGTGATCTGGGGCGCCAATACCCGCTGATCCTTCTCCGGCGAGGGGCGTTTCTCTGCTTTCTCAGTATTTCCGCATCAGGCCGACGAGACAGCCCTGGATCCGGACCTGGTCCGGACCGAAGATCCGGGTCTCGTAATTCGGGTTCGCAGGCTCCAGCGCAACAGCATGGCCGCGGCGGCGCAGACGCTTCAACGTGACCTCGTGCTCGTCGACGAGAGCGACAACGATGCTGCCATTGTCTGCGGTGTCGCACCGCTTGATAATCACCGTATCGCCGTCGAGGATCCCGGCATCCACCATTGAATCGCCGGCGACTTCCAGCGCGTAGTGCTCGCCTGCATGGATCATGGAGCCCGGGATCGCGACCCGCGCACTGTCGTCCCGCAAGGCTTCAATCGGCGTGCCGGCGGCGATACGTCCCATCATGGGCAGATCGATCATTTCCTCGTCGGAATGCGCGGGTGCCTGAGGCGCGCGCTCTGCCGCAGTCTCCTCATCGCGCGTGGCGCGCGTAAAATTGCCCGGAATGACGTTTGGCGTGAAACCGCGGCTGGCCGGGCGGTCGAGCGCCGCCGGGTGCGCCATCGTGCCCGGCGCGGCCGAACTGGCATCCGGGGAACGGAGAATCTCGAGCGCGCGTGCCCGGTGCGGCAGGCGTCGGATGAAGCCGCGTTCCTCGAGCGCCGTGATCAGGCGATGGATGCCGGATTTCGATTTCAGGTCCAGCGCATCCTTCATCTCGTCGAAAGAGGGAGAGACGCCGGTCGCTTCCAATCTTTCCTGAATGAAAAGCAATAGCTGGTGCTGCTTTTTCGTGAGCATCAGAGACTCCCGCGCCGGTTCCCTTGGGAACAAAAGATAAACATCTTGGATGTTCTACTTTGGTTCCTGTGTCGCGTCAAGGCTTTGATTGCACGGAAGGATCAGATTGAAATGGAACCGATCCCGAGTGGGATGATGTCCACCTTTTCGCCCTCCGGAGCCGCGGGCGCGTGTGGCGGGCGGATCAGCAGGCAGTTTGCCTCGGCGAGCAGGGCAAGCATCGAGCTGTCCTGCCGCTCGAAAACCTCGGCAACGGCCTCGCCGTTTTCGTCGAGCCGATAGACCGCGCGCAGATAGTCCTGCCGCCGGTCGTTTTGCTTCAGCGGTTTGGCCAGCCGCGCCTTCAGAACGGTCGTGTGTGGTTCCGTCCGACCGAGCATGGTGGCAATCGCCGGGCGCAGGAAGATCGTGCCGCAGACAATGGTCGAGACCGGATTGCCCGGCAGACCGAGCAGCGGCGTCCTGGCTATATGCCCGAAGATCAGCGGTTTGCCCGGCCGCATCGCGATCTTCCAGAAATCGAGCTCCAGTCCGTCCGGTCCGTACGCGTCGGTGCCGAGGGCCTGACGGATCAGGTCGTGTTCGCCGACCGATGCGCCACCGGTGGTGATCAGGATGTCGGCGCCGCGCGCCCCGCGCACCATCGCCTGGATGCCGTCCACCGTGTCGGGCGCGATGCCGAGCAGCGTCGCTTCGCCGCCGCAGGCACGCACCAGCGCGGCCAGCGCGTAGCTGTTCGAACTGACGATCTTGTTCGGTCCGGTCGGATCGCCCGGCCGGATGATCTCGTCGCCGGTCGGCAGGATCGCGACGCGCGGTCTGCGGCGCACCTCGATCCAGGGCACGTTCATCGCCGCGGCCATGCCGACATCGCGTGCCGTCAACACCTTGCCCGCCCTGATACGGACATCGCCCTCGCGGAAATCGAGCCCGGCCGCGCGCACGAAGGCGCCGGTCTTGGAGGCCTCGGTCACCTCGAGCGCGGCGCCGTCCGCCTCGGTGCTGGCTATCACATCTTCCTGGATCACGATGGTGTCGGCCCCTGCCGGCAGGGCGCCGCCGGTGAAGATCCGGACAGCTTCGCCGGGACCGACGGTGCCGGCGAAGGCATGTCCGGCGGGCGCGGTCCCGATGCGCTTCAACCTGGCGCCGGCCGTTGCGACGTCCACCCCGCGGACAGCATACCCGTCCATCGCGGAGACCGCTTCCGGCGGCTGGGTCCGCCGGGCCGCGATATCGGCAGCTGCGGTGCGGCCATGCGCTTCTGTCAGAGGGACTTCCTCAGCGGGCATCAGCGGCATCGTCGAAAGGATGCGCGTCAGCGCCTCTTCCACCGGCAGCAGGTCACTCGGCATGCCAGTCTCCCGATTTGCCGCCGGACTTGCGGATCAAGCGTATATTCTCGAGTTTCATGCTGCGGTCGACCGCCTTGCACATGTCGTAGACGGTGAGGGCGGCGATGCTGACGGCCGTCAGCGCTTCCATCTCGACGCCGGTGCGGCCCTTGAGTTTGCAGGTGGCTGTGACGTCGACGGCATTGCGCGCGGGGTCGCAGACCAGGTCGACCTTCACCGAGGAGAGGGCGAGAGGATGGCAGAGCGGAATCAGGTCCGGCGTCCTCTTCGCCCCCATGATTCCAGCGAGGCGCGCGACGGAGAGGACATCGCCCTTTTTCACGCCGCCATCCACGATCAGCTTCATGGTCGCCGGAGCCATGGTTACGGTTCCTGCGGCGGTCGCGATCCGTTCCGTGATCTCCTTGTCGCCGACATCGACCATGGCGGCGTTGCCGCGCTCGTCGAAATGGGTGAACTCGCCCAACACTTCCTCCCGGTGGCTCTTGCGGCCGTCTTGGTTCAGGCGACCGCCGGAACGGGGTCGCTCAGCAGGGCCCTGGTCGCAGCGGCGACGTCGGTCTGGCGCATCAGGCTCTCTCCGATGAGGAAACAGCGTGCGCCGACGGCGGCCATGCGGGCGAGGTCGGCCGGCGCGTAGAGCCCGCTTTCCGAAATGAGAGTGCGCTCGGGCGGAACCCGCCCGGCCAGCTCTTCCGTCACGGCAAGGTCCGTCACCATGGTCTTCAGATTGCGGTTGTTGATCCCGAGCAGCTGCGATTTCAGCGCCAGCGCCCGGTCCAGCTCGGAGCCGTCATGTACTTCGATCAGCGCATCCATGCCGAGTTCGAAGGCGAGCGCTTCCAACTCCGCCGCCTCCGCATCTTCCAATGCGGCCATGATCAGCAGGATGCAATCCGCACCGAGCGCCCGTGCCTCCCAGACCTGATATGTGTCGAGCATGAAGTCCTTGCGCAGGGCCGGCAGGGTGACGGCGGAGCGGGCCGCAAGGAGGAAATCGTCATGTCCCTGGAAATAGGGCGTGTCGGTGAGCACGGAGAGGCAGGTCGCGCCCCCCGCCTGATAGGCTTCGGCGAGCCTGGGTGGATCGAAATCGGCGCGGATCAGGCCCTTGCTCGGCGAGGCCTTCTTGATCTCCGCAATCAGGCCGTAGCCGGCGCGCGAGGCCGCTGTCAGAGCTTTGGCGAAGCCGCGCGTCGGCGCGGCATCGCCGGCACGGGCCTTGATGTCGGCAAGCGGGCGTGCGGCCTTGCAGGTGGCGATATGGTCGCGCTTGTCCGCGCAGATCCTGGCCAGAACGTCACTCATCGGCCGCAACCTCGTTCCGGCTGTTGGTCACTGCGATCAGGGCATCGAGACGGGCGAGCGCCTTGCCGCTGTCGATCGCCTCGGCTGCCATCGCGACGCCGTCCTTCAGGCTGGCGACCCTGTCCGCGACCATCAGCGCGGCCGCGCTGTTGAACAACACCACGTCGCGATAGGCCCCGGGCTTGCCTTCGAGCAGTGCGCGCAGGGCCCTGGCGTTTTCCTCGGGACCGGCGCCCTTCAGGTCCTCGGCTCTAGATAGCGGCAGGCCGGCATCCTCCGGAGAGATTTCGAAGGACCGGACGGCCCCGTTCTCCAGCGCGGAGACATAGGTCGGGCCGGTCGTCGTCACTTCGTCGAGCCCGTCGGAGCCGTGTACGACCCAGGCCTTCTCCGAGCCGAGTTTGCCGAGTACCTGCGCCACCGGTTCGACCCATTGCTTCGCAAAGACACCGACCAACTGGCGTTTCACAAAGGCCGGGTTGGCGAGCGGGCCAAGCAGGTTAAAGATCGTCCGCGTACCGAGTTCGACGCGGGTGCCGCCGACATGGCGCATCGCCGAATGGTGCCGGGGGGCCATCAGGAAGCAGATCCCGGCCTCGTCGATCGCCTCCTGCACAAGGCTCATGTCGCACTCGTTGTTGATGCCGAGCGCGCTCAGTACGTCGGCCGCTCCGGTGCGGGAAGAGAGCGCGCGGTTGCCGTGTTTGGCGACGGGTACGCCGGCACCGGCCAGCACGAAGGCACTGGCAGAGGAGATATTGTAGGTCTTGGCACCGTCGCCGCCGGTCCCGACCGTGTCGATCGCATCGGCGGGCGCCTTGATGCGCAGCGCCTTCGCCCGCATGGAGCGGGCGGCGCCGGTGATTTCCTCGACGGTCTCGCCGCGGACCCGGAGCGCCATCAGGAAACCGCCCATCTGCGCCGGCGTCGCGTTGCCCGTCATGATGATGTCGAACGCGGCCTCGGCCTGCTCCTCGGACAGCGTGGCACCCGTCGCCACATGCCCGATGAGCGACTTCATGTCCTGTATGTCGCCGCTCATGTGCCGGTCTTTCTCAGTTCGGATTCCAGAACCTCGAGCGGTTTCAGCGGCTCCGCATTCACGCCGGCGATGCGGAGGAAATTCTGCAGCAGCTTGTGGCCGTGCTCGGAGGCGATGCTTTCCGGGTGGAACTGGACTCCGTGCACCGGCAGTTCGCGATGCTGCAGGCCCATGATCATCCCGTCATCCGTTTCTGCCGTGATTTCCAGGCAGTCGGGCAGGGTGGCGCGATCGACCACCAGCGAGTGGTAGCGCGTCGCGTCAAACTGGCTGGGCAATCCTTCGAACACGCCTCTGCCTGTATGGCTGACCTTGCTGATCTTTCCGTGCATCGGCACCGGGCCGCGGGTGATCTTGCCGCCGAATGCCTGACCGATCGACTGCAGGCCGAGACAGACGCCGAACACCGGAACTCTACCGGCCGCTTTCTCGATCAGCGGCAGACAAATGCCCGCGCGCTCCGGATCGCACGGCCCCGGGGACAGCACGATGCCTTGCGGCTTCAGCGCCATCACCTCGTCGACAGAGATCTTGTCGTTGCGATGCACGACGACTTCGACACCCAACGATCCGAGAAAGTGCCACAGATTGTAGGTGAAGCTGTCATAGTTGTCGATAAGTATGAACATTTTCAGTCTATTATCGAATTCAGTTGAAGTAAGTTCGAAGGCTCTTCTAGTGTTTATAGCAAGTGGCCGAGCTTGCGGATAGAGACTGCCCCGCGAGACAGGGCTTGGCAAATTTTTTTGGGTCCGGTGCATGGCGCGAAAACGCAAGGCGAGCAGCAGGTTTGGCGGTGTGGCCGTTGCGCTCGGTGCCGGCGGTTTCGTCGCGGTCGTGTTCGCCGCCGGGCTCTGGGCAGGAATGCAGTTCGGGAGCGCGCCGGAAACCGTGCCCGTTGCGGTGGCGCCGCGTGCTGCCGCGTCCGTTTCGAACAAGATTCCGTCCGATACGCCGGGACCATCGGACAGGGCTGCGATGGACCGTCTGGTGGCGAAGGTGGCGGAACCCGAGCCCGAGCCGCAACCGGTTGCAGCACCCGTTCCCGCGCCCCCCGCGGCGGTCAAACCGGCGGTTCCTCGCGAGCGGTTTGCCTGGGTCGAGAATGCGGTCTCCATCCCGCCGCAACCGGGGCTGCCGATGATCGCGTTGGTGATCGACGATGTCGGCGTGGACCGGCGCCGGTCGGACGCGGTTGTCGCCCTTCCTGGCCCCCTGACTCTCTCCTATCTCACCTATGCGCAGAACGTCGTCGAACAGGTGGCGGCGGCGCGTGCCCACGGCCACGAGCTGATGGTTCATATCCCGATGCAGCCCAAGAGCGCGGACGCCGATCCCGGGCCGAACGTCCTGCGGGTCAGGGACGACCGGGGTGAACTGATCCGGAAACTTGACTGGGGTCTGTCGCGCTTTTCCGGCTATGTCGGGGTCAACAACCATATGGGCAGCCGCTTCACCTCCGATCGTGCCGGAATGGACGCGGTGATGGCGGCGCTGGCGCCACGCGGACTGTTCTTTCTCGACTCCGTGACCGCACCGGATACCGCGGGACCCGCGGCGGCCGCGGCGGCCGGCGTTCCGGTGCTGAAGCGCGATGTTTTCCTCGACAACGAGGATTCGCCGGAAGAGGTCCGCTACAGGCTGGAGCAGGTCGAGAGGATCGCCCGCAGGACCGGTGCGGCGATCGCCATCGGGCATCCGCACGACGCCACCATCACCGTGCTCCGGGACTGGATTCCGGATGCAAAGGCACGCGGTTTTGCTATCGTGCCGGTCAGCGTCCTTGTGCGTCGGCGCTACCCCGCGCTATGGCAAGCGGCAGGACGTTCGTGAGGAAGGAAGGGCATCGGCTTGATTGACTGGACATTCGAGACATTCGACAGTCTGACCTGTGCGGATCTCTACGACATCCTGCGCCACCGGCAGGATGTCTTCGTCCTTGAGCAGAAATGCTTCTACCCGGATATCGACGGCAAAGATCAGGTCGCGCGTCACCTGATCGGGCGCGGCGCGCACAGCACTTTCCTTGCCTATATGCGGATTCTCGGCCCCGGCGATTATTACGACGAGCCGGCGCTCGGACGCATTCTCGTGACGCCGGAAGCGCGCGGGCGTGGCCTTGCACGGACCCTGATGGACGAGGGGCACGCGCGGGCGCGAGCGCTCTACGGCGACGTGCCGCTGCGCCTGAATGCGCAGGCTTACCTGAAGGATTTCTACGAGAGTGTCGGCTATGCAATTGTCCGCGGCCCCTATGACGAGGATGGCATCCCGCACTACGAGATGCTGAAGGCGGCCTAGGGCGAACCTGATATCACGTAGTCCTCCCCGCCATACATGCGGGGACGACGATGATAAACGCAGTGTGTAGACAGAAACGCCGCCTCGAAGGGCGGCGATTTCATTTCACATGGTCCATGCAGATCAGGCCGCGCTTCGTGTTCCGGCCGCGTCGGCCTCGTCGATCGCCGCCTGCGCCGCTGCCAGCCGGGCAATCGGTACGCGGTAAGGCGAGCAGGAGACATAGGTCAGGCCGACCTCGTGGCAGAAGCGGACCGACTCCGGGTCGCCGCCATGCTCGCCGCAGATCCCCATCTTGAGGTCCGGCCGGGTCTTCTTGCCTTTCTCGGCGCCCATGCGCACCAGACCGCCGACACCGTCCCGGTCGATGGTGATGAACGGATCGGCCGGCAGCAGACCGCGCTGCAGGTATTCCTCGATGAAGGACCCCGCATCGTCGCGCGAGAAGCCGAAGGTGGTCTGCGTCAGGTCGTTGGTGCCGAAGCTGAAGAACTCGGCCGTCTCGGCGATCTCGTCGGCCACCATGCAGGCACGCGGGAGTTCGATCATGGTGCCAACCATGTAGTCGAACTCTTCGCCGCTTTCCTGCTTCACGGCATCGGCGATGCGGTGAACGATCTTCGCCTGGTCGTCCATTTCCGCCTTGCTGCCGACCAGAGGAATCATCACTTCGGGAATGGCCCTGATGCCGTCCTTCTTGACCGCGACCACGGCCTCGAAGATGGCGCGGGCCTGCATCTCGCAGAGTTCGGGATAGGTGATCGCGAGGCGGCAGCCGCGATGGCCGAGCATCGGATTGGCCTCGTCGAGTTCCGCTTTGCGGAGTTCCAGCGCGCGAAGCGAAACGCCGGCGGCGTCGGCCACGGCCTGCATTTCCTCTTCGGTGTGCGGCAGGAATTCGTTCAGCGGCGGGTCGAGCAGGCGGATGGTTGCCGGAAGCCCGTTCATGATGCGGAACAGGGCGGTGAAGTCGTCACGCTGGTATGGCAACAGCTTGGCGATCGCCGCGCGGCGCGCCTCCGGATCGCGGGCGAGGATCATCTCGCGCATGTGCACGATGCGCTCCGGGTCGAAGAACATGTGCTCGGTGCGCGAGAGGCCGATGCCCTCGGCGCCGAAATCGACCGCCGTCTGCGCATCGAGCGGGGTCTCCGCATTGGCGCGGACGCCGAGCGTGCGGAACTCGTCGACCCAGCCCATCAGTTCGCCGAAATCGCCGGTCAGTTCGGGTTTGATGGTGGCGACTTCGCCGCTCATCACTTCGCCGGTGGTCCCGTCAAGGGTGATGACCTCGCCTTCGGCAAACTCACGTCCGCCGGCCAGCATCACCTTGTTCTTGGCGTCGACCTTGATTTCGCCGGCGCCGGAGACGCAGGGCGTGCCCATGCCACGGGCGACGACCGCCGCGTGGGAGGTCATGCCGCCGCGGGTGGTGAGGATGCCCTCGGCCACATGCATGCCGCCGATATCCTCCGGGCTGGTCTCGTTGCGCACCAGAACGACCTTCTTGCCGGCCTTGGCCCATTCCTCGGCCTCGTCGGCGGTGAAGACGATCTGGCCGCTGGCGGCACCCGGGGAGGCGGGCAGTCCGCGGCCGACCACGTCGCGCTGGGCGTCCGGGTCGAGAGTGGGGTGCAGGAGCTGGTCGAGTTGCGCCGGATCGATCCGCTTGATCGCCTCGCGCTTGTCGATGACACCCTCGCGCACCAGGTCGCAGGCGATCCTCAGCGCGGCCTTGGCGGTCCGTTTGCCGTTCCGGGTCTGCAGGATCCAGAGCCGGTTCTGCTGGACCGTGAACTCCATGTCCTGCATGTCGCGATAGTGCCCTTCCAGCTTCTCGCGGATGGCGCAGAGTTCCTTGAAGACGTCCGGCTGAGCCTCTTCCATCGAGGCCAGCGTGCTGCCGCTTTCATGGCGCTCCTTGAGGGTGAGAGGCTGCGGCGTGCGGATGCCGGCCACCACGTCCTCGCCCTGGGCATTGACCAGAAACTCGCCGTAGAAATGATTGTCGCCGGTCGACGGGTTGCGGGAGAAACAGACGCCGGTGGAGCAGTCGTTGCCCATGTTGCCGAAGACCATGCTCTGGACGGTAACGGCGGTGCCCCATTCTTCGGGAATGCCGTGCAGGCGCCGGTAGGTATTGGCGCGCTGGTTCATCCACGAGCCGAAGACGGCGCTGATGGCGCCCCAGAGCTGCTCCTTCGGATCTTCCGGAAAGTCCTTGCCGAGGACCTCCTTAACCCGCGCCTTGTATTCCTTGACGATGGTTTTCCAGTCGTCGGCGCTCATCTCGGTGTCGAGGCTGTAGTCCTTGAGGTCTTTGTATTCGTCGAGGATTTCCTCGAAGTTGTAGTGTTCGACCTCAAGCACGACATCGCTGTACATCTGGATGAAGCGTCGGAAACTGTCATAGGCGAAGCGCTCGTCGCTGGTCTCCCGCGCCAGCGCCGCAGCGGTGTCGTCGTTGAGACCGAGATTGAGCACAGTGTCCATCATGCCCGGCATGGAGGCCCGGGCACCCGACCGGACAGAGACCAGGAGCGGTTTGTCGGTGGAGCCGAAGCCGCGGCCGAGCTGGGCCTCGACTTCCTTAAGGCTCGCCTCGACCTGACTTTCCAGATCACCCGGATAGGTCCGGCCGTTGGCGTAATAGTGCGTGCAGACCTCGGTCGAGATCGTGAAACCCGGCGGGACCGGCAGGCCGAGGCTGGCCATTTCGGCCAGATTGGCGCCTTTGCCGCCGAGCAGCTCGCGCAGTTTGGCCGAACCGTCGGCCTTTCCAGCTCCGAAATTATACACCCACTTGGCCAAGTCGCTCTCTCCAAGTCATGGTTCCGGTGCCTTGCGTCCAGGGCACTCGCGTCCGGGACGCACGGCACCGTCTGATTGTTGCACCTGCGAAGGTGCAACGGGACGCAAGCTGTTTACTCAAAGAAAGGCGCCGTTGAAAGCAAAGAGTCGCGGTCTGAAGCCTAATTTGACCCTTTCGTGACGCTTGGCCGCACGGTCAGTGCGCCATGAGGACCGGGACGCTCATGTTCTCGAGCACGTCCCGCGTCGTGCCGCCGAAAATATCCTCACGGATCCGGGTGCGGCTGTAGGCGCCCATCACCATGATGTCCGGATCGGTCTTGGCGCAGTGAGCAAGGATCGTCCTGCCGATGCCGCCGTCCTCGCGAAGCACGACCTGCCGTGCGTCGATACCGTGACGGCGCAGGTGGCGCAGAATGTCGTGTCCGCCATCCGGCGGCGAGTCGTCCGGCACCACGGTCACGATGTCCAGACGCTTCTTTGTCTCCAGGATTTGCATCGCGTCCGTCAGTGCGCGGGCGGCCGGGCGGCTGCCGTCCCAGGCGACGACGGCGAACTCGTTGAAGGCACGGTCATTGTAGGCCGTCGGCACGATGATCACCGGCTTGCCTGAAAGCAGCACCACGTCTTCGGGCCGCAGCAGATCGGCGGTTCCACTGCCGGAGCTGACCTGCCCGGTCAGCAGGATGTCGAAATAACGGGCGGCCTTGGCAAGGACACGGGTGGGCTCGCCCTTCTCCGCACACCAGTCACCGTTGCTCGTGTAGCCGAGCGCCTTGAGATCCTCGCGGAACTTGGCCTCGATTCCGGCAATATTGTCGGCCTCCGCCTTCTTAAGGGAGTCGAGGGTGCTTTCCGGGATCCATTGACGGGTCAGGCTGTCCAGTTTCATCGGTGGGCTGACATGAAGGCCGGTGACGGTCGCGCCGTACTTGTGCGCCATCCGTACAGCCAGACGCAGGGCCGCACGTGAGCTTTCACCGCCGTTGAACGCGACGGCCAGATCCTTGATTGCCATTCGTCCTCCCCTTGCCGCCTGGTTTACTCCGCGGCTTCGACATTTTCCGACAGCGCCTCGAGTTTGGCTGCGCAGAACTTGAACTCGGGGATCTTGCCCATCGGATCAAGCTGCGGGTTGGTGAGCAGGTTGGCGGCCGCTTCGGCGAAGCAGAACGGGATGAAGATCATTCCTTCGGGTACATCCACGTCCTGACGCGCCTTGAGCGTGACTTCTCCGCGGCGCGTCGAAACCCGGACATAGTCGCCGGCAGAGACACCGAGCCGCTTCATGTCCCAGCGGTTCAGGCCGGCGATCGCTTCCGGCTCCAGCATGTCCAGGGTCGCCGAGCGTCGCGTCATGCTTCCGGTATGCCAGTGCTCGAGCAGGCGACCCGTGGTCAGGACCATCGGATAATCCGCATCCGGCAGTTCGGCCGGAGGCGTCACTTCGGCGGGAACGATCCTGGCCCGCCCGGAGGCGGTCGGGAAACGGTCGCCGAAGATAATGTCGTTGCCCGGCTTGTCGGGCGCATCGCACGGGTAGGTGACGGCGTCCTCCCGTTCCAGCCGCTGCCAGGTGATGTTTTTCAGCGACGGCATGACCTCGGTCATCTCGGTGAAGACATCGGCGGGATGGTCGTATTTCCAGTCCAGTCCAACGCGACGCGCCAGCTCCTGCACCAGTTCCCAGTCCTGACGGGCCTGGCCCGGAGCCGGCACGACCGGCCGGGCGATCTGGACCTGCCGGTTGGTGTTGGTGAAGGTGCCCCATTTTTCGGCATGCGCCGAAGCCGGGAGCACCACGTCGGCATGCCACGCGGTTTCGGTCAGGAAAATGTCCTGCACGACCAGATGTTCCAGCTTGGCGAGTGCCGCGCGGGCGTGGCTCTGGTCGGGGTCTGACATTGCCGGGTTTTCGCCGAGGATGTACATCGCCTTGATCTCGTCGGCGAGGATCGCGTCGATGATCTCCACCACCGTGAGACCCTTCTTCGGGTCGAGCTCGGTGCCCCAGAACTCCTCGTAGCTGGAGCGGATCTCCGCGTCCTCGACCGATTTGTAATCGGGGAAGACCATCGGTATCAGCCCGGCGTCAGAAGCGCCCTGCACATTGTTCTGGCCGCGCAGGGGATGCAGGCCGGCGCCGGGGCGCCCGATCTGGCCCGTGGTGAGTGCCAGCGCGATCAGGCAGCGTGCATTGTCCGTGCCGTGGATATGCTGCGAGACCCCCATGCCCCAGAAGATCAACGAGGCGGTCGAGGTGGCGTAGAGCCGGGCGACCGAGCGGACTTCTTCGGCTGCGATGCCGCAGATTTCCTCCATCTTCTCCGGCGAGAAGTCCTTGATGCTGGCCTTCAGCGCCTCGAAACCCTCGGTATTCGCGGCGACATACTGTCGGTCGTAGAGTTCTTCCTCGACGATAGTGTGCAGCATGCCGTTCAGCAGGGCGACGTCGGAACCGGGCTTGAACTGCAGCATGCGGGTGGCATGACGCGACAGGCCGTTGTTCTGGCCGCGCGGATCCATGACGATCAATTCCTTGCCGCGCATCGCCGCGTTTTTCAGGAAGGTGGCGGCTACCGGATGGTTCTCTGCCGGACGGGCGCCGATGACAATGATGCAGTCGCTCTGCTCCGCTGCCGTGAAGGGGGCCGTCACCGCACCGGAATTCAGGCCTTCCATAAGGGCCGCCACGGAGGAAGCGTGGCAGAGCCGGGTGCAGTGGTCGACATTGTTGGTGCCGAAACCCTGACGGATGAATTTCTGGAAGAGGTAGGCCTCCTCGTTCGAACACTTTGCCGAGCCGAAACCGGCAAGCGCGCCACCGCCGTCGCGCTCATAGACCTTCTTGAGGCCCGCTGCCGCGCGGTCCAGGGCTTCCTCCCAGGTCGCCTCGCGGAAATATTTCGATACTTCGCCGCGGTCGATCTGCTGGTCGCCCGCCTTCGGCGCGTCGTCGCGCCGGATCAGCGGCACGGTCAGCCGGTCCGCATGGTGAATGTAATCGAAGCCGAAGCGGCCCTTCACGCAGAGCCGATTGGTGTTGGCCGGCCCGTCGCGGCCGTCGATATGCAGGATCTTGTCGTCCTTCACGTGGACGCGGGTCTGGCAGCCGACGCCGCAATAGGGGCAGAGCGTATCGACCACGCGGTCGGCGTATTCCGTGCGCTTGCCGGTCTTGTCCAGCAGGTTTGCTTCCATCAGGGCGCCCGTCGGGCAAGCCTGGACACACTCGCCGCAGGCGACGCAGGTCGACTCGCCCATGCCGTCGTCGAAATCGAAGACGATCTTCGAACCGTTGCCGCGATAGGCCATGCCGATCACGTCGTTGACCTGGACTTCACGGCAGGCGCGGACACAGAGGTTGCAGTTGATGCAGGCATCCAGATTGACCGCGATGGCGGAATGGCTGCTGTCGGCGAGCGGCTTGGTGCCGGCCGGGAACCGGCTGAAATCGCTGATCTGCATCGCGTCGACCCAGTTCCAGAACTTGGAGTCCGGATCGTGACTGGTCTCGCGTTCCGGCTGGTCGGCGACCAGAAGCTCGAACACCAGCTCGCGGGATTTCTTCGCCCGATCGCTTGCTGTGCTGACTTTCATGCCGCTCGTCGGGGTGCGGATGCAGGAGGCGGCGAGGGTGCGCTCGCCCTCGATCTCGACCATGCAGGCGCGGCAGTTGCCGTCCGCCCGGTAGTCCTTCTCGGGCTGCCAGCAGAGATGCGGGATCTCGACCCCGAGACGGTCCGCGACCTGCCAGATGGTCTCGTCCGGATTGGCGTCGACGGTTTCACCGTTCAACTCGAAAGAGATGCGCTCGCTCATTTCAGGTCTCCCGGAAAATATTTCATCACCGACTTGATCGGGTTCGGTGCGGCCTGACCGAGGCCGCAGATCGAGGCGTCCGCCATCACCTGGCCGAGCTCGCTCAGAAGGTCGGTGTCCCAGCTCGGCTGGCTCATGAGCTTGACCGCCTTCTCCGTGCCGTTGCGGCAGGGCGTGCACTGACCGCAACTCTCGTCCTCGAAGAATTTGAGCAGGTTGAGGGCGACGTCTTTCATGTCGTCCTGGTCCGAGAGGATGACAACCGCATGCGAGCCGACGAACGAGCCGTGCTCCTCGAGCTGGCCGAAATCGAGCGGGATGTCGGCCATGTCGGCGGGTAGAATGCCGCCGGACGGCCCGCCTGGCAGATAGCCCTTGAAGACATGGCCGTCCGCCATGCCGCCGCAATGCTCCTCGATCAGTTCGCGCGCGGTGGTCCCGGCCGGAACAAGTTTCACGCCGGGATTCTGCACGCGGCCGGAGACAGAATAACTTCGCAGGCCCTTGCAGCCGTTCTTGCCCTGGCCGGCAAACCAGTCCGCGCCGTTCTTGAGGATTTCCGGGACCCAGTACAGGGTTTCGACATTGTTCACCAGCGTCGGGCGGTCGAAAAGGCCGCGAACCGAAACGAAGGGCGGACGGTGGCGGGGCAGGCCGCGCTTGCCTTCTATCGACTCGATCATCGCCGACTCCTCGCCGCAGATATAGGCGCCCGCGCCGCGACGGAGATGGACCCTGGTGTGCTTCGAGAGTCCGGCTGCCTCAAGTGCCGCGATTTCCTTCAGCAGGATCTCGCGGGCCGCCGGATACTCGTCGCGGAGATAGATATAGACGTCCTCCGCCTCGACCGCCCAGGCGCCAATCAGCATGCCTTCGAGGAACTGGTGCGGGTTGCTCTCGAGATAGAGCCGGTCCTTGAAGGTACCCGGCTCGCCCTCGTCACCATTCACCGCCATGAGGCGGGGGCCTTTCTCGGCGCGCACGAAGCTCCATTTGCGACCCGTCGGAAAACCCGCGCCGCCGAGACCCCGGAGGCCACCGTCGGAGAGCGTCTCGATCACATCCTCGACACCGCGTCTACCAGACGTACAGGTCTCCAGGACCGCGTATCCGCCGGTCGCGCGATAGGCGGCGAGGTCCGTGTAATCCGGGATCTCGGTATGCAGATGGCCGTCTCGTGCAACCTCGAGCACGCCGACCGAGGTGCAATGATCCACATGCCGGTGACCGACCTCGGCCGTGGGGGCGAGATCGCAGCGTCCCATGCAGGGCGCGCGCAGGACCCGGATGTCGCTGCCGGCATCGCGCTCGAGCTCCGAAATCAGACGCTCCGCGCCGGCCAGGGCACAGCTGAGGGATTCACAGACACGGATCGTGACCGGGGCCGGGCGCTCCTCGCCGTCCCGAACGATGTCGAAATGGGCATAGAAGGAGGCAACTTCATAGATCTCCGCCATCGGGATCCGCATCTCGGTCGCGAGAGCATGCAGCATGCCGGCCGGCAGGCAGCCTTCGCTGTCCTGGACGAGGTGCAGGTGTTCGATCAGCAGGTCACGGCGCCGGGGGCGATCTCCCAGCAGGGCGCGGACCTTTTCGAGATCCTCCGCATCGAGGGTACGGCCTTTGTTGAAGGTCGGCGCCTTGCGGCGCCCCGATCCCGGGTGGATCTTCTGACCGGTCTTGATCTCATTCATTCCTGTCGGGCCTTCTTGTTGCTTCCTCAGCATCCCTGACGCTCTTGCGGCGCTTGGGGGGACTCTCCCATTCGCGTTCGGATGGAACGCTATCTGCGGGGCCGGTTCTTGCTTCGTCCGATCACGTCATCATTTCGCTTGTGAGCGTCGGATCAGTCCGTGTCGCGGGAGCAGCAGGATGCCCCACGCGGTTCCAATATCCACCCGTCTCGGTCGGTGCGTTCGCTCAAAAATCGAAAAACCGCTTTTCATTTATGTCTTCTGCCGATCTCGCTCTTTCGACCAACCTTATCGTGGCATCTTGTATACCATAGTCGCGTGGGCGCGGCCTGTCGAGTGCCGCGAAAAGGTGCGGAAACACGTAAAAAATCGAGCCGGAATCGCCTTGTAAAAGGATCGGAGAAGAGCTGGGAGCGGGCTTCCTAGAGAAACTGGTATACAAGATACGAGGCCTTGGTATACCATTTTTATGCCATGAAAAGTTGTTGGTCACCGCGAATAAAAGTGGGACTACTATATGGCGACGGGCAACAATAACAATCCAAAGTGCCCGTGAAACCACACTGGGAGGTGTTTTATGAAATTCTCAAGACGCAGTCTTTTGGGCCTGGCGGTTCTTGCTGGCCTCGGTTTCGGCGCGACGGCGCCGGCGCAGGCATTTGAACCCGTCAAGCCGGTCGATTTTATCATCATGGCCGGCAAGGGCGGCGGTGCCGACAAGATGGCGCGGCTGATGCAGACCATTGTCGAGAAACATAATATGGCGTCGAAGCCGCTGATCCCGGTAAACAAACCGGGCGGCTCCGGTGCCGAAGCACTTGTTCATGTCCAGAACGCCAAGGACCAGGACCACACCATCATGGTGACCCTGAACAGCTTCTACACCACGCCGATGCGTCAGCCGGGCCTTGGGGTCGACTCGCTTAAATTCGCGCCGATCGCGCGGATGGCGGAAGACACCTTCCTGCTCTGGGTCCACAAGGATTCCGGGCTCACCTCGTTCGAACAGTGGGTCGATCACGTGAAGAGCGTCGGTGACAAGTGGGTCATGGGCGGAACAGGAAAGCTGCAGGAAGACCAGCTGATCACAGACTTCCTGATGGCGAATTTCGGTCTGAAGATGAAGTACGTTCCCTACAAGGGCGGCGGCACCGTTGCCAAGCAGGTTGCGGGCAAACACATCAATTCCTCGGTCAACAATCCGTCCGAGATCGAAGGCTTCTTCCGGGCCGGCACCGTGCTGCCGCTGGTCTCCTTCACCGGCGAGCGCCTCGAAATGTTCCCCGATGCGCCGACCATGAAGGAAAAGGGCCACGACTTTGCCTACTACATGCAGCGCAGCGTGGTGGGGGCTCCGGGCATGTCCCAGGAAGCCCAGGACTATTACACCGCCCTGTTCAAGAAGGTGTATGACAGTGCCGAGTGGCAGGACTACCGCAAGAAGAAGAGCCTCCGCGGCGAATTCCTGACCGGTGACGACCTGCGCGATTACTGGAAGGTCAACAACGAGACACACCGTGCGATGTTGGCCAAGATGGGCGCCTCCTAACGACATCTGTACCTGCAGCCCCGAAGCGTGAGCTTCCGGGGCTGCAGGTCTAAGGGATCTCGACGGTATCCCGACGGTGTTTTCTGATCACGACTGAACGGGGAAGGTCGCCGCATATGCGTCGCGCGGAATTGGTCACGGCTGTCGTACTGGCAGCGTTTTCCATCTATCTCATGTGGAAGAGTACCGAGCTGAATATCGGCTGGGTCGAGTATGAAGGTCCCGGAGGCGGCGCCTGGCCGTTCTGGCTCGCCGGGATCATGTTGATCTGCAATATCTGGACGATCGTAAACTGGGTCCGTCGCGCCACGCCCCAGTCCCGCTCGGTCGAGCAGTTCATGGATGCGCACGCGATCCGGATGTTCGTGCTGGTCGGTGGCAGCGTCGTCGCGCTCGTCGCACTGGTGCATTTCATCGGCGTTTACGGCGCGGTCCCGGTCTTCCTGCTCTTCTATCTCCGGGTGCTTGGGCGCCACACCTGGCGGCTGACCCTGCCGGTGGCGGTGATTGCCCCGGTTGTCATCTTCTTTTTCTTCGATGTCGCGATGCGGATCGTGCTGCCCAAGGGCTATCTGGAGCCGCTCTTCTATCCGCTTTACGACATCTTCCTCTGAGAGCCGCGGGGAACCATACTAATGGAAATCATTCAGCATCTTCTCGACGGCTTCCTGATCGCGTTCGAACCGCTCAATCTCGGGCTGGTCGTCGTCGGCGTCACCGTCGGTCTGTTCATCGGTGCGATGCCGGGCCTCGGTTCGGTCAACGGGGTTGCGATCCTCCTGCCGCTCACCTTCCTCGTGCCGCCGACCTCGGCCATCATTTTTCTCGCGGCAATCTACTACGGTGCCATGTATGGCGGTGCGATCAGCTCGATCATGCTCGGGATTCCCGGGGCATCGACAGCGGTGGCAACGACCTTCGACGGGCGCCCGCTCGCGCTGAAGGGGCTGGCGGACAAGGCGCTGATCGGCGCTGCCATGGCGTCTTTCTTCGGCGGTACCGTTTCGATCATCCTATTCACCGGGTTTGCCCCGGCGCTCGCCAGTGTCGCACTCGATTTCGGAGACCAGGAGATATTCGCCCTGATGCTCCTTGCCTTCGCGACTTTCGTCGGGCTCGGCGGCGACGATATCCCGAAGACAATCTTCTCGATCTGCATCGGTCTGGTCTTCAGTGCTGTCGGAATGGACATCATCAGCGGTACCCCGCGCCTGGTCTTCTTCGACATCACCGGCTTCCTGCACGGCATCAATTTCCTGGTTCTGGCGATCGGGGTCTACGGTATCGGCGAGATGCTCTGGACCATCGATTCCACGCGCGGAAACCCGACGATGTCGAGAGTCGAGATCTCGGCGACCCGCACCATCTCGCACATGAAGGATGTCGTGAGGGAGTGGAAGCCGGCCTGGATCGGTTCACTGCTCGGCTTCTTCGTCGGCATTCTGCCGGCGGCCGGAGCCACGCCCGGCTCTCTGATGGCCTATGGCATCTCCAAGATGACCTCGAAGAACCCGGACGGTTACGGCAAGGGTGAGGTCGGCGGCGTCGTCGCGCCTGAGGCGGCAAACAACTCCGCCTCGACCGGCGCCATGCTGCCGATGCTGACCCTCGGCATTCCTGGCTCGCCGACGACCGCGATCCTGCTCGGCGGCATGGTGATCTGGGGCATGGTCCCGGGCCCGCTGATGTTCGTCGAACAATCCGATTTCGTCTGGGGCCTGACGGCCAGCCTCTATGCGGCGAACTTCTTCGCGGTGGTGATCAACATCCTCTTTATTCCGGTCTTTCTCTGGGTCCTGAAGATGCCGTTCACGATCCTGGCGCCGGTCATCTTCGTGCTATGTGTGGTCGGTGGCTATGCGCCGACGGAGGATATGCACGATGTCTGGCTCATGGTCGGTTTCGGCTTCGGGGCCTATCTGCTGCGCAAGCTCGACTATCCGCTCGCGCCGGCCGTGCTGGCCATCGTGCTTGGTCCGATCGCGGAGCCGGCCCTGCGCCAGAGCCTGATCATCTCGGGCGGCGATGCCACGGTGTTCTTTACCCGTCCGATCGCCGGGCCGATCACCGTCATCGCGATCATTCTTCTTTTCCTGCCGCTGGTGCAGATGATCCGGAAGAAGCGCAGGAAAGCGAAAGAAGCCAACATCTAGTCTCTCGCGGACATGCCATACAGAAAGGGGCGGCCTTCCAGGGCCGCCCCTTTCACGTTCAGTCTCAGGCCGGATTACACGACATTGACGACCAGCTCGCCGACATTGTCGACATGGCCATGCAGAACGTCGCCCCGCTGTACCGGCCCGACCCCGGACGGCGTGCCCGACATGATGATGTCACCGGGTGCAAGTTCGAAAAGCCCGGAGAGATAAGAGATCATTTCCGGGACTTTCCAGATCATCTGGTTGAGGTCGCCTTCCTGCCGCAGTTCCCCGTTGACCTTGAGCCAGATCGCGCCGCTTTCCGGATGGCCGATATCGCTCGCCGGAACGATTTCGCCGCAGGGTGCCGATTTCTCGAACGCCTTGCCGATCTCCCAGGGGCGGCCGAGCTTCTTCATCTCTCCCTGAAGATCGCGGCGGGTCATGTCGAGGGAAACGGCGTAGCCATAGACGCAATCCAGTGCTTCGGCGACCGGAATGTCGCTGCCGCCCTTTTGCAGGGCCACGACCATCTCGATCTCGTGATGCACGTCGTTCGACCTTGGCGGATAGGGGAAGTTCAGATCCGGGACCACGAGATTGTCCGGGTTCTTCTGGAAGAAAAAGGGCGGTTCCTTATCCGGGTCATGACCCATCTCGATCGCATGCTCGGCATAGTTCCGCCCGACGCAGTAGACGCGATGCACCGGGAAGCGGTCGTCCTGCCCCCTTACAAGCAGGGAAACGGCGGGAGGCGGCGTAAAGACGTAGCTCATGGCGATCTCCTTCCGGGGGGTGGTCGCGCGGTCCGCTGCTCGCGGTCGCGCAGCTGTGAAGCCAGACGACAGAATCGGTCAGCCCGGACGAAGCGTCCAGCCCTATATTGTTAACGCTTTCCACCGAACAGGCCGGTTATACCGGTTGGGCCCGAAATGCACCGATATCTGATGTCCTGTGTCGCTTTGCTGGTTTTTCTGGCGCCGCTCTCCGCCGCTGAGCTCAAGGTCTAGGCATTGGTCCTGCCCGATGCCGGCGCTGCCCTGGTCGCGGCGAACGGGACAGTGCTGGTGAGGACAGCTGCCGGATCCGTCTATCGTCTGTCGAGAGACGGGTCCGCTGTTGCTGTCCCCGTGGCGGTTTGGCCCGCGCAGGATACCGCAATGGCACCGCCGCCTGTCCGCGACGGGCGGATTGCCCGCGATCCAGCTGGCCGTATCCATGCCTGGTATGCAGAAGAGACGGAACAGTACGGTCACGGGGCGCTTGGCGACTCCATCGAGGCCCTTGCGCTCCTGGTCCGGGAAGGTGACGGGAAACCGGCGCTCTACCGGATCACGGGCGGCGAGGTGTTCGAGGATCTCGAACCGAGGATCGTCGATCTCGACAACGAGCCGAACGGCAGGCCCGAAATCGTGACGATCGTCGCCTCGGCGGAAGAGGGGGCTGCCATCGCGGTTTTCAGCCTGGGGCGCGACCGGAACGGCGACCCGGCGCTGGTCCGGCTCGCGACCTCAAGCCATATCGGCACGCCGTTCCGCTGGCTCAACATTGCGGGTATCGCCGATTTCGACGGCGACGGTTTTACAGAGATCGCCTATGTGGACCGCCCCCATATCCGCGGCGAGCTGGTTTTTCTCGAATGGCGCGGCGGGCGCCTGCGGGAGCAGGAAAGGGCGGGCGGTTATGCCAACCACCACGGCGGTTCCACCGTTCAGGACCTCTCGGAAGTTGCGGATGTGGACAGAGACGGAAACCCTGATCTACTGCTCCCGGACCGGGGCTACCGCCATTTCGTTGCGCTCGGTCTCGGCGCCGCCGGAATTCGGGAAATCCTGCGGGCGAGGATCCCGGGTGCGCCTGTGTCCGCAGTCGTGCGCTCGGGGCCGGACGGGGTGGCTTATCTGGACGCCGAGGGACGATTGTATCGGCTGAGCTGGGCGCCCTGACGCTCTTAAACCAGCCCCTTTTCCCTGAAGAACGCGTTCATCGCCTCGGCGAGGGCTCCCGGCTGCTCGAGGCTCGGGATGTGGCCGGCTTCGGGGATTTCTACATAGCGTGCGTCGCGCATGCTCTCCGCCATCGCGCGGACCAATGCGGGCGGTGTCGCCCCGTCCTCGGCGCCACAGACAACAAGAGCCGGAATTTCGAGCGCGCGCGTGGCTGCGGTGAGATCGGCGTCCCGGATCGCGGCGCAGCAGCCCGCATAGCCTTCCTCGGGGGTGCGGGTCAGCAGATTGCGCCAGCCGTCGGTCCGCTCGGGGTACCTGCTGCGGAACGCGGCAGTGAACCAGCGTTCCATGACGCCATCGCCGATGCTTTCGAGCCCATTCTCGGCAATCGCGTCGATCCGGTCCTGCCAGAGCTTGGCATCGCCGATCTTCGGCGCGGTATCCATGCAGACGAGGCCCTCGACCTGAACGGGGAATTGCGCTGCGTAATCCTGCGCAATCATGCCGCCGATGGAAACGCCGCCCAGCAGGAAGCGGTCGAGGCCGACATGATCGGTGACGGCCTTCAGATCGCTGCTGAGATCACGGATCGAATAGGGCGCCGGTGCGACGTCGCTAAGGCCGTGTCCGCGCTTGTCGTAGCGTACGATCCGTCCAATCCCGTTCAGCAACGGAAGCAGTGGGTCCCAGATCCTGAAATCGGTTCCGAGCGAATTGGCGAGCACGAGTGTCGGTCCGTCGCCGATATGGCGGTCCGAATAGTGAATTGTTCGTGATCCATGTTTGAAGAATGCCAATTGAGACGGTCCCCGCTTACGCTCGTTTCGACGTTCCGCCGGTCGCCAATCCGCGGAAAAGCCGCTTACTTATACGCCAAGCCCGTACGCGGACAAGGGCCTGGACGGCGTTCCGTCCGGCGCGGATCCCGGGAGGCGGGCGGGCTGCTCTTTTCGTCGTCGTTCGGCAGCCTACATTTCGTCTGTGGGTTTTTATCTGGTCGAGGGAGGACCGAGGGATGACTTTTAGAAAAGTTGGACTGAACCGGCGCGAGCTGGTTCTGGGAGCCGCCGGGGCGCTCGCTGCGCCTGCCGTGCTGTCGACGTTGCCGTCCGTTGCCGAGGCGGCGGCCCCGCTGCAAGGCGGAGCGCATCCGACGCATTACCGGTTCAAGCTCGGCAAGTTCGAGGTGACGACGATCTGGGACGGCGCGGTCCAGCTTGACGGACCGCATCCGATCTTCGGGCAGAACGTCATGCAGGAGGATGTCGCGGCGCTGGCGAAGGAGAACTTTCTGCCCGAGACCCGGATGGAGATCTCTTTCACACCGGTGATCGTCAATACCGGCACAGAAGTGATCATGTTCGACAGCGGGAACGGCGACGGACGTCGGCCGAATGCCGGCCAACTGTCCGCCACGCTCGCAAAGGCTGGTTTCACCGCCGAGCAGATCGACGTGGTCGTGCTGACGCATTTCCATCCGGACCATATCGGCGGGCTGATGGAAGGCGGTCAGCCGCTGTTCCCGAACGCGCGCTATGTCACGGGCGCCGCGGAGTACGATTTCTGGTCGCCGCCGTCGATGGCCGAGGGAAACCTCGCGCGGGTGGGCAAGCTGGTGCAGAGCAACGTCGTTCCGTTCGCCGAAAAGACCACCTTCCTGAAGCCGGGAGATGACGTCGTCACGGGGATCCAGGCGGTAGATGCCGCGGGCCACACGCCCGGGCACATGGCGTACCACTTCGAAAGCGAGGGACGGCGGCTGCTGGCCTGGGCGGATACCACGAACCACTACGTCGCCTCCCTGCAGCGTCCCGACTGGCATGTGCGCTTCGACATGGACAAGGAGGCCGCGGCGGCGACCCGCAAGCGCGTGCTCGACATGGTGGCGGCGGATCGGATACCGGCGACGGGCTACCACATGCCTTTCCCGGCCGTCGGGTTCGTGGAAACACACGGTAGCAGCTACCGCTGGGTCCCGGCGAGCTACCAGCTCAATCTCTGAGACAGGCGGAAATATCTGTCGTGGTGCGGCATACTTGCCGCACCATCGCAGAACTTGCGCGATACGCGGTGAAACCTGTTACACTCGTCGCTGTATCCGCGGGGAAAAACGGGTTGATAAGAGAACGTTAACCCTTGCTGCGGGACACTGTTTCGCTTGGTTTCCGGCGAGAAGTGGGGAAGCGCATGGTTGGTTCGGGTGATAAAGGCGGCAACGGGGGCGGCGCGGCTCTTTCCGTCGCTGACGTGCAGGCTCTGCTGAAGGACCCATCGGCGGAGAACCGGGCGGTCACGGCCGCAAAGGTCGCCGGTCAGCTTTCGGCTGCGAGTTTCTCCGACACAGAGCTGCCCATGGCCCAGGAAATTCTCAGGGTCATGGCGCGCGACGCGGAACGCAGGGTACGCGAGGCTCTGGCGCGCGAGGCGCGGTCGGCGAAGGATCTGCCGCATGATGTGGCCGTTCTTCTGGCCAAGGATGTCGAGACCGTGGCCATGCCGGTGCTCGAATTCTCCGATGTCCTGCGCGAGGAAGACCTGATCGAGATCGCCTCGGCGGCCGACGAAATGAAGCAGACGGCGATCGCGCGCCGGGACAACGTCTCCGAGGCGCTGGCCGATACGCTGATAGACAAGGGCAATCAGACAGTTGTCGAGACCCTGGTCCGGAATGAAGGTGCAGCAATTTCGGAAAGCGGTTTCGAGAAGGCGATCGAGCGTTTCGGCGAAGACGAAAATATCCAGGACGGGCTGGTTCACCGTCAGAAACTCCCGGTCGGCATCTCTGAACGTCTGGTTTCGATCGTGTCGGATCGGCTGCGCGAACATCTGGTCAAGCACCACGATCTGCCCGCGAACACCGCGACCGACCTGCTGCTCGAAGCCCGCGAGAACGCGACGCTGAGCCTGGTTTCCAACGGTGCGCCGTCGCAGACGGTGGAAGATCTCGTCGCTGAACTGCACCGCAACGGGCGGCTGACGGAGTCGATCGTTCTCCGGGCGGCCTGTCTCGGAGATATGGATTTCGCCCAGGCCGCGATGGCCGAACTCGCATCGGTTCCGCTGATCAATGCGCAGAAACTGTTCGACGATTCAGGCGCGCTGGGGTTGAAAGCCTTGTTCGACCGTACCGGCCTACCGAAACGGTCTTATCCGGTCTTGCGCAAAGCTCTCGACGTGATGCGGGACACGGATTACGACGGTCTGGAGAACGACCGGGAGCGGTTCAGCCTCAAGGTACTTGAACGTCTTCTGACGGCATTCGAAACGGACGATTTCGGTCTTTCGGACGACGATGTGGACTATCTGATGAAGCGACTGTCGACGCTGACCTCGAAGACCGCGGAAGCACGGGAACATCTTCACTGACGATTTCCGCCACTTGATGCTGGGCCACCTGAAATCTGGCAATGTGTCTCTGCCGGAGGAGTCGTCCTGTCGATGCCAGCGGGAGAGTCAGAGTGTCCGATAGCAGCATGCGGGAGACCTTCATCCGGCTGCGCGGCGAGTTCCTCGAGATCTGCAAGGGACGGTTCGATGTACTCCGGCGTCAGATGGACGTTCTGGAGGGAGAGCCGAGCGAAGAGGAACGGATTGCGGCGCTGGGACTGATGGGCCGCGAAGCGCACACCATTGCGGGGAGTTCCGGAACCTATGGGTATTCCGATGTATCCCGGTGCGCGCGCGCGCTCGAGCACGCCTGCGCCCAAGGTCTTTCCGCAGAAGAGGACAGGAATCCCGAAGCGCAACTGAGCGAACTGAGCAATGTCTACAGGGGTCTTCTCTCGGAGGCGGACCGCATGTTTGCCAACCCTGACATGGGTACCGTGCCGTTCTGACGAAATGGATCAGCCGTCGCCGGCGCCGCTCTTCCAGTCGGACCAGACCATCCTCACGTCTTCGCTCAGTTTCATCGGGTTGAAAGGCTTCGCAATCACCCCGATCGCACCGAGTTGCAGGAGATGGCCGACTTCGTCCTCCCGCGTTTTTGCCGTCATGAATATCACCGGAATTCCGGCGGCGTCCTCGCGCTTGCGAAGCTCCAGGAATGTCGAGGGACCATCCATGTCCGGCATCATGACGTCGAGCAGGATCAAGTCCGGCGCGGTGTCCGCCACGCAATCCAATGCTTCCTGCCCGGATGCGCAAGACGTCAACTCGAACCCCCCGACGGACTGCAACGCGAGTTTGGCGACGGCGCGGATATCCTTCTCGTCGTCGACATGAAGTATCTTCTTCATTCTTGCGGGCCCTCCGATGCCATGCGTTGCGCCTTGGCTGTATCCTGTCGCACAGGATGATGGAGCCGCTTCGACCGCGTGAGAATAATCCGGCCGGGAAGCGGGTTCCTAACCGAATGGTAACGATTACGGGTTAACGGATTACCAAAGCATCGTGTCCGAACGGGCTCCGCAAGGACGCCGCGCCGTCGAACAGAATGGTCAGGATCAGGTGATGGAAGATTTCGAGAAACATCTAGCGCAATTGCACCAGGAGTTTCTGGACCAGGCCAATGACAGCATTGTCCAGCTGGATCAAATGCTCGATGCCGCCGGAGAGCGGGGCGGGCTGGAAAACACGGAACTGGTGAACATTGCCCGAATCGTCCACTCGCTCAAAGGATCCGGCGGAACCTTCGACTACCCCAACCTTACGGTACTGGCACACCGTTTTGAGGACTATCTCGGCGCGTCCGACGTGTCCGTGCCCTTGAAACTGACGGATATCAGAGTTTTCGTCGACCGCATCGGGGATGTGGTGGATGGGCGTATTTCGCGCGACGGCCCGATCGATACCATCGTCCGATCGTTGCCGATGCGATCCCGCTTCGATATCGCCGACGTCTCCGTTACGGAAATCGAAGTTGGTCTGATCATGGAGGGCGGGGCACAGGCCCGTCTGGTGACCAAGGAACTGGAAGCCTGCGGTTATCGTGTCACACACTTGCAATCATCGATCCAGGCCATCGGATATGTCTATCAGACTCGCCCCGACTGCGTGTTCGTCTCGGCCAACATGCCGGGACTCGACGGAGTGGATTTCGTCCGTGCCCTGAAAGCCATGCGGGCGACGGAAGCGATTCCCTGCGCCTTGTTGACCGCATTCGCGCGGGACAATCAGTTGCTTCGCGGGCTGCCGGAGTCTGTACCGGTCATTCGCAAGGGAGCCGAATTCGGCGACGATTTGGCCGATGCGCTGCAATTGCTCGGGTTGCTCTAGAGAACGAGCATTACATCTGCTGGTTATAGTTCCCGATCATTTTCGCAAAATGTTCGGAAATCTTGGTTAAATATCTCACTTATATTTTGTGGAGTATTCGCCAGGATTGTTTTATTGAAATCGCTGCATTTTTACATTCTGGGGCCGGCAAGAGCGCTTTTGCCGAAATGTCGCGATGAATGATGTGTGGAACAGCGATCTCTCTGCGAACGTGGAAGACGTTATCAAGAACGTGTTCCATAGAGCGCCGGACCCCTCGCGGGACGGTGTTGTCCTTTGGGGGCGCAGCGGGCAACTCGAAGCCTATAACACTGCGGTGCTCGATCTTCTCGACATCCCTGCCGGCACATTGTCGCTCGGGATGGACGCCAGCGACATCCACGCCCTGCAGAGGACTCACCGGGACGTAGGGTTGCTGAACGGGTTTACGTCAGACCCCGAGATCGGTGATCTCACTCTCGCGACGCCGCGCGAGAACCTGCGCGTGCTTCTGGAATCCGGCCGCATGGTGCGTGTCGATAGCCGTCCATGCAACGACGGCGGTCTGGCGACGGTGCTGACGGAATTGACGCCGGCCGACAGTCAGTTCGTGGCGGGCGACGGAGATATACCCGCACTTCGTGATATCCTAGAGGATTGCCCAGTCGGCGTTCTGGTGCTCTGCAACGAGACGAACGCCTGCCTTGTCGCCAACACGCCGCTGAAAAGCTGGTTGGGGTCGGGGTTTCTGGAGGCCCTGGCCGCCATGCCGCCGCGTCCGGTCGGGGAAGAGCCGGGCGGCCTCGAGGCCGCGCTCGCCGACCCGTATTTCAGCATGACGATGACGGAGTACGAAGTTCAGCACGTCGCCGCCGACGGCGAGACACGCTGGATCCTGCTCAGTGGCCGCCCTGTTGCCTTCGAGGGGCGTGCGGCGCGGATCATCTGGTTTCGCGACATTTCGATCCGCAAGCGCCAGGCGCAGGACCTCCAGCGCAAGGTCGCAGAGAAGACGCGTCAGCTTGAGGAGGCCTTGCACCGGGCCGACCTCGCAAGTCTTGCAAAGACCCAGTTCCTGGCGAACATGAGCCACGAATTGCGCACGCCTCTGAACAGCATCATCGGTTTTTCGGACCTGTTGCAGAAGGAAATGTTCGGGCCGATCGGCAGCGAGCGCTACGTCGAGTTCGTCCACCATATCCATTCCGCTGGTGCCCATCTTCTGGAACTGATCAACGACATACTCGACGTTTCGAGAATCGAACTGGGTGAAATGGGACTCAAGGAAGACCTGTTCGATATCGGCAGGTCGGTTTCGGCGACAATCGCCATGATCCGTCCAAAGCTGGCCGAGAAGGAGCATAGTTTTACCGCCGAACTTCCAAACGGTCCGATCGGTTTCAGAGGCGACGAGCGGCAGGTCCGTCAGGTTCTGATGAATCTTCTGACCAATGCGGTGAAATTTACCGATCCGAACGGGGAAATCGTGCTCGGGCTGGCGGTCGATCCGGAAAGCGGAATCGCGCTCTCGGTGAAGGATAACGGAATCGGAATTCGCGAACGCGACCTCGACCGCGTGCTCAATCCGTTCGAACAGGCGATCGACGAGACCTACAGCCGCTCGATCGAGGGCGCCGGACTAGGTCTCTACCTTTCACGGGCGATCGCCAGGGCGCACGGCGGCGACTTGACGGTCGAGAGCCAGTTCGGTCAGGGGACCACTGTCACGGTCACCTTGCCGGCGGAACGCCTCCGGCCACTCGAATGACGACACGGCGTCCGGAGCCGCTGCCTATTCGAGGTGCTCTTCGACAGGGACGCCGGCCGGCGTCCGGATGAAAAGCGCGAGTACGGCGCAGGCCGCCGGATAGAGCGCCAATGCCTGGATCATCAAAGTCGGCGAGCCGAAAGTATCGAAGGCATAGCCGATCGGCAGCGGCCCGATCGAGGCGCCGACCACCATGATCATCTGTCCCGTCCCTTGAATGCTGCCGAGATGCTTCCGGCCGAAAAAGCGCGGCCAGATATAGCCGAACAGGGTCATGCTGCAGGCGTTGTTGAGGCCGAAGAGTGCGGCATAGACGACCGCCGTCGGAATATTGCTGACCTGGGTCACCATCAGCAGCGCACTGGCCTGAACCAGCAGGGCGAGTGCAAGGGAATACCGGGTCTTCAGGCGGTCGAGGACACGGCCGACGAGCGGCATCATCGTGACCATGGTGCCCGCGGAGATCGGAAACACCCAGGCGGCGACCTGTTCCTCAAGCCCCTGAGCGGTGAAAATCTTGACCTGATAGAAATGCAGGGCAGTCACCAGCATGGCGATGGAGGCCATGCTGAACCAGATCATGTGGAAGGTCGGGGTCCGCAGAGCCTGCGATAGGGAAAGCCCCGGAACGTCGTCCGTTTCCTCGGAATCCGCGGCCGTGGAGGCGACAGGCGCGACGCCGTCGGGATGTAGGCCCTTATCCTCGGGTTTGTCATGTACCAGGAGCCAGATGACCGGAAGCATCTGAACCCAGGTCAGCAGGCCGAGAACGGTCCATGCCTGGCGCCACCCGAACGTATCGATCAGGAACTGCCCGAGGGGCGGGTGGATGGCCATGGAACTCGCGAAGCCGAGCGCCATCAGCCCCATCGCGAAGCCGCGCTTGCGGCTGAACCATTGCGAGACCATGTTCGCACAGGTCAGCATCAGGGTGCCCTGGCCGAAATATCTCAGGAGGGCGAAGCCGAGCCCGAGCCACAACATGTTGGCGGCCGCACCGAAGAAAAAGCAGGCGAAGCCGAGGAGAGTGACGATCAGCAACGCCATCCGGCGCGGACCGAAGCGATCGACGAGACGTCCGGCGAAAGGCAGACAAAGTGCGGCGAAAAGGGTTGCTGTTCCGTAGGCGGAAGCGATCTCCGTGCTGGAAATGCCGAGATCTGCGCTGATCGGATCGACAAAGACGCTGAAGGTGTGGGACTGGCCGGGGCCGCTGGTGAAAAGGCCGAGACCGGCCACTGAGAGGATGACCCACCCGTAGTAGAACTGGCCGTTTAGATATCCAAAAAGCCGATCACGCACGGCCACAACAGACATTCCCGTCTCCCAGACTTTTTTTGATTTCGAACGGAACCGTTCGCTTTCCATCACATTGTATGCAAAATTACGCCTCAACAAGACGGTTGTCGCGTCGGAATCGGAACGAGACCGTGTCCTGTCCAGCGGACCGTAACCCGGTGAAGGTTGACGCTGACCGCTATTCCGGACAAGTTCCATGAGATGCGAGCAAAAACAACGGAGTGATAGGCCGTGGTTAAGGTAGTCGAAGCCAAATTCGGTATCGGCGCAGTTGTTCGGCACAGGATGTTCGATTTCCGGGGCGTCGTGTTCGACGTGGACCCGGAATTCGCCAATACGGAGGAATGGTACGAAGCCATTCCCGAAGATCGCCGGCCGCGGCGCGATCAGCCGTTCTATCACCTGTTCGCGGAAAACCCGGAAACCTACTACGTCGCCTACGTCTCCGAGCAGAACCTGCTCGACGACAGCGACAACGGCCCGGTCAACCATCCGTCCATCTCAGATCAGTTCACGGGGTTCGACGACGGCCGCTACATCGTTCGTCACCACGAAGCCTGAGACCCGACGCCGCGTCAGGCGGCGACCCTGGAATTCGCCGGACGGGCCGAGCGGGCTGCCGCTTTGCGCAATTCCCAGACCCGGGCTGGCGGCAGGTTGCGCCATGCAAAGCCGAGCGAGCGCGCTTCCAGGCCAAGTTCGATCCTGAGCGCGCGGGAAACCGGGCAGGACGGTCCATAGCTGTACTGGATGAGAGAGCCGGTGGTGCCCAGAACCTGAAAGGTCTCTGCGAGGATCGCCTTGCGCTGGGATCTTGGCAGGGAAAGCAGGGGCAGGCTTGAAACGATCCGACGGACACCGATGATCTCGCGACGGGCGAGGTGCCGGCCGAGATGCTCCGCATCGCCTGCGATGATGGTCGCGCCCGGAAAATCGCGTCTTAGCCACGCGGAAAGCTCTGGATCCCTCTCCAGGACGGCAAGGCGCTGCGGCGCAATACCGGCCTCCAGAAGCGCCCGGGTTACCGCACCGGTACCGCCGCCGAGTTCGACCACCCATTCATCCGGGCCGGTATCGCAAACGGCACGCGCGATCAGCTTGGTGAGATCGCGGCCGCTCGGCCTGACCGCTCCCGTTTTGAGCGGTGCGCGAAGCCATCTCGAGAGGAAAAAGATTTCCTCTCTGGCGGATCGTAGACCCATTTTTGCAGCGCTCCCGAAAGTCGGCCCGGACGATGTCCATACCCGGAAATAGATATGTAGTATCCCCCGGGTGCCAAAAGCATAAATTCTGAGCGGGGGCGCGCCAACCGCCAATCTTGTATTTCAGCTCCGCGCAAGCCGCCGGTTCGAGCCTCCGCGCAGCTTTGGATCGAGCAGGTCGCGCAACCCGTCGCCGAGCAAATTGAGGCCGAGAACCGTCACGGCAATACTCGCACCGGGTAGAATCGCGAGCATCGGGGCGAAATAAAGCATGGTCTGCGCCTCGTGCAGCATCTTGCCCCAACTCGGCTGCGGCGGCTGTGTGCCGAGGCCGAGATAGCTGAGCCCGGCCTCGGCGAGAATGGCGAGAGCGAACTGGATCGTGGCCTGCACGATCAGCGGGCTGGCGATGTTGGGCAGCATGTGCCGGAGCGCGATCTGCAGTGGCGGCACACCGATTGCCCGGGCAGCCGAGACATATTCCATTTGCCAGATCGAGAGTGAAACGCCGCGTGTCAGGCGGGCGAATACCGGGACATTGAAGATCCCGATCGCGACGATCGAATTGACGGTGCCCGGACCGTAGATCGCAGTGATCATTACGGCGGTCAACAGCGCCGGAAAGGCGAAAGCGAGATCGCTTGCCCGCATCACCGCTTCGCTGATCACACCCGGGCGCATCGCCGCCAGGAGCCCGAGCGGCGCGCCGACGCCGACGCCGAGCCCGACAGCGACGATCCCGACGAGAACCGAATTACCGGCTCCGACCATAAGCATGGAGAGGACATCCCGGCCGAAATGGTCGGTGCCGAGCGGGTGCGCGGCTGAGAATGGCCGGAGTTTCGAGGCGATATTCAGTTCGGTGACCGGGTAGGGAGTCCAGAAGAGGGCGAGGGCAGCGGTCAGCAGCACGATCAGGCTGATCGTCCCGCCGAGCACAAACCCCGGATGCCGCATCGCGCGGTGCCGGAACGGGGGGCGGGCCGGAATTGCCTGGACGGGTTGTCGTTCAGACATCGCTGCCGGCCTTCCGGAGTCGCGGGTCGGTCCAGGCGTAGAGCAGGTCGACGATGAAGTTCACCGTGATCACGAGGGCGACCAGCAGGACAACCACGTCCTTGACCACGATCAGGTCGCGCTGGGCGATGGCCTGGAACATCAGGCGGCCGAGTCCGGGAAGATAGAAGACGTTCTCGATGATGACCGTGCCTGCGAGGAGAAAACTGAATTGCAGGCCCATGATCGTGAGCGGTGCCGCCAGCGCGTTGCGCACGGCATGACGCCAGAGCACGGTCCGCCCGGAAAGGCCCTTGGCGCGGGCGGTGCGGATATAGTCCTCGCCGAGAACCTCGACGACGGCCGAACGGGTCACGCGGGCGAGGATCGCGGCCTGGGGCAGGGCGAGCGCGATGGACGGCAGCAGGAGGGCGCCGAGTGCGGGCAGGATGCCGTTCTCGAATCCCGGAAAGCCGCCTGCGCTGGTCCAGCCGAGGGTCACGGCGAACAGCAGGATCAGAAGGATCGCGAACCAGAAATTCGGCACAGCGATGCCGAGTTGGGCAAGGCCCATGATGACACTGTCGGCGAAGCGGCCGCGGAACCGCGCGGCGAGCACGCCGCAGGGCAGGGCGATCGCCGTTGAGATCAGGATGGCCATCAGGGCAAGGGGCAGCGTGACGCTCATGCGCTCGGCGATCAGCTCCGAGACGGGAACGTCATAGGTGTAGCTGATCCCGAGATCGCCCGAGAGGAAGGCCGCGACCCAGGCGAGAAACCTTTCCGGCGCCGGACGGTCGAGTCCCATCTGGGCACGCAGGGCGGCCAGGGTGTCCGGCTGGGCGTTGAGGCCGAGCATGACCTCGGCCGGGTCGCCGGGAAGCACCTCCATTACCAGGAAGATCACAAGGGAGGCGACCGCGAGGGTCGCCGCCAGGGCCGTCAGGCGCCGGACGACGTAACCGAGCATTGCAGATAATCCGTCCGGCCGGAGGCTATTCCCAGTAGGCCCGGGTCAGGTCGTTTGCCTGGATCGGCCGGTTGCGCCAGAGTCCCTTGACCCTGGTCCGCCAGACACCGTTCTGGGCGAGTTCGAAGAGGAACCCGTTGACCGCGTCCTCGGCGAGAATCTTCTGCGCCTCTCCGATCAGGGCGTTCCGCTCTTCCGGATCCACCGCCTCGGTCAGATCTCCGTAGACCGCGTTGAACCGTTCGCTCTTGTAGTTGAAGTAATAGCTGTCACGGGCATAGATCCCGATGTCGAAAGGCTCGGTGTGGGAGACGATGGTCAGATCGTAATCGGTCGACTTGAACACCTGCTTCAACCATTGCGCCCATTCGACCGGAATGATTTCCGTTTCGATGCCGACCGCTGCCAGCTGGGCCGCGATGACCTCTCCGCCGCGCCGCGCATAGCTCGGCGGCGGCAGGGTCAGGCGAAGCTTCAGTCCGTCGCCGTAGCCCGCTTCGGCGAGCAGCGCCTTGGCTTTCTCCGGATCATGCGGATACATCCCGGTCAGGTCGACATAGGCCGGGTGATGCGGCGCGAAGTGGCTGCCGATCGGGGTTCCCAAGCCGAACATCGCGCCGTCGATGATGGCCTGCCGGTCGATGGCATGGGAGATCGCCCGCCGCACGCGGATATCGCCAAGCGCCTTGTTGGCATGGTTCATCGAGAGAAGCGTCTCGCCCTCGGTCGTACCGACCATTACCAGGAACCGTGGATCGGAGCGGAACTGCTCCAGCAGCTCCGGGGCGCCGAAGTTCGGAAACACGTCCACATCGCCGGATAGCAGGGCGGCGGCCGACGCGGCGGGATCGGGCATGATCTTGAAGCTGACGCTGGCGAGTTTCGCTTTCGTGCCCCAGTAGGCATCGTTTCGGGTGAGGCTAATCTCCGATCCCTTCGCCCAGCGTTTGAAGCTGAACGGCCCGGTGCCGAGCGGATTCGACTTGTTGCTCTCGGCACTCTCGGGCGCGACCATGACGGCATCGCCCCAGCCGAGATTGAAGAGGAAGTGACCGGTCGGACGCTTCAGGGTGATCGCGACCGATTTCGCATCCGGCGCCTCGACTTTGGCGATCGGCTCGAACAGGCCCTTCTGCGCGTTCGTGCTGTCGTCGGCCATCGCACGGTCCAGGGAGAACAGAACGTCGGCGGAGTCGAACTGCGAACCGTCATGAAAAGTGACACCGTCCCGAAGGGTGAAGCTGTAAGTGAGGCCGTCGTCCGAAACCGTCCATGAACTGGCGAGGGCGGGAAGCACGGCGCCGTCGGGACCGATGCGGGTGAGCCCTTCGAAGACATTGGCGTAGACCACTTCGTCGATCGCCGCCGCGGCGCCGGCGGTCGGGTCGAGATGCGGCGGCTCGAGGCCGATTCCGAGCGTCAGGCTGTCCTTGGCGGCGGCATTGCCCGCGATGCCGAGCGTGGCGGCCACAATGGCGGCGGCAACGAGCTTCGATTTCATCTTGGATCTCCCTTCCCGGGGCGGACCGCAACGCAGCCTCCGCCCGATGAAGGCAGCCTTACATGCTCGCAGGTACTCCGCAATGGGCTCGCTCTGCCTCCGGTCTGTCTGCGAGACGCTCCGCCTCAGCGTTTGAGGATGGCGGCGAGTTTTTCCGCCGACTCCAGGAGAGCGGTGCGCTGGGGAGGCGCTATCTCCGCTTCGGCCAGGCAATCCGCCGTGGCGGCGAGCACATCTGCCAATAGGTAATCATGCAGATGAAACGAGGCGATCCTCTTGTCGTCCCCCGGATGGACAAGCTTGAGGGCGATGCTGTCCCGTTCCCGCTCGACCTCGAAAGAGCTGTCGCTGCGGAAATAGCCGAGATAGGCCTTGTCCGGGAACTCGATGGAAACTTCCGCGCCGTCGTTTATGGGTTTCTTCATGACCTGTTCCTGTGACCTCAGAAGCCTGTGGGGCTCTGGCGATATTCGGCAAAACACATGCGGAAACATTGATCTGAATCAATGTTTTTGACTTGTTTCCGGGTGAACTTGAAGGTGACACTGGTGTCGAATTTGCCGCCGCCGGACCGTCCAAACTGGGGCTGTCGAGCAAACGAGCGGCGGAAGTGGAGGAACCCGATGGTGTCTGCGGATACCGCACATGCAAGCGGCGCCGGAATGGAGCCCGACGAACCATGGGAATGGCTTGCTGCGGGATGGCGTGACATGCTGTCCGTGCCGGCGATCAGCCTGACCTACGGTATCGGCTTCACCCTGGTCAGCCTGGGCTTGGCCAGCACGCTGTTCTTGCTCGACGTTCCGCATTTGCTGCTGCCGTTGTCCGCCGGTTTCATGCTGCTCGGGCCGATGCTCGCGGTCGGGCTCTACGAGACCAGCCGGCGCCGGGAAGCGGGCGAGCCGATATCGCTCGGGTCCGCGCTGTTCGTTCCGGTGAAACGCCCGACCCAGCTCGCCTATCTCGGCGTGATCCTGATGGTGGTGCACCTGATCTGGATCCGGATTGCGACACTCCTCTACGCCTTGTTCCTCGGAACCCAGCCGTTTCCGGGGCTCGAGGAGTCCATCAGCATTCTCTTTTTCACCTATGACGGTCTCGGTCTGCTCGTGCTCGGCACCGCGTTCGGCGGCGTTCTGGCGGCGGCGGTTTTTGCGGTCACGGCCTTCTCCGTACCGATGCTGATGGTACGCGATGTCGATGCCGTCACCGCGGCTGTGGAGAGCGTGCAGATGGTCCGCCGGAACCTCTGGCCTCTGATGGTCTGGGCCTGGCTGATCGTGATGCTGACGGCGGTCGGCATCGTCACCTGCTTTGTCGGACTGGCAATCACCTTTCCGCTGATCGGGCATGCCACCTGGCATGCCTACCGGCGGGCTTTCGACGGTATCCGGCCGAAGTAGGACGCGCCCGGCTTCATCCTCGTAGCGCATTGGCCGCCGCATGGAGGCAGGACGCCAGGCGCTTTTCGCCGAAGGAGTCGTCCCCCTCCCGGCACAGCAGTCCCGTGTCGCCGCTACTCTCGTTCTCCCCGGTCCGCACCCGTCGTGCGCGCGCCGGAACTCGATCGCCTGCAGCACGTTGCCCGACCTTCATTGCTCGCCGACAGTTCGTCGTCCCTGCCGACGACGCTGTCGTTATGCGCGGCCGGTCAGTCTTCGTCGAGCATCCGGTGTGCGGCGCCGTCGAGATCCTCGAACTGGCCGTTCCTGAGCGCCCAGAGGAAGGCCACCAATCCGATCAGGCCGAGGAACAGGGCGGCGGGAATGAGGAAGCCAAGTGCGGTCATTTGGCTGCTCCGGTTGTGTTCTGGCCCAGCTTGATTCTGAGCGCGTTCAGGGTCACCACAAGCGAGGAGGCGGACATCGCGATGGCGGCGATCAGCGGCGTCGCGAAGCCCGCCGCCGCGATGGGCACGGCGATCAGGTTATAGGCCAGCGCAAGGGTGAAGTTCTGCTGCACGAGCACGCGCGCCGAGCCCGCAGTCTTCAACGCTTCCAGAACCGGTGCGAGACGGTCGCCCTGGAAGATGAAATCGGCCGCAGTCTGGCTCGCGTCGGCGGCGCCGCCCGGCGAGATCGAGGCGAAGGCCGCGGCCAGTGCCGGGGCGTCGTTCAGCCCGTCGCCGACCATGCAGACCTTGCGCCCCTCCGCTGCCAGTTGTTCCAGCCGGGCAATCTTGTCCTGCGGGCTGCAGCTGTCGCGCCAGACGTCGATTTTCAGGTCTTCCGCGAGGCGGGCGACGGCGGCCGGCCGGTCGCCGGAAAGCAGCTCGATCGAGAGACCGAGTTCCGCGAGGGCGGAGATTGTTGCCGCGGCGTCTGTCCGCGGCGTGTCGCGGAAGCGGAATTGCACCCGGTGCGCGCCGGCAGCCAGCCAAAGCTCGGGACCGTCATGCGCAACGCCGTCATCCGGCCCGGCGCCGGCGAACTCACGTCGGCCGAGGCGGATCTCGGTGGCTCCGTCCATGGCGCGCAGGCCCTGTCCCGGTATTTCCTCGACACCATTCATGGCGCCGACCGGCCCCGTGGCGCGTCGGATGGCGAGCGACAGCGGGTGACGGCTCGCGGCGGCAAGCGATGCGGCGCGTTTCAGGTCCGCAAGAGCGATGTCATGCCGGTCCAGCAATTCGGGGCGGCCGAGGGTCAGGGTCCCGGTCTTGTCGAAGACCACGGTATCGATCGCAGCAAGCCGTTCCAGCCCGTCCCCCGACTTGGCGAGGATGCCGGCCTTCAGCAGGCGTCCGACGGCGCCGGCCTGGACTGCGGGCACGGCAAGACCGAGCGCGCAGGGGCAGGTCACGATCAGCACCGTGATCGCGACGAGCAGGGCCGCCTGCCAACTCATGCTGCCCAACAGCATCCAGCCTGCAAAGGTTGCGAATGCCAGCGCGTGGACGACGGGCGCGTACCAGCGCGCCATACGGTCCGCAAGACGGACATAGCGCGCGCGGCCCTGTTCGGCGGCTTCCATCAGACCGACGATTTCGGAAAGCAGAGTACCTTCGTCGGTTGCCGTGACGGTGACCGTCACCGGGGCGCCGAGATTGACCGTTCCTGCAAAAACATTCTCCCCGGGGCCGGCGGCCCGGGGCACGGATTCGCCGGTGACCATCGAGGTATCCACCTCGGTCTGTCCCGACGTTACGACGCCGTCGACCGGGAAACGCTCTCCCGCGGCAACCGCGACCTTCATGCCCGGCCGGATTGTATCGATCGGTTGGGAGACATATCCACCGTCCGGCGCGATCACGGTGGCGGAAACGGCTTTCAGCGCGAGCAGATTCTGGGCGGCGGACTCGACCTTTCGCCGCAGCGAGCGGTCGAGGAAACGGCCGATCAGCAGGAAGAAGAGCAGGCTGACGGATGCGTCGAAATAGACATGCTCGCCGCCGCGCGTGGTCTCGAACAGGCTCATGCCCGCCGCCAGCAGTACGGCGAGGGAGATCGGCACGTCCATGTTGGTGCGGCCGTGGCTGACGGCGGAGAGCGCCGAGCGGAAGAAGGGGCGCCCGGCATAGGCGACCGTCGGCAGCGCGATCAGGGTCGCGACCCAGTGCATCAGCGCGCGGGTCGCTTCGCCCATGTCCTGCGCGAGACCGGCCCAGACTGCGACCGAGATCAGCATCACATTCGCCGCGGCGAAGCCGGAGACCGCCATCGCCTTCAGCAGTTCCCGGTCGTCGGTATTGGCGGACGCGGCGAGTTTCACCGGATCGTAGGGGCTGACCTCGTAACCGAGATCGGCGAGCTTTTCCACCAGTGCGGCCGCGCTGGTCTCCGCCTCCTTCCAACGGAGGTGAAGACGGCGCGTCGTCGCGTTCAGGCGCGCGACCAGCACGCCGCGCTCGGCGCCGAGCCCGCCTTCGATCTGCCGGACGCAGGAAGGGCAGTGCATGTTCCGCACGATGAGATGGAGATCCGCGATTCCGTCTTCCCCCGCTGTCACAAAGCTCGCGACATCCGCCGGGCGGATCACGTCGTCGGCGAGATCCATCGCTGCCGCGATCTCGCAACAGCTTGCGAGCGGCGCGTCCGCGTTCCTGTCTTGCTGATTGTCTGTCGCGATGCTCATGGCGCTGCCTACTTGATCCAGAGGCTTCCGTCCTGCCGGAAGCTTATGCCGCCCTCGGTCATTGCAGTCAGCCGCGTGTCCCAGTTGCCGGCTACGGGGAGGTCGGCGGTGCCTTCGTAGCGGCCGATGCCGGCAGGCATCAGAGTTGCCGCCTGATCGAACCTCTCGTTGATCGGATGCCGGAAACTGAGCGTCACGGTCCTCAGCGGGAGCGGTTTGCCCTCCTTGTCGGCGAGCACGGCGGAAACGGTGACCGAAATGCTGTCGGGTTTCGCGGAGTCGCGGATCACGGTCAGATCGGCGGACCAACCACGGGCCCGCTGTTCCGCCGCCTGATCGATCGCGATGTTGTAGCGCAGGCCCTCCTGATAGGAAGTCGCTGTCGTGAGGCCTGTCCAGCTGTCGAGCGCCACCACGATGAAGACCACGTTCACGCCGATCACGACGGCGAAGAAACCGAGCAGGGTGAAGAGCACATGCTTGCCGGTGAGCTTCGTCTGAGAATTCATCGTCGCGTCACTCATTTCTCTGGTCCCCTGAATATGGTGTCGTTGACCGCGCGGTTCCCGTCAACGAGATCGGTAACGACAAAGTCGAAGTCTTCCCGGCCATCCGGAACCGACTCTGCCGGAAGGGCAACGAAGACACGGAACTGGGCCAGCCGGTCCGCGGGCACTTCCAGGCCGCTCGTGCCTTCCTGTCCGACCACCGTGACCAGCGCATTTTCCAGACCTTCGACCGCAATCTTGAAACGGCGCACCTCGTGCTGCTTGTTCAGGATCTTGATTGTGTACCCGTTTCTCACCCCGCCGTCGGACAGGGGCACGAAGAGCGGATTGCGGTCGTGCAGAATATTGATGTCGAGCGTCGAGCGGGTCAGCAGCGCGCCGAGCATGATCAGGCCGACAATGGCGATCAGCGCGGAGTAGATCACGGTGCGCGCCCGGATCAGGCGCGGCCTCTGGGTCGGCTCTTTTGCCGCGCGCCGTTCGTGATTCACGTAGGTGTCGTAGGAGATCAGGTTCAGTGGCCGGTCGATCCGCGCCATCACGTCGTTGCAGGCGTCGATGCAGAGCGCGCAGTGGATGCATTCGAGCTGCTGCCCGTCCCGGATGTCGATGCCCATCGGGCAGACGGCGACACACTGGTTGCAGTCGATGCAATCGCCCCGGGTCGACCAGTCCTGGTTCTTCCGGAACGGCGCGCGCGGCTCGCCCCGGTCGTCCTTGTAGGAGACGATGAGAGATTCTTCGTCGACAAGTGCGCCCTGAATGCGCGGCCAGGGACACATGAAAGTGCAGACCTGCTCGCGCATCATGCCGCCGAAAATGTAGGTCGTGCCGGCAAGGATCGCGACCGTACTGTAGGCGACCAGCGGCGCCTGCAGGGTGAATACATCGACGAAAAGGGTG
Source organism: Nisaea sp. (assembly GCF_965216895.1). Classification (GTDB taxonomy): domain Bacteria; phylum Pseudomonadota; class Alphaproteobacteria; order Thalassobaculales; family Thalassobaculaceae; genus Nisaea. The sequence continues at coordinate 593,215 of NZ_OZ244205.1, forward strand.
GGGGCGTCGGCGAAATAGAAGATCCAGGCGCCGCCCGTCGCCACACCGATCAGCAGCCAGAGCGCGTGTTTGGTGACCTTGCGCGCGACTTTATTGAAGGAGAGCGGAGACTTGTCGAGCCGGATGCGGGCGCTGCGGTCGCCTTCGACCAAACGTTCGACCCAGATGAAGAGATCGGTCCAAACGGTCTGCGGGCAGGTATAGCCGCACCAGACGCGTCCGGCGAGGCTGGTTACAAGGAAGAGGGCGAGGGCGGCGATGATCAGCAGCCCGGTCAGGTAGTAGACCTCTTCCGGCCAGATCTCGATGAAGAAGAAATAGAAACGCCGTGCCGGGAAATCGATCAGGATCGCCTGGTCAGGTGCGTTCGGGCCGCGATCCCAGCGGATCCAGGGAGCGAGGTAATAGACCGCGAGGGTCGCGGCCATGACCAGCCACTTGAGCTTGCGGAATGTCCCCGTGGCCCGCTTCGGATAGATCTTTACCCGGGCCTTGTAGAGGGACCGCTCCTCTTTCTTGTTGACCGCATCGACATCGATCTTCTCGACCTTTTCGCGAGGGGCGGTGGCTGGGCTCGAAACCTGGCTGGCCTGATCCATGGGTGACCTGTATTGGGCGTTTGCTGACAATGTCCCGGGTCGGTCCCTGCCCGGTGGAGGTTAGAGATCCTCCCGCCGGCGAACCGGCGGGAGGACGGAGGTCTATTCGCCGCCGCCGAGCGAATGAACGTAGACGGCAAGCTGCTTGATGGTTGCCTCGTCGAGACGATCGATCCAGGCCGGCATCACGCCGTAGCGGGAGTTGTTGACGGTCTCGCGGATCGTCTGCCTGTCTCCGCCGTAGAGCCAGATCGAGTCGGACAGGCGCGGAGCACCGGTGTCCTGGATCCCTTCACCATTCGGTCCGTGGCAGGCGGCACATTCGTTCTCGAAAATCCGCTCGCCGCTCTCGAGAAGGTCGGCGTTGTGCTCCTGACCCGAGAGCTTCAGAACGTATTCGACCACGGCCTCGATCTGCGGCCGTTCGAGCAGTCCGTCCCGGCCGAAGGCCGGCATCTCGCTGTAGCGGGAATCCTCATGCTCGTTCCGGATGCCGAAATTGATCGTATGCATGATCTCGTCCGGCTTGCCGCCCCAGATCCAGGCATCATCGTTCAGGTTCGGATAACCGACGAAGCCCTGTGCGCCCTGGCCGTGGCACTGGGAGCAGTTTACCGCGAAGGCGGAACGGCCGCCCGCGAGGGCGAAGTTGAGCAGTTCGCTGTCGCTCCGGATTTCTTCCAGGGAGGCGGCTTCGATCTTGCCGAGATAGGCGGACTGGGCCTCTTTCGCCTCGGCGATCCGATCCATGACCTCCTGACGGGAGGAATAGCCGAACACGCCCTCGGTATAGCTGGAGACCAGCGGCCAAGCGGGGTAGACGATCCAGTAGCCGATCGACCAGAGGACGGTGATGTAGAAGGTCCAGAGCCACCAGCGCGGGAGCGGGTTGTTCAGTTCCTTGATCCCGTCCCATTCGTGACCGGTTGTATCGACGCCGGTCACCGCGTCCTTTTCGACATTGTGAGCCACGGTCAATCCTCCTCAAGCGGCACGTGCGCGGCTTTCTTGAACTTGCTCCGGTTGCCCGGCCATAGCGCGTAGGCGACTGCGGCGACGAACATGACGACCAGGAACACGAGGCCCCAGGTCTGCGCGAAGGCGGAGACTGTCTGGTAATCCATCAATCCCTCCTATCGCAGGGCCGGATCCTGGGCGTAGAGGTCGAAATCGACCAGCGTACCCAGCATCTGGAGATAGGCGACGACCGCGTCCATCTCGGTGAGCCTGTCCGGGTTGCCGTCGAAGTCGCGGACCTGCGCCTTCGGATAGCGTTCCATGAACGCATCCACCTCGTCGGCATCCGGGTTGGTCTGGACGACCGCATCGAGAACCGCGTTCTCGATCATCTCGTCCGTGTAGGGCACCCCGACCCCGCGATTGGCTGCGAGATGGTCCGCCATGTCCTCGATCTTGAGCGTCCGCTCGGCAAGGAACGGATAGCCCGGCATGATCGATTCCGGCACCACCGAACGCGGATTGACCAGATGCGCCACGTGCCAGTCGTCGGAGTACCGGCCGCCGACCCGGGCGAGGTCCGGGCCGGTCCGCTTGGAGCCCCACTGGAACGGGTGGTCGTACATGCTCTCCGCGGCGAGGCTGTAGTGACCGTAGCGCTCGGCTTCGTCCCGGAACGGTCGCACCATCTGGCTGTGGCAGTTGTAGCAGCCCTCGCGGATGTAGATGTTCCGGCCCGCAAGCTCGAGCGGGGTGTAGGGACGCATGCCCTTTACCTTCTCGATGGTGCTTTCCAGGTAGAAGAGCGGCGAGATCTCGACCAGGCCGCCGATGGCGACGGTGATCAGGATCCCGACACAGAGCAGGATCGAGTTCTTCTCGAAGACGGCGTGTTTATTAAGCAGAGACATCGATCATTCTCCCGCCGCGACGGCGCCCTGGGGTGCGCGTACCGGCGCGCCCACAAACGGAGCTTCATCGCGAAGATCGCCCCGCATGGTGCGGTAAAGGTTGTAGGCCATGACCAGGGAGCCGGCGACGAAGACGGCGCCGCCGAGAGCCCGGATCACATAGAAGGGATGCATGGCCTCGACGGTCTCGACGAAGGAATATTCGAGGAAACCGAGGCTGTCATAGGCCCGCCACATCAGACCCTGCAGGATGCCCGAAACCCACATCGAGGTGATGTACAGCACGATGCCGATGGTCGAGATCCAGAAGTGCCAGCCGACGAGACGCAGCGAGTAGAGCCGCTCCCGGTTCCAGAGGATCGGAACCACGCAGTAGAGCGCGCCGAAGCTGACCATGCCGACCCAGCCCAAGGCACCGGAATGCACGTGGCCGACAGTCCAGTCGGTGTAGTGGCTGAGGCCGTTCACCGCCTTGATCGACATGACCGGACCTTCGAAGGTCGACATGCCGTAGAAGGCGACCGAGGTGACCAGCATGCGCAGGACCGGGTCCGTGCGGAGCTTGTCCCAGGCGCCCGAGAGCGTCATCAGGCCGTTGATCATCCCGCCCCAGGACGGCATCCAGAGCATGATCGAGAAGGTCATGCCGAGAGTCTGCGCCCAGTCCGGCAACGCCGTGTAGTGCAGATGGTGCGGACCGGCCCAGATGTAGAGGAAGATCAGCGCCCAGAAGTGGATGATCGAAAGCCTGTAGGAATAGACCGGACGCTCCGCCCGTTTCGGAATGTAGTAGTACATGATGGCGAGGAAGCCGGCGGTCAGGAAGAAGCCGACGGCGTTATGGCCGTACCACCACTGGGTCAACGCATCCTGCACCCCGGCGAAGGCGGAATAGCTCTTCGCGCCGGCAAGGGAAACCGGCAGGGCGAGGTTGTTGACGATGTGCAGCATCGCGATGGTGATGATGAAGGCGAGGTAGAACCAGTTCGCGACATAGATATGCGGCTCTTTCCGCTTCCAGAGGGTGCCGAGGAAGACCAGAAGATAGACCACCCAGACGATGGTCAGCCAGAGATCGACGTACCATTCCGGCTCCGCGTATTCCTTGCTCTGGGTGATGCCGAGCACGTAGCCGGTGGCGGCCAGCACGATGAAGAGCTGGTAGCCCCAGAACACGAACCAGGAGGCGAGACCACCGGCAAGGCGGGCTTTGCAGGTCCGTTGCACCACGTGGAACGAGGTCATGATCAGGATATTGCCGCCGAAGGCGAAGATCACCGCCGAGGTGTGCAGCGGGCGCAGACGGCCGAAATTCGTCCAGGGAAGGTCGAAGTTCAGGACCGGAAAGGCCAGTTGCAACGCGATCACGAGACCGACGGTGAAGCCGATCACGCCCCAGAAGGTCGAGGCGATGGCTCCGGCGCGAATCACCCCGTCCATGTAACCGACATCATCGTCGGCCGTCGGGACCGCCCGCGTCTCGGCCAAATCGTAGTGGCGCTTGACCAGAACGAAACAGCCGAGGGTGAAAAAGGCAAAGAATAAGAAGGCGTGAAAACCCATTTCCGGGCTCGGCGCTTTCGCCATCCAGAGCAGGCTGACGATGGCACCGAGGGCGAAGAGAACGCCCATGGTCCATGCGCCGCCGGTCTGGCGGTTTGCGGTTAGTGTGCTGTTCATGTCTTCCCTCGCGATACTGAACACACTCGAGTGACCATCCCCCCTCCGGGAACAGCCTTGACCCGTAGGCTAGAAGTATTGACCGATGCGCACATTGATGCAGGTCAAATTCTAGCAGCACCTGAGACAGAAACTCAGGGTCTCTCATGAGAGGCATGACCGGCATGTGGCGGGAGCGCGCAGCGACATTGCGCCGCAATATGCCGGTGCTGCGTTTGCGAAGTGATCAGATGGCGCCTGAATGGCGCCCCTTGCCTGTCGTAAGGTAAGCGTCGAACAGTGCGGCGACCACGCGGATATAGGGGCGTCCTTCCGGCGTCATGTCGATCCGATTGCCATCCCAGGCAAGCAGACCGTCATCTCGCATTTCGCCAAGCGCGGCGGCGTTGAGCGAGAGATCCTCCACATTTGCGCCATGTTCGGCGCAGGTTTCCTCCAGATCCACGCGTTCGTCGCACATCAGCTTTTCGATGATTCGGCGGCGCAGCCTGTCCGACTCGCCCAGTTCTATTCCCCGTGCCACGGCAAAGCCGGTGTCCCGCACGCTGCTCTCGTAGAGACGGGCGTCCGGAATGTTCTGGATGTAGCCCCGGGGCAGGGCGCCGATGGAGGATGCTCCGAAACCGATGAGGGCGCTCGCATCGTCGGTCGTGTAACCCTGGAAATTGCGCCGCAGCGTTCCTGCGGCGGCCGCGATCGCCATCGGATCTTCCGGGCGCGCGAAATGATCGAGACCGATCCGCACGTATCCCGCCGCCTGAATCCGGCGGGCCATGAGATCCGCTTGCTCCCGGCGCTTCGAGGGTCCGGGCAGGGCGTTCTCCGGAATCAGTTTCTGATGTCTGCGCATCCAGGGTACGTGGGCATAGCCAAATACGGCAATACGGCTCGGCTTCAGACTTAGGGCGAGCAGTACGCTCTCTTCGGCATCCTCGGCGCTCTGGTGTGGCAGGCCGTACATGAGGTCGAAGTTGAGATCGCCGATCCCGGCGGCCCGGAGTGCCCCGACGCGCTGCTCGACCAGTTCGAACGGCTGCTCGCGATTGATGCTTTTCTGGACCAGGGGGGTAAAGTCCTGCAGCCCCAGGCTCGCACGGTTGATGCCTGAGCGGGCATAGGCATCGATCTGGCTGTCGTCGAGTGTCCGCGGATCGAGCTCTATCGCAAGCTCGGCATCGTCCGCGAAGGGGAAGTGGCGCCTCAGGAGCGACATCAGGGAAAAGAAATCGGCCGCATTCAGACGGTTGGGCGATCCGCCGCCCCAGTGCAGATGACGCACTGGACCCGGTGTCCGCAGGTGCCGGGACGCAGTCGTGATCTCACGTTCGAGAATGCGCGCATATTCGGCAACCGGCCCGTAATTGCGTGCGACCTGGGTGGCGCAACCGCAATACCAGCAAAGGACCTCGCAGAAGGGTACATGGAGATAGAGCGAGAGCGGATCGCTCGGCGTTAGCTCGGACAGCCACTGCTTGTAGTCGTCCACGCCAACCGCATCGCTGAAATGCGGGGCCGTGGGATAACTCGTGTAGCGCGGGACGTTACGTCCGCCGTATTTCTGCAACAGTCCGAATTCGCAGACCCTCCGTGGGGTTTGCCTACGCAACATGTTCATCTGAGTTCACCAGGTGTCGGGACGCTTCGGCGTCGGTTCAGACGCTTATTTCCTGTCTGGCGGGAAAGCTGTCATTTGCCGGTTCCCGCTCTTTCTGCATGTCGACGATCTCTTGCCGCAAGGCCTCGAACTGGGCCTCGTGCTGGCCTCCGAAGATCGGGTCTGCACGGTCGGACAGCCGGTCGTCCAGATCGTCCCAGTCTTCCGCCGTCAGCACCCGGAGTGCGGTCGGGAAGAACATGCTCTCTTCCATGCGGATATGGCGCCGTTGGGATTCGATGAATTCAAGCGCCGCATCGGCGAACTGCTTGCGGGTCACGATCCCGGTGCCGAGGACGCTCGCGAGAGCGCCGGCAAAGGCCTTGATGTAGGCTTCGCAGGCTTCGTGTTCTTCTTCTAGGTGGCCGATTTCATCCGCCGCGGTGGCGTTGCGTGCAAGAATTTTCGCGTAGATCTGGTTCTCTCGCGCATGGTGGAATTCGGTCGGATAGGTAAGGAAATAGTCGACGATCTCGGAGACAAGCTCGTAATCCGGCTCACCCGTCAGATGCGCGTCTTTCACTTGCTTCTCGAGAATCGACAGCAGCACATCGTGCTGCTCATGGTCCTTCTGCAGGATTTCAAGAATTCTCGGCATGGCGACCATCCCTGTTGCGGTCTTTGTCTGCACGAGCGTATGAGGTGCGGTCCGTTTTGGCCTTGATGTATGTCAATCGTCGGCGGTCAGCCCCGCCAAGACGGTTCTCAGAGTGCTCTCCGGTGGGCCGGACGCATCGATCGCGGTCCAGCTGCGGAGCGGCCCATGGCCTTGCGCGACCTGCTTCCGCATCACGCTCTCGGTGGCGTCCGACGCATCCCCGTGGCGATGGGCAATCCGGCTTGCCATGGCGTTGGGCGGCACATCGAGCCAGAAGCCGTCGAACCGGATGTCGAGCAATCGCGCGAGCGTCTGCATCGCCTCCCGATCTTCCGGACGGTCGTTGACGGCGTCCATGATGACCGGATATCCGGCCTTGAGAACCGTCTCGGCCCGTTCGAGCATCAGGGCATAGACACGGGCACTGACGTCGGAACGGTAGGCTTCCGCCGGCAGCGGCGCGGTCGGGGCGGAGCCATAGAGCCTCTTGCGAATGACGTCGCTGCGGAGATGAACGGCGCCGGGTGCGGGCTGCAGGCGGGCGGCGAGGGCGCCTGCCAGGGTCGATTTCCCCGAACCGGAAAATCCTCCCAATCCGATCAGGCGCGGTCTTATGTCGGTGATCTGCTCCATCGCTGCCGCGAGAGATCGTCGCGATTGGGCCAGAAGGGTGGCGCGCTCGGATTCCTCTTCCTGCGCTTCGGCCGCACTGACCATGATCTTCGCGCGAATGGCTGAGCGGGTTGAGAGGAACAGCGGCAAGCACGCAAGACCTTCGTAGGCGCCATCGACGAAATACCGGTTGAAAGCGCGGTTCGCCAGATCGGTACGTTCCCGGACGATCAGATCGCTGAGGAAATAGGCCAGATCGTAAAGCACGTCGATGCAGGCGAAGAGCGAATTGAATTCGAGCCCGTCGAACAGCGTCGGCTCTCCGTCGATCAGGCAGATGTTCCTGAGATGGAGGTCGCCATGGCAATGCTTCGCCCACCCCTCGGCCACCCTGCGGTCGAGCAGAGGCGTCAGGCGCTTGAAAGTGGTCCAGACATCGCGGGCATACGTTGCGACACTCTCGGGCGCAAAATGCTTCGGCTGGGCCCCGAATTCCTCGAAGTTCTCCTCGAGGACCGCATGCATCCCGGCCGAACCCGCTCCGGGCGCCTGATCCGCGGAAAGACTGTCGGCGCTGTCGTGAAAGGCGCGGATCCGGTCGGCCGTCCGTTCGATCAGGGCCGGCGTCAGCGTCCCGTTCTCCGCCATGCGGGCGAGCAGGGCATCTTTGGAAAACCGCCGCATTTCGAGCACGACCTCCACGGTCTCGCCATCGCCGTCAAAGGTGAGCGTGCCTTCGGGCGTCCGGGTCAGGCGGCGGATACCGATATAGAGGTCGGGAGCAGTTCGCCGGTTGAGCTCGAGTTCCGCTTCGGTAAAGCGTCTTCGCCGTTCGAGACTGCCGTAGTCCATGTAGGGAAAGCACACCGCGCGCTTCAGTTTGTAGGCACGGTTCCCGGCGAGAAAGACGTGGCTGCCATGGGTCGCGATATGCTCGGGGTCGTCCCCGGGCATTGGATCGTAGCTGTCGCGGCGCGCAAGAAATTCCAAAGCCGCACTTTGGTCCTCGGTTTGTTCCATGGTTCGATAACTCGCAGAATCCGGACATTCTTCCTAGGGCATATTCGATCATGCCGATGCCTTGGGTCACGACCATGACATGCCTCAATCGTACCGGACGGAACATGGAGGAACAGGTGGGACGCGTTGAAATCGACAGTCGACGGACCGAGAACCCCGGAACCCCGACGAAGGACCTCGCGAGCTGGGCGGTAGCGGCTGGACCGGCGTCGATCAGCGGGACAGCGCATGCCTGGGCCGAGGATGCGATTCTTGACTGGTTTGCGGTCACGCTTGCCGGGAGCCGGGAACCGCTCAGCCTGATGCTCGCGGAAACCGGGCGGGAAGAGGGCCACGGTCCCGCTCGTCTCGTCGGGCACAGGGATGCGATCGGCCCGTTGAATGCCGCGCTGGTGAATGGCGCGGCCTCCCATGCGTTGGATTATGACGACGTCAATTCCCGGATGATGGGGCATCCGACCGTGCCGCTGGTCCCGGCATTGCTGGCAATCGCGGACACGATGACGGTTTCCGGACGGGATTTTCTCGATGCCTTCGTGGTCGGCTACGAGACGGAAATCCTCGCTGCCGAGATGATCGGCTACAGTCACTACGACAGGGGATGGCATACGACGGCCACGATCGGGACCCTCGGCGCGGCGGCAGCCTCGGCCCGCCTGCTCGGGCTCGACGGGGAGCAGGCGGCGCATGCGCTGGGCCTTGCCGTGGCGCAGGCGGCCGGCCTGAAGTCCATGTTCGGCACCATGTCGAAACCGTTCCAGGTCGGCAAGGCGGCCTCCAACGGTCTGCTGGCGGCGCGTCTCGCGCTGAAGGGCATGACGTCGCGCACCGACGCTCTCGAATGCGCGCAGGGCCTCGCTGCGACACAGTCGGACGGTTTCACGCCGATCGAGATCTCGCCCGGGGGCAACAGTTCCTTTGCGGTCGAGGGAAACCTCTTCAAATATCATGCCGCCTGCTATCTCACGCACTCACCGATCGAGGCGGCGCGTGAGCTGCGCCAGGAACGCGGCATCGCGCCCGATGCCATCGAGCGCCTGACGATCGAGGTGAACAAGAACGCGCTGACGGTCTGCAACATCGAGCGGCCGGAGACGGGCCTGCAGATCAAGTTCAGCCTGCGGCATACCGTTGCCATGGCCTTGAACGGGCTCGATACCGCCGATCTTGGAGCCTACACCGACGAACTCGCTCTGGATGACGGATTGCGGGACCTCGGGCGACGCACTGTCGTGGTCGGTATCGAAGCCGATAGCCGCACAATGGGGCGGGTCCGGGCGGAGCTGAAGGACGGCACGGTGGTCGAGGAGTACCGCGATGTCGGTGTGCCCGCCGCCGACCAGCCGGCGCAGCGCAAACGCCTGCTGGAGAAGTACAGGATTCTCGGCGCGCCGATCATCGGAATGGCGCGGGCAGAGGACCTGGCGGACGGGATCCTCAATCTGGCGGAAGCGGATGATGCAAGTGTGCTGACGGCACTGGCGCAGCCGGAATAACGCGGATCAGGCGGCGCCGTAGGCGATGTTCGCGAGTGTGCGGATGTTCGGAATGATGACGACGGTCGGGCGAGGCAACTGAATGATCCCGCCCTTCTTGAAGGTCGACATGATGCGGCTGATGGTTTCCGGCTGCATGCCGAGGTGATCGGCGATCCGTTCGCGTCGCATGTTCAGCTTCAGTTCGACGCCGCGCTTCGTCTGCCTCCCGGTGCGCCCGGCCAGGTCCACCAGAAATCCGGCGAGCCGTTCCGCCGCAGAGGACCGGGCAAGGGTCAGCATTCGGGTCTGGTCCCGGGCCACTTCGTCCTTCGCCGCACAATAGAGGGATTCCATCAGTTCGGCCGGATGAGAGGTGGCCTCAGCCACGGAATTGACGAAAATGACGCAGATATCGGAGGGCTTTACGGCTTCATAAAATTCCCGGATCTCGCCCATGCTGTCGTTCGAGAGCGGCCACGCGATTTCTCCGTCCGTCTTGAAGGCGGAAACATGACGCCGCCCGTCGCCAAGAACGTGTTCCTGCATCAGCATTCCGGAAGCGACCCTGAACAGAGTGTCTGGCTGATAGCCGGACACCTCGATCCTCTCGCCGGGACGGGCCGAAATCTGACGGATGGCGCCGGCGCATCTCTTCAACCCCGCATCTCCGAGCGAATTTCTGATCGGACAGTCCCGGTCCTCGCACCCGGTACAGGGCAGCTTGCCTGCCGGCTTATCGTTCAACGCAGCAATCATGTTCATCGCCAGTTCGCTTTCCCATTGCGATCGCATTCCGGGAGACATGCAGGACAAGCATGCGCGCCGGGCGTCCGGCGCGCCTTGATGTAGGTCAATTCGATTGGCGGGATTTCAGTCGCGCGCGGCGAGGCGCATCTTGATCGGACCCCGGGCGCGGCCGTTGATCATCTGTTCGAGGAACGGATCGTCCGCACTTGCGACATCCCCGCGTCTGCCGGACCATTTGATCACGCCGTCGAACAGCATGGCGACATTGTCGAACCGGCTGCGCGCCGCTCTCATGTCGCCGGTCACGACCAGCACGGTCGTGCCCTTGCCGGCTGTCTCCCGTTCGATCAGGGAGAGGATCGAGTTGGTAAGGATCGGGTCAAGGCCGGCGGTGGGATCGTCCAGAATCAGCAGTTCCGGATCGCCGATCATCGCCCGCGCGACGCCGACCCGCTTCTGCATCCCGCCAGAGAGTTCCACCGGGTAGAGATCGGCCATGTCCTCTCCCAGACCGACCTCGGCCATGCGGACGAGGGCGCGCTCGCGGGCCTCCTTGCGGGGAACCTTCTCGTGATTGAGCGGCCGGAAAGCGACATTCTCCCAGATCCGCAAACTGTCGAAGAGGGCGTTCTGCTGAAACAGCATACCGGCCCGCGCCTGGAAATCGGTCCAGCCGTCAGAGTCGAGCCGGTGCAGTTCCTGGTCGCCGTATTTCATGCTGCCACAGTCGATCGGGAGGAGACCGAGCAGGCATTTCAGCAGCACCGACTTTCCGGTGGCCGACGGGCCGATCAGAACGGTAGACTCGCCGGCCGGAACGGTCAGCGAGACCGAGCGCAAGACCTCCTTGTCGCCGAAACCCTTCGCCAGCCCCTCGATCGTGATGGCCTGCGCGGCGCCTGATCCCATTCCCTGCTGCTCCCCTCAGCGGGCGGCGCGAAGATCCCGTGTCCGGTCCTCGTCGATCTGCCCGTCCTCGTCGACGGCAACACCATAGACCGAGCGTGCGGCGTCGGGGGATACAAAACCGAGCACGACGTCTCGCGCGACATCAGCCGGGTCGCGCTCGAAGGCGTTTCCGAGACCGCCGCCGCCGGGCATGGAGACGATCAGACGGTCATCGCCGGAAATGGACTGCCGCCCCTTGGCGTTCAGTCGGTCGCCCTTCTTCCGGCGCTCGATGACCCCGGCGGTGCCGTCGCCGCCGCCGTTGCGGCCCCGGGGCGGGTAGGTCACGCGGTCGAACATGCAGTTAATGGCGAACGGCGCGTGCTGGGAGTGGGAGATCTCCATCACCTGCCCGACGCCGCCGCGGAACCGGCCGGCGCCGCCGCTGTCCTCGCGGTACTCCTTGCGCCAGATCAGCAGCGGGGCGATGGTCTCGTTGACCTCGATCGGGGTGTTGCGCACGCCGGAGGGGAAGGCCGTTGCGTTGAGACCGTCCTTGTCCGGGCGCGCGCCGGTGCCGCCGGCATGGAAGGTGTTGATGGCAAACGGCGTCGCGTCGCCGTAATCCTCGTCGGTCAGGCCGTGGCCGCCGAGCAGGACCGGGTTCCAGAGGCAGGAAGTACCTTCCGCCGGGACCCGTTCCGGAATCACCTGGTTGAGGCAGCCGAGCACCACGTCGGGCAGCATCTGGCCGATCACGTGCCGCGCGGTGACCGCACACGGATGCGGCGCGTTGAGAATGCTGCCCTCGGGCGCGGTGACGATCACCGGAGCGAGGGACCCGGCATTGTTCGGGACCGCACCGCCGATGACGCAGCGCACGCCGAAGCTGGCATAGGCCTGGGTGTAGGTGAGCGGGACGTTGATGCCGTAGGTCGAGACCCCTGAGGTGCCGGAGAAATCGACCGCGATCTCCTCGTCGCGGATGGTCAGCGCAGCGACCAGATCGATCGGGCGCTCATAGCCGTCAATCCGCATGGAGTTGTGATATGTGCCGTTCGGCAGTTCGCGGATTTCCGTCGCCATGCCGGCGCGGGCGCTCTCGATCACGTAGTCGGCAAGCGGACCGAGATCCTCGAGTGCGAACTCTTTCATCATGTCGAGCAGACGCTGGCCGCCGACATCGTTGCAGGCCGCGAGCGAATAGAGATCGCCCTCGACCTCGATCGGGTTACGCACGTTGGTGCGGATGATCTCCAGCACCGGCTCGGAGAATTCTCCGTCCTCCGCGAGCCGCATGATCGGGATGTTGATGCCTTCCTCGTAGATCTGCCGCCCGTCCGGGCCGAACCCCTTGCCGCCGACATCGACCACATGGGTGGTGCAGGCGAAGAGGGCGACGATCTCGTTGCCGCGGAAGGTCGGTGTTACAACGGTGAAATCGTTCAGGTGGCCGGTGCCGAGCCAGGGATCGTTGGTGACGAACACGTCGCCCGGCTTCATCGAGGAAAGCGGATATTTCTTCAGGAAGAACCCGACGGAGGCCGCCATGGCGTTGACGTGGCCGGGTGTCCCGGTCACCGCCTGCGCCAGCATGCGTCCCTTGATGTCGTAGACGCCGGCGGAGATGTCGCCGGCCTCGCGGGCCGAGGTGCTGAAGGCGGTGCGGATCAGGGTCTGTGCCTGTTCCTCCACAACGGAAAGCAGACGGTTCCACTGGATCTGCATGCGGATCTGGTCGAGGGCGGAGGTTGTGCTCATGTTTCTGCTCCCTCAGGCCGCGTTCTTGCGGGTCAGGACGAGATAGCCGAGTTCGTTCACGGTCGCGTTGAACATCGAGGTCACCACCGTCGTGGTCTGGGTTTCGGTGATCAGTGCCGGGCCCGCAACGCTTGCGCCGACCGGCAGATCGTCACGCCAGTAGATCGCGGCGTCGGCATAGTCGCCCGTTGCGGGGTCGAACAGTTTGCGGCTGCCTGTCGGTTTCGCCGCACCGCCCCTCGGTGCCACCAGCTCGGTCTCAATTTCCGGGCTCGGCGCCGTCATGTTCAGGGTCCAACTCAGAATCTCCGGTTCCGGGCCCGGAATGATGCGGCCGTAGAGCCTCTTGTACTCGCTCTCGAAGGCAGCGCGAATCTCGTCGGCATGGCCCGCATTGAGCGCGCCGGCCGGAAGCTGGACGGCTATCTCGTGGCCCTGTCCGACATAGCGCATGAAGGCGGTGCGACCTTCCGTGAGTTCGGCGCCGGCGGCTCCGCTCTCCACGATGGCGCGCGCTTCGTCCGCCATTTCGCCGAGCAGCGCGTTGGCGGCGTCTGCGTCGAATGCGGACAGTTTCATGTAGCGCGAGCGGACGACCTCGTAGGAGATCGGTGCGCGCAAAAACCCGATGGCGGAACCGACGCCGGCGCCGGTCGGCACCACGACAGTCGGGATGTCGAGCTTCTCGGCAAGCCGCGCGGCGTGCAGCGGCGCGGCGCCGCCGAACGCGATCATTGCCCGGGCTGCGATGTCCTTGCCCCATTCGATGGCGTGGACGCGGGCCGCGTTGGCCATGTTCTCGTCGACGATTTCGCAGACGCCGAAAGCGGAGAGGGCCGGCGTCAGCCCCATTTTCTCGCCGATCTCGCTTTTCAGGGCCGCTTCGGCCCGGGAGGTATCGAGCCTCACGGAGCCGCCGGCAAAGCTTTCGGGGTCGATCTTGCCGAGGACCACGTCCGCGTCCGTCACGGCCGGCCGCGTGCCGCCCTGATCGTAGCAGGCCGGTCCCGGCTCGGCGCCGGCGCTTTCCGGACCGACGGCAATGCGGCCGAGCTTGTCGATCTTTGCGAGGGAGCCGCCGCCGGCTCCGATCTCGACCATCTCGATGGCGGGGATACGTACCGGCCAGCCGCTGCCCTTCATGTTGCGGTAGACCCGGGCGACCTCGAAGGTGCGGGTGGTCTGGGGCAGGAAGTCGTCGAGCAGGCAGATCTTCGCCGTGGTTCCTCCCATGTCGTAGGAAACGACGCTGGCGAGATTGCATTCGCGCGCAATCTCGCTGGCCAGAATAGCGCCGCCTGCCGGACCGGACTCGACCAGGCGGATCGGGAACCGCATCGCGGTGTCGAGCGTCGTGAGACCGCCGCCGGAGGTCATCAGAAGCACCGGACAGTCGAAGCCGCGCTTTTTCAGGTCGTCACGCAGGATTCCGAGATAGCGCGACATGATCGGCCGCACATAGGCGTTCGCGGAGGCGGTCGACTGGCGTTCATATTCGCGGATCTCGGGGCAGACCTCGCTCGAAAGGGTAATGCTGAGATCGGGGCGGGCCTTGCTCAGGATCTCCCCGACGCGCTGTTCGTGAGCGCCGTTGGCATAGGAATGAATGAGACCGACCGCGATCGAGCCGATTTCGTGCTTGTCGATCTGCGGCAGTAGCGCTTCGACGCTGCTCTCATCGAGCGGGATCAGAACCTCGCCCTTGAAGTTCAGGCGCTCACGGACCGCCCAGCGCAAGTTCCGCGGCACCAGCGGGTCCGGCCGGTCGATATTAATGTCGTACTGCTCGAAACGGTTCTCGAACGCCATCTCCACCGAGTCCCTGAGGCCCTCGGTGGTGATCAGCGCCGTCTTCGCGCCCTTGCGCTCGATCAGCGCGTTGGTCGCGAGCGTGGTGCCGTGGATCAGCAATCCGATATCGGCCGGGGACGCGTCGGCGATCTCGAGTGCCTTTTCGATTCCGCTCATTACCCCGCGTTCGGGCATCGATGGCGTTGTCAGCACTTTTGTCGTGTAGCGCTTGGCGCCGAATTCTAGAGCGACATCGGTAAAGGTGCCGCCAACATCAACCGCTAGGCGGCCACGCTTGCTGGTCTCGGACATGTCTAATCAATCTTTTGTGCAGAATGCGGCCTCGGAGCGAGACCGGGACCAATTGACCCCATCATTTCGCGAGCGTCAACGTTTGCGACGGATTCACAAACGAACCACATTCGTTGGCGAGGCTTTCAGCACCTCGGCGCAATATCTGCGCGCAGCCTCTTCCGCTTGGTCCGGATCTTCGTAGAGCGAGGTTGCGTGGGAGGAGTCAACCTGGCGTCCGTCTTGCCAGACCGACCAGGGGTACCGGACCCCTTCGGGGCTGGCCCAACATTCGATATAGATCTCGATCATCACTTCGAATCCAGAGTCGGCTGCCGGGAGGAGATTCGGAAGCGCCTGCATGGCAGGCGGTTGCCATACCGTAGGTCATTAAATCATCTCCTGAGGGCGGAAAGCGAGTACGGTTTTCCCGGACGCCGACACTTCAGGCATATCGGATTGAGGCGGCAGGTTTCTTTTCGGGGAGGCGGGATCGGGCGGCGCGGCGTTCACCGCTCATTCGGGAAGTGTCCGCAAGAAACGGGCGGAGAACTGAGCCGACGCCGAAGGCAGGGGGCCGTCTGTACCCTCGATCGCGGATTCGAGAAATGCCTGCGCGCTGTATTGCAGGTTGGCATAGATCCCGGCCGCCAGCTGGCGTGCCGTGCGACCGCTCCAGTTGTCGGGCATCAGTGCCGGCGGCAAACCGGGATCTTTCAGCAGAGTGCGGCGATAGGCATGGATCATCAGGATCCTGAGTGCGAACCCCTCATCGGGCGTCGGAGGCGCGTCGCCGGACTGAAGCTGCTCCAGCAGAGGTGAAAAACGTGTGATGAAGGCACGGTATTGCCGGTCGGTTTCGTCCAGTTTCCAGGCTTCGTGGCAGAGGGCGCGCAAGCTCCCGGCCGCGCTGTCGGAGGTGGCTTCGAAGAGGGCGACCCTGCCATTGAGGCCGAGCGCCGCGACGGTCTGTTTCGCGCGCTTCAGGTCGTTCCCGGCGCCAAGCAGCACATGGTGCCCAAGGCTTCCGAACCCGGCCCAGCCGAGCTCTTGCCGGAGGGCCTCCCTTGCGGTTCCATCGACCGCTCCCGTCAGAAGCGCGATTGTCCACGGACTGTCGCTTTCCGGCTCCTGTCGTGCGCCGAGCGGTGCGTAGATCTTGCGCTGCGCGGCGTCGAACTGCCGGCGTCCATTCGTTGTCAGTGTGTAGATGCTGCGCCGTCCGACCTGGCGCGGAGCCAGAACGCCCTCCTGGGTCAGACGGAAAACCGACGTTCTTACCAGTCGTTCGCCGACATCGAACAGAGCCATGAGCCTGATCAGATCGCCGAGCCAAGCTTCGCCGCCATTGGGCAGTATGGCGTCCCCGAACACCGTGACGATGAGTGATTTTGCCCGCGGCTTGAGGTCCTCGAGCAGATTCCGAACCAGGAACCGGGACGCCGGACGGCCTGCCGCCGTGCTCATCCATTTGCCCCGGTCGCAACCAGTTCCCCGCCGATGGTGCGGGAGCGGCCGCGGAAATGGGCGATGACGGTTCCGTCGGCTAGCGTGACCACGGTATCGTAGATCCCGGACCGTCCGCGGTGGAACGTCTCTTCGCAGGTTGCGATCAGCTCGTCACCCTCATGCGCCGGATTGACGAAGTCGATATCGCAGCTCTGTGCAACAGTGAGCGCATTGGCCGAATTGCAGGCGAAGGCAAAGGCGCTGTCCGCCAGCGTGAAGATCATCCCGCCGTGGCAGGTCTTGTGACCGTTCAACATTTCGGGACGCACCGTCATCCGGAGGCGCGCGAAGCCCGGGCCAACCCGTTCGAGCTTCATGCCGAAACCGCGGGTCGCCGGATCGTTCTCGTTAATCCAGTCGGCAACTTTGCGGGCGGTTTCCTCGGCGTCGTGCGCTTCGGCTCCGTTGGGCCGTCGATCGTTCATGAAATCCTGCCTTTCGGTCAATATGATACAATATTGTCTGGACTGAGGAACTGGTTTGTATCATTTAAGGGGTGCTGTTCGGCAACGTCCGAGTTAAGCGAGGAAACGCAATGGTGCAAAGCCAGATTACGGGCTCCGCCCAGGATGCAGATGCCGCCGCTCATTTCCAGTCGAAGGTCGAGCGCGAAATCAAGATCGAGCCGCGCGACTGGATGCCGGAGGCGTACCGCAAGACCCTGGTACGTCAAATCTCGCAACATGCGCATTCCGAGATCGTCGGTATGTTGCCCGAAGGGATCTGGGTGACGCGGGCGCCGTCGCTCCGCCGCAAGGTTCAGCTTCTCGCCAAGATCCAGGACGAGGGCGGTCACGGGCTCTATCTCTACAGTGCGGCGGAGACCCTCGGCACCAGCCGTGAGGAAATGATCGATGCCCTGCATGAGGGGCGCGCCAAATATTCCAACATCTTCAATTACCCGGTGCTGTCCTGGGCGGATATCGGCGCCATCGGATGGCTCGTCGACGGCGCGGCGATCATCAACCAGATTGCGCTATGCCGCTGTTCCTACGGGCCCTATGCCCGCGCCATGGAGCGGATCTGCCGCGAGGAGAGTTTCCACCAGCGCCAGGGCTACGAGATCATGATGTCGATGGCCTTCGGCACCAGGGAGCAGAAGCGGATGGCGCAGAGCGCGCTGGATCGCTGGTGGTGGCCGTCACTCATGATGTTCGGGCCGAGCGACCGCGAGTCGGCGCATTCCTCGCAGTCCATGCAGTGGAAGATCAAGCGGGTCTCGAACGACGACCTGCGCCAGCAGTTCATCGACATGACGGTGCCGCAGGCGGACTATCTGGGCCTGAAGATGCCGGATCCGGACCTGAAGTGGAACAAGGCGCGCGGGCATTACGATTTCGGCGAGATCGACTGGGCGGAACTGAAGCGCGTGGTCTCGGGCGGAGGTCCCTGCAACAAGGAGCGTATGGCAGCGCGCCTCAAGGCGCACGAGGACGGCGCCTGGGTGCGTGACGCGGCGGCCGCCTATGGTGCGAAGCAGCGCCAGCGCAAGGAAGCGGCGAAGATCGCCGCCGAATGATTCTTCTGGGAGAGAGACAATGACCGCGGGGCATGACTGGCCGCTCTGGGAAGTCTTCATACGGGCCCGCGAGGGTCTCAGCCACAAGCATGTCGGCTCGTTGCATGCAAGCGACGCCGAGATGGCGCTGCAGCATGCCCGCGACGTCTATACCCGGCGACGCGAGGGCGAGAGCATCTGGGTGGTCCTGTCCACCGACATCGTCGCCTCGGCGCCGGCGGACAAGGAAAGCCTGTTCGACCCGGCGGATTCGAAGATCTATCGCCATCCGACCTTTTACGATGTGCCTGACGAGGTCGAATGCCTCTGACCGGCCGCTCCCGGAGCCCGCGACATGACCGTTGAAGCACAGCGCGAAGCCCTGTTCGAATATCTTCTGAGGCTTGGCGACAATGCTCTGATCCTGGGCCACCGCCTCTCCGAATGGTGCGGCAAGGGGCCGGTGCTTGAGGAGGACATCGCGCTCTCGAACATCGCTCTGGATCTTGTCGGCCAGTCCACGCTCTGGCTCGAATTCGCCGCGACGGTGGAAGGCGGCGTGCGCGACGCCGACGCGCTCGCCTTCAAGCGCGACGTGCTGGACTGGCGCAATTTCCTGCTGGTGGAGCAGCCGAACGGCGATTTCGCGCACACCATCGTGCGACAGTTCCTGTTCGACTGCTTCCACGTAGAGCTGTTGCAGGCGCTGAGCAAATCCGCCAACCACGAGATCGCGGGTATCGCCGCCAAGGCGCTGAAAGAGGCGCTCTATCACCGCCGGCACAGTGGCCAGTGGGTGATCCGGCTCGGCGACGGGACGGAAGAGAGCCACGCCCGGTCGCAGACCGCGCTTGACGCTCTCTGGGGCTATACGCGGGAGCTCTTCGAAGGCGACGCCGTCGACGAGATGATGATGCAGGCCGGAATTGCCCCGGACCCGGGAGATTTCGAGGAAAACTGGAAGCACGCTGTCGGGGCCGTGCTCGCCGAAGCAACGCTGACGGTTCCGGAAGGAACCTGGTCGATCGGCGGCGGCAAGAACGGAATTCACTCCGAGCATCTGGGATTTCTGCTTGCAGAGATGCAGTTCCTGCCACGCGCCTATCCGGATGCGCAATGGTAGGGGCGGATGATGCAGCCATATTCCGCCGCCACCCCCGCTGAAGAATCGAGGCTCTGGGCCGCCCTCGAGGAGGTTTCGGACCCGGAGATCCCGGTGCTGTCCGTCGTCGATCTCGGGGTGATTCGCGATATTTCTGTCGACGGTCGTGCCGCTACGGTCATCATTACACCGACCTATTCCGGTTGCCCTGCCATGTCCTACATCGAGATGATGGTGCGCGACGCCGTGCTGAAGGCCGGATTCCAGGAGGTCGAGGTCAAGACCGTTCTGGCGCCGGCCTGGACCACCGACTGGCTGAGCGAGGCGGGTCGGGAAAAGCTGCGCTCGATCGGCATCGCGCCGCCGGCCGAGATATCGACCTCGAAGCAATCCCTGCTCGGCTTCGATCCGGTGGTTGCTTGTCCGCGCTGCGGTTCTGAACAGACCGAGGTCATCAGCCAGTTCGGGTCCACGGCCTGCAAGGCGCTCTACCGCTGCACCGACTGCGCGGAGCCGTTCGATTATTTCAAGTGCATCTAGCAGGAGAGCGGTCATGGCACGCTTCACCACTCTGACCGTCCGTGAGGTCCGCCGGGAAAGTGCGGACAGCGTCTCCATCGCTTTTGATCTGCCGGCAGAGGCGAAGCCGGATTTCGCCTTTCTTCCGGGCCAGTACCTTACGCTGCGCAAGGAGATCGACGGTCACGACGTGCGGCGTTCCTATTCGATTTGCAGCGGCCTCGGCGACAACGAGATCCGGGTTGCCGTAAAGCGGGTCGAGGGCGGCGCGTTCTCCAGCTTTGCCAACGACGAACTGAAGCCGGGCGACAGTCTGGACGTCATGTCGCCCGAGGGTCGCTTTACCGCCGAGGTCGCGGGTGATGCTGCGCACACTTATGTGGCCTTCGCGGCCGGCAGCGGCATAACCCCGATCCTCTCGATCGCGAAATCCATTCTGGAAGCGGAACCGGAAAGCCGCTTTACGCTGTTTTACGGCAACCGGACGGTGCGGGGCATCATGTTCCGTGACCTCCTCTCGGATCTGAAGAACCGATTTCCGGCGCGTTTCAGCGTGCACCATATCCTCAGCCGCGAGCCGCAGGAGGTGGCGCTGCTGAACGGGCGTATCGACCGGGAGAAATGCGAAACCTTTTTCCGCTCCATTCTGAACGTGCACGCGGTCGACCGTTTCTTCCTCTGTGGGCCGGAGGGCATGATCGAGGAAGTGCGCGCCGTCCTCGGTGAGCATGGCGTCAGTGCGGATAAAATCAGTTTTGAGCTGTTCACGCCGTCCAGCGATGCGGCGGCCAGAGCCGCCGCCGCACGCCGGGCCAGAATGGCGAAAAAAGAGGGCGAGGTGTCAACCGCCGGGTCCGAGGTTTCCGTAATCTTCGATGGGGTGCGCACCGATTTCACGCTGGAGCCGGACGGCGTGTCCATTCTCGACGCGGCTCTTGGGGGCCGACCGGATATGCCTTATGCGTGCAAGGGGGGGATGTGTTGCACATGCCGGGCAAAGGTGATCGAGGGAAGGGTCGAGATGGATCTCAACTACACGCTCGCCAAGGAAGAGGTTGAAAGGGGATTCGTGCTGGCCTGTCAGGCCCACCCCGCGAGCGCGCGCGTGGTGCTGGACTTCGATGCCCGCTAGGGGCGGCCGCGCCCCGGGAAGGGACGCGGCGACTCGCTTGAAATCAGGCGGCCCAGAACGGCTTGCTCGTTTCACGGTCGACGTCGAGCGGGGTAATGCCCATGTCGGCCAGGGAGCGTGCATCCATCTCGCGCAGCGCCTGACGCTGACGGATACGATCCTCCCAGGTGAACAGAAGTGCGACGAGGGTCTGCAGTACGCCACCCCTGGTCCGCTGCAGCGCGAAGGACGTCCCGTTGGTTCCTGCAGTCATGACGGCGGCAGGAGCAACATTCAGGGTCTGGTTCTTAAACATGAAAGCTCTCCTTAATCAAAACGTCACACACGCTCATTCGTGTCTGTCGATGTGTTGGAATTTGGGGTATAAAATGGCCTGCAACAAACGAGTTAATTTATCAGATGAATAAGTTTGGCTAATTCATGCTGAGCCGTCTCCCCCTCAACGGATTGCGCTGTTTCGAAGCAGCTGCGCGGCATATGAGCTTCAAGCTCGCGGCAGCTGAGCTGTTTGTGACGCCGGCAGCGGTCAGCCAGCAAATCAAGGCGCTTGAGACCGAACTCGGTTCTCCGCTGTTCCTGCGCCGCCCGCGAGCGCTTGAACTGACGGCCGAAGGCGCGCGGCTGGCCCCGGTCGTCCGCGATGCCTTCTCCCGTCTGCTCGCTGCCGTGAACGATCTGAAGGAGCAGGAGGAGGGGCGCCCGCTGACGGTCAGCGTGCTGCCCTCATTTGCGGTGAAATGGCTGATTCCGCGCCTTTCCCGCTTCCGCATGCGCTATCCGGAGATTGATGTCCGGATCGCGGCCGAGGACCGCAAGGCGGATTTTGTCACCGACGGTGTCGATGTGGCGCTTCGGCTCGGTGACGGCAATTACGAGGGCCTGCATGTCGAGCAGATCATGAGCGAGCGGATCTATCCTGTCTGCAGTCCCGAGGTTGCCGCCCGTCCGCCCGGCTTACACAAGCCGGAGGACTTGAAGCACTATCCATTGCTCCACGATGTGAACACGTTCCCCGGCGAGAGTTGGGACAATTTCCTCGAGCAGTTCGGCATCAAGGGGATAGATCTGAGGCGTGGTGCCTTCTTCACCCAGATGGACATGGTGGTGCAGGCAGCGGTCGAGGGACAGGGCGTCGCACTCGCGCGATCGCAACTCGTTACCGACGATCTGCGTGCGGGCCGCCTGATTCGCCCGTTCAACGCCGAGACGCCGGCGCCGCTCGCCTATTACTTTGTCTGCCGCGAGGAATCGCTCCGCTCGAACAAGGTGGCCGTATTCCGGGACTGGGTTCTGGACGAGGTTCGCCGGGACGGCACTCTCGCTGAGCCGGACTGATGGCAGGGAGGGAGCAGTGGGGAAGTCAGGTCGGTTTCGTTCTGGCAACCATCGGCTCCGCAGTCGGCATCGGCAATATCTGGCGTTTTCCGTATATTGCGGGTGAGAACGGCGGCGGCGGCTTTCTTATCGTCTATCTCCTCTGTGTCGCTCTCATCGGCGTTCCCCTGGTCATCGCGGAGTTGGCTGTCGGGCGGACGGCGCGTCTCGATACGGTTTCGGCCTTTCCGGCGCTTGCCCCCAGGAGCCCGCTCCGGCACGCCGGGTGGGTCGCGGCCGCGGCAGGAACGGTGATCCTCAGCTTCTACGCGGTCGTCGCCGGCTGGACCTTTCGCTATTTCTTCGTCGCGCTGAGCGGCGCGCTCCGGGAGGCCGAGGCTTCGGGTTTCGCGAGGTATTTTTCCGATTTCACCGCGCGCGCGGCCGAACCGCTGCTCTGGCAAGCGGGAGCCGTACTGCTTGCAGGGCTCGTCGTGGCCCGCGGTGTTCGAGGCGGTATCGAACATCTGAACCGCTGGATGATGCCGGTGCTGGCCGGAATAATGCTCGGCCTCGCCCTCTACGGTCTTTCCCGGCCCGACGGAGCCGGAGGTCTCGAATATCTGTTCGGGATCGATTCCGAGACCTTCCGCCGTCCTGGCGTCTATCTGGCGGCGCTCGGCCAGGCCTTCTTCTCGATCGGGATCGGCATGGCAATCTTCGTGACCTATGGAAGTTACATGCGAACCGAGGCGCCGGTCTTGAGGTCCGCTCTTTATATCGTCACCGGGGACACTCTATTCGCCGTGCTGGCGGGCGTTGCCATTTTCCCGGCTGTATTCGCCTACGGTCTTGACCCGACCTCGGGGCCGGAACTGGCATTTGTCGCGCTGCCGAGTGTCTTCAGCGAGGTCGAAGGCGGGATGGTGCTCGCGGCGGCATTCTTTTTCCTTCTCGCCGCCGCCGGTCTGACGTCGATGATTTCTGTCCTGGAGGTCACCGTCGCCATTTGCATGGACCGCTTCGGCCTCCGGCGCCGGTCTGCGTCGGTGCTGATGGGCGCGGTGGTTCTGGCCCTCGGATTGGCGCCTGGGTTGAGTTTCGGTCTGCTGAAGGACGTGCGGGTTGCCGGAGAGGACCTGTTCGGACTGTTCGATCTCGTCGCGTCCTCGATTTTCCTGCCGTTGAGCGGGATACTGATCGCGCTCTTCGTCGGCTGGAGCCTGCGGCGCCGTGACGCCCTCCTGTTCGCCGGCTTGGAGGGGCCGCTCGGATGGCTCTGGATCTGGCTGTTGCGTATCCTCGTGCCCGGATCTATCGCTCTGGTTCTACTCAACGGCCTCAGCGATTTCTAGCCTCTCAATCGGAGAACGCGGGAGTTCCGGCGCCGATGTCGAAGTAGTGCCGGTCTGCAACCGATTGCACGGCGAGCGCCGCCATTTCGGTCGGCGGGCGTTCGCTTGTCTCCTGGCGCGTGCTGCAGAAATAGACGAACTTGCGGCGTTCCTTCGGATCGTCCACGGGGAGGGCGATGGTCCGTCGAAGCGTGCTGCGGCCATTCCGGGTCAATGATTTCAGCGTCACGCTCATGCCCGCCGGATGCTCGCGGACGAGGAAAATGGCTTCCGACGCCTTGGCGCGCCGTTCCGGCTCGACGAAATCCAGGTAGTTTCGCCCGGTGCTTTCCTGACCGTATTGGTTGACCACCCCGGTGCCGACCAGCCTGAGGCGGATCGTCTGAGGGTCGATCAACTCGTGAATGACGATATAGGGGAGCAGATGCTTGATCCCGACAGGATCGAATTCCGCCCGGTCCGGCATCATGCGGTCGGAGCGCAAGGACAGCCAGTAATCAAGGAACTCGTTTCCCTGCGGGCTCAGTTCGAGCCTGATGTCCTCTATGGTGAGGGTCACCCGGCCATCCTCACGCGCCCGTCTTCCATTTGATGGAGCATCCCATGCTGGCGACCTGGAGGGTCGGACCCCGGCCTGTCTCGGCCACCTGTTTCATGGCTTCGAACAGGTCGCGCCGTGCGCCGTCGACCGGGCTGGCCCGGCTCTCGTCGAGGCGGCCGCGATATTGCAGGCCGAGCCCCGCATCGAAACCGAAGAAATCCGGTGTGCAGACGGCGTCGTAAGCCCGCGCAACCTCCTGAGTCTCGTCAATCAGGTAGGGAAAGCCGAAGCCGTGCCGTTCCGCAAAGCGGATCATATTGTCATAGGAGTCCTCCGGATAGGCCGCAACGTCGTTCGAATTGATTGCGACCGAGGATATGCCGAGGGAGGCCAACTCTGCCGTATCGCGCGCGATCCTGCCAGCAATCGCCTTTACGTAGGGGCAATGATTGCAGATGAACATGACCAAAGTACCACGCGGGCCGCGCAGATCGGCCAGACTATGGAATGCGCCGTCAGTTCCTTTGAGCCGGAATTCGGGCGCCTTCCAGCCGAAATTGCAGATCTCGGGAAGCTTCGTTGCCATCCGATGGTCCCTTCCGATTGGCACAATGGGGAGTCCAGCAGCATTTTCCCCGTCCGTCAAAACCATCTTCGCCCTTGGACTCAAAAAGCCGTCTGGCGAGGCCCGCGAAGTTGCGCCAGTCTGGCATTCCACTCCAGAAGCCCGAGTTGCGGAGGATAGACCCATGCCCAGAGATATCTCGGAGATCCGGGGGTATCACGCCCATGTCTATTTCGATCCGGAGACCGCCGAGACAGCGCGCCGGTTACGCCAGGAAATCGAGCGCCGTTTCGACATCGAGATGGGCCGCTTCCACGAGAAGCCGGTCGGCCCGCACCCGCGCTTCAGCTATCAGGTCGCATTCGCGCCGGAAGTGTTCGGAATCCTCATTCCGTGGCTTGCCTTGAACCGGGACGGGCTCACGGTTTTCGTTCATGCCGATACCGGCGCAGACTTTCTGGACCATACGAGCCACGTCGTCTGGCTCGGCGAGTCAGAAGAACTCAAGCTCAGCATCTTCAATCGCTAGAGCGATCTTTGCCTCAAGGTACCAGCCAGCACCCCCGTCCAAGCGCAGGCTCGAAGCGGTAGCGGCGGTTTGCTTGCGGCGAAAGCGCGAGGATATCGACGCTGTCCGGTTCGAAGACGAGAATCGCGAAATTCTCGAAACCGTCGATCCCGCGGATGTCCGGCCCGCTATCGCCCGGCCCTTCGAGACTGGTGCCCGGCGGTTCCGCGCTCCTGTAGTTCGGCTTGTTACCCTCGGGCAGGTTCCGCCAGACACCCGCTATCACCGTTTCATCGTGCTCGATTGCGACAGTGCCCTTCATCCGGACCTGGAATGCGGCACCGTGGTCATAGAAGAGCAGGCTGGCGGCATTGCAACCGGCTATCTCCCGCATCTTTTCGCTGCGCCGGTCGGTGTGAAGCGTCACCCGCCAGCGCTCCGGATCGAAAGCGCGCAGGATCAGGGTGCGCGCATTGGCGCCGCCGGTTTCGTCGACCGTGGCCAGAACAGGATAGCGGCAGGCGGCGTCGCGATTATCCGGGGCGTCCGAAAGGAGTTGGCTCGCTTTCCGGAGGAGCGCCGTGGCGGACAGTCTCGCGTTTCCCGACACGCTATTCATTCGCCGCTTGCGCCGCCGCCCGCGCCTCGGCGGTCGCCCGGATCGCGAGCAGGAGGCTGAGAAGAGCGCCCG
Source organism: Nisaea sp. (assembly GCF_965216895.1). Classification (GTDB taxonomy): domain Bacteria; phylum Pseudomonadota; class Alphaproteobacteria; order Thalassobaculales; family Thalassobaculaceae; genus Nisaea. The sequence continues at coordinate 618,936 of NZ_OZ244205.1, forward strand.
CCGACCCGATCATCAGGGCATATGCGAGGGCGCCGTAGCCGGTATCGTCCTGGAAGTAACCGACCGTCACGGTGGCGACGCCGCCGGCGCACATTTGCAGGAAACCCATGAGACCCGAGGCGGCGCCGGCGATAGCGGGGTTTACGCTGACCGCGCCGGCAATCGCGTTCGGCTGACTCATGCCATTGCCGAATGCGACCAGGGCGAAGGGCAGGAAGATCGCGGTCGCGCTGATCACGCCCATCGTCGAGAGCGTTGTGAGAGTCAGCGCGCCGAGGAGCGAGACGCTGCAGCCAAGCAGGATCATCCGGTCGATCCCGAGCCGTCGCGAGAGCCGCGTCGCGACGAAATTTCCGGAGATGTAGGACAGCGACACGATGATGAAGAAGAACCCGTAAACCTGCGGTTCCAATCCCAGGATGTTGATCGTGACGTAGGGTGCCGAAGAGAGGAAGGCGAAGAAGCAGCCGATCGAGAAAGAGGTGTTGAGCGTGTAGCCGAGGAAGGCCTTGGACCCGAGCAGCGCGCCGTAGCTGCGCAGCAACGAAACGATGTCGATCCTGGTTTCGCGCTGCGGGTGGGTCTCGTGCAGCGATGGAACCGCGTAGAGCAGTACCGCTCCGCCCGCTGCGGCGACCACGTAGAAACCCGCATACCAGCCGAACGCGCTGTCGAGGATTCCTCCGATTGCCGGGCCGATCATCGGCGCGACCGCCATCGCCATGGTGATATATGCGATAACCGGCGCGGCCTCCTCGCGTTCGTAGACGTCGCGCACGATCGCACGCCCGAGCACCATGCCCGCGCACCCGCCGAGCGCCTGAAAGACCCGCCCGACGATCAGAAGGTCTATGGAACTGGCGAATGCACACGCCAGACTGGAGAGCGCGAAAATCGCAAGTCCGGTCAGGAGCGTGGGCCGCCGGCCAATTCGGTCTGAAATCGGCCCGTAGATAAGCTGTCCGATGGCGACACCCGCGAGATAGAGCGTCAAGGTGAGTTGCACGGTCCCGTAGTCGGTTCCAAAAAGGCCGACGAGCCCCGGCATCGACGGCACGAAGAGATTGAGGGCAAGCGGACCGGTCGCGGTCGCGGCGATGAGCACGAGGATCGGCGGTGCCTTGGGCTTGGCGGTCACGGGTCACCTGTTTTTCTTGTTTTTTCGACGCCGGTCGGGAGATCGTTGTCTGTCCAAGGCGCCCCGAATAGATAAGCTTATTCTCGGGCGATGCAATTCCGCCGGCGCTCTGGCAGGCACTCGTTCGGAGACGGCACGAGATTGACCAATCGTTACGGTTGACTTACTTTCCAGTTTCCAGAACTCCGGGCAGAATTTCCGGTAACTAGGGATAGAAATGGTCTCTGGCGTCGAAACAGGTCTCATTATCCGGGTGAACAGCGCGTTCGCCGGCGCGGCATTGGGCCGGCGCGATGATGCAGGCAATCCCCTCAATGCCATTGGAACGACTCCTGCCGAGGGCGCCGGTTCGGGGGCGCTCGACGGTGCGCTGCCGCCTGCTGGCATCCGTCCGTTCGGCAATGGCGAGCCGGAGTACGGTGAGGACGAGGGGCCCTTCTTCGCTTCCGGCCTCAATGGCCTTCTGGCGCCTCCGAGCATTGCCGCGATTCAGGAGCAGAACGGCGGGTCCGGCGAGACTGAGGCTGCGCGCGAAGCCGATAATGGGATCGCGCAGCCGTCCGCCCCCGCGAATGACGGCGACCCGGCGCCTGCTTCAGCGAATGAGGAAGAGGAGACTGGCCCGGGAGAACTGACCGAGGAAGAAGAACAACTGGTCGAGGACCTGAAGCAACGCGATGCCGAGGTGCGGCGTCACGAGCAGGCGCATAAGGCGGTCGGCGGCCAGTATGCGGGCGCGATTTCATACACCTATCAATCGGGGCCTGACGGACGGCGCTATGCCGTCGGTGGCGAGGTGCCGATCGATGCAAGCCCGATTGCGGGCGATCCGGAAGCGACCATCCGAAAACTGGAGCAGGTGCGCCGCGCCGCCTTGGCGCCCGCGGAGCCGTCCGGCGCCGATCGGGCGGTCGCCGCCCAGGCCAGTCAGGGCATCCAGCAGGCGCGCGCCGAACAGGCGCGGGAAAGCGCGGAGGAGCTTGAGGAACTGGTCGAAGGCGGTGACGGGTCGGAAACCTCACCCGAGGGGGCGAAAGCACCTGTTGTGCCCAATGCCGGTGCAGGCGAGGCCGAACCGGCGGCGGCTACTGCCAGCCCGTTTGCCGCGGAGGGCGATGCCGCTGAGCGCTCTGGAGCGTCTCCATTCTCCGTCGCGGCGAACCGGGGTGACGAATTTGATGCCGGGGCATTTGAGATCGTGCGACCTGATCAACGCGACTCTGACAGCGGGACCGGCATCGAGACAAGCGGTCAATCGCCCTTCGATTTCACACCCTTCAGTGGCAGGGTAACGCTCGATATTTCAATATAATCAGATATCTATTGTTCTTTGTTGAGGCATACTTTGAAGCTTTGCTCGGACTGATCTGGGGCTTCGCTGCAGGCGACAAACCGGTCGCGGCAGATGTCGAAATCTCCGTCGCTGCCGACGAATCTGAGTTCGTCGCAAAAATCCAGATAATGCCGCGCCACCGTTTCAAAGGTTTCGCTGCGTCGTTGCTGAGCGACCTCCGGAGCGCGGTTCAGCGGGGTGACATTCAGCATTTGCGCGATCGCCTCATTGGCCCGCTTCAAGGGGATTTCGGCCTGTCCCATCTCGCCAGTCTCGGTCCAGTACCGCACATGTAACATGTCGCCGAGCATGAAATCGCGCAGCGGCGGCGGAACGATGCCCCTCTTGAGCGCGCCCCAGACGATGAAATGGACGCCTTTTTCGGTGATCTCGTAGAGTGTCGGCTTGAAGCCGACCTCAAGTTCCTTCAGCGATTCCAGATTGACCGGGTCGCGGCGGTCGATCCAGTAAGTCGGAAGCCGCTTGCGGCTGATGTTCTTTTCAACGTGGCGCGGCATGCGGAATTCCGCCCAGAGCGAGTTGTCGTCGCGCTTCTGGAAATGAAAGCGATAGCCCTTGCGCGTCAGGATACGGGCCTCGAGAACCGGCGCCTTGGTGATCGGGTCGGTCAGGACCTCGACATACCACTGGATGGTCTGGGCGCGTGCACCGGAGGTGATTGCGGCCAGTATCAGCATCGTCGCTATCAGGACCAACGCGGATCGCGGGCGGCCATGCATGCCGCGTGGGCGAGGGGGCGGTCGATCCATCTCCGGGCGCGATCCTTTCGTCGGAACGAAACTGTTTTTTCTCACATACCACGCATCTTGGGCAGCCGTCACGCGGGCGGCGGGTGCCGCACGGCTTGCTTCGCCGCGGACGGGAAACTATTTTTTAAGACAATTGGTGCTAAAGGTACGGACATGAGCATTTCAGGCGCACTCAATATCGCGGTCTCTGGCATCGTGTCGGCGGGCAACCGGACCGACAATGCGGCGAACAATCTTGCAAACGTCCGAAGCGTCGCCGCGCCGGCGGGCGAGGTGCTGCGTCCCGGCCAGCCGATCCCGGAAACCAATGCAAACGGCGAACGGATTTTCCGTCCGACCGAAATACAGTCGACCACGGCGGGACCTGCCGGCGTCCGGAGCCAGACCACGCTCGTCGATCCGGCCTCTTTCCCGATCTTCGACCCGAGCGCGGCAGATGCCAACGCGGACGGTATCTCCTCGATTCCGAACGTTTCTATCGAGAACGAGACCGTGAATCTCATCGGGGCCCAGCGTCAGCTCGAAGCCAATGCGGCGGTGATCCGTACCGGCGACGACCTGCTCGAAGAAGCGATCGATATCCTCGCCTGAGGCCGCAGCTTAATCCGACATGTCCGCCTTGGCGTTGTTCAGGGCCTTCAGCACCGCATCGAACGGCAGCCGCACGCAGTCGTGCCGCGTCTTGAAATCGCGGACCGGCGCGAAACTCTCCAGTTCCTTCCAGTCCAGATCCACACCGTCGCAACCGGCGAGAAAGGCGAGCAGGCGGCTGCGGACAGCTTCCAGCTCGTCCAGACCGTGTCCCGGCGCATTTTCCCGGATCAGCGCGGCAGATGCCTCGCAAAGGGCGCAACCCTGAACGCGATGCCCGATAGCGGCGATCTTGCCGTCATTCAGGCTCAGGTCGATCGTGACCCGGTCGCCGCAGAGAGGGTTGTCCACGCGCGCACTGGCATCGGGGGCGTCGAGTCTCTGGTTGCCGCGGCCTTCCTTCGCCAGACGCAGGATTTCCGCCTGGTAGAGTGCTTCGCTCATATCACGTGACCTCGTCTGGCAATCCGCCGGCTTCTTTCAGCATTTCCGGCGTGTCGATATCGAGATGCACGCCGGCCTCGGTGATCTCGACCTCGCAGACCAGATCGGCGAACTCGGTCAGCAGCGAGCGGGCGCCCCGGTCACCTTCCAGCTCCTGCATTTCGCCGAAGAACCGGCTGTCCCAGAGCACCGGATTGCCTGGTCGTCCCGCATGCACAGGAACGACGACCGCACGTCCCTCGACCGGGTTATAGGCGGCGATCAGCCGGTTCAGAACCTCCGCACTCACATGCGGCATGTCGCCGAGGCAGACGAGGGCGGCCTCCGTATCCTCCGGCAGGGCCGAAATCCCGCTCCGCACGCTGGTGCTGAGACCGCCGGCAAAATTAGGATTGTGCACATAGGCGACGTCGAGCCCGGCGAGCGCGGCCCGGATCCGGTCCGGCTGATGTCCGGTGACAACGAGAACGCGTCCGGCAGAGGAAGCAAGGGCCGTCTCGACCACCCGTCGTATCATCGCCTTGCCGTCCAAGGTGCTGAGCAGCTTGTTCGCATCACCCATGCGGGTCGATTGTCCTGCTGCCAGCACGACGGCGGCAATGCCGGTCCGGCTCGTCTCCTTGCCGGCTTCTTCCGTCTTTCTCGCGCTCGCGCGCGGTAGGGGACGGTGCGCCACGTCTTTGAGCAAACCGCCGGCCCCCATGCGCATGATGTCCTGCGGCCGGATCTCCAGACCGGCGCAAATCCGTTGCAGGACCCAGTCGAAACCGTTCAGTTTCGGAGAGCGCGCACAGCCAGGCATGCCGATGACGGGAACCGAGCCGGTCCGGCCGATCAGCATGAGGTTGCCGGGGTCGACCGGCATTCCGAAATGCTGGATTTCGCCGCCGGTCTGTTCCACCGCCGCCGGGATCACGTCGCGACGGTCGACAACGGCTGAGGCGCCGGAGATCAGGATCAGGCCCGGTTTCGCCGCAATGGCGCGGCGGATGGCACCGGCGAGCGCCGTCTGGTTGTGATCGCAGCGCGCTTCGGAAATCAGCTTCGATCCGAGTGCAGCCAGCCTGTCGGACGTTACGCGCATGGTGCTGTCCAGCACGCTTTCCTTGGTGCCGGGAAGTTTTGACTGGATGAGAATGACGTCGAGGGAAGCGAACGACTTTACCCGGAGGAGCGGCCCGTCCTGACCGGCGAGCGCCTCGGCAATCCGGACCAGTCCTTCCGGTACGGCGAAGGGGATGATTTTGAGCGTGCCGATCATCTGCCCGGCCGAGACCGCCTGAAAGGGCGGGACCAGCCCGAGGGTAATGGATTCGTCGACCAGATTGAGTTCGTCGAGCCGGGCCTGATCGTACAGCACCACGCCGGCGCGCTCGGCGAATAGGTTCGAACGTCCTGTAAAGGCGGTGCCGGCGCGCACGTCGATGCCCCGGCAGGCCTCGGCCAGCCTGTCCGCCGCACGGTCTTCGGAAATGTCGCCGTCATCGAGGCGGGCGCAGACCACGCGCTCGATCCCGGCGGCTTTCAGGGCTTCCAGGTCCTCGCGATCGAGCACCCGGCCCTTCTTGAGGCTGCGTCCGTCGAGCCGGCGGCTATGGGCGAGAATGGCGCCCTCCGCCTCGGCAACCGGCAATTCGCCGAAATACATGGATCGACCTCAGGCCGCGGCTTTGAGCGGCTCGGCTCCATGTTTGACCGCAGTCATTTCCGCCAGCACCGAGATGGCGATCTCCGCCGGAGAAACCGCACCGATATCGAGCCCGGCGGGCCCATGGAGACGGGCAAAGTCCTTGTCGTTGAAGCCCTCCTCGCGCAGCCGGTCGAGGCGCCGCGCATGGGTCCGCTTGCTGCCGAGACAGGCAATGTAGAAAGCCTCGCTGCGAAGTGCGACCTGCAGGGCCGGATCGTCCAGCTTCGGATCGTGGGTCAGCGTGACGATCGCCGTGCGGCTGTCGGGCATGAGCGCCTCCAGGGCCTCGTCCGGCCAGTCGTCACTGAGCTCTACGCCGGGAAAACGCTCTTCTGTGGCGAAGGAGGCGCGCGGATCGACGATGGTCACGGCATAGCCTGCGAGCGCCGCCATCGGCGCCAGTAACTGGCTGATATGGACCGCCCCGACGACAATCATGCGCAGCGGCGGATTGTGGACATGGATGAAATGCGCGCCGTCCGCGCTGATCCCGCTGCGGTCGTCCCGCATCCGGGTGCGGGCCTCGGTGACGAGAGAGTCCGCAAGCTCGAGGGAACCCTCGGTGCCGTCGCGGGTCACCAGCCCCTGTTCTCCGCCCTCCAGGCGCGTCACCATGGCCACCGGCGTCTTCGCCTCCCGGCAGGCCATCAGGGCATCGAACAGTTCGGCTTTCATCTTATTGTCCTTCGATCCGTTCCACGTAGACTTTCACCTCGCCGCCACAGGCGAGCCCGACCTCCCAGGCCTGCTCGTCGCTGACACCGAAATCGAGCATCCGCGGCTGACCGTCGGCGATCGACTGCATCGCCTCGCGCACGACGGCGCCCTCGATGCAGCCGCCCGATACGGAGCCGACCATGGCACCGCTGTCGTCGATCGCGAGCTGGCTGCCCACGGGACGGGGCGAACTGCCCCATGTCTTGATTACGGTCGCGACCGCGATGCGGCGGCCGTCCCGGCGCCATTCGGCAATCCGTCCGAGAATGTCGTCCTGCTGCCTGGGGTCGTATCTGTTCATCCTGCCGGTTTCCCTTCCCATCCGCGGGGAGGGCCTCAGACCGCCTCCGCCGCTTCGATCTCGGCCAGTTTGCCGAGCCAGTCCCCCATGCCCCTGCGGCGGATGCCGGCCGGTTCTCCCAACAAGTTCGCCAGATCCTCCAGGCTGTCGAGAGAATGCACCGGACGGAATTCGTCCACATGCGGCAATAAGGCTCGCACCCCCATGGATTTGGGAGCGAAGCCGTCATAACGCAACAGCGGGTTGAGCCAGATCAGCCTGCGACACGACTTATGCAGTCGTTCCATTTCGGCACCGAGCCCCTTGCCGGCTTCCCGGTCGAGGCCGTCCGTGATCAAGAGGACGACCGCGCCCTGGCTCAGTACCCGGCGGGACCAGTGACGGTTGAAATCGTGCAGGCAATGGCCGATTCGCGTTCCGCCGGACCAATCCTCCACGGAGGCGCTGATCTTGTCCAGCGCTTCGTCTACATCCTTGTGGCGCAGGTAGCGTGTCACATTGGTGAGGCGCGTGCCGAATAGGAACGTGTGAACCCGGTCCCGGTCGTTGGTCAGCGTATGCATGAAGTGGAGCAGCATGCGCGAATAGCGTGTCATCGACCCCGAGATGTCGCAGAGCGCGACGAGCGGCGGCGGGCGCATCCGGCGCTTCTTGAGCTGTAGCGGGATGATGTCGCCGCCGGAGCGAAGCGCCTGACGGAGCGTGCCCCGCAAATCGACCTTGTGTCCGTAAGGGCTGGGCGAGAAGCGGCGGGTGGGGATGTCCGCAAGCGGCAGGTGCATCTTTTCGATGGCCCTGCGTGCGGCGCGAATCTCGTCCGCGCTCATTTTCTCGAAATCCATGCCCTGCAGCAGTTCTTCGTCGGAATAGGTCATCACCGCGTCAAGCTGGATTTCCTGCTCCTGTTCCCGGTCCGGCGCGCTCGCGTCCTGACCAGGTTCCTGCTGCTGGGTAAGCGCCTCGGAGACCCGCCGGCTGACCGTCTCCGCGTCCTCCTCGTCGGCGTCTCCGGCGAGCTTCATCTCCGGCAGCACCATCTGCATCATCTTTTCGAGGATGCGGGGATTGCGCCAGAAGATGTGGAAAGCCTGGTCGAAAATCTCGCGCTGGTCGCGACGGTTCACAAAGACCGCGTGCAATGTCCAGTAGAAGACTTCGCGGTCGGTGATCCCGACGGTTCTGACCGCCTCGATCGCATCCAGCACCTTGCCCGGCCCTACCGGCAGGCCGGCGGCGCGTAGCACGCGGGCGAAATGCAGGATGTTCTCGACCAGGCGTCCGCCACCGCCTTCAGGCGTTCCCGGCAAGTCCGGCATCTCTCCCGGCGGCGGTTCGAGGTCGTCGAGCGGCGTCATAATTTCCTAGCCGGCCATCGCCAGTTCACTGCGCACCTGGGTCAGGATCCGGTTGGCCTCGCTGCCCTGGATTTTCTGGATATCGTCCTGGTATTTCAGCAGCACGCCGAGTGTGTTGTCGACGGCGCGCGGGTCGAGGGCGAGATAGTCGAGCTGCACCAATGCATGGGTCCAGTCGATGGTCTCGGCCACGCCAGGCTGTTTGAACAGGTCCATCTTGCGCAGCTGGTGGACGAAGGCGACGACCTGACGGCTGAGTTCTTCCGGTGCGGACGGTGCCTTCTTGCGCAGGATCTCCAGTTCGCGCTCGGCGCTCGGGTAGTCGACCCAGTAGTAGAAGCAGCGCCGTTTCAGTGCGTCGTGGATCTCGCGTGTCCGGTTCGAGGTGATGATGACGATCGGCGGTTCCTCGGCCTTGAAGGGGCCGACTTCCGGAATCGTCACCTGATAGTCAGAGAGCACTTCGAGCAGGAAAGCCTCGAACGGCTCGTCGGTGCGGTCGAGTTCGTCGATCAGCAGCACCGGCGCGCCGCCCTCGGTCGGCTCAAGCGCCTGCAGGATCGGGCGCTTGATCAGGAACTCGTCGGAGAAGAGGTCCGCGGCAAGCGCCTTTCTGTCGGCGCCGCCGGCCGCCTCGGCCAAACGGATCTCCAGCATCTGGCGGGAATAGTTCCACTCGTAGACCGCGGAAGACACGTCCAACCCCTCGTAGCACTGCAGCCGGATCAGCTTGCGGTCGAGGGTTTCGGAGAGAACCTTTGCGATCTCGGTCTTTCCGACGCCGGCCTCGCCCTCGAGGAAGAGCGGCCGCTTCAGTTGCAGGGCGAGGTGCAAGGCGGTCGCGAGCGGGGTATCGGCGACGTACTGGCCGTCACCTAGCAGGGCGAGCGTGTCTTCGACGGAAGCGGGAAGCGGTGTCGGCATGGGGAGGTCCAGATATCCAGCGGGAACAGAGGTCAGATAACACGCGGGCCGGGTGGTTTAAAGGGGAGGGCGCCGGATCAGGACGACTGGAAGACCGCGCCGCTTGACAGCAGGCTGTCGATTTCGGTGGCGGCAAGACCGCCTTCGACGAGAATTTCGCGGCTGTGCTCCCCGAGACGCGGCGCGCCGAGACGGTAGGAAGCGGGCGTGCTGCCATAGCGGATCGGTTGGCCGACCATGCGGATCTCGCCCTCGCTCGGATGCCGGAAGAGCGGCCAGAAACCGATCTCGTCGAGATGCGGGTCCTTCAGCAGGTCTTCGGTTCCCATGACCGGCATGGCGGGCACATCGATCTCGGCGAAGAGCGCAAGCCATTCCGCCGTTGTGCGCGCAGGCGTCGCCTCTGCCACGATCCGATAGAGCTTGCCGACATTGCGCGAGCGTTCTGCCGGATCGTTCACCCAGGTTGCCGCCGCGATTTCCTCGCGGCCGATGGCGCGCAGATAGTCGCTCCATTGCCGCGCCGTGTAGGGCAGCAGTGCGACATGTCCGTCCCTGGTCCGGTAGGGCTTGCGATGCGGTGCGAGGACCCGGTCATATCCCGTCCTGCCGTCGCCGTCCGGGAACGTGGCGCCCTGGAGGTGCTCCGGGTGCAGGAAAGCAACCAGGCTCTCGAACATCGGGACCTCGACAAACTGGCCGGCCCCTGAGCGCTCGCGCGCGACCAGTGCCATCGAGATGGCGGAGAGGCACATCAGGCCGGTGACCTTGTCCGCGATCACGGTGCGGCTGTAGGCCGGCGCGCCATCTGCCCGGTCGTGATAGTCGGCCAGACCGCAGGCCGCCTGGATGATGTCGTCATAGGCGGGACGGCCCGCGTAGGGTCCCTGTTCGCTGAAGCCGTAAGCGCCGCAATAGATCAGCTTCGGATTGATCGCCTTCAGATCGTCGTAGCCGAGGCCAAGCCGTCGCATCGCGGCGGGGCGCACCGAACTCACGAGAACGTCGGCATGCCGCGCCAGTTTCAGCAATGCGTCCCTGGCACCGGTGTTTTTCAAGTCCATCGAGAGCGAGCGCTTGTTCCGGTTCACATTGAGGAAAACCGTGCCCATGCCGGGGGTTCTGAACGGCGTGACATTGCGGGTGACGTCGCCCTCGAGGGACTCGACCTTGATGACATCGGCACCCATGTCGCCCATGATCTGCGTCGCGTAAGGCCCGAGCAGTACCGAGGTCAGATCCAGTACCCGGATCCCCGCGAGGGGGCCGGTCGCAGCTTCACCCGTCATTTTGATCAGATATCCCGAGAAAAGAACCGTGACAGACGCTCCGATCATAGAGACTGGCTACGAAAACCTGAACCCTGTCGAGGACGCGGTCTCGCAGCGGCGCTCCGTCCGCGCCTTTCTGCCGGATCCGGTGCCGGAGGAGACGGTTGCCCGTATTCTCTATCTCGCCGGCAGGGCGCCGAGCGGAACCAATATGCAGCCCTGGAAGGTGCATGTGGTGACCGGCGCGGCGCGGGACCGACTCTGCACCGAGATTGTTGCCGCGCATCATGATGGAACGGGCCATAGCGGCGAGTACCAGTATTATCCGAAGGAGTTCTTCGAGCCCTTCAAGTCGCGCCGCCGGACGGTCGGCTGGGCGCTCTACGGGTTGCTCGATATCAAGAAGGGCGATTTCGAAAAGACCAAGGCGCAGCATGCAAGGAACTTCACTTTCTTCGACGCGCCGGTTGGACTGATCTTCACCATCCATCGCGGCCTCGAGATCGGCAGCTGGCTCGATTTCGGCATGTTCATGGAGAATGTCATGGTGCTGGCGCGCAGCCATGGTCTGGAAACCTGTCCGCAGGCCGCCTTCGCGACCTACCACAAGATTATCGGGGCCCAGCTGGACCTGGCCGAGGAGGACGTTGTCGTCGCCGGCATGGCGCTCGGCAGGGCCGATTGGTCGAAGATCGAGAACACACTTGTTACCGAGCGCATGGCTCTGAAGGATTACGTACGCTTTCATCGCGGGTAAGATCATTTCAATTGAAACGATAAAGTGACCGGAGGGAACGGGATGGACTTCCAGCTGACCGAGGAGCAGCGCAGCCTACAGGAAACCGCACGTGCATTCGCAACCCAGGAAATGGCAGATGTCGCGCGCGAGCTGGAAGAGAAGGATGAGGCGCCGTCGCGCGCGCATATCCGGCGCTATGCCGAGATGGGCTTTCTCGGCATCAATGTCGCGGAGGAATATGGCGGGCTGGGGCTCGGCAACCTTGAAGCACTGATCGTTCTTGAGGAATTCGCCAAGGTCTCGCCGGCGATCGCGTTCCCGATCTTCGAATCATCCGTCGGACCGTGCCGCGCGGTCGAGCATTTCGCCTCGTCCGAACTCGCAAAGAAGGTCCTGCCGCAGGTCTGCGCCGGTGAACTCACGGTCGCGGTCGCCATGTCGGAGCCCGATGCCGGCTCGGCCCTCACCGATCTCAAGACCCGGGTGACGGAGGACGGCGGCAAGCTGATCCTGAACGGCCAGAAGCGCTGGTGCTCCGGCGGCGGTCATGCCGAGGCCTATGTCGTCTATTGCCGAATGTCGGACGCCCCGGGCGCAAAAGGGATCGGGGCGGTCTATGTCGACAAGAGCATGAAGGGTCTCAGTTTCGGCGAGCGCGAGCGTCTGATGGGCTTCCGCGGCATTCCAAGCGCCGATATCTTTTTCGACAATATCGAGATCCCGAAAGAGAACGTCATCGTCCCGGCCGGCGGCTTCCGCCAGCTCATGGAGGCGTTCGATCTGGAGCGCTGCGGTAATGCCACAATGTGCCTCGGCATCGCATCCGCCGCCTTCGAGACCGCGCTCGCCTACACCCAGGAGCGCAAGGCGTTCGGCAAGGAACTTGTCGAGTTCCAGGCGGTGCAGATGAAGCTCGCCGAGATGGCGATGCGGGTCGAGGCCTCGCGGCTGCTGATCTACCGTGCGGCCAAGAACGCCGAGGACGGCCTTCCGTCGGTGCTGGACAGCAGTCTCGCCAAATGCTTCGCCAACGAGATCGTCCGCGACGTCACCGGAGCGGCACTGCAGGTGATGGGCGCTTATGGCTATTCGAAGTCCTACGGCATGGAGCAGCGCCTGCGCGACGGCTGGGGCTGGGGCATCGCCGGCGGAGCGATCGATATCCAGAAGGTGAATATCGCCGCCGCGCTGGTCGGCCGACGGTTCAACCAAAGGGCCTGATCCAGGTCAATTCCGAGTCTGTTCGCCGCTGCTACTGTTATGATCGTGTGCGCTGCTTCTGTTTGGCGCAATACGCTGCGTGCAGGAGGAAGCGTGCATTGAAAATCAGGACTCAAAAGGATTTCGAGCGCGCTCTGACGCTTGCGGTGTCGTCGCTGCACCCCTTGATCGCCATTCATTCTTTCGAGGAAAACCGCGTGATCGACAGCATCGAACGCGTGGCGATACAAGAGAAATGCGACATCATCTTCTGGTCCTGCACCAGGGGCATCCACATGAAGCGGATCGGCTCTCTGCTGAGCCGGTCCGACAAAGCCCCGGACAGCCTCGTGAAGGCGGGCCAGAATGCGGATGTAATGACCGCAATCGAAGCCTTCGAGCGCAAGCTCGAACGGGAGCGGGAGAAAAAGAGTTCGGAGCGCCGGAAAACCTTTCTCGTCCTGCTCGACGCCTCGCCCTTTTTGGTCGAACGCCACAACAATCCGGTCCACCGCAGGCGGTTACGCGATTTTGCGCTGCAAAGCCGGCTCTCGACCAAGAACGGTGCCATTCTGATGGTCTCGGCGGACGGGGAACTGTCAGCCGAACTCGAAAAGGAAATCCTGCGTCTCGAGTTTCCCCTGCCGACGAAAGAAGAGATCAAGGGCTGGGTCGACGATATTCTGGAACGGCTGAAGGCGACCTCTGCCATCAAGGTCGACGAGGATGTCGAATTCCTGAAGGAGGCGGTCGTGAACGCGGCGAGCGGCCTCACCATGTACGAGATCCGAAACGCGCTCTCGGATGCCCTGATCGAGGACAAACAGCTTTCCAAGGAAGATGTCCGCGAGATCTACCGCCTCAAGCAGGATGTCGTGAAGAAAAGCGGTATCCTCGAGTACATCGATACTAGCGAGTGGTCGATGAACGATGTCGGCGGGCTCGACAACCTGAAGGAATGGCTTCGCAAACGCGCTCTGGCGTCGAGCGAGAAGGGGCTCGCATTCGGGATCACCCCGCCGAAAGGGGTCCTTCTCACCGGCGTTCCGGGGTGCGGCAAGTCGCTCGCGGCCAAATGCACCGCGACTTCCTGGGGCGTTCCGCTGATCAAGCTCGACATGGGGCGGGTCTATGCCTCGCTGGTCGGTGCCTCCGAGCAGCACATTCGTGACGCGATCTCGATTTGCGAGGCGGTTGCGCCCTGCGTGCTCTGGATCGACGAGATCGAGAAGGGGCTGCCGCGGAACCGGGGGCATGTCGGAGACAGCGGCGTCTCCCTGCGTGTTCTTGCGACCTTCCTGACCTGGCTGCAGGAGAAGACGGCGCCGGTCTTCGTCATCGCCACGGCAAACGAGACAATGCTCCTGCCGCCGGAGATCCTGCGCAAGGGGCGTTTCGACGAGATTTTCTTCATCGATCTCCCCAATGCCGAGGAGCGGCAGGAAATTTTCCGGATCCATATCGGCCGTGTCGGGCATGTCCCTGAGGATTTCGATCTCGACGCGCTCACCGAAATGACCGGTACCGGCGAGGCCGCGGGAGAGGGCGGTTTCAGCGGCGCCGAAATCGAAGCGGTCGTGCGCGAGGCACTGATCTCGGCTTTTTCAGAGGCGACGGATGCCAAACAGTTTCCATCGCTCGAGCAGAGGCATCTCGAGGCCGCGGTGCTCGAGACCAAGCCGCTGTCGGTCACCCGGGCGGAAGAGGTCACCGATCTGAGGCGCTGGTCCGATGGCCGTGCGGTTCCCGCGACGGGCTCGCTCGTCGAACCGCCATTGCCGTTCCCGTTCGAGGAAAAGCTCAAGGACATTCTGAAGTCAGGCGCCCCCTGACGGGGACGGATGCCTCTCAGACGAAATCGCGGAAATAGGCGATGGTCTTTTCGAGGCCGGTGCGCAGCGGGATTTTCGGCTCCCAGCCGAGCAGCGTCTTCGCCTTGTCGATGTTCGGCTGGCGCTGCATCGGATCGTCCTGCGGCAGTGGATGATAGGAGATTCCGCTCTCGCGGCCGACCAGGTCGGTCACCGTCTCCGCCAGTTCCTTCACGGTCATTTCGGTCGGGTTTCCGAGGTTGACCGGCCCGACCACGGCATCGTCGCTGTCCATCAGCCGCATCAGGCCCTCGACCAGGTCGTCGACAAAGCAGAAGGATCGGGTCTGGCTGCCGTCGCCGTACAGGGTCAGATCCTCTCCGCGCAGGGCGGAGAGGACGAAGTTGGAGACCACGCGACCGTCGTTCGGATGCATCCGCGGTCCGTAGGTATTGAAGATCCGCGCGACCTTGATGCGCAGGTTGTGCTGGCGCAGATAGTCGAAAAACAGCGTCTCGGCGCAGCGTTTGCCTTCGTCGTAGCAGGCGCGGATGCCGGTCGTGTTGACGTTGCCCCAGTATTCCTCGGTCTGTGGGTGAACCGTCGGGTCGCCATAGACTTCCGAGGTCGAGGCCTGCAGGACCTTGGCCTTCACGCGCTTGGCGAGGCCGAGGACGTTGATCGCGCCGATGACGCTGGTCTTGGTCGTCTGGACGGGGTCGCGCTGGTAGTGGATCGGCGAGGCCGGGCAGGCGAGGTTGTAGATCTCGTCGACCTCGACATAGAGCGGAAAGGTGATGTCGTGCCGCATCAGCTCGAAGTTCGCGTGGTCGAGCAGGTGGGCAACATTGTGCCGCATGCCGGTATAGAAATTGTCGACACAGAGAACGTCGTCGCCGCGCTCCAGCAGACGCTCGCAGAGATGCGAGCCGAGAAAACCGGCACCTCCTGTGACTAGTACGCGCTTCGGAACAGTTCTCATGGGACGGGCCGCCGATCTATCAGTCGCCAATATTCTCCGGAAATTCTGCATACCTCATCCTGAACCGGGTGCAAACGGGCCATTGCCGGAGCGCGCGACAACCCTGAGCTGGAGTCGCTTGAGAGCGCTTTCTGCTAAGCCCTTGAATCGGCGCGAATCGTTAAGTTTTCTCGCAAGGCGCTTGAATCAAAACCACAACAAGGAGTAGGCTCACTTCAAGTCGGCACAAGATATTGCGTCATTCTCAACCGAAAGACGCACCGGTTCAGCCGGGAACAGCGCCGACATTATGTCAGACTTGGAGGGCAGAATGGCCGAAAGCGCAGTCAGCGCGTGGACCGATGACCGTCTGGAACAGCTCAAGCAGCTCTGGGCCGACGGATTGTCGATTACGCAGATCGGGAATGAACTCGGCGTTTCGCGAAATGCCGTCGTCGGCAAGGTGCATCGGATGGGGTTGCCGAAACGGCAATCGCCGATCGTCCGCTCCGACAAGCCGGTCGAGCCGAAGAAGCGCAAGGTTTCGCCGCTCGCGGCGCAGGAATGGGACCGCAACAAGTGTTCCTGGCCCATCGGAGATCCGAAGTCTCCGGATTTCAAGTTCTGCGGCGAGACCGTGCTGCCGGGCCGTCCCTATTGCACGACCCATTGCGCGGTCGCCTACACCAACATGCGGGACACCGCCGCCGCCTGATACGGAGCGGCGGAACACGGAATCAGGGGGTGCCGCAGAGCGCTGCGGCACCCCTTAATTTTTCTTCCGCTTCGGCAACCAGGCGGGGAATCACGTCTTTCGCGGAGGGAACGTCGCGAATGATGCCGGCGGCCTCTCCGGCGACCACCGGCGCGACATTCATGTCGGCCCTGGCAACAGCGTCCTCGAATTCCGCGATTGCCGATTCCGGAAGCGTGTCCGTTCCTTCCCAACGCTCCGAGAATGCGTTCCGGAAGGTCCGCAGGGAATAGGCGGCAGGCCAGTCGAAGCGGCGTGCCTTGTCGAACACGCTGCCCTTTACAGTGACGTCGCCGCTCTCCGCCGCAACGGCCGCCTTGGCACCTTCCGGCGCAAGCGATTCCTCGGTCGCCACGAAACGGGTGCCGAGTAAGACGCCGCTGGCGCCGAGCGCAAGCGCCGCGGCGAGGCCGCGCCCGTCGGCGATCCCTCCAGCGGCGACAACGGGCAGGTCGGGCAGTGCGTCCACGACCTCAGGAACAAGTGAGAACGCCCCACGCTGGGCGCCGTGTCCGCCCGCCTCTCCACCCTGGGCGACTATGATGTCCGCGCCGGCATCGGCGGCAAGCTTCGCCTGTTCGAGGCTCTGCACCTGTGCGATGAGGACGCTTCCCGCATCCTTGATCCTGGTCGCGAATGGCTGCTCGTCGCCGAAGGACAACATTACGGCGGCGGGGCTGCGGTCGAGCACGAGGTCGAGCACGTTCGGCAGCTGCGCCAGCCGCCAGGTGATCAACCCGATCCCGATGCGCGCATTTCCGGCGACCTGTAGCTGCTCGGTGATCCAGGATTCGTCGCAATACGCGCCGCCGAGGAGGCCGAGCCCGCCTCCTTCGGAAACGGCCGCCGCCAGTTTACCGCCGGAAACCCGGGCCATCGGAGCACAAAGGATCGGATGTTCGATCCCGAGTCGCTCCGTCAGTGCAGTGCGTATTGCCAAATTCACCTCCCCAACTATTGTTCGAGGGAGCCTAGTCGCCCGTTTCGGGCACTGCAATCATCCTGCCCGCCGGTTCTCGACCGGCCCTCAACGGGCGAATTCCGGAGCCGCAGATGCGCCTTGAGAACAGAACCGCGATCGTCACCGGTGCCGCCTCGGGTATTGGCAAGGCGATTGCCGTCCGCTTTGCAGAAGAGGGGGCGAACGTCATCGTCGCCGACCGAACGGAAGTGCCGCGCGAGGGAGGGGAGAAGACGCTGGACCTCATCCGCGCCTTTGGCGGTACTGCGGAATTCGTCGAACTTGACGTGGCGGACTGGAATTCCGTGGATGCGGCCGTCGGCTTTGCTGTCGCCCGTTTCGGCGCGCTCGACATCATGGTGAACAACGCCGCCATCGGTGTGAGCAAATCCCTTCTTGAGACCAGCGAGGAGGAATGGGACCGCGTGATGGGGGTCAATGCCAAGGGCGTCTTCTTCGGTTGCAAGCGGGCGGTCCAGCAGATGCTGACCCAGCCGGCGCGAGACGGGGTGCGCGGCCGGATCGTCAACATTTCCTCGCAGCACGGTATGATCCGATCGCCGAACGACCTGGCCTATGGCACCGGAAAGGCTGCGGTCGTCTACATGACGCGGCAGATCGCGGGCGATTATGCGGCGGAGGGGATCGTCTGCAATGCCGTTGCGCCAGGCAAGATCCTCACAGGCAAGAGCGGACCCGCCGTCGATCCCGATATCCTTGCCTATTCAGAGGCCCGCACGCCCTGGCCGCGCCTCGGACGGCCGCGCGACGTCGCCAACGCAGTGCTGTTTCTCGCCAGCGACGAGGCCACCTATATTACCGGAGAGAACCTCATGGTAGACGGCGGATGGATGGCCAATTGATCCGTCCGACCAAAATCCCGCGAGACCTGGAGTTGACATGACACGCGTCGAGAACGCCGCCGGACCCCAAGTGAAGAAACTTGCCGACTACGCGCCGCCGGTTTTTCTGATCGACACGGTGGCGCTGGATTTCGATCTGCGTGACGGTGAAACGACCGTCGCCTGTACGCTCACGGGACGGCGGAATCCCGATTCCGCGGACACCTCCACAGTGCTCGGACTGGACGGGCAGGAATTAAGTCTTCTGTCCATCGCGCTGAACGGCGCCGCGGTTGCGGAAGCGGATTACCGGATTGAGGGCGACAAGCTTTTCCTTTCGGGCGTCCCCGACAGTTTCACGCTTGAAACCGTCACCGCGATCGAGCCAGAACGCAACACGGCGCTCGAGGGGCTCTACATGTCGGAAGGCATGTATTGCACCCAGTGCGAGGCCGAGGGATTTCGACGGATCACCTATTTTCCCGACCGGCCGGACGTGATGGCAGTCTACACGACACGCCTGGAAGCCGATGCGGACCGTTTCCCGGTGCTGCTCTCAAACGGAAATCTCGTGGATTCCGGCGCGCTCGACGGCGGACGTCATTTTGCCGTCTGGAACGACCCGTTCCCGAAACCGTCCTATCTTTTCGCCGCCGTCGCCGGGGACCTCGCCTGCGTCCGCGACAGTTTCCGGACAATGTCGGGGCGCGACGTCGATCTCAGGGTCTATGTAGAGCACGGCAACGAGCATCTCTGCGCCCATACCATGGACAGCCTGAAACGGTCGATGAGATGGGACGAGGAGCGCTTCGGCCTCGAATACGATCTCGATCTCTTCATGATCGTCGCCGTCAGCCATTTCAATATGGGGGCGATGGAGAACAAGGGGCTGAACATCTTCAACAGCAAGTTCGTTCTGGCCGATCCCGAGACCGCGACGGACGCGGACTTCGAGCGCCTCGAAGGCATTGTCGCGCACGAGTATTTTCACAACTGGACGGGAAACCGCGTGACCTGCCGGGACTGGTTCCAGCTTAGCCTGAAGGAAGGGCTGACAGTGTTCCGGGACCAGGAATTTACCTCCGATACCCATTCGCGCGGCGTCAAGCGGGTCGCCGATGCGCGCCTGCTGCGCAGTGTCCAGTTTCCCGAGGATGCGGGCCCGACCGCGCATCCGGTGCGTCCGGAAAGTTATCTCGAGATCAACAATTTCTACACGGTAACGATCTACGAGAAAGGTGCCGAGGTCATCCGGATGATCCACGAACTTGTGGGGGCCGAAGCCTTCCGCAAGGGCATGGATCTCTATTTCGAGCGCCATGACGGCCAGGCGGTGCGCTGCGAGGATTTCGTCGCCGCGATGGAGGATGCAAGCGGCGTCGACCTCGAACAATTCCGGCTCTGGTACAGCCAGTCCGGCACGCCCGAACTGGAGGTCAGTCTGGAACATGACCCGTCGTCCCGGACCGCGCGTCTGCAGGTGCGACAGATCCTTCCGCCGACCCCGGGTCAGCCGGAAAAAGAACCGATGCTGATACCGCTCTCGATGGCGTTGCTCGGAGCCGACGGCCGGGCACTTCCACTGGAACTGCGCGGCGATGACAGCGGTGCGGCACCGATCTCGCGTGTCCTGCCCGTCAGTTCGGAGGAGCAGGAGTTTGTCTTCGAGAATGTGGAAGAACGGCCGGTGCCGTCATTGTTGCGCGGATACTCCGCCCCGGTGCGACTGCGCACGAGCCGCGATGAATCCGAGGACTGTTTCCTCTTCCGGCATGACGATGATCCGTTTGCACGCTGGGACGCGGGGCAGAGTTACCTTACCCGGGCAGTGATCGCCGCCGCAGAGAAGGGCGACGACGAGCCGGTGCTCGGGGACGACTTCCTGGATGCGGTCGCGGCGATCCTGCAGGATGCGGAAATCGAACCGGCATTTGCCGCCGAGTTGCTGACCCTGCCCGGGGAAACGGTGCTCGCCGATGCGATGCTGCCCGCCGACCCGGACGCCATACACGCGGCGCGGAACGCGGCGCGCAGGGAGATCGGCGGGCGTCACGCGGAACTCTGGCGAACGCTCTACGACCGTTTGTCGGGCGCCTTTGCGCCGCAGGACATGTCGACCGAGGCGATGGGCACGCGGGCGCTCAAGGCGCTCGCGCTTGGCTACCTCGTGGCAAGCGGCGACGCTGGCGGGCGCGCGCTCGCCGCCGGTCAGTCCGCCACGGCCACGACGATGACGGAGTCCATAGCCGCACTGCAGGCTCTGAACAATGTCGCGTGCCCCGAGCGCGAGACTGCGATGGCCGCCTTCCATGACCGCTGGATTGAGACCCCGCTCGTGCTCGACAAGTGGTTCACCCTGTCGGCAACGAGTGCGCTGCCGGACACGCTGCGAACCGTCAGGGGATTGCTGGACCACCCGAAGTTCGATTTCGGCACGCCGAACCGCGTGCGCGCCGTCATCGGCGCCTTTGCGAGCGGGAACCCGGTGCATTTTCATGCCGCCGATGGCTCGGGTTACGGCTTTCTCGCCGATCAGATCATCCGGCTCGACACGCTCAATCCACAGATCGCGGCGCGGCTCGTCGCGCCTCTTACCCGCTGGAAGCGTTATGACGCGGCGCGCCAGCGCATGATGCGGGAATGTCTGGCGCGCATCCGGCGCCATCCGGGCTTGTCGCCCGACGTCACGGAACTGGTAGTCAAAGGCCTGGGGGAAGAAGAGTAACGTCATGAGTGATCCGATCGTCGTCATCAATCCGAACAGCACCGAGGACGTCACCAGGGCAATGAGCGAGGCGCTCGATGGTCTGCGTGTCCCCGGAGGTCCCGAAATCGAATGTCTGACGAATCCGGACGGACCTCCCGGTGTCGAAAGCCAGGCGGATGCCGATCTCGCAGCGGTCCAGGTCCGCGACATCGTCGCGCGCCGCGCCAACAGCGCGTCGGCATTCGTCATCGCCTGTTATTCCGATCCCGGTATCCACGCCGCGCGCGAGGCGACAGAAAAGCCGGTGTTCGGCATCGCCGAGTCCGGGATGCTGCGGGCCATTAGTATTCGGGAAAAGTTCGGCGTGATCGCCATTCTGCAAGGTTCGATCCCGCGACATATGCGCTACATCCGGGCGCTCGGGTTCGAATCCCGGTTGGCCGGCGAACGCGCGCTTGGGCTCGGGGTCGTCGAGCTCTCCGACGAAGGCAGGGCCTATGCGCGCCTCGTCGAGACGGGAAAGGAGCTCAGGGACAAGGACGGCGCCCAGACCGTTGTCCTCGGTTGCGCCGGCATGGCCCGCTACCGGGAGTCGCTCGAAGAAGAGCTTTCTATACCCGTTATCGACCCGACTCAGGCAGCGGTTAGTAATGCGTTAACCAATACGCTGATAAAATCCTTATGAAATCAATACAATTCGATTTAAATGAGGGTGCTATTGTAATCTTTAGTGCTTGAAAAATCGGAAAAATGAACGCTCTATTACCTTATGGTATAGATCCGCTTAGGGCCGCGCCGGAATTCTTACTTGATGGATGAAGCAGCACTTAAAGAAATAATCGTCCTCCATCGGGGCTACCTTGATGGCGTGCCGGGATGCAAGCGTGCGGATTTGAGAAACGCAAGCCTTAAGGGGTTGCGCTCGCCCAACGCCAAGTTACACAACGCATTGCTTTCCGGCGTCGACATGACCGGCGCCGCGTTTGTCCGTGGCGATTTCTCCGGTGCCGATTTGTTCGGCGCGGTGATGCGCCGGGCGAATCTTGCCGGCTCGAACTTTTTTCGCGCGGATCTGCGCGGTGCGAAATTCACCGGGGCGCGCCTTGGCGGATCCGATTTTCGCGAAGCGGACATGCGGCCGGGTGAAATCCGCGATGCGGGTTTGAAACGCACGCAGAGCGTCGACATGTCGGATGCCGTGCTCGACAAGTCGAACTTCGCACGCTCGAACCTCACGGAAGCCAATTTGGAGGGGGCATCGCTTCGGAACAGCAACATGTCCGAGGCCGAACTGGTTGCGGTCAATCTCTCCGGCGCCGATCTCGAAGGTGCCAATCTCGAGCTCGCGCGCATGAAGAACGCCGTGATGGCGGGGACGAATCTCAAGGGAGCGAGTCTGCGGGGCGCTGACCTCGAAGGCGCCGTCCTCCGCAATGTCGACGTTTCGGTGTGCGACATGAAGGGCGCGCGGCTCGACAACTGCCGCGTATTTCTCGGGATTCGGGATCTGGAGGACAGCCTCAAGCTCAAGGTTCAGAAGCACATGAAGTGGCTGGCGACCGACGGCAAGGAAGGCGAGCAGGCGGATTTCTCCGGAGCAAATATGAGCGGGCTCGATTTCCGCAACGCGGATCTCAGCGTTGCGAAATTCGCCGGGGCCAATCTCGAGAGATGCAATTTCGGCAGCTCGTTCCTGACGATGGCGGATTTCACCGGCGCCAACCTGTCGAACACGAACTTCATGCATGCCGATATGCGCGGCGTCATACTGATGAAAGCCGATTTGACGATGGCGAACATCGCCAGTGCGGATCTCGGCTATGTCAACGTACTGAGCACCCGCGGTGACCGGCGTGTCGTCCGCTTCCCCGCGACCCTAAACGGTGCAACGTTCGAAAAGACGATCTGTTCCAACACCAATTTTGACGGTGCGCGCCTTGACGGTGTTTCGTTCGAGACGTCGATTACCGACGGTGCCGTTTTTGAAGCCGTCGACGGCGCATCCGATCAGGAGATTGAGCCGCAGGAGACCTGATCGGCTGTTCTCTGAACGCTTCGCTAGCTGAACGCTTTGAAGGTGATGATCGTGAAGGTGTCCTTCACGCCCTTGATGCTGTGGATCTTCTCGGTGACGAAACGGCCGATATCGGTGTCGTCCGGTAGGTAGCATTTCATCATCAGGTCATATTGCCCGGACGTCGAATGCACTTCGGAAACTTCTTCGAAGTCCATGATCGCGGCGTCGGCCACATTATAGGCCTCGCCTAGTTCGCACTTAACCTGAACGAAGATCGTCTGCATCGGAGGCCCGGAGCTGAGAACAGATAAGCTTTGATCGTTTCCGAAAAGAGCGACGAAATCAAGCGGTGCCGAAGACCGGGTGCCGCCGAGCTATTTCCGGAGCAGAAACGCCGGAACATGATCGCCGAGGCCAACGACCGGCTCGATGTCGGCATCCTCGTCGCGCGCGCGACGACGTTTCGCCGGCCGAGATTCCTTGGTCGGAAACTCCGTAACGTTGTCGGTCGATTTTGAGGATCCTTCCGCCGGGGTCTCTTCCGGACGGTCGGTCCGGTCACGACCGCCGCGGGAACGCGGCTTTCTGCGGCCGCTCCGTTCGCGCTTGTCGCCGCGCTTTTTCTCGTCCGCGCTCTCACCGCGCTGTTCGTCGTCCGCGTTCTGACCGCTCCGGTTTTCGGACAAACCGGAGATCTCGTAGACCGGGATATCCTTGCCGATCAGCTTGATGATCGCCTGGAGGTATTTCTCCTCCTCGGACGTGGTCAATGTGAAGGCGCGTCCGTCCCGTCCAGCTCGTCCGGTGCGCCCGATGCGGTGCACGTAATCTTCCGCATGAGTCGGGACGTCGAAATTGAAGACGTGGCTGAGGCCGGCGATGTCGAGTCCGCGGGCGGCGACGTCGCTGGCGCAGAGCAGGTCGGCATCGCCGTCCTTGAAGCGTTGCAGGGTCTTCATGCGGTCCGGCTGCGACATGTCGCCGTGCAGCTCGACCGCATTGTAGCCGTGGCGCTTCAGAGAGCGGTGCACGATGCCGACATCGCGCTTGCGGTTGCAGAAGATGATCGCGTTGGTCGGCTTCTCGCTGTCGATCAGGCTGCGCAGCGCGGCGCGCTTGTCCTTTGACGACACCTTGACTCGCGACTGCTTGACGGTCTCGGCAGCCGAGGAGGCTGCGGCGACGGTGATTTCCTTCGGGTTGATCAGGAAAGCGTCGGCGAGCTTCCGGATCTCCTTGGAGATCGTCGCAGAGAAGAACAGCGTCTGGCGGATCCGCGGCAGCAGACTGACGATGCGTTCGACATCGGGGATGAATCCCATGTCGAGCATCCGGTCGGCTTCGTCGATCACCAGCACCTTGACGTCGGTAAGCAGGATGCGGCCGCGTTCGAAATGGTCGAGCAGACGGCCCGGTGTCGCGATCAGGACGTCGACGCCGCGATCGAGCTTCTGTTCCTGCTCGGAGAAGGCTACTCCGCCAATCAGCAGCGCCATGCTGAGCTGGTTGTGCTTGCCGTACTTGACGAAATTGTCCGCGACCTGGGCCGCCAGCTCGCGCGTCGGGCAAAGGATCAGAGAGCGCGGCATGCGCGCCTTGGCCCGGCCGGCCGCGAGGATATCGATCATCGGCAGGGTGAAGGACGCGGTCTTGCCGGTACCGGTCTGGGCACAGCCGAGAATGTCCCGGCCCATGAGCACGTGAGGGATCGCCTGTTCCTGGATCGGAGTGGGCGTGGTGTAACCGGCGTCGGTTACCGCGGAAACGACCGCGTCGCTAAGTCCAAGGTCTGAAAACGTCAAGGTACCGCCTATTTTATCGCGTTGTCTCAAGAGGCACTGTTTATTGTCTCTGTGCCTGGCGCGAAGATGACGCGGATATTAGGTGGACGGCGCGCGCTGTCAACAAAGAGATGGCTGAAACTGCGCATTGCAGCCATGTTTTCTCGACCACCGCAATATCCAAACAATGGCGCGGTAATATTTGTGTAACTAATCGGGAGCATCGTTTTCCCGAACAAAAGAGCGCAGCGGCCTCAAACATCGAGGTCGGTAACGAACTTCGCATTCTCCTGAATAAACTGAAAGCGAAGCTCCGGCTTGCGACCCATCAGCGTCTCGACGGTCTGCTCCAGCAGGCGGCGGGCCTCGGCATCATCACCGGCCGGATCCGCGGTCTTCAGCGATGGCGGCACGCAAACCCGCAGCAGGATGCGCTTCGCCGGATCCATCGTGGTTTCCTTCAGCTGTGCCGGCGGCATCTCGCCGAGCCCTTTGAAGCGGGAGACCTCGATCTTCGCGCGGCCGGTGAGTTCGGTGCGGATCAGTTCCTCGCGGTGTTCATCGTCCCGGGCATAGACCGATTTCGTGCCCTGGGTCAGACGGTAGAGCGGAGGCAGCGCGAGGTAGAGATGACCCTCCTCGACCAGCTTCGGCATCTCGCGGAAGAAATATGTCATCAGCAGCGACGCGATGTGCGCCCCGTCGACATCGGCGTCGGTCATGATGATGACCTTGCCGTAGCGCAGATTGTCGGCGTTGTAGCTGCTTCCCGAGCCGCAGCCGAGAGCGAGGGAGATGTCTGAAAGCTCCTGGTTCGCACGCAATTTCTCCGAGGACGCGCTCGCGACGTTCAGGATCTTGCCGCGCAGCGGCAGGATCGCCTGTGATTTGCGGTCGCGCGCCTGCTTCGCCGAACCGCCGGCACTATCGCCCTCGACCAGAAAAATCTCCGTCGTCTCGGTATCGGAACTGGAGCAGTCCGCGAGCTTGCCGGGCAGCCGCAGCTTGCGGGTCGCGGTCTTGCGCGAGACCTCCTTCTGCTGCCGCCGGCGTTGGCGGTCCTCCGCCCGTTCAAGGATCCGCTCGAGCAGCCGGTTCGAGGTTTCGGGAGTGGCGGAGAGCCAGTGATCGAAATGATCCTTCACCGCCTGCTCGACCAGCTTGGTGGCATGGGCGCTGACCAGTTTTTCCTTGGTCTGACCCTGGAATTGCGGGTCCTTCACGAAGACGGAGAGCATGATGCAGGCGCCACTCATCACGTCTTCCGCGGTGATCTGCGCGGCCTTCTTTTGCCCGCCGACCATCTCGGCATAGGCGCGGATTCCGCGAAGCAGGGCGGTTCGGAGGCCCGCCTCGTGCGTTCCGCCGTTCGGTGTCGGGATGGTATTGCAATAGGCATGCATGAAGCCGTCGTCATTGTCGTCCGGCCAGGTTACAGCCCATTCGACGCGTTCGCGGGTTTCGCTCTCGTCCTTGTCGCCGGCGAAGGCCTCGCCGATCAGCGCACGATCGCCGAGCGTGCTGGTGAGAAAGTCCGAAAGTCCGCCCGGATAATGCAGGGTCGCTGCCGCCGGCGTGTCGTCTCCGTCGCCGATCAGGGCGGTGTCGCAGGACCAGCGGATCTCCACGCCCTTGAACAGATACGCTTTGGAGCGGGCCATCCGGTAGAGCTGTGCTGGACGGAACCGGGCGCGACCGAAGATCTCTGCGTCGGGATGAAAGCGCACCGTTGTGCCGCGCCGGTTCTGCACCGCGCCCCGGCTCTCGAGCTTGCCTTGCGCAACGCCGCGGCTGAAACGTTGTGCAAAGAGCTGTTTCTCGCGTGCGACCTCGACTTCCATCTCGTCCGACAGCGCGTTGACGACGGAGATGCCGACGCCATGCAGCCCGCCGGAGGTGCTGTATACCTTGTCGGAGAATTTCCCGCCCGCATGCAGGGTCGTCAGGATGACTTCCAGCGCCGACTTGTCCTTGAATTTGGGATGCGGATCTACCGGGATGCCGCGGCCGTTGTCGCGGATCGTCACGGTCATATCGGCCGAAAGGTCGATCTCGATCCGGCTCGCGAATCCGGCAACCGCTTCGTCCATCGAGTTATCGAGCACTTCCGCGACCAGATGATGCATCGCCCGTTCGTCCGTGCCGCCGATATACATGCCCGGCCGCCGCCGGACCGGCTCGAGGCCTTCGAGCACCTCGATATCCTTGGCGGAATAGTCGTCTTCGTTGCGGGCAGCGTTGCTTTGGAACAGGTCCGACATGTGGCGAATGCGTCCTCGACGGTCAGAAAATGCGATTATCCTGTAGTCGCTCGGCCAAATACTACAAGATATGGTCCGTGCTCGCCAAGCAATCAGGAGTGGTTATGGCGCAAGACGAGAGACAGCCCATTGGGACCCTGCAGGTCCGCACCATCGCCATGCCCGCGGACACGAACCCGAGCGGCGACATCTTCGGCGGCTGGGTGCTCAGTCAGATGGATATAGCCGGGGGCACGGCCGCGGCGCAACGTGCGAAAGGTCGTGTCGCGACAGTCGGCGTCGAGGCGATGACCTTCCACAAGCCGGTGAAGGTCGGCGACATACTCTGCTGCTATGCCAGTTTCGAAAAGCAGGGCACGACCTCACTGACCTACAAGATCGAAGCCTGGGCGATCCGCTCGGGAGAATATCACCTCGATGAAGTTCTCGTGACCGAGGGCCAATTCACCTTCGTCGCCCTTGACGCGAGTGGCCGGAAGCGGAAGCTGGAAAGCATCTGAGGCCGGTTGCATCCGGCTCTCGAAAAGCGTACTTTGTGCGCATATGAGGGCGAGAAGATCGCTATGTTCAAGTTGCGTCGGTGCGGTCCGGTCCGGGCCGCCACCTTGGTTCTGCCGCTGTTTCTGTTTCCAGGAGCGGGTACCGTTTTCGCCGGAGAGGCGGATGTCGAAGAGGTCCGTGTCGAGCGCGCCTCCGACGGCACCTTTACGTTCCACGTGACCGTGCGTCATGCCGACACCGGATGGGATCATTATGCCAATGCCTGGACTGTGCTCGCGCCGGACGGGACTTTGCTCGGCGAGCGTGTGCTCTATCACCCGCATGTCGACGAGCAGCCTTTCACACGGTCGCTCTCCGGCGTCGCTGTTCCGGACGGTCTGACCCGTGTGATCGTCAGGGCGCGCGACAGTGAGCATGGTGAAGGCGGCCGGAGTTTCGAAGTCGATCTTCCGTGATCTCTGCCGAAGCAGTTGCCCGGCCCTGCGCCGGGAAAAGAGACGGAGGAACGATGTTTACCATCGCAGTTGCGAACACCAAGGGCGGTGCAGGGAAGACGACGCTTGCAACAACCTTGGCGGCTCACTACGCCGCCCGGGGCCTGGACACGGCGCTCGGCGACCTCGACCTGCAGCAGAGCTCGCTCTCCTGGCTCCGGCGCCGGTCGGCGGAGCTCCCGAAGATCCGGGGCGTCGATCTCGAAGAAGAGGGCGCCAAGCCGCGCAAGAAAACGGAAATCCTGGTGGTGGACTGCGTTGCGGCGATGAGCCGGGACGTGGTCAAGGACGTGGTGAAACAGGCCGACGTCATCGTCATTCCGGTTCTTCCCTCGGCATTCGACGAGGACGGGACCCGGCACTTCATGGATCAGCTCTCGGGGTTGAAGCCGATACGCAAGAACAAGCGCGCGGTCGCGTTCGTCGGAAACCGTGTCCGCTTGCGGACGAAGGCGGCGGAACGACTGGAACGGTTTCTCCGGGACCTCGGGTTCCCGAAAGTCGCGACCCTGCGCGACACGCAGCTATTCGCCCAGGCGGCTGCCGAGGGAAGCTCGATCATGGAACTATCGAGCCGGCGCGCATACGAGCATGTCATGGATCTGCAGCCGCTGATCGATTTCATCGAGGAAACCCGTCTCGGCGGCTGACCCAGGCGCTGAACATTTCTTCATCCGGCGCGGCTTCCATTGTTCGTTGCCCGAACCTCGCGGGGCCCGGATGATGCTTGGGCATTACGGGAAACGGGACAGGACCATGGCCACGGGATCTGCGTTGAAGACGGCTCTTCTTGTCGTCTTGTCCTGCGCCTTCTTTGCGGGCGCAAATGCCTGCGCGAAGGGCGTGCAGATGCTGGAGGGCGGGCCGGACCTGCATCCGCTCCAGATCGCCTTTGCGCGCTTCCTGTTCGGGTTTCTCACCCTGCTTCCCTTCGCGCTTCGCAGCGGCCGGACGGTATTCCGGACGACAATCCCGCTGAAGCACGGGGTGCGGGTGGTGTTCGGCGCCGGCGGGGTGGCCGCCTCTTTTGCCGCGGTCGGCATGATGCCGCTCGCCGACGCGCTGGCGATCGCCTGGACGAGTCCGATCTTCGCGATGGTTTTCGCGATCGTGGTGCTGAAGGAGAAACTCGTACCGCTGCGCTGGTTGGCGGCGGCGGTCGGGCTTGCCGGCGTGGTGGTGATGACCCGGCCGGGTGCCGGTGTCTTCGAGGCGGGTGCCGTGATCGCGCTGCTGTCCGCCGTTCTCGTCGGGGCCGAAGTGGTCACGATCCGCATCCTGGCGCAGACCGACCGGCCGCTCACAATTCTCGCGATCAATAATCTCGCGGGCCTGATCATTTCCGGCCTGGCGGCACTGCCCGTCCTTCAATTGCCGACAGTGGAGCAGATGCCGTATCTCGTCGGGGTCGGGTCCATCATGGTTTCCGGGCAGCTGCTTTTTCTGAAGGCGGCCGCCGCGGGCGAGGCGAACTTCATCGCGCCGTTTTATTACAGCACTTTGCTCTATGCGGCTTTGTTCGGCCTGCTTTTCTTCGGCGAAGTGCCGGACCTGCACCTGCTGACCGGTGGGGCAATGATCGTGGCAAGCGGACTGGCGATCGCTCTCATTCGTCCTCGCACCGCCTGATGCTCATAAAAAGAACGGGCCGCACGAGGCGGCCCGAGTTTTGGGAGGAAGCCGCCCGCCGGCCATAAGCTCGCCGGCGGGAGGACTTGATGTTGTCTCAAGACGCGGCGACCAGGATGTTCCGGTCGCCGGACCGCCTTAGACGGAGTAGTACATCTGGAATTCGACCGGATGCGGGGTCTGTTCGAACGTGATGACTTCTTCCATCTTCAGTTCGATATAGGCATCGATCTGGTCGTCGGTGAAGACATCGCCCTGGGTCAGGAACGAACGATCCGCATCGAGGCATTCCAGGGCCTCGCGAAGGCTGCCGGCGACGGTCGGAACTTCGGCCAGCTCTTCCGGCGGCAGGTCGTACAGGTCCTTGTCCATCGGGTCGCCCGGATGGATCTTGTTCTGGATCCCGTCGAGGCCGGCCATCAGCATCGCCGAGAAGGTCAGGTACGGGTTGCCGGCGGCGTCCGGGAAGCGAACCTCGACGCGCTTGCCCTTCGGGCTGTTCACGAACGGGATTCGGCAGGAGGCCGAGCGGTTCCGCGAGGAGTAGGCGAGCAGAACCGGAGCTTCGAAGCCCGGAACCAGACGCTTGTAGCTGTTGGTCGTCGAGTTCGCGAAGGCGTTGATGGCTTTCGCATGCTTGATGATGCCGCCGATGTAGTAGAGGCACATCTCGGAAAGATCGGCATAGCCGTTGCCTGCGAAGAGCGGCTTGCCGTCCTTCCAGATCGACTGGTGCACGTGCATTCCCGAGCCGTTGTCGCCGGCGATCGGCTTCGGCATGAAGGTCGCGGTCTTGCCGTAGGCGTGGGCGACATTCTGCACGACGTACTTGTAGAGCTGCAGCGCGTCGGCGGTTTCGAGCAGGGTGCCGAACTTCATGCCGAGCTCGTGCTGGCCCGGAGCGACTTCGTGGTGGTGCTTTTCGATCGGCACACCCATTTCACCCATTACCGCAAGCATTTCGCTGCGCAGGTCCTGTTCGCTGTCGACCGGCGGGACCGGGAAATAGCCGCCCTTGACCCCCGGCCGGTGACCCATGTTGCCTTCTTCGTAGGCGCGGGCGGAGTTGGCCGGCAGTTCCGGGTGGTCGAGTTCGTAGTAGCCGATGTTGCTGCCGGTCTTGATCTTCACGTCCTCGAACACGAAGAACTCGGCTTCCGGTCCGAAGAAGGCCGTGTCGCCGAGGCCGAGGCTGTTCAGGTAGTTCAGAGCGGCCTTTGCGGTCGAGCGCGGGTCGCGATCGTAGGGCTGACCGGTGATCGGATCCAGGATGTCGCAGAACAGCATCAGGGTCGGCTGCGCGAAGAAAGGATCGACGCGGGCCGTGGACAGGTCCGGCATCAGGCCCATGTCGGACTCGTTGATCGCCTTCCAGCCGGCGATGGAGGAGCCGTCGAACATGAAGCCTTCGGTGAGGCTTTCCTCGTCGATCGTCTCGATGGCCTGGGTCACGTGCTGCATCTTGCCGCGCGGATCTGTGAAGCGCAGATCAACGAACTTGCAATCGTGTTCCTTGATCATGCTCATTACGGCATTCACATCAGACATAGTCTTCCTTCCTGACTACTTTACGGGCCGGTGCCTTATCGGCGTTTGGCCAACCTGTGCCTGGTTGACCCAACGCCGCCGGCGGTGCGTCCCTGTTTCGGCGGTGCCTCAAGGGCATCCCTGCCATTTGTCTACCCGTCTGACGTCAGAACGGGCGTTTCGTTCCACCCGTGAAGGCGGAACGGGTTCATAGCCCTGTCAAAGGGCATCGCCCCCGGATTCTCCGGTTCGGATACGGATGACATCATCGACCCCGGAAACGAAGATCTTTCCATCGCCGATGCGGCCGGTGCGGGCTGCGGACTGGATGGCGTCCACAGCACGCTCGACCAGGGAGTCCTCCATCACGACCTCGATTTTCACCTTGGGGAGAAAATCGACGACGTACTCGGCTCCTCGGTACAGTTCGGTATGCCCTTTTTGGCGTCCGAACCCCTTGGCTTCGGTAACCGTGATTCCCTGGATGCCAACCTCATGCAGCGCTTCCTTCACTTCGTCGAGCTTGAAGGGCTTGATGATGGCTTCGACTTTTTTCATTGCTTCAGTGCTCTTCTGTTGATGTCCCGCTGTTCGGGTCACGTAGCCGGTAATAGCACACTCTGTGCCAAGCATCGGCTGCTTCTTAATATATTGAAATTTCTTCGTTATTTAAACCGGGTCTGGAGTTTCGCAGGGCTTGGTTGCGTAATTTCTGAGCGCCTGCCTAATTTTTGGGCGCCAACAATTGTGCGGCGCCGGAATGGTGTCACCCTTTCGATGCGGGCATCAGATGCTCGGTGACAATCCGTCCTCGGCGTTTTCATGGCCCGAAGTTTTCAGCCAGGAGCGCATGCCGTCATTCCCGCGTCGGGACCGGTCGTTCCGGTCCGATCTGCCGACGTGATGAAGCTACCGCCGTCGCCGAAGGCGCCGCCGGAGCCGCCTGGCAGGATCCAGCACGATGTTTCCGGCGGCGCCGGTGACAATGCGCTCCGGGCCGCGTCAGGCGAGGCAGTCCTTGATGCGCTTGATCGCCTCGACGATGTTCTCCGTCGAATTGGCATAGGAGAAGCGCAGATAGCCTTCGCCATGGCCGCCGAAGCTGGTGCCTGCGATCACCGCCACACCGGCTTGCTCGAGCAGTTTCTCCTGCAAGGCCTGTGCTTTCATGCCGGTGCCTTCGATGTTGGGGAAGGCATAGAATGCGCCCCCTGGCTCGATGCAGCGGAAGCCCGGCACCTGATTCAGTTCGCGGACGATGACCTTGCGCCGGGCGTCGAATGCCTCGAGCATTTTTCCGACCGGGTCCTGCGGGCCGGTGAGGGCCTCGAGACCGGCATACTGGGCCGCGGCGTTGACGCAGGAATGAATGTTGACGCAGAGCTTCTCGGCGTGCGGGAAGACGTCTTTCGGCCAGATGCTGTAGCCGAGGCGCCAGCCTGTCATCGCATAGGTCTTCGACCAACCGTCGAGCAGGATCAGGCGGTCGGCGATCTCGGGATACTGCAGCAAGCTGACATGCTCGCGGTTGTCATAGAGCATCTCGCTATAGATTTCGTCGCTCATGATGGCGACGTCCGGCCAGGCCTGCAGGCCTGCGACCAGCTTGTCGAATTCTTCCCGCGGCACGACGCCGCCGGTCGGGTTTGCCGGGCTGTTGACGATGATCAGGCGGGTCCGTTCGGTGATTCCGGCGAGCACTTCCTCGGCGGAGAAGGCGAAGCCGTTCTCCTCGCGCAGCGGGATCGAGACCGCCTTGGCGCCGGAGAATTCGATTGCCGACTTGTAGATCGGAAAACCCGGGTCGGGGAACATGATCTCCGTGCCCGCCTCGCCGAAGATCATCATCGCCAGAAACATCGTGACCTTGCCGCCGGGAACCACGAGCACGCGGGCCGGATCGACCGCCACGCCATGACGCCTCTCGAGATTGGCGGCGACCGCCTCGCGCAGGACCGGGATACCGTTCGCGGGCGTGTAGCCGTGATGCCCGTCATGCAGCGCCTTGACCGCGGCTTCGACGATGTTGTCGGGAGTGCGGAAATCCGGCTGACCGATGCCGAGATTGATGATGCTCTTTCCCTCGGCCGCGAGTTGGTTGGCCCGCGCCAGCACCGAGAAGGCCGTTTCCGTCCCGAGATGGTTGAGCCGTTCCGCCAGCTTCGTCATGTCCCTGTTCCTTCCGAATTTTTCGGCAAATTCTTGTTGTCTCCGGCGACCTTATAGCGGCGACGCCTGATACTCACAATCTGCCGTTTCGCCGCGTGGAACCGGGAAACCTTGCCAAGGGCGCGACCTTGGGCTAATCGCCTTCCTCTTCCATGCTTGGGCCCTTGCCGGAGTGACCCTGATGAAGCCTGCGAACAGTCTGCTTTCCTCTTATGGAACGACCGTATTCGAGGTCATGTCGCGGCTGGCGATCGAACATGGGTCGATCAATCTCGGTCAGGGGTTTCCGGACGATCTCGGTCCGGACCCGGTGCTGAAGAAAGCATCGGAGTTTCTCTTCGATCGTCCGAACCAGTATCCGCCGATGCTCGGCGTCCCGGAACTCCGCCAGGCTGTCGCGGCGCACAACAGGCGCTTCTACGGACTTGATGTCGACTGGCAGACCGAGGTCATGGTCAGCACGGGAGCGACGGAGGGCCTTGCCGCGTGCTTCTTCGGCCTGATCGAGCCCGGCGACGAAGTCGTGCTGATCGAGCCGACCTATGACTGCTATCTGCCGATCATACGCCGCGCCGGAGGCGTACCCCGCGTTGTGACCCTGCGACCGCCGGAGTGGAAACTGGACGTTGCGGCGCTGAAAGCAGCTTTCAGCGAGAAAACCAAACTGCTGGTGCTCAATTCGCCCATGAATCCGGCCTCGAAGGTGTTTACCGAAGAGGAACTGAAAGCGATTGCCGAGACGGTGATCGAACACGACTGCTACGCGGTTTGCGACGAGGTCTACGAACACATGGCCTTCGACGGTCGCCGTCATCATCCGCTGATGACGCTGCCGGGCATGCGCGAACGCTCGGTGCGTATCGGTTCGGCCGGCAAGACCTTCTCGCTGACCGGCTGGAAGGTCGGCTACCTGACCGCGCCCGCGGAGCTTCTGCAACCGATCGCCAAGGCGCATCAGTTTCTTGTCTTCACCACGGCACCAAACCTGCAGCGCGCGGTCGCTTTCGGGCTCGAGCAGGACGACGGTTATTTCGACGGGCTGCGCGACTCCATGCAGGCGAAGCGCGACCGGCTCGCCGACGGACTCGGCAGGATCAACGGGATCGACTGCGTCGAGTGCGAAGGCACCTACTTCCAGTTCGTCGATATTTCCAGGCTCGGGTTTGACGGCGACGATGTCGCGTTCTGCCGTCATATCACCACAGAGGCCGGCGTGACGGCGGTGCCTGTCAGCGCGTTCTTTCACGGCGAGGCGCCGAAGAATTTCATCCGTTTCTGTTTTGCCAAGAAGGACGCCATTCTGGACGACGCCGTCGCCAGGCTCGCCGCTCACTTGGGTGGTTAGAGATTGCCGGTCAATTCGCACGGTAAATCGGTTGACGGACTCTCCGTGTTACAGTAGGTAAACGGCCCTCGCGGTCACGCGAGCGAACATGTGGCGGGTGTAGCTCAGCTGGTTAGAGCGCCAGATTGTGGATCTGGAGGTCGTGGGTTCAAGACCCATCACTCGCCCCATTCTCCCCCTGAACTTCCTTTCCGACCGAACGCGCACCCGCAAGTCCGAGCGCGAGCCAGCCGGCCATGAGGCAGGTGCCGCCGAGCGGCGCGAGCGCGCTTGTCGTCGTCCCGCCGCTGAAGGCGCTTGCATAGAGCGATCCCGAAAAGAACAGGATGCCTGCGACGAAGAGCAGGGCGCTGCCGAGCGGCAGCCGGACCGCACTGCGTCCGGCGAGAATCAGGGCCGCCGTCAGCCCGGCGAGATGAACGAGGTGGTAGAGCAGGGCGGTTGTGAAGCGGTCGCCAGCGAGCTGATCGAACCCGGCTGCATGCGCGCCATAGGCGCCGAGGGCGACGGCGGAGAAGCCGAGCAGTCCGGCGAGAAGCCAGAGAATTCGTGTCAGATTGGTCATTTGAGGTCCGAAGCCGGTCACGGATGAGGCGGATAAGCGCATTCCAAGCTTCTGACTCTCGGCATATCCTTCGCCCATGACAAGTGCGGGGCTGCGGCGAGTTGCCGGGCCGGCGCCGGAGTGGGGAGAGTTGACGTGGACGAGCTGGCGCTGCTCACCGTCTCGGAAATGGGAGAGGCGGACCGGCGGACGATCGCGGCCGGGGTGCCGGGCACCGAGTTGATGGAGGCGGCCGGGAAATCGGTTGCGGATGCGATCCTGGCGCGGTTTTCGCCCCGGCGGACCCTGGTGGCCTGCGGCCCTGGCAACAACGGTGGCGACGGTTTTGTCGTCGCCCGTGAGCTGCGCGCGGCGGGATGGGAGGTCGAACTCGCATTGCTGGGACGGCGGGCAGCGCTGAAAGGCGATGCGGCTCTGGCTGCGGCGGCTTGGGATGGCGCGGCTCTGAGCATCGATCCGTCCCTCCTTGAAGGCACTGAGCTCCTTGTTGATGCGCTGTTCGGGGCAGGTCTTGCGCGGGACATCGACGGGGCCGCTTTCGAGTTTCTCGCGGCGGCGAAGGCACGTATCGACGCCGGAACTCTGCGCGCCGTCGCCATAGACATGCCAAGTGGTGTCGACGGCGATACCGGGTCGGTGCGGGGCATCTCGCTACCGGCCGTCCTGACGGTGACGTTTTTCCGCAAGAAGCCCGGACACCTTCTTCTTCCCGGGCGTGCACTCGCGGGGGAACTGGTGGTCGCCGATATCGGGATTGCTCCGGACGTCCTGCGGGAAATCGCTCCGAAGTGCGCCGAGAACGGCCCGCTTCTCTGGCGCGCTACGTATCCGAAACCCGGAGCGGAGAGCCACAAATACACCCGGGGACATGCGGTCGTCAGCGGCGGCCCCATGACCGGGGCAGGGCGGCTCGCGGCCAGGGCGGCACGCCGGATCGGCGCCGGGCTTCTGAGTGTCGCTGCCGCGCCGGAAGACTGCGCCCTGTACGCCGCCGACGCGCCCGGTGCCATTGTTCTGCCCGTCGAAGAGCTGCCGGATTTCGAGGCGATTCTCGCCGATCCGCGCAAGAACGCGGTCCTGCTCGGTCCCGGCCATGGCGTGACCGGGCGTACCGGGACTTTTTCCGCCGCGGCGCTGAGGACCGGCAAGGCCGTCGTTCTCGATGCCGATGCCCTCACGGTCTGGGCGGGAAATGCGGCCGGATTGTCGCATCTCATCAAAGGGCCGGTCGTACTGACGCCGCATGAAGGCGAATTCCGGCGTCTGTTCCCCGGGCTGGCTGGCAGCAAGCTCGAGCGGGCGCGGGCGGCGGCGCGCGAGACGGGCGCCATACTGGTGCACAAAGGGCCGGACACGGTCATTGCCGCCCCGGACGGCCGCGTCGCCATCAACTGCAATGCGCCAGCCTGGCTCGCGACCGGGGGTACGGGAGATGTCCTGGCCGGATCGATTCTCGGACTGCTCGCGCAGGGAATGCCGGCTTTCGAGGCCGCCGCGGCGGCGGTCTGGATCAACGGCGCGGCGGCGGACCGGTTCGGGCCCGGCCTGATTGCAGAGGACCTGCCGGAGCAATTCCCCGCGCTCCTCTCCGCGCTCCTCGCTGCGACAAGGTGACACCAAGGAGTCATCAAGAGATCATTGAAGGCGTGGCTAAGCTGCGCCATCTTTACGCCATGCCAAACGATCAACCGACCAGCTTCATCGACCGAACCCTCTCCAACCTGCGCCAGGCGTGGTCGGGGTTGTCGGATTCGACCCGTTACATGATCACCGGGCTGCCGCGCCCGGAACTCCCTGACGAGGATCTCGAGCGCGTCCATCAGCAGATGGAGGATTGCCTCACGGTCCGATCTGACGAGGTCTCCGTGCGGGCCCGCGCGGCCGGGCTCGGACGGACATACCTCGCCCTCGATCCGACGGGGCAGCTGCGTTTTCTGAAATTGCTGGCGGAAAACTAC
Organism: Nisaea sp.; assembly: GCF_965216895.1. GTDB lineage: Bacteria > Pseudomonadota > Alphaproteobacteria > Thalassobaculales > Thalassobaculaceae > Nisaea. Next base: position 655,692 of record NZ_OZ244205.1, read on the forward strand.
GGGGTCGACCGCGAGGAGGTCGATCAGGCGATGGACGGGGTCCGCTCGGCCAAGGATGACAGTGCGCGGACGAAGGCAGAAGCGATACTCCGCCGGACGCTCGAGCCGCGCTGGCGCCGCTTGTTGAAGCGTTTCACGACGCTGCCTGAGGGCGTGAAGTTCCTCGTCGATATGCGTGTCGTGATGCTTGAGCATGCGCGCAGCGAGCCCGCCATCAAGGCGCTTTCCGACGACCTTCAGGACATGCTCTCGGCCTGGTTTGATGTCGGTCTGCTCGAACTCAAGCAGATCACCTGGGAAAGTCCGGCGGCCATTCTGGAAAAGCTGATCGCCTACGAGGCGGTGCACGAGATCCGCTCCTGGGACGATCTGAAGAACCGGCTCGATTCCGACCGGCGCTGCTTTGCCTATTTCCACCCGGCGATGCCGGACGAGCCGCTGATCTTTGTCGAGGTTGCTCTGCTGCCGGACATGGCGGCAAATGTTCATGACATCCTCGACGCAGATGCGCCGAAGGGCGACGTATCAGCGGCCACGGCAGCGATCTTTTACTCGATCTCGAACGCCCAGAAAGGGCTGGTCGGGATCAGCTTCGGCAACTTCCTGATCAAGCGGGTGGTCGAGGTCTTGCAGCACGATTTCCCGAACCTGAAAAAATTCGCCACGCTCTCGCCGATTCCGGGGCTGGCGAAATGGAGTGCGAAGACGCTTGAGGAGAATGGGTTCGAGCTGACCAACACGGAACGCAAGGCGCTCGCCCAGATCGTTGACGGAGAAACCGACGGAGCGTTGCTGGCCGACGCGCTGCGCCGGCCGAAATGGTTCGAGGACGAGAATCTCTCGGCGGCCTTGAAGGGGCCTGTCACGCGGCTGGCTGCCCGCTACCTCTACTCAGAACGCCGTCCGGACGGCAAGGCGAAGGATCCGGTCGCGCATTTTCATCTCTCGAACGGTGCCCGGATGGAGCGCCTCAACTGGCTCGGCGATACTTCGACGAAAGGGCTCGCCCAGGCGCATGGGATGATGATCAATTATCTCTACCGTCTGTCTGACATCGAGAGTAACAGCGGGGCCTATTCCGCTTCCGGGAAAATTGCCGTTTCCTCTTCGATGAAACCCCTCGTTCGAGACTGAAACCCATAAGTGTTGACGCGCTCCCCCGGTTCGGATAGCCATGCCGGTCCAATACGACATGGCGCCTCCATGGACGTCAGCGGTCTGCGGGTGTGGTGGAATTGGTAGACACGCCAGATTTAGGTTCTGGTGGCGAAAGCCGTGGGGGTTCAAGTCCCTTCACCCGCACCACCGGGCCGACCATGGCGCAAGATCGTGGGCGTACGCAGACGAAGCAGATTGAGCAAAACCAATGCAGGTTACCGAAACTTCCTCCGAAGGCCTGAAGCGCGAATTCAAGGTCGTGATTCCCGCCGAGACGATCAACGGCGAGGTCGATGCGCGCCTGACGCAGCTCGCCCCGACGATCCGCATGCCGGGTTTCCGTCCGGGCAAGGTGCCCGTAGCGCTTCTGAAAAAGCGCTATGGTCCTTCCGTGATGGGCGAAGTCCTGGAAAAAACGGTCAACGAGACCTCCCAGAAGACTTTGGAAGAGCGTGAGCTGCGTGCCGCAACGCAGCCGCAGATCGAAATCACCTCCTTCGAGGAAGGCGGGGATCTCGAGTTCAATCTCAGCGTCGACATCATGCCGGAGATCACGCCGGTCGATTTCTCGACCCTCGAGATTGAGCGGCTGACGGCGGAGCCCAGCGACAAGGAGCTTGACGAGGCGATCGGCAAGCTTGCCACGCAGCACAAGACCTCCGAGCCGCTGAAGCGGAAGCGCAAGTCCAGGGACGGCGACATCGTCGTCATCAACTTCAAGGGCACGGTCGACGGCGTTGCCTTCGACGGCGGCGCGGCCGAGGGCCATCATCTGGAGCTCGGTTCCGGTACTTTCATTCCGGGCTTCGAGGAGCAGCTCGTCGGCGTGAATGCGGGCGACAAGATCGACGTGAAGGTGACCTTCCCGGAGAATTACGGTCAGGAAACGCTGGCCGGCAAGGAAGCGGTGTTCGAGACCGAAGTCACCGAGATCCGCGAGACCACCGACCCGGTGATCGACGACGAGTTCGCCAAGCTGTTCGGCATGGACGATCTCGATACGCTCAAGGAAGCGATCAAGGGCCAGCTGTCCCAGGAATATGCCGATGCCGCGCGTGCCAAGCTTAAGCGGACTTTGCTCGACGCGCTCGAGAGCAAGCACGATTTCGGTGTTCCGGAAGGCATGGTGGATGCTGAATACGAAGCGATCTGCAATGCAGTGAAGCCGCAGGCGCATGATCACGATCATGACCACGATCATGACCATGACCATGACCACGATCATCACGAGCATGCCGCCGACGAGGGGCTGAGCGACGAGGACAAGGCCGAGTATCGCGGCATTGCCGAGCGCCGGGTCCGCCTCGGCCTTCTGCTGCAGGAAGTCGGCCGTCTGAACAATATCGACATCACGGACGAGGAAGTGGCTCGGGCGATCTATCAGGAAGCCACGAAGTATCCGGGCCAGGAACAGCAGGTGGTGCAGTTCTACCAGGAGAATGCCCAAGCCCAGGCCAACATCCGGGCGCCTCTGCTTGAGGACAAGATCGTCGACTTCATCGTCGAGATGGCCAAGGTCACCGACAAGACGGTGAGCGCGGAGGACCTCTTCAAGGAAGAGGGGGAGAACGAAGGCGATAGCGCGGAGAAGAAGCCTGCCAAGAAGGCCGCGGCCAAGAAACCGGCCGCGAAGAAGGCGACGGCGAAAAAGGCGCCCGCGAAAAAGACCGCCGCGAAGAAGGACTCCGCCAAGAAGGACTCCGACGACGCATAAAGGGGGGGGTGTTGTATGGGGCGAAAAGCCCCATATGATCTGCACTAACCCGAGCGCGACGTAACCCGAGAAGGCCGACTGAAATGCATGATCCCGCAGAGATCTACATGAACTCCTTGGTTCCCATGGTGGTCGAACAGACCAATCGCGGGGAGCGGGCCTACGATATCTACTCCCGCCTGCTTAAGGAGCGGATCATCTTCGTGGTCGGTCCGATCAACGATGCCATTTCAAGCGTTGTTTGTGCCCAGCTCCTGTTTCTCGAGGCCGAGAACCCGACCAAGGATATCTCGATGTACATCAATTCGCCGGGCGGCGTCGTCTCGTCCGGCCTCGCGATGTACGACACGATGGAATATATCCGTCCCGATGTCTCCACGGTCTGCATCGGCCAGGCTGCATCGATGGGCTCCTTGCTGCTGACCGCTGGTGCGAAGGGCAAGCGCTATTGCCTGCCGCATGCGAAGGTGATGATCCATCAGCCTTCCGGCGGATTCCAGGGGCAGGCGACCGATATCGAGATCCATGCCCGTGAAATCCTGGCCACCCGTGCGCGCCTGAACGAAATCTATGTTCACCATACCGGGCGCAAACTCGACGAGATTGAAAACGCGATGGAGCGTGACAATTTCATGGTGCCGGAAGAAGCGAAGAAATTCGGTCTGATCGACGAAGTCGTCGAAAAACGGCCGGTCGACAGCAAAGACGACTCCGGCAAGAGCTGACCGCTCGGAACGCGGATCCGGCCCCGTCGATGATGGCTGACGGGGCCTCCCGGCGGTCCGCTTCGACCAAGGCCGCGCAACGTCGCCGTTTGCTTTGTGATTTTTTCACATTGTGCGGCTTCGCTGCCTTTGGCTAACATGACCAATCAGCCGTCCCGTAACGAATGTGGGTAAGATGAGCAAATCCGGCGGAAGCACGAACGGTGGTGATTCAAAGAACACCTTGTACTGCTCGTTCTGCGGCAAGAGCCAGCACGAGGTCCGCAAACTGATTGCGGGCCCCACGGTCTTCATTTGCGACGAGTGCGTCGAACTCTGCATGGACATCATCCGTGAAGAGCACAAGACCACGCTGGTGAAATCGCGCGACGGGGTTCCGACCCCGCGCGACATCATGGAAGTGCTGAACGATTATGTGATCGGGCAGCCTTATGCGAAGCGGATTCTCTCCGTCGCGGTGCACAACCACTACAAACGGCTCTCGCATACCAGCAAGAACAACGATGTCGAACTGGCGAAATCGAACATTCTGCTCGTCGGTCCGACCGGTTGCGGCAAGACCCTGCTGGCGCAGACGCTGGCCCGGATCATCGACGTCCCCTTCACGATGGCGGACGCGACGACCCTGACCGAGGCCGGCTATGTCGGCGAGGATGTCGAGAACATCATCCTGAAACTGCTGCAGGCAGCCGACTACAATGTCGAGCGCGCACAGCGCGGCATCGTCTATATCGACGAGGTCGACAAGATCAGCCGCAAGTCCGACAACCCCTCGATCACCCGGGACGTCTCGGGCGAGGGCGTGCAGCAGGCGCTGCTGAAGATCATGGAAGGAACGGTCGCTTCGGTTCCGCCTCAGGGCGGCCGCAAGCATCCGCAGCAGGAATTCCTGCAGGTGGATACGACCAACATCCTCTTCATCTGCGGCGGCGCGTTCGCCGGACTCGAGAAGATCATCTCGAACCGCTCGAAAGGATCCTCCATCGGATTCGGTGCGGATGTGAAGTCGGAGGATGATCGCCGTACGGGAGAAATCCTGCGCGAAGTCGAACCGGAAGACCTCCTGAAGTTCGGCCTTATCCCCGAATTCGTCGGCCGGCTGCCGGTCGTCGCGACTCTCGAGGATCTCGACAACGAGGCCCTGGTCGACATTCTGACCAAGCCCAAGAATGCGCTGGTGAAGCAGTATCAGCGGCTGTTCGAGATGGAGAACGTGAACCTCGAATTCCGCGATGAGGCCCTGCAGGCGATCGCCCAGAAGGCAATCGAGCGCAAGACCGGCGCCCGCGGTCTCCGGTCGATCATGGAGGGCATCCTGCTCGATCCGATGTTCGATCTGCCCGGCATGGAAGATGTCGAGGAGATCATCATCAACGGCGAGGTCGTCGAGAATGGGGCGCTGCCGATCATGGTCCATGCGGACCGGCGCGGAGATGTCGGATCGAGTGCTTGAGCCGACCAGCCTTGAACCGGGCCTAAGCTAGCGCCACTTAACTACCTGGCTGGCCCGGACCGTCTCCCCCTCCGGTCAGCCGCTCTGAATAGGGGAGCGAGTTGAAAGACTGATGAAAGAGACAGGCACCGCGAGTTACCCCGTCCTTCCGCTGCGCGACATCGTGGTCTTTCCGCATATGATCGTGCCGCTCTTCGTTGGCCGCGACAAATCCGTGCGCGCCCTCGAAGACGTCATGAAGGACGACAAGCAGATCCTCCTGGTGACGCAAAAGAACGCGGCCGACGACGATCCGTCGCCGGATGAAATCTACACTGTCGGCACCATCGGGACCGTACTGCAGCTGCTGAAGCTTCCCGACGGAACCGTGAAGGTCCTGGTCGAGGGCGTGCAGCGCGCGCGCATTACCGATTTCAAGGACAACGAGGACTTCTTCGAAGCCTATGCCGAGGTTATGACCGACGCGGATAGCGACGAACCGGAGAAGGAGGCACTCGCCCGCGCCGTGGTTTCGCAGTTCGAGCAATACATAAAGCTCAACAAGAAGATCCCGCCGGAAGTTCTGGTCTCGGTCAACCAGATCGAGGACCCGGCGAAGCTCACCGACACGATTGCGTCTCACCTGGCACTCAAGATCGCGGAAAAGCAGGAACTGCTCGAGAGCGAGACGGTGATCGACCGGCTGGAGCGGGTCTACGGCTTCATGGAAGGCGAGATCGGCGTTCTGCAGGTCGAGAAGCGTATCCGCAACCGCGTCAAGCGGCAGATGGAGAAGACCCAGCGCGAGTACTATCTGAACGAGCAGATGAAGGCCATTCAGAAGGAACTCGGCGAGACCGACGACAGCCGCGACGAACTGGTCGAACTCGAGGAGCGGATTCGCAAGACCAAGCTCAGCAAGGAAGCGCGTGAGAAGGCGGATGCGGAACTGAAGAAACTCCGCAACATGAGCCAGATGTCGGCAGAAGCGACGGTCGTGCGCAATTACCTCGACTGGCTGCTGTCGATTCCGTGGAAGAAGCGCTCCCGGATCAAGAAAGACATCAAGCTGGCGGAATCGGTTCTCGACCGTGATCACTACGGTCTCGAGAAGGTCAAGGAACGGATCCTTGAATATCTCGCCGTGCAGCAGCGCACCGGTAAGGTGAAGGGGCCGATTCTCTGTCTCGTGGGCCCTCCGGGGGTCGGCAAGACCTCTCTCGGCAAGTCGATCGCGGAGGCGACCGGACGCAATTTCGTCCGCATCTCGCTTGGCGGCGTGCGTGACGAGGCGGAGATCCGCGGGCATCGCCGGACCTATATCGGTTCGCTGCCCGGCAAGGTGATCCAGGGAATGAAGAAGGCCAAGGCCTCCAATCCGCTGTTCCTGCTCGACGAAATCGACAAGCTCGGGAACGACTATCGCGGCGATCCGTCGTCGGCGCTTCTCGAAGTGCTGGACCCTGAGCAGAACTCGACCTTCCAGGATCATTATCTTGAGGTCGATTACGATCTCTCCGATGTCATGTTCGTGACGACCGCGAACACGCTGCGGATGCCGCAGCCGCTCCTCGACCGTATGGAGGTCCTCCGGATCTCGGGCTACACCGAGGACGAGAAGATCGAGATCTGCAAGCGTCACCTGATCAGCAAGCAGATCGAACAGCACGGTCTGAAGAAGGATGAATGGTCGATCACGGACGAGGGACTGCGCGACCTGATTCGCTACTATACCCGCGAAGCCGGGGTGCGGAACCTGGAGCGTGAGCTTGCCAATCTTGCGCGCAAGGCGGTCAAAGAGATCCTCATGGAAGGCCTCGAGACGGTCGAGGTCACCCCTGACAATCTTGAGAAGTTCTCCGGCGTCCGCAAATACCGTTATGGCGAGGCCGAGGAATCCGACCTGATCGGCGTAACCACAGGGCTGGCATGGACCGAAGTCGGCGGCGAATTGCTGTCGATCGAGTCCGTGACCGTACCGGGCAAAGGCAAGGTGATCTCCACCGGCAAGCTCGGCGACGTGATGCGGGAATCCATCCAGGCGGCGGAAAGCTTCGTGAAGTCTCGGTCGCTGATGTTTGGCATTTCGCCCAAGAGCCTCGAGAACAAGGACATTCATGTCCATGTTCCGGAAGGCGCGACGCCGAAGGACGGTCCGTCCGCGGGTGTCGGCATGGTGACGTCGATCGTGTCGGTGCTTACGGGCATACCGGTCCGGCGCGATGTCGCGATGACCGGTGAGGTGACGCTGCGCGGCCGCGTTCTTCCGATCGGCGGCCTGAAGGAGAAGCTTCTTGCGGCGCTCAGGGGCGGTCTCAAGGTCGTGTTGATCCCGAAGGACAACGAAAAGGACCTGGCGGAAATTCCGGACAATGTGAAGGAAGGGCTTGAGATCATTCCCGTGTCGTCGGTCGACGAGGTGCTGGCGTCGGCATTGACCAAGCCGCTGGTTCCGATCGATCCGGAAGACATCGTCATCGAGCCCGTTGCGAAAGCTGATGACAAGGGCGAGAAGTCTCTGACGACTCATTGATATCATTGAGGGTTATGCGCATTCGCGCATAATTGGAGTGTGCAAACCCCGGCCGTCGCGCCGGGGTTTCGCGTATTATATATGTGTGATTTATCTTGAATTTACTCATAAACGACTGGTTAATAGTGAGAATCCCCGCAGATCTGCAGAAATCCGCCGGTTGCATGATTGACGCCCGCAATTCCAGCGATTTACAGTGACGCACTGATTGGGCCGAAGATTCGGCCAATTTCTGGGTGATTCTTCTTCTTACAGGGGGGCTATAACGTGAATAAGAATGAGCTCGTCGCGGCTGTTGCCGATTCTGCAGATTTGACCAAGGCCGATGCCGCTTCGGCTGTCGACGCTGTCCTCGATTCCATTACGTCCGCGCTCAAGTCCGGCGGCGAAGTCCGGCTTGTCGGTTTCGGTACCTTCAGCGTGGCATCCCGCGCTGCGAGCGAAGGCCGCAATCCGCGCACCGGCGAAAAGATCAAGATCGCCGCGTCGAAGCAGCCGAAGTTCAAGGCAGGCAAGGGCCTCAAGGACGCACTGAATTGATAGAATAGATTTCTTTTCTTTTCGCGACGCGCCGTCCCTGTTAGAAGGGGCGGCGTTTTCGTCGGGGCACGCTCCCGGCATCGGTCGGGCGCTTAGCTCAGCTGGGAGAGCATCTCGTTTACACCGAGAGGGTCGGCGGTTCGATCCCGTCAGCGCCCACCAACCCGACCAGTGATTTTCTTCAGATGTGCCGACCCTGCATGATCGCGTAGCGATACATGGCCTGCAGGTCCGCCCTGGTCTTGGGCCTCACCCGATTCTCGGAAATTTCCGTCGTGTAGTCGCGGATGTCACGCTTGGTTTCGATCGATACCCGCGGACTCTGCATCAACGCGTCGTACATCTGCTTCGGTGTGGCCTGCGCGGGATCGAGTGGCCCGCTGTCTGCTGCTTCGGCCTTGAGATCGTCCGCCTGGGCATTTCGGACCTTGAGAAACTTGCGGGGGAGCAGCAGGTCGGTCCAGCCGAGACCGTATTCGTTCAGAATATTGCTGATGGCATCGACCGCATTCAGGATCTCGCCGTCATTGTCGCTGGAAAGCATCGCAACCAGTTTACTGAGTCGCTGGTAGTCTCTCTCGGTCATCATGGGTAGGCGGTTCCAACTGCTTCGGATGGCTCGTTGCCGTCATGATACGCACGGCGTCAAGTTCGGTTGAACAAAGATTTTTCCCCCGATTTTCGGGCGTTTCCGACGGTTACGAGGGAACCGGCAAAAAAAGAGTCGTTTTTCCGACCCATCGCGCTTGACACTCCATAGGGCCCAAAGTACATAAGCGCCTCCTCGTCGGGGGCGCCGCCAAACAAACGGCTCCGCGACCCGGATATGGGGGTGTAGCTCAGTTGGTTAGAGCGCCGGCCTGTCACGCCGGAGGCCGCGGGTTCGAGTCCCGTCACTCCCGCCACTTACCTCATTTCGTTCCATGTTTCTGCGACATCGCGGCGCGGTCTTCGACCGGCGCCGAAAAACGCGTTGCAAGCGCCGGAATTTAAAGGCTTCTTTCAGAAATCTAGACGCGACACGGGCTTTTCTTGGCCGCCCGATGGAACTATAGTGCGGCCGTTGACAAGGTGTCGGGCGCTCCCGTCGGAGTCCCCAGAAACGCCGGTAATGAGAGAGAGCTGACGATATGAGCGATATTCTCCGGGAATATTTGCCTATCCTGATATTTCTCGTGGTCGCGATCGGCCTGTGCCTCGCGATGGTGATCGGCTCGCTGCTGGTTGTGAAGCAGCGGCCTGATTCCGAGAAGGTATCGGCCTACGAGTGCGGTTTCGAGGCCTTTAACGATTCCCGCGGCCAGTTCGACGTCCGCTTCTATCTCGTTGCCATCCTCTTCATCATATTCGACCTTGAGGTCGCTTTCCTGTTTCCCTGGGCGATCTCGCTCGGCGGAATCGGGTTGTTCGGCTTCTGGTCGATGATCGTCTTCCTCGGCGTGCTGACCGTCGGCTTCGTCTATGAGTGGCGCAAAGGCGCCCTGGAATGGGAGTAAGAGCCACCATGCAGACTTCGCAGGATCTTCGCCCGATTCCGCCCGGCGCCGACCAGGACGCGATCCTGAAGGCCGTCGGCGACGAGTTGAACGAGAAGGGCTTTGTGGTCGCCCAGGCGGACAAGCTCTTCAACTGGGCCCGCAGTGGGTCTCTCTGGCCGATGACCTTCGGTCTTGCCTGTTGCGCCGTCGAGATGATGCACAGCGCGGCAAGCCGCTACGACCTCGACCGTTTCGGCATGGTGTTCCGGCCGAGCCCGCGTCAGTCGGACGTGATGATCGTCGCCGGCACGCTGACCAACAAGATGGCGCCGGCTCTGCGCAAGGTCTATGACCAGATGGCCGAGCCGCGCTGGGTGCTCTCCATGGGCTCCTGTGCCAATGGCGGCGGCTACTATCATTATTCCTATTCCGTGGTCCGCGGCTGCGACCGGATCGTTCCGGTCGACGTCTACGTCCCGGGGTGCCCGCCGACGGCCGAAGCGCTTCTCTACGGGCTTCTCCAGCTGCAGAAGAAGATCAAGCGCACTTCGACCATCGCCCGATAACTCGGGCGCGAATTAACGCCAGGCAGAGGCAGACGACAGCATGGCATCACCAACAGAAACGCAGAAAGAGCTGGCGGAATATCTGAGAAACCAGCTCTCGACCGAACTGGTCGAGGTCGGATTCGTGCTGGACGAACTGGTGCTTCGGACCCGTCCCCAGCATATCTGCAAGGTCTTGACCTTCCTTCGCGACGACTCGCAGTGCCAGTTCCGCTGTCTGGTCGATATCTGCGGCACTGACTATCCCGAGAGAGAGCTGCGATTCGACGTCGTCTACAACCTGCTCAGCGTGCAGCAGAACAACCGGATCCGGGTCAAGGTCGCAACCGACGAGCAGACGCCGGTACCGTCCGCTACCGCGGTATTCCCCTCTGCCAACTGGTTCGAGCGGGAAACCTGGGACATGTACGGCGTGTTCTTTTCCGACCATCCGGACCTGCGGCGTCTGCTGACCGACTACGGCTTCGAGGGCCATCCGCTGCGCAAGGATTTCCCGCTGACTGGTCATGTCGAGGTCCGCTACGACGACGAACAGAAGCGCGTGGTCTACGAGCCGGTGAAGCTCGTCCAGGACTTCCGCAGCTTCGACTTCCTGAGCCCGTGGGAAGGCGCGCGTTCTCTACTTCCAGGCGATGAAAAGGCCCCGGATCAGGCCGAAGAGGGAGCCTCCTGATGGCTGAAGCGCAGATCAAGCCGCTTACGCTGAATTTCGGTCCGCAGCATCCGGCCGCCCACGGCGTGCTGCGCCTGGTGCTGGAGATGGACGGTGAGATCGTTGAGCGGGCCGATCCGCATATCGGCCTGTTGCATCGCGGCACCGAGAAGCTGATCGAGTACAAGACCTACCTGCAGGCGGTGCCGTATTTCGATCGTCTCGACTATGTCGCGCCGATGTCGCAGGAGCATGCCTATGCGCTCGCGGTCGAGAAAATGCTCGGAATCGAGGTGCCCAAACGCGCGCAGTATATCCGCGTGCTCTATGCCGAGATCTCGCGGATCCTGAACCATCTGCTGAACATCACCACCTTTGCCATCGATGTCGGCGCGATGACGCCGCTGCTCTGGGGCTTCGAGGAGCGCGAAAAGCTCATGGAGTTCTATGAGCGGGCCTGCGGCGCACGCCTGCACGCGGCCTATTTCCGCCCCGGCGGCGTTGCGATGGATCTGCCGCCAGGGATCCTGGACGATATCCTGGCCTGGACAGAAACCTTTCCGGCGCTGATGGACGATATCGAGAGCCTGCTGACGGAAAACCGTATCTTCAAGCAGCGTACCGTCGATATCGGTGTCGTTTCGGCAGAGGATGCTCAGGCGATCGGCTTCAGCGGCCCCTGCATCCGCGCCTCCGGTCTCGCTTGGGACCTGCGCAAGTCGCAGCCTTACGACGCCTATGACGAGATGGATTTCAACATTCCGATCGGCAAGACCGGCGACTGCTATGCACGCTATCTGGTGCGCATTAAGGAGATCAGGGAAAGTCTCAAGATTATCCGGCAAGCCGCTGAAAATATGCCGGAAGGGCCGGTCAAGACCGAGGACCGCAAGGTTGCGCCGCCGAGCCGCGGCGAAATGAAGCACTCGATGGAAGCGCTGATCCATCACTTCAAGCTCTATACCGAGGGCTATCACGTCCCGGCGGGCGAGACCTACACCGCGGTCGAGGCGCCGAAAGGCGAGTTCGCCGTCTTCCTGGTGTCCGACGGCACCAACAAACCTTATCGCTGCAAGATCAGGGCACCCGGATTTTCCTTCCTGGCGGCCATGGATTTTCTGTCCAAGGGGCACATGCTGGCCGACACCGTCGCCATCATCGGCTCGCTTGACATCGTGTTCGGGGAGATTGACCGGTGAGCGGTATCGACATCGCCGAGAATCAACCGGAGAGCTTCGCCTTCACGCCCGAGAACGAGGCGAAGGCGGAGGCCATCATCTCCAAATATCCGGAAGGCCGGCAGGCCAGCGCGGTCATGCCGCTGCTCGATCTGGCGCAGCGTCAGCACGACAACTGGATCCCGCTCGCGGCCATCGACGTCATCTCCGAGAAGCTGAAGATGCCGAAGATGCGCGTGCTCGAGGTCGCGACCTTCTACACGATGTTCAATCTCAAACCGGTCGGGAAATACTTCCTGCAGGCCTGCACGACGACGCCGTGCTGGCTGCGCGGATCCGACCAGGTGATGAAGTGCATCAAGGATAAGCTCGGTCTCGAGAATCACCAGACGTCCGACGACGGCATGTTCACGTTGCTTGAGGTCGAATGCCTTGGCGCCTGCGCCAACGCGCCGATCCTGCAGGTGAACGACGATTTCTACGAAGACGCCGATTACGAAAGCACGGCCAAGCTGCTGGACGCTCTGAAGAAGGGTGAGGTTCCGGCGCCGGGATCGCTTTCCGGACGGAATGTCTCGGAGCCGGAAGCCGGCGCGCAGACGCTGCTGTCCTACAAGGATAACGGGGCGGCCCGGACCTACGATCCTAAGGTCAGCGCCGGCGAAACGGGAGAGAAGTGATGTTGAGGGACGAGGACCGCATCTTCACGAACCTCTACGGCTGGCACGACTGGGGGCTGGAAGGCGCCCGCAAGCGCGGCGACTGGAGTACCACGAAGCAGATCCTGAGCCGGAGCCCGGACGACATCGTCGAGGACGTCAAGTCCTCCGGTCTGCGCGGCCGTGGCGGCGCTGGCTTCCCGACCGGCGTGAAGTGGTCCTTCATGCCGAAGGAGGTCAAGGACAAGCCGCATTATCTGGTGGTGAATGCGGACGAATCCGAGCCGGGCACGTGCAAGGACCGCGAGATTATCCGCAACGATCCGCACAAGCTGATCGAGGGCTGCCTGATCGGCGGTTATGCGATGCGGGCGACAGCGGCCTTCATCTATATCCGCGGCGAGTTCTACAACGAGGCGGTGCGCCTGCAGGCGGCGATCGACCAGGCCTATGAGGCCGGGCTGATCGGCAAGAATGCCTGCGGCACCGGCTACGATTTCGACGTCATCCTGCATCGGGGCGCCGGGGCCTATATCTGCGGCGAGGAAACCGCGCTGCTCGAGAGCCTCGAGGGCAAGAAGGGCCAGCCGCGCCTGAAACCGCCGTTCCCGGCGGGCGTCGGGCTCTATGGCTGTCCGACCACGGTGAACAATGTCGAGAGCATTGCCGTTGTACCGGAAATCCTGCGCCGCGGCGCGAACTGGTTCGCCGATCTCGGCACGCCGAAGAATTCCGGCACCAAGCTGTTCTGCATCTCCGGCCATGTCGAGAATCCCTGCAATGTCGAGGAGGAGATGGGCATTCCGCTCAAGGAACTCCTCGAGAAGCATTGCGGCGGCGTCATCGGCGGCTGGGACAATCTCCTCGCCGTGATCCCGGGCGGCTCCTCGGTGCCGATGATGCCGAAATCGGTCTGCGACGACGTGATCATGGATTTCGACACCCTGCGCGGCGTCGGTTCCGGTCTCGGCACCGCGGCGGTCATTGTCATGAACAAGCAGACCGACGTGGTGAGGGCGATCGCGCGGCTGTCCTATTTCTACAAGCATGAGAGTTGCGGCCAGTGCACGCCGTGTCGTGAGGGCACCGGCTGGATGTACCGGGTCATGGACCGTCTTGTGCGCGGCGAGGCAGAGGTCGAGGAGATCGATGCCCTCTACGAAGTAACGAAGCAGGTTGAAGGCCATACGATCTGCGCCCTCGGCGATGCGGCCGCCTGGCCGATCCAGGGGCTGCTCCGGCATTTTCGGCCCGAGGTCGAGCGCCGGATCGCGGCCCGGAAGGCAGGGCAGCCGGTCATGGAGGCCGCGGAATGATGCGCGTGACGACGAAGTGCCTCGGGGGAGAGCGCAATGCCTAAATTGACCGTCAACGGGGTCGAGGTCGAAGTACCCGCCGGCGCGTCCGTGCTGCAGGCCTGCGAGGAAGCCGGCGCCGAAGTGCCGCGCTTCTGTTATCACGAGCGCCTTTCGATCGCCGGCAACTGCCGGATGTGCCTGGTCGAGATGGAACGCTCACCGAAGCCGGTCGCCTCCTGCGCGATGCCCGCCGGCGACGGCATGGTGATCCGCACCGATAGCGAGATGGTGAAGAAGGCGCGGGAAGGGGTGATGGAGTTCCTCCTCATCAATCACCCGCTCGACTGTCCGATCTGCGACCAGGGCGGCGAGTGCGACCTGCAGGACCAGGCAATGGCCTTCGGTCACCATTCGAGCCGCTACGACGAGAACAAGCGCGCCGTCGAAGACAAGTATATGGGGCCGCTGGTCAAGACCATCATGACCCGCTGCATCCACTGCACCCGCTGCGTCCGCTTCTCGACCGAAGTTGCCGGTGTCACCGATATGGGGCTGCTTGGCCGCGGCGAAAACGCCGAGATCACGACCTATCTCGAGAAGGCCATCGACAGCGAGATGTCGGCCAACGTCATCGATCTCTGCCCGGTCGGCGCGCTGACCTCGAAGCCCTATGCCTTCGTGGCGCGCCCGTGGGAGCTGCGCAAGACCGAAAGCATCGATGTGATGGATGCAGTCGGCTCCAACATCCGCGTTGATGCGCGTGGTTCGGAAGTGATGCGGGTGCTGCCGCGCCTGCACGAGGACGTGAACGAGGAATGGATCTCCGACAAGACGCGCTATGCTTGCGACGGCCTCAAGCGCCAGCGTCTCGACCGCCCATACCTGCGCAAGAACGGCAAGCTGGCGCCGGTGTCCTGGGACGAGGCTTTCGGGGCCATCGCGGCGAAGCTGAAGGGCCTCAAGGGGGCCGAGATCGCCGCTGTCGCCGGTGACACGGTCGATGTCGAATCCATGTATGCCCTGAAGGGGCTGATGACCGCGCTCGGGTCGCCGAACCTCGACTGCCGCCAGGACGGTGCGAAGCTCGATGCGACCACGCGTGCCGGATATCTCTTCAATTCGACCATCGCCGGGATCGAGGACGCGGACGCGATCCTGATCGTCGGTGCCAACCCGCGCTGGGACGCCGCCGTGCTGAACGCGCGGATCCGCAAGCGCTGGCTTGCCGGCGGCCTCAAGGTCGGCCTGATCGGCGCACCGGTCGATCTGACCTATGAGTACGAGCATCTTGGTGCTGGCCCGCAGACCCTGAGCGAAGTCGCCGAAGGCAATAACGCCTTTGCCTCCGTGCTGAAGAACGCCAAGCGGCCGATGATCATTCTCGGCATGGGCGCGCTCGCCCGCGAGGACGGCGCGGCCGTGCTCGCGGCCGCACGCTCGATTGCGGAGAGCACCGGCATGCTTGTCGCCGCCTCGAAGGACGCGGACGGCAACGAGATCGCGGCCTGGAACGGCTTCAACGTGCTGCACACCGCGGCGGCCCGCGTCGGCGGTCTCGATCTCGGCTTCCTGCCGGGCGAGGGCGGTGCGGACGTCGCCGGTATCCTTGAGGGCGCGTCCAAGGGCGCGATCAAGGCGGTCTACCTGCTCGGCGCGGACGAGATCGATACCCGGCGGCTTGGCGAAGCCTTCGTGATTTACCAGGGCCACCATGGCGACCGCGGCGCGCACCGTGCCGACGTGATCCTGCCCGGCGCGGCCTATACCGAGAAGGACGCCCTCTACGTGAACACCGAGGGCCGGGTTCAGATGGGCCTGCGCGCCAGTTTTCCGCCGGGCGAGGCTCGCGAGGACTGGGCGATCCTGCGCGCCCTCTCGGCCCATCTCGGCCAGGCGCTGCCCTATGACAGCCTGGAGCAGCTCCGCGCCAAGTTGCGCGGCGAGAACGAGATCTTCACCGTGATTGACGTCGCGCCGATTGCCGAATGGGGCCCGTTCGGAGCCGAGGGCGCGATGAGCGAGACCGGATTCGGCACCACGGTCGAGAATTTCTACATGACCGATCCGATCAGCCGGGCCTCCAAGACCATGGCCGAATGTACCGAGGTGTTCGTCCTGCCGAAGCAGGGCCGGACCGGGACCGAGGGGTAAGAGTCCGATGGATATGAATCTGATCCTCGACACCTACGTGATCCCGACCGCGATCATCCTGGCGCAGATCCTCGCCATCGTGGTGCCTCTGCTGGTGGCGGTCGCGTACCTGACCTATTTCGAGCGCAAGGTGATCGGCGCCATGCAGATGCGGAAGGGTCCGAACGTTGTCGGCCCGTTCGGTCTCCTGCAGCCGCTCGCCGACGGTGTGAAGCTTTTCGCCAAGGAAACGATCCTGCCGGCCGGCGCGAGCAAGCTCATGTTCGCCATGGCGCCTATGCTGACCTTCATCCTGGCGATGATCGCCTGGGCGGTGATCCCGTTCGACGAGGGCATGGTGCTGGCCGACATCAATGTCGGCGTCCTGTATCTCTTCGCGATTTCCTCGCTCGGCGTCTATGGCGTGATCATGGCCGGCTGGGCCTCGAACTCGAAATACGCCTTTCTCGGTGCGCTCCGCTCTGCGGCGCAGATGGTCTCCTACGAGGTATCCATCGGATTCGTGATGATCACGGTGCTGCTCTGCGTCGGCTCGCTGAACCTGTCGGCGATCGTCGAGGCACAGCGCACGGTCTGGTTCGCCATCCCGCTGCTGCCGATGTTCGTGATCTTCTTCGTTTCGGCGCTGGCGGAAACCAACCGCGCGCCGTTCGACCTGCCGGAAGGCGAGTCGGAACTGGTGGCGGGTTATTTCGTCGAGTATTCCTCGATGACCTTCGCCCTGTTCTTCCTCGGCGAATACGCGAACATGATCCTGATGAGCGGAATCACCGCGATCCTGTTCCTCGGCGGCTGGCTCCCGATTTTCGACGTCGCGCCGTTCAACTGGATCCCGGGGCCGATCTGGCTGATCGGTAAGATCTGCTTCGTCCTGTTCTTCTTCCTCTGGGTCCGGGCGACCTTCCCGCGCTATCGCTACGACCAGCTGATGCGTCTTGGATGGAAGGTCTTCCTGCCGTTCTCGCTGCTCTGGGTGGTGATCACCGCGGGCGTGCTCGTGGCCTTTGGCTGGGTGCCGGATCCGGTGCTGGGATGAGGATGGACACGATGACGACGCCGAATGCCAAACAAAACCGCACGACGGAGAGAGGCTGAGCCATGAGCATGCTGCAACAGAGTGCGCGCGGGCTTCTGCTGACCGAGCTGCTGTCCGGGATGTTCCTGACGCTGAAATACTTCTTCAAGCCGAAGGTGACGATCAACTACCCGTACGAGAAAGGGCCGATCAGCAGCCGTTTCCGGGGCGAACACGCGCTGCGCCGCTATCCGAACGGCGAGGAACGCTGCATCGCCTGCAAACTCTGCGAGGCGATCTGCCCGGCACAGGCGATCACCATCGAGGCCGAACCGCGCGAGGACGGCAGCCGCCGGACCACGCGCTACGACATTGACATGACGAAATGCATCTATTGCGGCTTCTGCCAGGAGGCTTGCCCGGTCGATGCCATCGTCGAGGGTCCGAACTTCGAATTTGCCACGGAAACCCGCGAAGAGCTGTTCTACAACAAGGACAAGCTGCTCGCGAACGGGGACCGCTGGGAGCGCGAGATCGCGCATAATCTGACCGTCGAAGCGCCGTATCGTTGATGGCGCTCGGGGGCGAGGGGAACATGAAGAAAGCCGGCGAAATGGCTGAGTTGATTCAGAAATCGCCCGCCGTGTCGGCGGCGGGAGGAGGGCGCCTATGATCCAGGCACTCGTATTCTATGTCTTTGCCGCGATCACCATCGCCTCCGGCGTCATGGTGGTCTCGTCCCGGAACCCGGTGCATTCGGTGCTGTTCCTGATCCTGGCCTTCTTCAACGCCGCCGGGCTGTTCGTCCTGCTCGGCGCCGAGTTTATCGCCATGATCCTCGTCGTCGTCTATGTCGGCGCGGTCGCGGTGCTCTTCCTGTTCGTCGTCATGATGCTCGACATCAACTTCGTCGAACTCAGGCAGGGCTTCATGAAGTATCTGCCGATCGGAATGCTGATCGGTGTCGTGATCTTCGTCGAGCTGTTCTTCGTGGTCACGAGCTGGGTCATCGCACCGGACCTGATCACCACGGCTCCGGCACCCGATGCCGCGGCAGTGACGAACACCCACGCGCTCGGGGCGCTGCTCTACACCCGCTACGTCTATCTCTTCCAGGCGGCGGGACTGATCCTGCTGATCGCCATGATCGGCGCCATCGTGCTCACGCTGCGGAGCCGGCCGGGCGTGAAGCGCCAGCGGATTTCCACGCAGCTTGCCCGGAGCACGGAAGAGACCGTCGAAGTCGTCGAAGTGCCGCGCGGGGGAGGAGCCTGATCATGCTGGAAATCGGTCTCGCCCATTACCTGACCGTCGCTGCCGTGCTCTTTACGCTCGGCATGTTCGGGATTTTCCTCAACCGGAAGAACGTCATCATC